>NZ_JCBAOU010000002.1:0-42162 GCF_059821525.1 Exiguobacterium sp. RM11 | reverse complement strand
CGTATTTCCTCCCTAGAATATCATCTAATTATTGTATACATGTAAAACTTCTTCCAATTTGATTCTGTCTTATAATCTTAAAGCTAGTTGTTCTGACATGAGTTCTGCTTGTTCAAGGACGGTGTCAATTGCTTGTTTACTGATTTCTGGTGGATAACCATATTTTTTTAGTAATCGTTTAACGATGATACGCATTCTTGCACGAGCTGAGTCTCGCAAATTCCAATCGATACTCATGTTATCTTTAATTGATTTTGTGAGCTCATGTGCAATGATTTTTAATGTATCATCGCCTAAAACTTGTTCCGCAGTCTCGTGAGACGCTAATGCATCATAAAAAGCAATTTCTTCTTTGCTGAGTCCGTTCTGCTCACCACGCTTGAATGCTTCATCCATTTCTTTAGCTAATTCAATCAATTCTTCAATAACTTTTGAAGTTTCAATGGTTCGCTTATTGTATTTATTCAAAGCATTCGATAACATGTCTGAGAATTTTCTCGCTTTGATCAAGTTACTGCGCTGAATACTTTTCACCTTACCATTTAGTAAACGATTCAATAACTCAACTGCCAGGTTCTTTTCTGGTAACGCACGAACATCTTCTAAAAACTGATCTGATAAGATCGAAATATCTGGATTCTCTAAACCGAGTTCTTTATAAATATCAATGACCTCTTCAGAAATAACTGATTTTGAGATTAATTGATTAATTTGAGCATCCATCTGTGTAGCAGTTTTTTTCTTGCTACTATCGCCAATAGTTTTTACTATACTTGCTTTGACAGCCTTGAAGAAACCAATTTCATCATTCAACTCTTCAGCTTCTTGTGTTGTCGCACACAAAGCGTACGCTTTTGATAGCTCTGTCACTGTATCTAAAAATCGTTTCTTCTCTTCCTCACCTAATCCGATTACATAATCCATTGTCGTTACAATCGCTTTAATACGGTGGGATGATTTTTCTGACATAAACCCTGAGTAATTATGACCATACAATATTTCCGTAATTAATTGATACTTCTCTAACATGACATCAACTGCAAGTGAGGTATTGACACCTGCCATTTCACGGTCGTTGTCTGTGTACTGTTTTAATGCTTCTTTTAAATTATCTGCCACGCCGATATAGTCGACTACTAAGCCACCTGGTTTGTCTTTAAACACACGGTTTACTCGAGCAATTGCTTGCATTAAATTATGCCCTTTCATCGGCTTATCGATGTACATAGTATTCATAGAAGGGACATCAAATCCTGTTAACCACATATCGCGTACAATGACAATTTTTAGAGGGTCTATATTGTCTTTCATGCGGCGTGCTAAAAATTCGCGACGTTTTTTAGTGCCGATAAAGGGTTGCCATTCGACAGGATCACTCGAAGATCCTGTCATTACGATTTTGATGGTACCTTTATCATCGTCATCGGAATGCCATTCTGGTCGGATTTTAATAATCTCTTTATACAGATCGATTGCGATACGACGTGACATGACAACAATCATAGATTTACCGAACATCGCTTTTTCACGTTCCTCATAATGGTGAACCACATCTTGCGCCATTTTCTCGATACGTGAACCAGCGCCGGCGATTGCTTCTAAACGTGACCACTTGGATTTCAGTTTTTCCTTCACTGAAGATTCCTGATCTTCTGTAATGTCTTCATAGTCATCGTCAATTGCCAAGCCTTCTGGTAACTCTAAAGGAATAACTCTAGATTCATAGAAAATTTTAACCGTTGCCCCATCCTCGACGGCTTGCGACATATCGTATACATCAATGTATTCACCAAACACGGCCGGTGTATTTCGGTCCGTCGATTCTACAGGTGTTCCTGTAAATCCAATGAACGAGGCGTTCGGTAAAGCATCGCGGACATACTTGGCATATCCATATTTAACTTCGCCTTCGCGATCTTTCTGTTGAGATATCGCTGCACCAAAGCCGTACTGGGAACGGTGTGCTTCGTCAGCTATGACAATGACATTTTTACGGTCTGTCAAACTTGGCATTTCACCCGTTTCCGCATCGGGAGAAAATTTCTGTAACGTTGTAAAAATGATGCCGCCGGATTCGACGTTTAATAATTCACGCAATGAATCACTCGATTGAGCTTGACTAGGGGACTGGCGTAGAATCTCCTTAGATAGAGAGAATGTTTTATACAACTGATCATCCAAATCATTTCGATCTGTTAAGACCACGATTGTAGGATTATTCATCATTTTAATAAGTTTTCCGGCATAAAAAACCATTGATAAACTTTTCCCTGATCCTTGTGTATGCCAAACGACACCAATTTTACGATCACCGGTATCTTGAGTTGCGTCTTGAGTTTTTTCAACAGCTTTGTTTACAGCATGATATTGATGATATGCCGCTAAGATTTTATAAGTGTTCTCTCCATCAGATTGGAAGAGTATAAAGTTTCGAATGATATCTAAGAGGCGATGTGGTGCTAACATCCCGTTTAACATGACTTCGAGTTGCGGTTCTGCGGGACTTGCTAACGAAGATCCATCGACAGTGCGCCATTTCATGAAGCGTTCTTCGTTTGCGGTGAGAGAACCCACGCGTGCATTAATGCCGTCACTTGCGATTAGGAATGCGTTGTAACGGAAAAGAGTAGGTATTGCTTGTTTATAAGTCTGAAGTTGATTATAAGCATCTGAGATATCGACGTCTTCGTTAGTTGCACTTTTTAATTCGATAACAACTATAGGTAGACCATTCACAAATACAATTACATCAGGACGTTTATTGGCTTGTCCTTCAATAATCGTAAACTGGTTAACTGCCATAAAATCATTGTTTTGTGGCTGTTCAAAATCAAAGACATAAACAGAAACCGTGGGATTATACCCATCTGTTCCTTGTACTTGTATCTCAATACCATCTGTTGCCAGTTTATGAAATTGTTTATTGTTTAAAATCAAATTCGGTGAAGCATTCGCAATGATTTTTTGTACCGCTTCTTCAATTACTGTCGCTTCAATCGTTGGGTTAATCTTTCGCAAAGAATCACGCAACCGGTCGATCAGCACAACATCCTGATAACTGCCACGTTCCGGATGCTCCCCATCAGGTGCAATATCAGGCCCTTCGACAATGTCATATCCTAATTCTTCTAACCATTCAAGAGTTGCAATTTCTAGTTCTGATTCGTTATATTTGAACATCTCTTACACCTCCAATTCATCAGGGATTTCAATTTCACCAGACAATAATTTAGGAAGTAAAGAATCCCGTATTTGTTGCAAGTAAGCATTTTCTTCATGTAATGATTTGATTGTTTCGGACATACCCATAACGGTTTCACCGTAAGACTCCATCATTTTACAACATAAAGCCATTTTAAAATCTAAGGCAACTGCTGGAGTTACCCTTTGTCTACTATTAGTAGAACCAGTGGCGTGTGCAATTAAATATTCATTAAAAGCTTCAGATTTACAAAGGTTGTACATAAAGCTGTTAGATTCTCTAGAATTATTTTTTAGTACGACGAATTCACTAGACGCTACGTTCAATAAATGATTTTTTAAATTAGGTAACCAAACCCGAGGTGTTCTGGGGTTCATTTTAGAAAAAACAACACAGTTGTCTTCCAATAGCCACTTGTTACTTTTAATTGTTGAAACATTATCCAGAGTTGGTAATTGATTCTTATCATAGGCGGGTAAACTAAAATGAATTACATTTTCAACATTAGTTTTTTTAGGGTTGAATGTTTTTTTCAATATTTTAGTAATATCAGATAACTTGACAATGCTCCACTCTTTAGGTATCTCTCCTAACTCACTTTGCACCATTTCTCCACCACTTGATTTATAGGGCTTTCCTTCTTCATTTGGAAATTCGAAGTCGATGAACCAATGTTTAAATAGAACCTTAGATATTTCTTCTAATTTTGAGATTAAATCCAAATTTAATTCTATTTTCGAGTCCAATGAACCAAGAATACCAATAATTTTTTTTTGTTCATTAATATCAGGAATCAGAACTTCGAAGTTTTTAACTATAGTTCCGGAGACTTCTTTGAAAGTGGAGCCAGTAGCCTGATTTTCTAGAGCTGGGGTGTTGAATTTCATTAAATAGTACATATATTCGGGTAATATTTTATCTTGTCTGCAAATCAGACTCTTAAAACCTTGATTAGTAGATATATTATTCTTTGAAATAGCCACATACCCTATTGGAGCTCGTGAGGTAAATAATACGGTGTTGGCCGGCATTAGCCTTGCGCTAGATCTTTGTAATCCTAAAGTTGTGAGGGAGCGCTCTCCTTTACTAATATACCTTCTGTTAAAATTTGATAAATCTTTTGGGGTAAGCCAAGCAATATCATCACCATAATATTCTGTTTTTTTCGTAGACGGTGTACCGCCTCCAATTACTTCAGCAATATCAGAAATTTTGTATTTTTTAAATTCCATAACCAATCCCGCCTAACGCTTTACGAATCTGTTCTTCTAATTCTTTTGATTTTGCAAATTGTTCTGCTAGTTCACTTGTTAAGCGTTCCATTTTTTCTTCAAATAACTCTCCATCATCTTCTTGTTTAGCTAATCCTACATACCGACCAGGAGTTAACACGTAAAAGTGCTCACGAACTTCTTCAATAGTTGCTTCTTTACAAAAGCCTAATTCATCTTTATATTCTTGTTCATTTGTTCCACGCCATGCATGGAATGTTTCAGCAATTTTATTGATGTCTTCTTTACTGAATTCCTTATGCGTACGATCTGCCATGAAGCCGAGGTGACGCGCATCAATAAACAGAATTTTATTGTTTCGTTCACGTTTACCTGTTTTCGCTTTATTTTTTGATACGAACCATAAACATACAGGGATTGGTGTCGAGTAGAATAACTGACCTGGTAAAGTGACGATACATTCCACTAAGTCATTCTCGATTAAGTTTTTTCGGATTTCCCCCTCGCCACTTGCATTAGATGACATTGAACCATTTGCCAAAACAAAGCCTGCTGTACCTGCGGGGGCTAATTTTGAAACCATATGTTGTACCCAAGCGAAGTTGGCATTATTTTGTGGTGGGATTCCATATTGCCAACGTACATCATCCTGTAATTTATCGCCCCCCCAGTCTTTAATATTGAACGGCGGATTTGCCAGAATAAAATCAGCTTTTAGTCCCTTGTGTACATCGTTCAAGAATGTATCAGCTTGGTGGGGACCAATATTACCATCAATTCCTCGAATAGCTAAGTTCATTTTGCACAGTTTCCAGGTCGTCGGATTGGATTCTTGGCCATAGACAGACAAGTTATCAATCCGTCCTTGATGTTCTTTGACGAACTTTGACGATTGAACAAACATTCCCCCAGATCCACATGCTGGATCGTAAACACGTCCTTGATAAGGCTCTAACATTTCGACCAATAAAGCGACGATAGAAGATGGCGTATAGAATTCCCCACCATTTTTCCCTTCTGCACTCGCAAAGTTGCTCAAAAAATATTCATAGACGCGTCCGATAACGTCTTTTTCGCGACTATCCTCGTCTCCAATTTTGAAAGAGAACAAATCAATCGTTTCGCCAAGGCGTGTTTTGTCAAGCTCTGGTCGTGCGAACGATTTTGGTAATACACCAACTAAAGACGGATTCTCTTTTTCGATGGCCACCATTGCAGCATCAATAAGTTGCCCGATTTCAGGTTTTTTAGCGTTGTCTTTGATGAATGACCAGCGTGCTTCTTGTGGGACGAAGAAGATATTATCTGCTACATATTCGTCACGGTCTTCCTCGTCTGCCCATTCATCCTCTTTTAATTCTGCGTGTTTCTCTTCGAAAGCGTCTGAGACGTATTTTAAAAACAATAACCCGAGGACGACATTTTTATACTCGCCTGAATCCATAGATCCACGTAATTTATCTGCCATTTTCCATAGTTTTTCTTCAAATCCCAAGTTTGCTGTTGCCATTCGATTTCCTCCTATTATTAACGAAATAGTGATTACTTTTATTTCTAAATCACTTAATATATTTTTATAAATCTGCACAACCTTCAGCTGTAGCGTAAACTTCTATAAACATTTTACAGTAATGAGTCGGCTAGACCTTTAAAAATATTTTCTATAGAATGATCCGGTTTAGAGAAGAGTTTCGAGAAAAAGTAATTAAAATCATTCCGCTTTTTCATTTCTAAAAAGTCGTTGAAGATAAAAATTTTCTTTTTCCTCGCGGACTCCTTGAAGATACTCATTGAGCTCTATTTCTTTTACGGAAACTAAAGCCCGATTTTTAGTGCCTGGCATTGTCTCAACAAGATTCATGACATCTATAGTAGTGGTATTTCTTGCAGTGACTAAATGTCTAGCTACACTAATCTCATTTCGTTTCCCTACATGGCCGTATCTTATCACTACCTTCCAATATGCGAATTCCATATTATTTTCCTCCCTTTGTATTCACTAGGTTGTTTATTCTATCAATTCGAAAAGTGATGTAAGCCCACTATCTTTATAGGCTAGATCTTTTGCTGTTTTTAATTGATACTGTGCCTTTTTTAGTTGTTCTTCATAATCACGCTGAGCATTTCGGTAACTGTTCACTACAGATTGTTGAACTGAAAGCTCGGGAAGATATAGAGTTGCTGTTTCTAAATCTTTTGCACTTAGTACGGGCAGGGAAGTGCCGCTGGCCAAGTCGTTTAGGGTGAATTTTCCTACAGGACTATCGAGATACATTTGTAGAAATTCTGAATCGACTATATCTTTATTTGGTCGGATAGCAATAAAGTTATGTGATAGTACGAGTGTTCCGTCGTGAGGTGGAACTACTGCAACTTTTTGAGCATATCCCCGAGATGAAATCAAAATATCTCCTTCTTTGACTACATAAGGATCTATTTTCATGTTTGCTTTAAATGAAATATTCGATAGTTTTTCAACTTGAATTTTCCCGTCATGTACATCAGACATTTTAATGATTTTAAATTTACCATTCTTCTCCTCGCTAGAATTTTGAGGAGTAGTATTTAAGCCTTTATATAACTTTCCAATCTCGCCAAACTTGAGGGTATGACTTGAATCATTTTCTAGCTTGTCGAATAGAATCTTGTACGTACCTTCACCTTCTATAACTGCCTTATCGTTTTTGATATGTTTACTAACTAGTAAATTGTCACCGACGTAGGAAGTATTGATTGTCTTACTAAACGATTCTTGATCTTTCGGATTTTCGACAAGATCAAGAATTTCTTCAATATGTTCTTGCGTTAAATATTTTTGTTTCTTCCTAGATTTAAATAAATGGTCTGCTTTAATAAATTGAATTTTTCCTTTTTTATCAAACGATTTATTTTTATTTAAGACTAAAATATTTATAGGGATAGCAGTGTGGTATAGGACGTTCTCTGATAATGAAATAATAGATTCGATTTGATCCATATCAATTAATGTTTTTCTAATGGTTGCCTCGCTTCCTCCTCTAAAGAGGGCCCCGTTGGTCACCAAAAGAACAACTCGTCCTTTCCCCGTAGAAGAAGAGAGAGCATGTTGTACATAAGCCATATCTGCATTTTTTTGTGGGACACGGCCATAAATAAATCGATCGTATGGATCATTTTCAATTTGTTCTTTTTCATGAGGATAGAGCGACACTCCGAAGGGCATAGACATAGCGATATAATCGAATCGCTTTAATTGTTCGTTCTCAAAGAAAGCAGGATGACTAATAGTATTTCCATAAGCATATTGAACGTTCTTTATCCCACTAAGAAGTAAGAGTAGTTTCCCCATAGCCCAAGCATTTGGATTGAACTCTTGACCAAAAAAATTAATGTTCTTATTTTTGTTTTGATGGTCGGCTTCTATTAGAAGTCCACCAAATCCCGCAGTACCATCATAGAAGGAAGAGTCGTTTTGAATGTTGAGCAAGGAGATCATCAATTCTTGAATAAACAACGGAGTAGTATGAGTTGCCAGGTCTCGTCTGTGGTTCAATCCTATGTCCGTTTGAATTTCATTAATTAGTAAGCTGTAATTAAGTTCGTGATCATTTTCTAAAGTCAAAAAAATATCAAATAGAAGTTTGTTCTCAACGATATTCCAAGGTATTTCTAAACAAGAGTACACGTTATTAAAATCCGGAAATTCGTTTTCAATAAGGCGGAACATTTCTATTAACTTTTCTTTTACGCTAGATGGGTTTTGAATTAACGCTTGTAAATCGAGTTTGTGCGAAAAATGATTGGTTTGTTCACTTATGTATTTAATGCTGTAGATTGCTAACGCTAACTCAGTCGAAGGAACATTGGTTCCTCTCGTAAGCTCTTTCAAGACTTTGTAACTTTTAGTCATCAAGATACCAACTCCTCAGTAAAGTTATTACTAAAACTGTTAACCGTAGAATAACGTATAGGAATAGTAATGTAAAGTTTTATTTTTAGTAATTCATTTACTGTTTTGAAATGTGTCAATCTCGAAACGGAAATAGAATGATTTTGTTAAATCAGCTTTTACGATCTTTTATAAGTCGAGAAGCGAAACTTCGTTTCGTGACGCAGACTTCGAAAAACCGCCAGGGCGTTAGTCCATCGATTGTTCCACGTGAATGATTGCCTCGAACGGCACATGGATGATCCCATCCCGCTGATTGGCCAGTTCGACGGTCCGCTCCATGTAGTTTGTCCGGTGAACGAACCCTTTGAATCGTTTCATTTCCCGCTCCTCCACATATTTTACCTCGACCATATCCCCACTGAAAATTGCGTCATTCAGCACGTTTTCATAAACCGATAAGACCTGTTCATCGACATCTGGCATCTCAATCTTTTGGATTTCCTTATAATACTTCGTCAATAACGCCTTGTGCTCGGGCATAAGGAATGGGATCCATTTTAGCTCACCCCGGTCGCGATACATCGTCATCATAATTCTCCTTTCATATAAACGAACATTTGTTCTTATTTTATACCCGATTTATCTCGTTTGAACAGCTCTTTTTTGATTATTGATCCGTGCGTCCTGTTTCCGTACTCTAGCTCGCTGGTCATCGGTGCAAGGGACGTCAAAAAAATGACGCGCCCTCCGGCCCGTCTTCCTTCGCTTTTGGCTCAAAGCAAGGCTTTTCGCTCGTTGGCTACGGAAGCCTGGTCCTCCGTTTGCTCTACGCATTTTTTTGAGGCTCTCCCTGCGGTCGCCCTTGCACCGTCTCCCAACGCTCGCTGCGTTCCCGTCAACAGGACGCACAACGGTGTTCGTTCTGAGGACAGCTTATCCGAAAGGGGACAAACCATCATGGAACTATCGTCAATCATCGAGGTCATCCGTATCAAACAAGAGGTTCGCGAGGAAATGGTCGCCCTCAAGCACGCCGTCATCCAATCACCCGACAATGCCCGACAAATCGGGGCATCCTTCATCGGGGATGATGACCGGGAGGTGTTCCTCGTCATCATGTTGAACACGAAAAATCGGGTCATCGGCGTCCATCGGGCGCACGTCGGGAGCGTCAATTCGAGCGTCGTTCACCCGAGAGAAATCTTCAAATGTGCGATTCTCAATAATGCCTCGTGCATCATCGCCTGTCACCAACATCCGAGCGGGGACCCGAGCCCGAGCCGAGAGGACATCCTCGTCTCCGAACGCTTACATGAGGCGGGCGACCTCATCGGCATCCCGGTGCTCGACCATCTCATCCTCGGTGCGGACGAGTCATATGTCAGCATGAAACAGCGAGGTTACATGGGTTGAATGGAAAGGAGCGGGGCCGGGGGACCGGTCCTGGTCCGTCCGGTAAGGGCAAGGAGGAAAAACATACGTTTTTCTTTGACGGGTTTAGCGACTCGCGTTGCTGTCGCCTGGATCCAGAATTCGGATCCGGGAAAAGGAATGTTTTCGCGTGGCGAAAACAAATGATTTGGTGAGAAGTCAAAGGCATAAAGAAATCACGTTGCTCTGTTTTTTCATGAATGTGTATTTGCGATGTTTGGATTAATGAAAAATGAGTGCTTATTTGGTGAAAATGGCCGTTTTTCCTACGTAAGCCCTGGGCTTGTTTCAAACAAGCCCAGGGCTTATATGAAACAAGCCGAGATGTTGAGAGGTCAGATTCAAGGTATTGTTGAGCTATCAACAAGAGAGGATGATTCAAATGAATCACACATTGGACCAACAAACGATTGAAGAGATGAAAGAGGTATTGCTTAGAAGACTTCCTGAACGGATGGACATCGATCCTGAGGCCTTCGAGTTAGTGAGCATGGATATCCTTTGTGAAGTGAAAGAAGGGGAACGATTGAAACAGATGACGGTCTTCTTTAATACGAACACGCTTCAAGTACATAACTGATTGTTTCGAAATGCATACATGTATACTTGTAGATTTGTATACATGTATACATTTTTATTTAGTGAGTCTTTGAACGAAGCGTAAATCGCATAAGTATTGGGAATTGGTCTATAAAAACTGAAAGGGGTGAGGCGTGATGAACGAACGGATACTTGATGGCTATGCGTTCGATGGATTGGATCCGTTCGTCCGGACCGTGTTCTCTGAATTGATGGAGCGTCCAGATTGGATGCGCGTCGTCGACAGGGAACATTGCGTCGAGAAGGTCGTCCGGTTCGATGAAGGACAGAACTCGCCCTACTTCCGCGTGGTGATCTATCTGGATTCTGAAGAGCGTCCGATCAAGAGCGTATATCTATATGGGACGTGGGTGGTGGCGAATGGGGACGTCAGTTTCGTCGTCTCGGAGCTATCCAAAGGTGTATTCGAATATGAGGTGATGCATGTCCATTGGCTCATCAAGTATCGGTTCGAGGATTGGGGAGTCTCTGAGGACGGGGCCTGGGAGAAGAAATGGTGATCCGTGCTCATGCGTGAGCGTCTAACGCCTTAGGGCGAAGTCGCTCATCGCACCGCTGCCTCCCTGACGGACCGATAACAAGAGCTGCTGGCTCACCGCCGCATCTCTATGTTCCTGGACCTTTCTAACGGGAGGCACGGAGCGTAAGGGCAACGTCAAAAGCAAAAGCGTGGGCGCGTCTAGTGACGCGCCGAGAAAACCATTCGATCAGAAAAGTTTTTAATGTCAATCGTGTTTGTGATAACTACAAGAGTTCTAAGTTTATAGGGAATCTCTCTAAAGACAACTAAACGGCTTGTGCCCAGATAATTTCAGGACTCAAGCCGTTTAAGTAAAATTTCACTATTTAACTTGTCTACATAATTAATATAGAAAGTATTCACAATCTAGATAATTTATTATTGAGTTAAGGTGTTACTGCCCGCCACTTTAGACCTGAATAGTAAGATTTGTAAAAATCTGAGGAAGAAGAAACCGCGTATGTTGTTGTCCAGACCGCATTTACTCCAGTAGTACCTTGGTGTGTCATAGTACCACGGTTATGGAAACTCCCGTTAATTAAATAGTTGAAGCCTGAACCTTTAACCTCAACTCGAATATCACCGTCGAATTTTTTGTTATCTGCAATCATACCAACATAGAAGGGTTTTTTGGTCGTTAACCAACCGAACGAACCATTTCTACATCCTTCTAAAACAGCAGATAAGTTTGGCTGATAACTGCTTGTAACAGGAATATTAGTTGACGTTTCAATCCAATGACAATTAGATGATGTGGTAGCCATCAAAGATAAAGAGTTCTTTTTTTGGTTTTCTTTTTGATATCTTTCTTTAACTTTTTCTACAGGCTCTCCTGAAAGTTCTGATACGCGTTGCATGGCTTCTTCGTATGTAAGTTCGATTTGGTATTCATCCTCAAGGTTGTCAACCTTTTTGACTTTACTTTCAGAAGCTAATGCTGATCCATTTGAAGCCAATAGAACTAAGAGTACGGGTATAACAAGTAATATCTTTTTCACTGTTTTTCCTCCTGACAAATGTTAAGTAAGTACAATCCAAATTTTAATCCATAAAATAGCCGTATAAAACCATAAAAATACAAAATAGTGATTTATGACTAGTTATTTTTTACAAAACAGTATATTAGTATGAATTTATAAAAAGGGACATCCATTTACAATAATTTTGTGGTTATATAGAAGTAAGTAGGCTTAGGAGGGATTTTTTATGAACATTAAAAAAGTAGCAATACCTTTAATATTAATCTTATTACTAATTCCTTTAAATGCTTGTAGTAAAAAATCTAATGCAGCAGATATATACACGGGAAAACCACTAAAAATCGGCGTAATTGGAGAATTTCCTGATGTTAATGAATCCAAAGTGAGTTTCATCTCTATCGATTTTAATGACCTTCTTAGTGAAGATGAAATTCAGAAATTAGATGCTGTTATTATTATGAAAAAACACTTACAGGAAGCTTCAAATAGTAAATATGCTAAGGTTTATCAAAACTCGGAAAAACCATTCTTTTTTATTGAATCAACAAAATCATACCTACCATTTGTTGATGAGAATACAAGATATGATGATGCTATTGATGTAAATTCAGGAAGCTATGCAACAGGATATATCAATGTGGACGGCAAACATACATATTGGGGGTATGGATTATATGATGATCAAGTAAATAAGAAAAATATAAGAGACGCATATTCCCGAATTTTTAAAACAATAGAAGAATACTCAAACTAAAAATTCTTGATTAAAAGCGAGGTATTTTAAGCTGTTGAAGAACACTATTCGTCTGAATGGTGTTTTTTGTTTGGAGGTCATTCACGGACTTCTGAGTGATTTGAAGTGAATTAAGGTAATATCTTACTTTAATACAATGTTCGTGGTATTATTTAATAAAATCATCATTGTATTATTTAATAAAATCATCATTGTATTAAAGGGGGATATGTATGTATACGATTGACGAAGCATTTGAAATCTTATCGAAGAACAAGCTTACAAGCCATAAGGAGACGGTCCGCAACTGGGTACGAAAAGGCGTGATCCAGGCAGAACCGCTCGAGTCGCGTAAAAAAGGTTATCGGATCAGTGAAGAGGCGCTCGAACAGTTCATCAAAGAACGGATGCCGGAAGGATGGGAGCTGTATCCGGAGTCGGTGACAGGGGATTCGCGGGATGTCGTCAAAAATGAGGATGAAGCTCCGTATCATGCCGAAATCGATATAGAAGCGATCAAAGAGCAGGGGCGTATCGAGATGTGGAATCGAGTGGCCGGTCGTTGGCTATGGGAAGGTCATCTTGAAATCACACGGACGATGATACGAAATGCGATCGAGCACAGAGGTCATTCAAAAGAGTTCGAGCAGTTCGTCTGGGAACGATGTCTCAAGGACAGCGCACCGCGTAAAAGACCACGGGTCCTTTACTTAGTCGATGCGTTTCTATTCGAAGGGGAGCGGGTGCCGTTTGATCAGGATTTTGGCATCAAAGAAGAACAAATCATGCATGCGTTGATTGAGCATGTCAGGGTGAAGAAGAGAACAGGTATGTATAAAAATGAAGCGGATAGCAGATGATAGTTGTAGCACGATAGACGATTGGATGATATTTGTGAAGGCACAACTTATTTAGCAAAGAGGGTGATGCCTTGCAATCTATAATCAGCGGACACTTATTAAAAATGTCCAACTCTCCAGTATGGTTAACAAATCATATAAGCAAATTAAGAAGGGATGTAACACTGAGTCGTCAGTGTACACCCCTTTTACAATGATGAATGTGTTAAATAGAGTTTTTAAGTATACCTATCAAAAACGATCTCGATATTGATTTCGCATAGCATCAAGTTTCTGTTTCTTCACTTCAGGGTCGGTGGTGAATCGATAGGTACTTCCCTCATATATCCAGGTCTCATCAAAAATGATGCCGTTCATGATAGGGCGATACGGCATGGCGCGACAGAAGGTGTGACCTTTCAAAAACTTTGCGGCTTCCTGAATCGTCGCACACTCTTTCAATTCTTCCCCGTCTTTAAAGATCAAAACAGGCTTCTCCCTTCTGTTCTCTGCTTTTGGTGTCCGAAAGTACATGCTAAACGCCTCCTTTAATGCGAAAAACCTGTATGTATTTTTTATATGGTGATATGTGAAATGTTGAAGCTATTTAACAGATATCATTTTATAATGAGACTATGTTGAATAATTTTACAATAAATTCATATGAGGTGATAGAGAATGAATAAATTGATCAAGATTGGGAGTGCCGTTCTATTTAGTGGAGCGCTATTGGTGTCGCCATACGGGGAAGCGTCGGCTGCTGCGAGCATCAAAGTCCATTACATCGATGTCGGGCAAGGAGATGCTATCTATATCAAGATGCCGAGCGGTGAGGACGTCATCATCGACGGGGGGAACAAAGGAAAGGGCGATGCTATCGTCGCCTACCTCAAAAAGCAAAAAGTCGACGATATCGAGGTATTGATCTCGACGCATCCGGATGCGGATCATATCGGTGGATTGGACGAAATCCTAGATGCCTATCGTGTCGAGAACGTCTACGCACCAAAAGTGAAACACACAACCCAAGCCTACAAAGACTTCCTTCAAGCCGTGAAACGGGAAGGGAAGACCATCAAAACGGCACAAGCCGGCGTGAAACTGCCGATCAAAGGTGTCAGTGCGAAGTTTGTGGGTCCGGTCAAATCCTACTCGAACAGTGACTTGAACAACTGGAGTGCGGTCCTTCATGTCACGTACAAGAAGAACACGTTCTTGTTCACAGGGGACGCGGAACACGTTTCTGAGAAGGACATGATGGCGAAGAAACAGACGCTCCGTGCAGATGTCTTGAAGGTGGGCCATCATGGTGCCAAGACATCGACGAGTAGCACGTTCCTAAAAACGGTCAAACCGAAGCATGCCATCATCAGTGTCGGGAAAAACAGCTACGGGCATCCGACATCCGAAGTGGTAACGAACTTGAAACGTCAAAAAGTGAACACGCTTCGAACAGACAAGAACGGTACAATCATCATTACGGGGAACGGATCGAGCTACGCCGTGAAAAAATCAAAATGAAGCGCCGCAGAGGAATCATCGATCGATTCGAAGGAGACTTGGCTGTCGTCGAATTCGGGGAAGTGATGGAGGACATCCCAAAGTCACGACTTCCGGAAGCAGTTCAACCTGGCGACGTGCTGTGGTTTTACGAAAATGGACGAGTTGAAGTAGACGTAGAGGAAAGGCAACGATTATCGAAAGAAATTGATGAGTTGATGGATGAGCTTTGGGAAGATTAAAAACGAGTATCAATTATTTGTGATTATATTTTTTAAAACTTACAAATCAGTATTTAATAAAGACAAATCGGCAAAAAATTTTATCTAAATATAAAGCTCGATTGACATTGAATAAAAACTGATATAAAGTCAACAGCATAATATTCACTAGGAGGATTGTTAAGAATGATGCACGCCGGGAGATTACGCCACCACACTTTGAACAATGGCTAATTGAATATGTTCAAAGGCTCTGTTTTCATAAAACAGAGTAAATGGGAGTAGTCTGCACATTTTTATCAATCTTTGACGAAGAAACCACACACTTACAAACATAGCAGATTTACAACTCTTTTTGCCGTGTCCTTTTATTTTTGATAATGGACGCTTCTTAGTTGTAGCTCATTTACTCCTGATCACAGACACCGTTTTGTCTGTGATTTTTTTATGACTTCATTTAGTTAAGTCTAATTAGAAAAGATTGAAATGAAAAAGTATTAAAAATGCATACATTTCACTTGCTTATCGCACAACATAAAAATTGGAGGAACAAATCATGAACGAATTTAAACGGCTTGCAAAAAATAAAGGATTAGATGTGTTAGAGAATAGCATTATGGTAAATGAATCGGGTGTTGATTTTCAGGTTGCTTATGCAAAAGATACGCTTGGTAGCAAGTGGATACTAAGAATTCCTCGAAGATTAGATTCGATGAGGAGCGCCTTGAAAGAAAAGATGGCACTAGAAATTATGGAAGAACATGTGAGTTTTCAAGTTCCAAATTGGTCGATTTTTGATGATGAACTAATTGCGTATAAGCAATTAGATGGTGTTCCGGTTGCAACAATTGATGTAGAGCAACAAGATTACATCTGGAGTTTTGACAAAGAGAATACACCACAATCTTACTATCAGTCATTAGGTAAAGTGTTGGCAGAACTACACACATTACCACATCGACACTTCAAAGAAATCGGTATCAAAACTCTATATGCTAGAGATTTAAAGAGTTCAATGAAGATACGGATGGAGAAGGTGAGACAGAAGTATCATGTGAATTCAGAGCTATGGGAGCGTTGGCAAGAATGGTTGGCGAATGATTCGCTATGGCCATCGCATGTAGGTGTAAGCCACGGGGATTTACACCCTGGCCACATACTAATAAATAAGAATTTTGAGGTCTCTGGTTTGATAGATTGGACAGAAATTAGTATTGCGGACACATCTGTGGATTTTCTATCACATCTATTACTGTTTGGTAAGGATGGTTTGACAAAGTTACTCGATGCTTACGACAATGCAGGCGGAAGAACATGGTCAAGAATGGATGAGCATATAATTGAGTTGTTAACAACCAGCGCAATAACTGTAGCTGAATTCGCAGAGATATCTGACCTACAAGATATGCGTGAAACAGCTGCTCATATGCTTGCACAAAATGTATGAGGTAAAAATGGCAGCCTCTGAAATTGAAAAGGGTATGAATTTTTAAATCATCATACCCACGAATGTCACCAGAGTCTTTCGAGGTTAAACAATGAAATTCTTGAAAGGGACTTTTGTTCTTCATCTAACAACACGTCATGCCAGTGATTTTCAAGCGATTTCAGGACCGGTCTCTCCAAACGATTGGTTTTTTCAAGATGGTGTAAAGGATGTACGGCACTTTCCGGGATGAAGTGACCACTGACCAATGGTTGATTCGGTAATGCGATTGTATAAGCCACAAGCTGATCTTCACTGAAGTCATGATTATTGGCGATGCCGAACTGCTGAAACCCGAGACCCCTACCATGAATATACATGAGCGGCTCATCGACGCGATCCACCTTCAGGTTCGTCTCGAGGGCCGCTTTTGCGTTCAGATAGGGCTCCACCTCTTCGGGAAACACACTTTGTACGGCGTGAACCCGTTCGTAGAGTGTCAGGTCGGTGTCTTTCCATCCCATACGCCGATCTAGCTGCTCGATATATTCGAGTGGGGTCTGTTCCTTTTCTTGCTCCAAGGTGTGCACCTTCTCGAGATGAGACTCGATATGGTCAAGGAAAGTGGCGGATGTCTGATGGACCTCCTGCAACAATTGTTCCTTGTCTAAAAGTTCCTTGTCTTTCGTCCAACCGACCAGATAGGAGAGCGAGAAATCGTCCGTCGGGAACCCGAGTTGATGCGAGACGACGTAGGCGACCATCTCGGCCTGGAATTCCTTCTCAGGTGAGGTAAGTGGTTGATCCCGTTCGAGATTCCGCTCTTGGTTGTGTAGCTCAGCGTGGGCGAGCTCATGGATCAAGACGTTGATGTCCTCGATCGATGTGTTCCGCGGGTTTAAGGCGATCGCATGCAGCTCCGGATAATAACAACCCTTCGCCGTTCCGAGCTCGTCGAGCGGTTCCTCCAATAGCGTCACATTCCGGGCATCCGCGAGCGTCGTCAAGGCGTCACGGATGTCTTGTTCGTTCTCGAACCCGCCGTCCCGGTGATAGCGTTTGAAGATGTCGGAGACCTCGATCCCTTTCTCTCGCGCATCGGTCTGCGTGTACTCGAACACGTGACCGATCTTGAAGTACATCATCTTGCGTGACGGGATGCGCCCTTGTTTCACGCCGTCCTTGATCGGCTTCGGTGCCTTGCTGAGTGGTACCCATTCATCTTTGTAAAAGGCGTACGTCACGGGATTTGGGACGAATACTTTGATGCCATGCTCACCTTTTTGGACCTGTGCGCCTTGTTTCTCCCAGAACGTATAAGAGCCGACCGCGACTGCTCCGGGGAATTGGGACTCGATCAAGATCGCGTTTCGCATCGAGTATTGATGGAACTTGCCGAGGATGTTCCCGGATTTTTTCTGGGCTCTCGAAGTAGCTGTCGATCTGTTTTCCCATTTGTTCAGTCAATGCTTCGAGCTCTGCCTTCCGTTCTTCGTTCGTCTTCATCTTGGCCATCGTGTCAGACTCCTTCCTTCAACAAGTCGGTGACAGATTCATCACTATCCGTAAACTCGTTCAGTTCACGGTCAAGTTGTGGCGACGTTTCCGGGATGTCGAGTAACAGTTGTGTCCGCTCGAAATTGACGGGAAGCAAGACAATCTCGTCTTGCGCGATGGTAATTAAAAGTTGATGCTCAGATATTGATATCGGAATGTCGTACCGCTTTCCATAGATGAGGACCGTGACGGTTTTCGGTTGAAGCATCAACAGTTGTCCCATCGTAAAGGGACGGTCAAGTGGTCGCATTAGGTTCATCCTCTCTCAAAAGTTAGTGTGTCCTTCTTCTGTTTTTGGTGCTCGATACGTTCCTGGACGACACGTTCTGCCGTCGCGAGGAACGTCGGTTTGAACTGGTCCGTCGTCATGATATCCTCGATGCCTTCGGTCTGCATCAGCGCCTGCAGGAGCTCTGTCAGGATCTGACCGTGGCGGTCGGAGCGGTTCGCGGCGAGACGGATCCGTTCGAGTTCCGTCGATACTTGCTCGTTCACCAACTCCTCGATATGACGGGAGACCTGCGTGCTAATTGAGCGGATGAGGAACTGCATGTCCCACTTCTCGTCGGCCAGTTGTTTATGCTCGTCTGCGATATGGTCGATGACCTGACCGAGATGACCGAATCGTTTGTCGTCGGCGAACTCCTCCAAATACGCAACCGTCTCCGGCTTTAACCGGAGACGAATCTGTCTCAACTCTTCCATCGTCCTCCCTCACTTTCCATATTCGATGTCCCGTTCCAGCTGTTCGAAAGCACGTTGGTTCTTCAAATGTTCGAACTCGTCGTTCATATGCCGCTCAATCCTGTAAAGTGATTCCTTGAAGATTTTTTGTTGGTTGAACGCGCGTCGGACCGGATGTTTTGGGGCTCCATTTTTCTCAACGGTCGCCTGTTCTTTTGACAAGTCGCGCATCTCGGAGAGGATGGCATTCCCCATCCGTGTGTAGAGATCCTGTCGCTTTGTCGTCCGGTACCGCTCGGCCTTCTCCGTGTCGCCGTAGCTACGACGATGGAACGACACTTCCTGTTCGAGTCGCTCGTTGAAGGCTTGAAACTCTGATTTGAAGTGAATGTCGATATAGCGGTCGGTCAAACGGTCAAGTGATTCACGGAGCGGCTGCATCCCGTTCATGTTGTAGCGCCACTGTCGTTTGTCTTCCGGCAATCGCTCATAGATGTCCTTGAACTGACGGACGAGGTCGGGATGCAGGACACGGTTCGGGAGCGATTGGATCTTCTTGTTCCGTTTATGCGCGACCAGTTCGTCGCGGATGAAGGCATTCAGTTTCTCCTGTTCTTTTGTCCGGTCGGCGAGGGAGTGGATGACCTTCGACTTCATCAGCTCGATCGATTTCGGTTTGCGTTTGCCGCGCTCGCGCATATGGCTCGTCTCGACGATGGCGACATGCACGTGGATATTGTCGGTGTTGTAATGGACAGCACCGGTCCAGTAGGCATGGGCCATCTTCTCTTTTTGGAGCATCGAATCGACCGCGTTCCGTGTCGCCTGGATCAATCGTTTCTCGTCGACGAGTTCGTCGTGTAGTACGCCGGTCTCGCGTAGCCAGGCGTTATCGAACGAGATGACGTCCTGCCAAAGAATGCTCCCGTTCTCTTGCGCTTGTTTGAAAATGTTGCGGACGACGCGACGCTTTTGGTCATTCAAGCGGTCGTCCTCACGTGTGAACAGACCGCTCGACTTCGTCTCGTCTTCCATATAATCATGGTACGTCTCGAACTGATCGGGGCTGTCTTTCGCATCCGGTCGATTGATGTAATCGAGGTAGGTCGTGTACCGACGTGACTTCTTTTTTGTGCCCGGCACCTTGAACTTCGACTTGATGACGACGCCCGGCGTCTCACGCATTCTGCATCACCTCGTTCAACAAACGAGTCACTTCGGCGAGCTCGTCCGCGCTCCGTTTCAGATGAAGCGTGTTCGCCTCGAGTTGTCGTTCGAGCCGTTCGACTTGCGTCGATTGGATACCGTTCGCGCACCAGGAGGCGAGTAGCTCTTTCAAATATTGTTGCCGAGAGCGGTTGTGTTCCTTCGCCCATTCATCAATTTGCTTCACGATGATGGGGTCGATGTCGCGGAGTAACAGATCCATCTACCTGACCACCTTTCTAGAGGCTGTATATTGCCGAGGTCCTAAAAGTTCGTTCAAAGAGCATAAGGGGAAACTGCTATCACTTGTCGTGATAGCCCAGGCAGAGCCTGGGGTTTCCGTGATATCACCAAAAGTCCGAAAACGGCACGAAATGTGCCAGTAAAACCAGCGATTTGGCACGAAATGTGCCACTTAAATCGACAGTTCCCGGAGCCGGACGCGCAGTTTATCGTGCTTTTCTTCGAGCGCTGCGACCGACTGTTCTAGCTTTTCAAGTTCTAGTGTGAGCTCGTCACGCTTCCGGCCAAGATCGAAAATTTCGTTCTCCTGTTCGACCTGTTCGTCGAGTGAGAGGTAGGGGAGTTCGTCTTCAAGCTCCTCTTTGTCACGGTCGAGTCGCTTGATCTGTTGCCGTTGCGCTTCAACTGATTGTTGCGCTTTTTCTAATTGTTGTTCTGTCTCCGTGAGCTCGTCCTCGACGAACAACTTCGTGAAAGTTGTCTCGTCAGATGAATTGTGACTCGCCTGTTCGATGGTCCGACGGTCGGCATAGAGTGACGTCAAAAGACTGTTTTCCCGTTCCTCGGGGGTGAGTGCGTCGATTGATTGGGACTCATTCAATCCATAGATCCGGACGGCAAGCTGGTCAAAGTCGTTCGGCACGTCTTTCAATTCGAGCACGTATTGGTCGTTCCGTTCATACAGCAACGTGACTTCCTTCTCGACATCCGGACGTGTCTTATAGACGTAACGGAAGAGATGATTGTTCGTGTTACCCGGTGCGTCATCGAGCGAGATCCGGATGCGCATTGTCTTCGTCTTCGTATCGAAACTGGACGCGTGGAGTGTCACGGTCTCCCCGTTCGAGAGACGGATTGCCTCGCTGATCGGCGTCTCATTGACCGGTGCCTCCTCAGCAAAGAAGAACGACGAGGTACCGAAGAAGAGGAAGCCGATGACAAAGAATACGCCGAGTACGAGGTAGAACCGGGAGACGTTCTGGGTGAGACGCCGTCGTGTTTGTCGTCGCATCTAGATTCCTCCTTCCGGTGTCAGATCTTCCATCTCAGTAACAATCAAACGTCCGTCGATGGACTCGAACGTCAAGGATAACAGTTCCTGATTCGTCTCCTCGTATCCGGTCTCGGTGATCAACAGGTCCTGTTCGAACCGGACGAGACAGTCTTCTCCGGAGACAGAAGGGAACACCTCGATGTCGCGGACGGTCGTCTCGAACGTGCCGACGTCACTGCCGTCAGCTGCGAAGAGCGTGGCCGTGAGTTCCTCGGACATGACGTCTTTCGCTTGTCGTTTTTGGGTCGTGTAACTGTCCTTCGTGATGGTGAAGGCGTACTCGATGAAGCGCGTCGCGCGTGTCGTCAGCTCTTCCATTCGTTCCGTCTCCGTCGAAGCGACGACTGGTGCAGTGTCTGACGGCGTATCCTCGGAGGTTGCCGATTCAAGGGAAGTGACGCTCTCATGTTTCGTCTCACTCGTGTCTGAAGTACTCGTGACAGCCGTCACTTGTTGATAGAAAAAGACGTTCGCCGCGAGTGAAATAAGAAGCAGTACCCCGAACAGATACGCGAGGTGACGTGCGGTGAAGTTCATTCTTCCTCCTCCTTTCCATACATGCATGACTTAGAAACCGAAGACCGGGGCGGGATCGATATGACCGGACCATTCAGTCGTCTTGATCTCGAAATGCAGATGGTTCCCGCTCGATCGGCCGGTCGTGCCGCAGTACCCGAGCGCCTGACCGGCTTTGATCTGTTGTCCGGTCTTGACGCCGAGACGACTCAGGTGCGCATACGCCGTGATGTAGTTGTCGTGCCGGATCTGGACGAGATTGCCGTACGGTCCGCGGTTCCCGCTATAGATGACGGTGCCGCTTTTGACTGCGTGGATTGTATCGGACGGGGTGCAACTGAAGTCGATACCAGTGTGGTTATCCCGTTGTCCGAAGACGACGCGCCAGCCGAAACGCGATGTCACGTTGAGCGGGATGGCGAGCGGGGAACGTAACCCCGACAATAGCTCTTTCGTGATGACACCGTCGGCGACGGCGACCGGCGCAAGATATTTCAACACTGCGTCGACGTATTCGATGTCCCCATAACAGGCGCCGTGCTGGACCGCGCTCGGGCGATGACAACGGTAGATACCGGTGTGTTTTACGCGTTGGTACATCATCTGGGAGAACGAGATGGCGAGTTCTTTCGAATAGCGTCCGCCGTTCTCCTGGACATAATCGATGAAGCCGCCGCCGAAGTTGTAACTCTGTAACGTGAGCTGCACGTCGCGGTTCGCCCGTTCGAAGACGGATGCGAAATGCTTGATGCCGTAGGCGATGCTCTCCTCGGGGGAGGTGATGCACCCAATCCGTCCACACTTCGATTCGCTCGCCTGCATCGGGTCGTTCCCGCGTCCACCGCTCTCCTGCATCATGAGCGCGAGCACGAGATTCGTCTGTTCGGCCAGTCCGTGCTTCGACAGTTCCGATTCGACCAAGCTCCGATATTGAAGCACTTGGTCGCTCACCTGTAGACCTCCTGCCGTATCGAACGGGACGTCGGTCGGTTGTTCGTTCTGGACACCTGTGAGCGTGTCGAGGATGCCGACGATGAGAATGACCAGGAACAAGACGAGTGCCGCGATGCCAAGCAGGATGAGCTGCCACTTGAGCGTCGCGAGCTGCCATTTCGCTGTGACGGCGAAGCGGGCCGTCCGTTTCGCGGTTGCCCACATCAGGCACCTCCACCGAACAGGGCGAGTTCTTCTGGCGCGACATCGACGTCAAAGATGAGGTTCTGTACGCCTGAGATGCTGAGGACGACACGCCCCGTCTCGAGCGAGGGGATGATCCGCATCTCGGAATTCGAGAGTTGGCCATCAAACACCGTCTGGATGATCGGGATGCTCTCTGCGTCTTGTTCGCCGATGATCTTGTACTGCGTCAACTGAAAGAGCGACTTGACGTTCTCGGCATTCTCGGATTTTGATCCGGCCGGCACGAAGTCGGTGATCAAGTGCGATACGAAGAAGATGCCGCCGAAATATTTGCGCGCTTCGCGCATGCAGCGTTGCAGATACAGGATGGCCGGTTGCGCGATGTCGCGCGTGTTGATCAAGTGGTGCGCTTCGTCGATGACGATGAGGTACTTGCATGCCTCTTCGGTCCGGAGCACGCCCTGGTTATAGGCTTTCAGTTGACTCGAGCCGTTGGCGATCATCCCGTCCCACAGCATATTCATCAGTGAGAACACCTGCGCCTGGAACACCTCGTCCCGCAGGCTCGTCAGGTTTCGGAGCGGGAACGACACGATGAGCTCCTCGTCGAACCGGTCGATCGAGGAGTGTCCGTCGAAGATGTTGCCATAGTTATGAACGAGGTTCGTGACGGCGAGCTCGATGTTCTCGAGACGTCGCACCCGGTTCGGACTGATCGCTTCCTTGATTGAGGTACGCGTGTCATCCGTGTAGAGCTCACGACGCACGAGTTTCAAGAAATCGGAGAACGTCGGGTATTGGTTCGCCGGATGCGTCGTGATCGGCAGTTCGCCCTGTTCGTCCCAGAGTCCGTGCCGGACGTACAGGTCCCGAAGTAGGATCTCGAACTCGTTCGTCTCTTCCTGTGTCGCCGCCGGGTTGATGTAGTGGTAAAACACGGCCATCTTCGACAGATGCTGCATGAACGAGAGTGCCTCGTTGGCGCTGCCGTCGTTGTTCGTCACTGTTTTATAGACATGGAGCGGGTTGATGAGCCCGGCCGACCCGTCGAGCGCGATCTCTTTCCCGCCGAGCTGGCGCACGAGGTCGGAGAACTCGCCCGTGACGTCGAGGATGCGTATTTTGTTGCCCTTGATCGCCTGGTCGAGAACGGTTTTCTTAAGGAGCGTCGACTTGCCGGACCCCATCTTGCCGATCATGAGCGCGTTATAGAATTTTCGCTGTTTGTCCTTATGGAACAGGTCGAAGATGACGCTGCCGTTCGTGTCGGTCGTCCCGTAATATGTTCCGGTCGCATCCTGGAGCGATGTGAAATGGAACGGATAGCCGCCGGCGATGGAGAGGGAAGGGATCTCTTTCCCACGGCGCCGATTCGGGAGCCTTTGTTGCTGGTCATAGCTCGTGAAGAGGCTCTGCCACTCCCATTCCTGTTCGTTCAGGAAAATCGTCGAGCGGAAGTTCCGGGCCTCGAGTTCTTCCATCACCTCCTGTACTTTCACCTCGAGCGCGTCGAGCGTTTTCGCCTTCACATAGAGGCGGAGATGCAGATACTTCATCGTCTCGCCTTGGGTGATCTGTTCGTAGAGTTCGTTCAGTTCCTTATACGTCTCCCGGGCATCGATGCGGTCGATGTTGTCCTTCGCGTTCTCGAAGCGTGTGTTCTGTTCAGCCATCGATTTGTTGATGGTCTGGATGATTTCACGCTTGTCGGCCGTCCCGATGTCGAGCGTCGTCAAGACGCCAGGCATGTTCAGGATGGGTTCGAGCCAGTAATCATAGACGAGCGACTGATATTTATAGACATGGAGGCATGACAGATAGCCATCCCCGAGCCGGACGAAGTTGGCGTCGAACTTAATGCCGCCCTGCGGCTGGATCTTGGCGATGACGTCGGGATTGTAGCCTTTCTCGACCTTGACGGTCTCCGGGTCCTGGTGTCTGGACAATTTGTCACGCAGGCGCTGCCACATGCGCGTCACTCCTTTCTTCAGGCGTCGAGTTGTGGTTTCGTGTTCGGGTTGTTCAGCTGATAGAGCACATGCACCTTCTGATCGAGCGTCAGCTCGCGCATCGGGTTCGAGCGGCGGAGCAGTTTATAGAGGTGTGTCTTCCGCTCGCGCAATGTCCGCTCGTCGTCGGCATAAAAAAAGAGGAGATAATCGCGATTGGTGCGATGCTCCTCGAGGTATTCGAGCTCCTGCTTTTTTTTGAGTAGAAAAGGCAGGTAGGCCGGTGTCTGATTTTGTCGAATCTGTCGTTCGATGCTGATTTTCTGCCGCTCGAGACTGAGTGGTGTGTTCAGTGGCACGACCTTGAGTGGATGCGTGTACGCCTGCAAAAGATAGGCGAGCGAGAACACGTCATGGTCCTTTTCTTCCTCGTTCAACGAATAGATGTCCTTCGAGGTGAGCTGGACCATGTCAAGATACGTCCCATCCCGCATCTCGAATGCATCATTCCCGGTGATGTCGACGATCGGCATCAGTGCGGCGACCGTCGGTTTGACGACGACTTTGTCTTTGACCTTCCGTCTCTCGACGACGTCCTGTTCGTCGAGCCAGGTGCCTGTGCATCTCGGTTCCTTTAGCGTGTCTTCGATGAACGCCATCTCAATCACGTCCTTTCGTCTGCGCATCGAGCGCGAGATAGGTGTCTTTCCGTTTGATGAGCGCGTAATAGAGCGCGTGGACCATCCGCTTCTGCGGGTTCGTCACCGGCCGGAGTACCATGAACAGCCCGAAGACGACGAGGAAGACCGTGAACGGAATGTGTAGCACCGACGGGATGAACGGGAGCGTCACGAGCCGGAGCACGATGAGCCCGACGAGGAACAGGAAGTCGTGCAAATAGAGCATCTTGTTGATCTTCAGTTCGGTCGTGACCTCGTTCGGGATCCGGTATTTGCGCATGGGTCATCACTCCTTCTTCTCAATATGGTCAGGACGCGGTGGTGAGGTCGGATAGATTCGTCGCGTCTCTTCCTGGTGCTGGCTATGACGGTGTGTCTGATTCTCAAGTACCTGTTCGATGACCTCGGTCTCTACATCAATCACGGTGTCCTGATGGATAGTTCGTCTAGCGTGTCCTTGACGTTTCTCTGATACCGTGTCATTTGAATCCGGCGCAGATGACGAAGACGAAGATGAGCCGTTTGAACGTGGTACGTCATGGTGTGTCGGTGACGTCTGGGCTTCTCCGGCTACCGATTCGCTTTGACGATTGTCGGGTCCGGATGCGGTATCGATAGAACGAGTGATCGGTTCGATAGGCGACGAACTAGGGATTGGAGAATGACCAGAGCTTGAATGGTCGTGAATCGAGTCCGGTCTTTGCGTCTCGGATGACGTCGTTCGATGGTCGGGCCCACGTTCGGTATTTGATTCAGGGTTCGTCGCATGGATTGATTCTGGAGACGTGCGGCCCGATGCTTCCTTCCCGTGTGGAGAACCTTGCGTTTCCAGTTCTGATTCTTTACCACTGATTGGTTGCGCAACGTCCTTCGGATTTGTCGGTTTCTCTTTGTCGGTCTGCGTGCGACTGGCGGTTTGATTCGCCTGGTCGAACTCATTCGAATCAATCTGTCGCTCATTGTCCATCCTTTGTGGAGCTTGGCTCGCCGCACTAAGCGGTGAACCATTCTGAAGAACGGAGTTTGAATCCATCCGTGTCGTCGCGGCCTCATGGAGCGATGGCATCTTTGGTGTGCCTTGTGTGGCACGCGCGACCTTCGAGACTGCGTGGGCACCTGCCGAAGTCACGCCTTTCCCAGCGGCATAGGCGCCGAGCGCAACACCCCAGCCCCGTTTGAGTCCGGCATCGATCCCAAACAGCCGCTCGACCATGTTCGGTCCATCAATCAAGGCGACCGAGAAGGCGATGAGGGCAATCAGGTAGGCGAACCCGTCCAACGTCTCTGCGAGATAGGCGGTCCCGATCGTGTACAGTTTGATCGAAACGAAGATCAGGATAATCACGAGGAACGTGTTCAAAATGCTTTGGATGACCTTCTTCGTCTTTTGGCCACTGTGCAGGTCGGCCGGTGCGACGAGAATCGCCAGGACATAGTTGAAAGCAAGCTCGAACGAGAGACGCGCCAGTTTATAAGCAATGGAAAACAGCGTGAAGCCCATGATCCCGAGCGTCACGAAGATGGTCAACCAGTTCGGCTGATAGCGGTAGTAATACTGGTTGTTCCACTCGACGCCACCTTGGTCGAGTTTACCGAGACTTGTCTCTTTTCCGTTCCATAGAATGTAGGACTCGGCCAATTTGTTTCCGGTTGCCGATAAGTCATAGTTGTTCTTGTCGAAAATCTCATTGATTCGGATATTATCAATCAACTCAGTCGGAATGGCATTTAATGATTCTCCTGTAGTAGCATCAAAGTTCTTCGAATCGTGCTCAATCAAATCATGTACATTCCGTTTTAAGATACTCTCAGATAATGAAGCTTCTCTGTCGTAAAGCGAATCTGTTCCGATTTCTGCGATTGCTTCATCAGAGAACTCCTGAATTCGGCTCATAGTTGGTGAAAGTAAACCTAAGATCAATAGTGTGATGAACAGGTTGATCAAAAAACTCTCACGTTCAAATTTCTTTTGGAAAATCAACAAGTACCCAGTAAACAAGAAACTTCCTGCTAAAAGAACATACAAAAAAGGTTGAATCGTAAGAACGAATTCAACCACTTGGTCATTATTGAAAAATGTATTGGTTAATAGGATTTGATCCGTGATTGATTCAAGGCCGTCAATCAAGACTGATAGTCCTCTGACAAGAATCCAACCCATTGAGCGCAGTGCATCATTGACCATACTACTTATTTGGAGTACATCTTCGTATTCCTGTAATTTGGTGATTAAATCGGAATCAGCCATTGAAAGACCCCCAATCTACTGAGTCCTAGTAAAGAAGTCCGCTAACTGTTGTTCGTAATTGTCCGCCGTTAACATTCCAACATTGATTTCATCTGTGACGTTTCCATCTTGAATAGAGTATAAAACGGCACCTTTTAGTTCGTCAGTGTATTCAAAGTTACCACGATCGACAAGTGTCTCTCCATCTGGCTGAAACGTATTATAGAGCGTGACTTGTTGGTTCTCTTCGTTCGCTACCTCTTTTACGAATTCAACGAACTCTTCGAATTCACCATCTTCTTCTTTTACAATCAGCAAATAATCATCCTCTTCGGCTGTCATGACCTTCTCAACGTGTTCAATATCACGTTGAACCAAAGACTCATTGGAATTTGAGCAAGCTCCAAGTAAAAACAAGCTGATTCCTAAAGTACCCGCAAGTAGTTTCCTCATAACGTTTACCCCTCCGTCAGACGATTTTCCCCTTCAATAGATCCGCGACTTTCAGGTTGACGCGGAAGTCGAACTTATCTATTAGTGTAACAGTTTTCGGGGTGTCTGAGGTGTCGTCCTGATAGACGGTCAGAAAGCCATCGGTCGTTTGGATATTGAGCACGTCGCCCCGTTCGAGGCGGACGCGTTGCGTCTCGATAATTCTTGCAACGACACGCAATTCGTTCTGGATTCGCTTCTCTCTCGCACTCTCGGCCATGGGTTCGGCCTCCTCTCTACGGTGTGCCTTGCTTCAGTTTCTCGAGTCGCTTCGCGATCATCGTACTCAAAAAGCTCTTCTGACTGTCAGTGACGTCGTAAACTCCTAGGTTCAGCTTCGTCTCGAACTCAGGGAGGAGCATCCCTCCGATGTCATGTCCTTCGAACATCGAGCGGAGGATGCTGTCCTGCAGCACATCTCGTACCGTCAAGGACTTATCTTCCTGATTCGAGGGCGTGTTCGCTTCCGTCTCGTCTTCTTTCTGCGTAAAGCGGATTCGAATTTGTTCGAAGTCGAGCCCGGCGTGACGGCATGGGATGTCGATGTCATGCAGGGAGCGGTCCGTGTCGAAATCGTCCGACAGGTATTCATACCGATATTTCATCGCCGTCTTGCCGCTCAAAAAGATCGGATACGACTGGATCCGCCGTTTCTTCGTATCCTGACGCTTGATGACACGGATGATAAGCATCTCGCCTTCCTTTAACCCCATGACTTCGGTCGCTGTCATGAGCCGGCGGCCGTCCACGTTCTCCGTCTTCGATTTTTTGAGCGAGAACGTCTGTCCGGAACGCGATTTGGTGACGATGGTCGCCTCACCGAGTTTCTTCGAGATCAGTTCGGCGGTCGATTCGTCC
The DNA here is from genome assembly GCF_059821525.1 of Exiguobacterium sp. RM11. NCBI lineage: Bacteria > Bacillati > Bacillota > Bacilli > Caryophanales > Exiguobacterium > Exiguobacterium sp. RM11. Next base: position 13,001 of record NZ_JCBAOU010000002.1, on the reverse strand, counting down.
GCGGTCAACAGATAGTGCGTATTCCCACAGTTGCCGTCGATTGTCTTCCAGTCCTCTCCGTACAGGTTCTCAAGTTGGGAGTATGCCTGAATGACAAGGTTGAAGCGCATGTTCCGGCCGAGACAGACCGTGATGATGTTGGCCATGCCTTCGATCGGCGGCATGTTGCCAAACTCATCGAGTAAGAAGACGACCTGACGCTCACATTTACCTTGTTTCGTCTGCGAGGCGACCCGGGCGAGCGCCGTGTACACCTGTTTGATGTAGAGCGACGCGATGACGTTGAATGTCGGGTCATAGTCCGGAACGATGAGGAACACCGCCACGGGACGCATCTGGTGCATTACCTCGCGAATCTGAATCGTCCCGTCGATGAAGTAGTGGAACCGTCCGCTTCCCGAGTCATGTGCTTCCAACTGGACCGTCGAAGTTCCTGAATCGGTCGAGATTTGGACGATGTCCCCGGATTTGAGCGACGACGCGTGGTACACGATGAAGCTGCCATCGTCGTCGGTCGTGAGCGCATGGGCCGTCCCATCGGGGAACGTGAATGTGAGCCGTGTCAAAGGCTCGGTCCGTCCACTGATCCAACGGTTGAATCCGATGCGTCGCATGTCGAGTGAGTTCATCGACGTCAGCTTCCCGGTCCCGTTCAACGTGAAGATCCCGAGTTTCGCATTGGTATTGGCTAAAATACTCGCTCGTGTCTGACCACCCGAGAAGTGGAGCGTCGCGAACTGGAGCCGGGCCGGATGGTTCTCCGGGAACCGTTGAAAGAACTCGTCTAGCGCGGAGATTTCCTGTCCTTGTCGCGTCACGACCATCCGTGAGCCGAGGTCCGAGAGCATGAGCGCGACGTTGTACATATTGATCTTCTCCGGCGTGTCCTTCGACTCCTCGCAAAGTCCGAGGATGAGCGCCGTACACAGGTCGATTGACGAGTTGGTCCAGAACGGATCCCGCGCCTTCGGGTCATGGTACAACATGAACGCGACCGAGCGCGCATACTGTTGGGCGAGCGAATAGTTCTCCTCGAGAAATGCGTCGATTGTCAGCTGCAACAGGTTGTACGACATCGATTGGAGCGGGTTCATCAGGTTCAACACCTCAACCTGATAGCCGCGTTGCTCGAGCGTCTCCTTCGAGGCGGCAAAGAGCTCGCCTTTTGGATCGTTGATGATCAGACTCGCTTGTTCACTGGCTCGACTGTACAGGTCGATCGTCGAGAAGACGAACGTCTCGCCCTTCCCGGAGCGGGTTGTGCCGATGACAAGGTTGTTGACTGGCGAATCATCGATGAACAGCTCGTTCTTGACCCGTCCGACGGGGACACCGCCTAATCCGTCATAGCACTTCTTCCGGTCGGGGACGCGACGGTACTGTTGCTTCAGTTCATCGAACGAGGTGAAACGAGCGCTCCCTTTCTGATTCTTCCGCAGATCCCGGAAGTTCAGCCATACCTTGCCGAACACAATCAGTCCGATGAACAGACTGAAACCCATCAGTCCGAGCAAGATGGTCGAAGAGGGAAGACTCACCTCCAAGAACAAGGAGGGGGAGAGCGTCGGAATCGTCGCTCCAGCCAACAGACCTTCTTGTACGATTGGGGTCATGATTTGTCGAATGATGTTGTAGACCCCGTTCAGCAGATAAAAAATCCCGGCCGGCAAACCCAACAGGCAGAACAGGGCGGGAAAAATCAGACGTATCGGGAATCGTGGTGATAGAGATTGAGTTCTCAATTATTTCACCTACCTTAATCTGAATAAAGAATCGTTTCTAGGTTACCTTCTTCAGCAGCGATAGCCGCTTGAATCTTCTCATGGGCCGAAGTGTCCTTACTAGATGTCTTCTTCAGTTTTTCGTTCAGTTCGTCGATCGTAGCCGTGATGTCTTGATAGGTGTCGACTTTTTCCTGAACGGCAGAATCGTTCGTTTTGGACGCCCACTTATTCGCGGACTCGATGTCCTTGAGAAAGAGATAAGCGGTCACTTTCGCCGAGACGCGGGGAGCAGTCCATTCCACATTTTCCGTTTTGGCCACGGTCTCATAATCACGTTCCAGTGCGGCGAGGTCGAACGAGCCCTCATCGGTCGGATGTGACGCTTGGAAGTCCTGAAGCCGTTCCAATTTCTCCTTATCGGCTAGATCGAGCCCGGCCAGCTTCGTCTCGATCAGGATGGGGTCATCCGTGAGTTCGAGCGCTTTCTGGTCTGCGCCTTCTGCAAGATAGAGATCGACCAGTAGAACATCCTCTTCCTCGGACCGATTTTTCCGTTCCAGTAAAGCGATGAGCGAGGATTCCTCACCTTGAAGCGCCTGTTCGTAAGCGTCCAGCCATGTCTCTTCTCCACCGGTCATCTGTTCGGCGTGTGCCTCTTTATCAATGAACCATTGCGTGGCAGTGAAAAGTGAGGTGAATAGAATCCCGACTGTGGCCGCCCCGTAGATGAGGCGGCGCTGCAGTCGGGTCAGGCGCGACTGATAGTTCGACGACACAATCGGGTTTGATTTGATGGAATCGCGCTTATAGTCGTCCGGTGTCTCGGACTCGATCTCGTCGAGGAGCCACATCTTCTTCGCGTTATCCTCTTTCTTCGTCCGGATCCGTTGTACCCGGTCCTTCACTTGATGATACAGGTTCGGATAGGTCCCTCCGGCCCCGAACGTGAACGTCCCTCGATAGAGCAGTTCATCTTTCTGGTCGAAGAGCCGAAAGTCACCGGAACAGTTCGTCCCCTCCTCGCTACGCGCCTGGTGCAGCTTATGGGTCGCGATGACCGCCTCGGCGAAGGTTAGCCGTTCATAGTTCTGGATCCGTGTGTCCGGCACGTCGGTGAATCGTACAAACAGCATCTCGTTCCTCCTCTCGTTTCAAGCAACAAAAAAAGCCTTCCGATTGGAACGCTGCGCGAGTGTTCATTAAAATTTGATGTTCTGGTCGACCATCTCGGCGAGCGTAAACGCGCCCATGACGATGATCAGACCGACGGCGCCCCCGACAAGCCAGCCGACGGCTTTCGAGCGGCCGCGATCCCCGCCGAAAATAAAATAGAAGCCCCCGATCGCGAAGGCGATGGCCGCGGCGATGACGGCAAGTCCCTGGAAAAACTGAAGCAAGCTGAGTCCTGTCTCATTGAGTCCCATGTCGTTCCCTCCTTAGTCCTGGTGCGCCGGCGACTTGAAGCTGAGCTTCGCCTCGAGCGCCTCCAAAATGAGTTCCTGGTTGTCCTGGATGACCTGTTGGTGCTGCTCGTCGAGCCACTCCTCATAGTCCTTCCCACGGATGCGTAAGAGTTTCTCGGCGAAACTGCGGTTCTGTTTCTGTTCTTTTGATGCCATAGTACACACTTCCTTCCTTTGATCTCGTGATGTGCAGCAGCACATCATTAAGGACAGTCGGATTCGGTGCGGTGGGTTTCTAGCCGTTCCCCCACGAACTCCGCTCCTCACGAATCTAAGGAACTGTACAGGGTTTTTCGATGACCCGAAACGATGCGGTGACCTTGTGGCGAGTTTTAGGCGACTCTCGCCGAACCATCTGTGCGTAGATCCCGCTCACCCGGTCACTGGTGAGGGACACGCCGGTATGTGATTGGAGGAGACCATCCTTAAGGAGATGCTGCTGCGTCGGTGCCGGTTACTGTCGGACTCGTTTCCGTTTTTTGACGTGGATGAGCTCGTCATCTGGGTTCTTGCGCTTGGCGAGGACGTGGGCGTCACAGACGACCGTGCGGATCCGATAGTAGAGTTGCGTCAGCTGGACCGCCTCTCCGCTCGCCTTCTCGATGCCGATGAAGCCGTGCAGTTCATACGTCTTCCCGTCGAACGTGCGGACCGAGTCGGCCTGCGGCAATTCCTTCAAGTCGAACCGGCGTCGTTCGAGCTTCGTGACGGACCGCTTCGCCCCGTATCCGAAGTCAATGGCGTCCCAAGGCACCGTTGCGAGCGTGTGCCCGAACGCGCGGGCCAGATGATCGATATCCGCGATCGACGGCACCGAACGGTTCTGTTCATATTGACTGATGGCGGGCTGTGAAATCTCCCCGAATGTCTTCTCCGATAGTTCGACCTGTGACCAGCCCGAGAGCCGGCGATTCTCCTTCAACCACTCCCCGAATCGATACATAAGCCTTCCCCTTTCTGTAAACCAGAGCGGCGACCAAACAGATGTTTCCTTTTGTTGGTTCCAATATAACAGGGTTAGGCTTAAAAATCATCAGTTTTCTGATATGTCAGAAATTTTACAATTGCCGATTTCTGTCGAATTCGCTCTACGTAAGGGTTTATAGCCAACAGAAACTCAATATTTTTTGTTTTGTAGCACAACTGTAAAAAAAATAACGCTTTGAGTATAGAAAATTATGACGATTATTTCGATTTCAAGAGATTGTGGTAGGGTAGAGGAATAGAAAGTTTCGTAAAGAATAAGTGATGAAGAAAGTACTTTGATCGTGGGGTGAGCAAGTGGAATTGAACGAGGCAATCATCGAGCGGATGAAAGAGCTCGCAGCGGAACGAAATATGACCATCCATCAAGTGATTCAGAAAGGTGGATTAAATCAAGCGACGATTTCAGAGTTGATGAGTGGACGGACAAAACATCCGAAAGTGAGTACAATACAAAAGTTTTGCGATGGATTGAATATTTCATTAAGTGACTTTTTTAATGATAAAAAATTTGATGATTAATGTATTAAACACTAGTTTTTAAATACATAAAAATTCTTTTTATATAACCGAATGTTAATTATAAAACATTCGGTTATATTTTCTATTAAGAGATACTTTTAATGTTTATCGTCCTGATGTTTTTTTAAAGTTTTTCCTGCTTTACTTTTTTGTTTTTTCGAAGATGTTTTACTACCTAATGTCTTTCCTGCTTTTCCTACCTTCCCTCCGGAATGTTTTGTCATTCATCCACCTCCTTTCTATAATTTTTTGTATAGACAATAAGACTAAGATCGTTTTTAAGATGTGTTAAGACTTAATAATTCCCTCTTTGTGAAGGACATCTACAAAACTTGATAACTCTTCATTCAATTCGTTAATGAACGACTTCAAATGGGTATTTAATTCTTTTTTACTTATTTCTACAGGAATGAGGGTGAAATCAAACCATGCTTGAGAATTCACTTTATTATTCTCTAACAGCTCAAACAAATCCCAATCCTCAAATATAATTCGTTCAAGCTCATATAAACTTATAAATTTAAAATTTGAGCACAGGTGGTTGTATTGATCTATGTCCAAATCCAGTTTTTGTGCAACTTTTTTATATATTTCTTCTCTACGAATAAAACTATCTTCTAACATAATCACTATTCCAAATGTATCACTTAACTCAAAGGTTTTTTGTTCGTTAAAGGGATAATATTCTTTGCTAAACTTCATGGTCGCGTTCCGGTATAACTGAATCATATTTTCACTTAACCGTAAAATTGTTCTTTCAATATCATCTTCGTTGAGATTACGTAATCCTCTTTGAGGTACTATTGATTTACATTCAATCAATAGTGCTAAGTCCTGTTTCCTTAACATCAAATCAACGGTTCGTTTTTGATTTCTTTTAAAGTTATATGAATATTCTTCGATACATTCTTCAAAGAAACTCCCTAGACTTACTATATGTGTTAAGTATGACTCGAGAACGTGATTACCAAACTTTGATCTCAAATCATTATCCCCTGCTGTAAGCCTTGTTAAAAGGGAAGTTGTAACTGCTTCTGTCAACGTATGAGGTAGAGGGAAGTATCTTTTTTCTTGATGGAGAATAAATGGATAGGTGTAAAGATAGTTATAGCTAGTAACGTAATGTTCAGGTTCGTTTATAAGTTTTCTCTGTAAATCTATAAAATCTTGTCTATTAAGCTCTAAAAATTTAATTACTTGTGAAAATTCTCTATAAATTAAATTATGGAAGTCTTCATGCAATATTGATTGCAACGAATTACCTTCGGGATAAAATAAATTGACTATATTACTTAACTGAAGAAAATCTTCATAATTCTGATTGAATTTCCCAAAGAATTCAGCCTTCATATCCACAAAATCATTTGAAAAATTAAAAAAATAGGAGTATCTATAATATTTCATATATTTATTTTCTTGAAGAATAAATTGAGTTAAACCTTCAACAATTAGAAAGTCCCTTAAAAAATTTGAGGAAGAGTAGCTTTTGGGTTTTTCCCCATGTTGAGATCCTCTAATGCTTGTCATGATTTCTGAAAATTTCTTTTTACCATACGTGTTTAAAAAGTTCTGATTGTTGTACTCGTTAATAGTGAAAATTGAGAAAAGCGCATATGTATTTAATTCCCACGGTAACCACTTACCTCTCAAAAGGCTGGCTTCAATTAGACCGCTTGGAGACATAATTTTATTTGAGTAACGCTGAGCTTCCCCCATTTTTGCTTCAAAGGAAAATCTTTTCAAGATTAAAGGAATTCGTTCATATTCCAAAATAATCACCTCTTTGCAATTATACAATAGACTTTTGAAAACAGATTATGTTCTCTCAATATATTCTCTGCGGTGACCAGCATTAAGTTAATGTGGCTCTTAGGCATAACATGAAACGAAGCTTGTACAGCTTTTTCGCTTCAGCGAACGTAGAGATGATAGCCCGGCCTGATAGGCGAGTTACAAAGTAAAAACGCTTAAGTTTAACTTTTACGTCGACTTAAGCGTTTTTTATTAATGATTTACTTAGACTTCAGATATCTCTTCAATATCTGAACTAATTCAATCTTTAGCGTGAAACAACTTCAATCATTTGTATACATGTATACAAATAGGGAAAAGTTTGATACGTTGAAGTTACAAATAAAAAAGGAGGCACTAAAATGACCAATCAGCTTGATCTCTCACAGCAGGAAGCGATTGTTGTGACGTTCGGAAACTTTAAAGGCGGAACGGGAAAGACGACTAACAGTACGATGCTTGCTTATGCGTTGGCCAAGATGGGATATCGTGTATTGCTCTGTGACCAGGATCCTCAGGCGAATGCGACAACTTTGTTCTTGAAGACGAAGGCTGCACGGGAAGATGATTACATAACTTTTGAGAAGACGTTGATGGCAGCAATGCAAGAAGGTGATTTAAGTGGAATCGTCACAGAAGTTACAGACAATCTGTTCCTACTACCTTCATTCAGTGATTTTGCGCAGTACCCGAAGTTTCTTGAGAAAAAGTTTGAGAAAGAAGTGGATCGTGTGACGTACCTTTCTACTCTTCTCGATCCTTTAAAGAGCGAGTTTGATTTCATTTTTGTGGACGTCCCTCCCACTATCTCCATTTATACGGACTCAGCTCTCTATGCTTCTGATTTCGTCGTCGTCGTACTTCAGACACAGGAACGAAGCTTGCAGGGCGCTGAGGTATTCACACAATACCTACAGACTTTGCTGGATGACTATGGTGCTGATTTTGACATTCTTGGAATCTTACCGGTTCTACTTAAAAATGGTGCAGCAGTCGACATGGCAACGCTTGAAAATGCCAAAAATGTATTCGGTGAGCATAACCTCTTCAAGGGTGTGATTAAGAACATGGAACGCTTGAAACGCTACGACATCACTGGGATTGTGGAAGAAGACATGCATGACAAACGGGTTATGGAGACATATGCAAAAGTCGCCGAAGAGTTCTTGCAACGTCTCGAAACAGAAATGAATTACGTGGAACAGGGGTGAACAACATGTCAGATTTGATTCAAAAACCAGCAAGAAAACGTTTGCTGGAACGTAAAGGTGCAGCAGTTCCTCAACAAACATATAAAGCTGAGGTATCTGAAGACCAAACAGTGGAATCAAAAACCACGTCTCAGAAAGAAACCTCAAATAAACGAGCAACTAAGAACTCGGTCAATATAGGGTCAAGCACTGTTCGTGTATCAAACCTCACAAAAAATAAATTATCAGCGTTAGTGACGATGGGCAAAGCAGATTCAGCAGATGCTATCATTTCAACGATGATTGACGAGTATCTTGAATTACTTTCTTCAAATGAAAGGAAAGAATACGAAATGATTCGAGATGTTTTGATGATGAAGCAAAAAAAATAAAAAGGCAGTCCATAATGAGCTGAACCTTATATCAATGAACGAGCGTAATCCAGTAGAGCATGCTCGTTTTTTTTTGTGACGACAATTCCTCTAAATTTCTTTAAGATATACTCCTTTGCTGGATGTTCAGCCACGTTGATCTAACAAAGATAAATATTCAAAAACGGTATACATGTATACATGTATATAAATCTACATGTATACAAATCTACATGTATACAAATCTACATGTATACAAATCTACATGTATACAAATCTACATGTATACATGTATACACCAAAAATGGAATCGACTGAATTATGGCTTTAAACCAACGTTTTTAGTGAAGCATTAATTTGAGATTTGTATACATGTATACAAATCTACATGTATACAAATCTACATGTATACAAATCTACATGTATACATGTATACAAATCTACATGTATACAAATCTACATGTATACATTGCTTTTTATGAGCATAAACTCGAAAAAAAGCTGTTGTTAAGCGATTTCTTTTATGAAAACATAGGGTTATGAAGTTCTTTCCAGTAGGAAAAATCGGCATAAAAAAATCTGATAACCTGGCCGTTATCAGATCCAAATCATCTGACTTAATTGTCAGACTGTGTATTTAACAACGCTTCACCCTAAACCAGCCATCATAAATAGATTTGTAGAAACCAAGATTTCTAAAAACATAATACGATGAACTGATCCTTTTTCATGCGTTGTTCAAAAGAAAAACGTGACGAACAAAGGCGTCTTTCTTATGCAATCATTTTAGCATTGTTCTTTCTTCTCGACAATGTTCATCGTATTTCATAGAAATGGATACTCAATAATTTACGATGAGCCATAGAACAGAAGAGAGGAGGACGTAGCATGGAAGTATTGAGAAATCTGTATCGAGACCAATTAACGGAAGCTCCGAAACGGGCCTCTCAGGTCGAGAGAACCGGATACAGTAAAGAGCTAGGATGGATCTTTGTCTGCCAGGAATTCACACAACCGCGTGCCATCCGTACATACCGCTCACTCTTTGGGGCAAAAGAAAAGTATACATATTTCACACCGAACACTTTTTACCGCAACGACCAACGTCATGCGGGCTCTTTGCGTTGGTTAAACGCCATGGTGATTGATATCGATGTCAAGACGTCGCAGAATGCAGGAATGATTTTCCCGGACGTTATGGACCGGGTGACGAGCGCAGGCCTGCCGACACCATCACTCGTCGTCCAGACGCCTTCAGGCGGATTCCATGTGTATTGGTACTTGAAAGAACCAAGACGCGCCTTTCCAAAAGTCGTGGATCACTATAAGCGCGTTCAACGAATGATTGCTGAGGAGATGAACGCGGATCTTCAAGCGATAGGCGCTGAACGTTGGTTCCGATTACCTACAGAAGAGAACACCGTTTTTCGTTCGGGAGAACGCGTCTCTTTTGACGACCTTTGCGACTGGTTGAACGAACAGCAAGAGAATAAGTCGAAGAAAGGTAATGTGGCTTTAGGCTCGACGGACTTATTATCTCACCCAGCAATCCTAAAGCTATTAGAAGGCGTGGAAGAGGGCCAACGTGACAATACATGCTATACCCTTGCTCTCGCTTACAAGGCTGCAGGATACGAAGAAGACCTAGCCCTGTCGTTACTTTATCAATGGAATGAAAAGAATAGTCCCTCACTTCGCCAAATTGAAGTTAAACGTAAAGTAAAGAGCGCTTTCAAATCTGGTTCTCCGCTCGGTCCTTCATCATATTGGATCGAGACATTGTCTGGGATCGAGTTCAAGTACCAAGTCTGGGAAGGCGCAAAACCGCGCGAAGAACGTACATATAGTCATCTAGATGAATGGAAAGAAGACATCCTTGCAGTTTTACGCAAAAACGGAGGGTGTATTTGTGGTGCGCAACGGACGCTTGTTTCTTTAATCACATCATCAGTAGACCCTTCTAAGTGCTTGTCATACGCAACATTCAAACGCCTTGTCGCCATTATGGTGGAAGAGGGACTAATAACAAAGGAAGTAGAAGGAAGGGGAAGATGTGCCAAGACAACGATAATGTTGGTGAAGAAAGATAATGTAGTTCTTTTCCCTGTTTCAATCGAATTTAATGGGCTCAACTCCAATACATTTATAGATACGGTGGTGGGTGGGTCTCTTTATTATCCTTACGGTATGAGAAATAGTTCTGATACTACGTAGATTGGGTGTGTATTTATGCTCTTTATTCCGTTGTCTTCCCCGGTAATTGTTTCGTTCGCTAGATTGTTTGAACAGACATCTTCTGTTTATCGTAAACCTAGTCACAATGACATTTCACGAGTGTTAATAGATATTGGGGTATCTGGTGTAGATTCTCGGACCTCTGATCCAGGTATGGGGAAGGTAAAACGTATTGAGTATCTTCTTTATAGTTTGTCTTCTTCTGAAGATACTCTTGATTCTGCCCAAAACTTATTTTTTTGATTAATGGCTATGCTTCATGCTCATGGAGGCTTTAGAAAAGATACCGATTGTTTTAGAAAATATAAGTGAAAGTGAGTACGAAGAGGCATTGAGCAAATATATCGTTAGGGCTAAAAAAGGTTCGATGGATGCTGCTCTGCTGGTTGGTACATAAAAAGATTTGTTGGAAGCTGTATCGTATTATGTAGTGCATAAGAAAATGGGTGTGTATGAGCAAAATAATTTTCCAACGTTATTAGGGTTAGCTTTCACTTGTTTGGGAATGTCAACCTCTGCTTCTAAGACTAATCCTTCACATGTAGAAAAAATGGAATTAGCTTTATATGAGTTAGGTTGCTCTATAAATAATTTGAGGAATAAGCAGGGAACTGGACATGGTAGACCATTTCTTCCTTTAATCAATGATCATGAGGCAAAAGTTGCAATAGAGTCTATGGGGATGATTTCAGAGTATATGATGAGTAAGTTAAAAGAGGACAGCTCCACACGAATTTAAGAATATTACTAAGAGTCAATCCTGTCATCTTTGATATAAGAGGGATCATCAGGAACTTGAACGAACATAGCTGAGATAAGCTATTGGGAATATTTCAAGACATCCAGCGTACAAAAGTTATGTCGCATTACATCCCGTATATCTGAATCATCGATGCATGTCCCTCATTAATCCATGACTCTCATCAATTCATGAATTGATAAGGGAGAGCCTTGGTATATCAGAATGCTGACGTCAGAGCAATCCAAGTATTGTCTCGTTTTTTTTGATGGTTCAGTCGTCAGGGGTGATAATATTCAAAACTATTCTTCAATATGATTTGAAGCTTTTTTATATTTATAAAATGTAGACCTAGATATATCTAAAGTCTTTGTGATGTCGTCTACTGTCATTTTGGCTTCATACATCATCATTGCTCTGGCCATGATTTGTTCATCGATTGGTTTTCTGCCACCCATTCTTCCTCGAGCACGGGCAGCCTGAAGCCCAGCGTTCGTACGTTCACGAATCAGCTCACGTTCCATTTCTGCTAGTCCAGCCATCATGGTGAAAAACAGGCGACCTGCTGCTGTGGAAGTATCGACACCTAATGTAATGATTTGAAGATTGATTCCGCGATCTTTCAAATCATCAATCAATTCAAGAAGCTTCTTTGTGGTTCGCCCCAACCGATCTAGCTTCCAGACGACCAAGGTATCACCTTCTCGTAAATAATCTAAGCACTTCTCAAATTCTGGTCGCTTTTTAACACTAGAGGCCTTCTCTTGAAAGATTTTAGTACAGCCTGCTTTCTTAAGTTCATCTAGCTGCGAGTCCAAGTTCTGATCAAAGGTTGATACTCGTGCATATCCAATTTTCGTCATGAAGCACCTCCGTTTGTTTGTTTATCCATTAATGATAACAGAAAACGAACATTGATAAAAAGATGAGTTAATGGACAATGGAGATAAAATAAAAAAGGCTTTAAATAGCCCTTTTTATTTTCATGTGAATCAATAAACAATGATGTTTTTTTAACGTTCGTTTTAAAAACAGGAATTTAGCTGTAAAGTCGAATGGTATTATATCGTAAGGGCGTTGTAGAATTCTCAAATGGACAATTTTTCGATCATGTAAAGTAAGCCGGAAGCTACAAGACTACCACTTGCTCCTTCTAATACATTTTTAATGCGATCTAAAGATTTTTTTAAATTTGAGGACGCTGGTTCTGCAGTCTCAATTTCTTTTATAATTGTTTTAATTTCTGACTCGACAAGATCTTGTTGAGTTTTAGAAAGTCCAACTTGGATGAGATTGTCATTAAGTTTTATGATAAATTTAGATATTTTTTCAATATCTACTGCATCAGTAGATATTGTTTGATTTGAATTAGTAACATCTTGTTGGATTTGTATTTTTGAAGCATCGCCATAAAAATGATTGAAATTATAATTATGTTTAGTTGCTTCATTCTTTTCCTTTTCACTAAAACTTAAGTCTTCCCCCATAATTCCATCCTCTTCTAGCTTTAGTGCCCACTCAAAAATAATATTTTTGACTGTATCTTGTATTTTCTCGAGTTGAGATTTCGAAATTGATAATTGATATTCAGTTACATGACCAGTATTTGTTGATAATATATTCTGTAATCCTTGTGGCAATAAGAGTACAAGACTAGTATGATCACCATTCATTAAAGATTGAATTTCTGAAATTTGTTGACCTATCTTTCGACTCGAAACTATTTTTGCGACTTCTTCATTTTGAATAATGAGAGGGCACCACCCTCTATAAGGATTAAGCCATTGTACTTTTCCAATAACTTCTCGGTAATCTGGGATTGAGGCTTCCATTTTATATCCGTTCAATTCAAGAGAAATCCATTCTTCAAATTTTTTCACTTTAAGTTTTCGGGCTACAAATAAAGCTTTTCGTAAAAGGTCAGTGGTATTAGTAGTAGTACTCATAGCTTCTCTTTGAAGTTCCAAAACAATTGAACCCAA
>NZ_CM187558.1:2512500-2817675 GCF_059821525.1 Exiguobacterium sp. RM11 | reverse complement strand
TGAAAGACCTCCTTTACTCACATGTTTGGTAAAACTTATTCACACGATATACACATACACTATTCTATAGTAGAAACTAGGGTTATCCCCAGAGAACAAAAACTGTGGATAAAGTTATCCACATGGTGTTCATTATGGGGATAACACTTATCCACAGCCTGTGTATATCTCGGAATCACGAATTGTTCATCCACAAGTTTGTGCACATTCAGTTTAGCAAAATAAAATAGACGTGGCAATGCTTTTCGGTATTTATCCACAGACAAAGAAAAGTATCCACACCCACTTATCCACATGCTGTGTGTTTTGTGGATAAACTGTGGATATGTTGTGGATAAAGGTGTTTGGATAGAAAGGTCACTGAAAAAGTTATGCACAAAAGAGGAGGAAGTGAATTGAGAGAAAGTTTTTGTAAAAGAAGAAAATGAAAAAATAAAGAATTTAGACATGAAAAAAGAAGAGTTATTCACATATAAATGTGGATAACTTCGTGAATATGTGGATAAAATGGCTCAACATCGCTATTTATAAAGACCGTTTAAGAAATACGTTAAGGTTTCGTGTCAATCTGGACCCATATAAGTCGTTCTAGACAAAGTTAAACAATCTCCAATGACACCTCTCGATCACGTAATCTCCCCGATTCGAAAACCGTTCGAAAATACATTGACAATTGTTGATTCGATTTATATAATCTTAAAGACTGCCTTAAATGAAACTATAACTTGCTAATAGAGCGTTAATCTTGAGGAGGTGCTGTAACCATGAAACCAACTTTCAACCCTAACAACCGTAAGCGTAAGAAAGTTCACGGATTCCGTGCACGCATGGCGACTAAAAACGGTCGCAACATTCTTGCTGCTCGTCGTCGTAAAGGCCGTAAAGCCTTGACTGTATAATTTCGAATGAAGATTGCCCGGGGATCCTTTCCTCGGGCAATTTTTTAGTTTGTCACAGAAACGTAGCATTTCATGGATTCTCCCTCGTTCAAATGATGCGGATATGATATGATGTTAGTTGACGATTTTTGAAGCGAAGGATGGAGTGAGAATTTTGAAAAAAGAATACCGCCTGCAAAAGAATGAAGAGTTCCAAGCGGTGTTTCGCGAAGGACGCTCCGTGGCCAATCGTCAGTTTGTCGTCTACACGCTCAAAGCGGATCAAACGCATTTCAGAGTGGGTCTTTCTGTCAGCAAAAAGCTTGGAAATGCTGTAGAACGAAACCGCATGAAACGATTGATGCGTGAGTCGCTTCGCTTGCTTGAACCGAACGTTGCACCGAATGATTATGTGATCATCGCCCGGAAGCCTGCGACCGCATTGACGCAGTCGGAAGTGACCGAGAGTTTGAAACACGTATTCAAACGAGCGAAGGTTTGGCAAAAACAAAGCCGGTGACCATGACAATCTGAATTTGTTCTCTCATATAATCAGAGTCTTATAAGATTGCCCGATTGACGTGTGCGTTAAAAAAGAATTGATAAAGAAAGCGTAGGAGGAACTATGAGCAAAAAGCTAAAATTAGGATTACTCGCTGCCATGACTGCGGTCATTATGCTAATGGCAGGCTGTGTGGATCCGTCTACCATCCAAGCCGAACCAGTGACGGCTGACACAGAAGGTTTCTGGGCGAAGTACTTTGTATGGCCGCTCGCATGGCTCTTGAAGGAAGTTGCTTACTTAGTCGGTGGATCGTGGCAATACGGGATTTCAATCATCATCGCGACAATCATTGTTCGTTTGTTGATTCTCCCGCTCATGATCAAGCAGACGAAGAGTATGGGTGCGATGCAAGTCTTGCAACCAGAAATGTTGAAGCTTCGTGAGAAGTACAGCTCGAAAGACCAAGAAACGCAACGTAAACTTCAAGAAGAGATGATGAAGCTTTATCAGGAGTATCAAATCAACCCGCTCGCAGGGTGTTTGCCAATCTTGATTCAAATGCCGATTCTCTTCGCGTTCTATGATGCGATTCGTCGCACACCTGAGATTTTCGAAGCGAACTTCTTATGGTTCGACCTCGGTGCTCCAGACCCAACGTTCATCTTGCCGATTTTAGCGGCGATCTTGACGTTCGTCCAACAAAAAATCTCAATGGCGGGTCAAGAACAGAACCCACAATTGAAGATGATGCTTTATATCTTCCCGGTCATGATTTTCATCATGTCGATCAACCTTCCAGCCGCGCTCTCATTGTACTGGGTAGTCGGTTATATCATCTCAATCATCGTCACGATGGCCATCATGCTTCCGATGCGTGAGAAGATGAAGGTTGCAGCAGAAGCGAAAATCGCTGCGAAAGAAGCAGAGCGTGCAGCGCTTGCTGAAGAAGAGAAGAAAAACAAAAAGAAAAAACGTAAATAATCGTTAGGCTGGGTGTCTTCTGACACTCAGCTTTTTTTGTGGGATTGTATGTTGAGAAGACGGGAATAATGAAAGAAACGGGTAAATGGAGGTGTGGAAACATGGAGGCATTTATTCATCGTGTAGAACGTTCGACGTTATGGCAAGCCATCCTTTACTTTGTGCTCGGTGTTCTTATTCTACTGTACCCTCGATTTTTCTTTGATGTCATGGTGTACGTGATTGCCGGATACTTGGCGATCATGGGCATATGGATGATCTTTCAGGGAGTTCGCAGACGACAAGGCGGATTACCGCCGGCTTTCTTTATGGGTCTCATCTATTTGATTTTGGCAGCGGTCGTCTTTTTCTTCGCCGAGACGCTGGCTAGTCTACTCCCGATTTTAATCGGGGCGCTGTTTTTATTTGGAGGAATCATTCGCCTCATTCAGGCGCTCGGTTACCGTCAATCGATGGCAGGGCGATGGCTCTGGTTTTTGATTGGCAGTCTACTGTGGATTGGTGTCGGGATTCTCATGCTGACGAATCCGTTCAGTAGCCTACTTGTCCTATTCCAGCTTTTCGGTGGAATCCTCATCGCCATTGCAATTCTAGAATTGTTCCTCTATTTCACGATTCGTTCGACGAAACGACAAGCACGTTACTAAAAAACAAACCGTCCTCTTTCAAGGACGGTTTGTTTCTCGTTGAAGCAACTGTTCCATAAACGATCCGAACACATTGTAGCCGGATAAGGATTGGAAGAAAGGGTGTTCTTCTTTAAGTCGCTCGATATAGAGTCGGGCGGCTTTTTCATGATGCGTTGGAGTCAATTGATTATAAATTGGATGTAGGTCGATTTCTTGTCGCTGCGTCATATCCTTTAAACCGAGGGAAGCCCGATCCGGTGTATGGTGAGCGGCTAACACATATGCAAAATGGACCATTCCTTGACGAAGCATTTCGGCTGCCCAAATGTCGTTACCGCGATTTCTTGATTTCGTATATTGGAAAAAGAACCAAACGGTGTCGAAGGCATGGTCACTTGTCGTCTTTTCCTCAATCTGTAACGAGCTTTCATGCGCTATCAGGAGATGATGCGGATCGTAGAGAATCTGCATTGAGTCCTGATGGTTCAAGGTGTCTTTAGTGACGGTGAATAAGTCTATGTGAAGAAAATCGTCGAATACGACGATGAGTTGTGGGGCGACAATGAAGATGTCGTCTTTCAACAGAACAGGTCGATACGCACGAAGGTGATCGAGTCGTCTTGATAGAAACGATTCTTCTTGATCGGGGTGCACCATGACATAGAGGTCGATATCTGAATACTCATCGGCTTCTCCCCTGCCGAAAGAGCCTTTCAAAAAAATTGCTTGAACTGCCTCATCCTGTTTTAATCGTTCCGTAATAAGTTGAATCGCTTCCTGTTGCTTCATGTTCATCCCTCTCCTCTCTGTCAATATATTCCTTTATTGTACGAAAATAATGATAGGAACTGCAATGACTTCATCGGCGGGTGAACTCTTTCGTTCAAGTCGAATATCGTGTATAGTAGGTTCGTTATGCATATGATAGAAGAAGATGGTTTAGGTTTGGAGGGAGAAAGATGCTAGAGTTTGACACGATTACAGCGATTTCGACGCCGATGGGTGAAGGTGCCATTGGAATCGTCCGATTATCAGGCGATTTGGCGGTCGAAACGGTGAACAATGTGTTTTCTGGAAAAGACTTAACAACGGTCGATTCACATACCATTCATTATGGAACATTAAAACGTCCTGATACGGGCGAAGTCGTAGATGAAGTCATGGTCAGTATCATGCGAGCACCAAAGACGTTTACACGAGAAGACGTCGTCGAAATCAATTGTCACGGAGGTGTCGTGGCGGTCAATCGTGTGCTAGAACTCATTCTCGACCAACCCGACATCCGCTTAGCAGAACCGGGCGAGTTCACGAAACGCGCCTTTTTAAATGGCCGCATCGATTTATCACAGGCCGAAGCGGTCATGGACTTGATTCGTGCGAAAACGGATCGGGCGATGAACGTGGCCATGTCTCAAATGGAAGGACGTTTGTCGCGACTCGTTCGCGAATTGCGTCAACAACTGCTTGAGACGATTGCGGCAGTCGAGGTCAATATTGACTATCCGGAGTATGACGCCGAAGAGATGACACAAGCGATCGTCGAAGAGAAGGCCGGCGAAGTCAAACGAATCTTGGAGCAATTGCTCGAGACGGCGCGACAAGGGAAAATCTTACGCGAAGGTTTGGCGACGGCGATCATCGGGCGACCGAACGTCGGAAAATCCTCACTCATGAATACGCTCGTGCAGGAGACGAAAGCGATTGTCACTGAGATTGCGGGGACGACACGTGACACGATCGAGGAATATGTCAACGTGAAAGGTGTTCCGCTCAAGTTGGTGGACACTGCCGGTATTCGCGAGACAGAGGATATCGTTGAACGCATCGGCGTGGAAAAATCGAGGAAGGCGTTAGAAGCGGCGGACTTGGTCCTTCTCGTCTTAAACGGACATGAGGGGCTGACTGTCGAAGATGAGGCGTTGTTTGAGGCCGTCAAAGGGATGAATGCCATCATCATCATCAACAAGACAGACTTGCCACAAAACATGGATTCTTCTAAGCTAGAGAAACTAGCGGCAGGCTGTCCAATCGTGGCGACGTCGCTCTTACTAGATGAGGGGATCGATGCACTTGAAGCGGCGATTGCGAACCTCTTCTTTGCAAAAGGCGTCGAATCGCAAGATATGACATATATCTCAAACGCTCGACACATTCAGTTAATCAAACGAACGATTGGTCAAATTGATGAGGCGCTCGGTAGTGCTGTCATGAATATGCCAATCGATATGGTCCAAATCGATTTACGTCGGGCGTGGGATACGCTCGGTGAAATCAATGGAGATACCGTTCAAGAGAGCTTGATTGATCAGCTCTTTTCACAGTTTTGTCTTGGGAAATAATAAGGAGGAACAAATATGGCTTATACGGCAGGCGAATATGACGTAATCGTCATCGGGGCCGGACACGCAGGGATTGAAGCGGCACTCGCATCGGCTCGGATGGGTGCCAAAACAGCGATGCTGACGATGAACCCTGATATGGTCGGGTTCATGTATTGCAACCCGTCGATCGGCGGACCGGCGAAAGGGATCGTCGTACGTGAAATCGATGCACTCGGTGGAGAAATGGGTCGTGCGATTGATGCGACATACATCCAAATGAAGATGCTCAACACGTCGAAAGGTCCAGCGGTACGTGCGCTACGTGCACAGGCGGACAAATTCCAATATCAAAATCACATGAAGAAAGTGCTAGAAGACGAGCCGAATCTATTGCTTCGTCAGGCACTTGTTGAACGATTGCTCATCGAAGACGGGGAAGTGCGTGGCGTGGTAACGAACACGGGTTCAGAATATCGCGCGAAAGCAGTCATCGTCACGACGGGAACGTTCATGCGTGGTCAAATCATCATCGGTGAATTGGCATACGAAAGTGGTCCAAACAACCAAATGCCATCAGTCGAGCTTTCAAAACATTTAGAAGAACTCGGCCTCGATTTAGTACGATTCAAAACAGGGACACCGCCACGAATCGATGGGAAAACGATCGATTACTCGAAGACTGAGATTCAGCCTGGAGACGAGAATCCATCATTCTTCTCGTACACGTCGACTGACTTGAATCCAATTGAACAAATCCCTTGCTGGCTCACGTATACGAGTGAACGTACGCATCAATTGATTGATGAGAACTTACACCGTTCACCAATGTATTCGGGTGCAATCAAAGGAACAGGACCACGTTACTGTCCATCGATTGAAGATAAAGTCGTCCGTTTCAATGACAAGCCGCGTCACCAGATCTTCTTAGAACCAGAAGGTCGCGACACGGAAGAAGTATACGTTCAAGGTTTCTCGACGAGTATGCCAGAAGACGTTCAACATCAGATGCTTCGGACGATTCCAGGTCTTGAAAAGTCAGAAATGATGCGTCCAGGTTATGCGATTGAGTACGATGCGGTCGTACCGACGCAACTTTGGCCGACGCTTGAAACAAAGGCAGTTCCAGGACTCTTTACAGCGGGACAAATCAACGGGACGAGCGGCTACGAAGAAGCAGCCGGACAAGGAATCATGGCGGGAATCAACGCCGCATGCAAAGTGCTCGGTAAAGACCCGGTCATCCTTGATCGCTCTCAAGCATATATCGGTGTCTTAATCGATGACTTGGTGACGAAAGGAACGAACGAACCCTATCGTCT
Source organism: Exiguobacterium sp. RM11 (assembly GCF_059821525.1). Taxonomy (NCBI): domain Bacteria; kingdom Bacillati; phylum Bacillota; class Bacilli; order Caryophanales; genus Exiguobacterium; species Exiguobacterium sp. RM11. The sequence continues at coordinate 2,811,042 of NZ_CM187558.1, read as the reverse complement.
CCTCACATCGCGTGCTGAGTATCGCCTCTTGTTGCGTCATGACAATGCAGATTTACGTCTCAGCGACATCGGGCATGAGATCGGCTTACTTTCAGAAGAACGCCATGCACATCTCAATGAGAAGCGTGAAGCGATTGAAAAAGAAGTGAAGCGACTCGCATCACTTGTCGTCAAACCGACGCCTGAAGTGAACGCGATGCTTGAATCGGTCGGTGCACAACCGCTGAAAGAAGCGACACATGCGAACATTTTGTTGAAGCGTCCAGAAGTGACGTATGAGGCGCTCATGACGGCCGTGCCATCTGCGGACGAGTTATCGTTCGAAGTGAAAGAACAAGTCGAGATTCAAGTGAAGTATGAAGGTTATATCTCAAAACAACTCGAACAAGTCGAGAAGATGCGTCGCATGGAAGCAAAACGAATCCCAGAAAACTTGGATTACGATGCAATCGGCGGTCTTGCGACAGAAGCGAAACAAAAATTAAAACAAGTTCGTCCACTTTCGATCGGACAAGCATCACGAATCTCAGGTGTAAACCCTGCAGACGTGTCAATCTTGCTCGTCTATATCGAACAAGGACAATATGCGACGGTGGAGTGAAACGATGAACGAATCTCAATTTATTGAAGCGTTACGGGCGAAAGGGTTTGAACTGAACGAGACACAACTCGCTCAGTTCAAGCGCTATTTCGAGATGCTCGTTGAATGGAACGAAAAAATGAACTTGACGGCCATCACGGACAAAGAGGAAGTGTATTTGAAGCACTTTTACGATTCGCTCAGCGCAGCGTTCCATTTCGATTTCACGAAAGTCGAAACGGTATGTGATGTCGGAGCGGGTGCCGGATTCCCAAGTCTCCCTCTCAAGATTTTATTCCCGCACTTACATGTCACGATCATCGATTCATTGAACAAACGCATCACGTTCTTGAATGAGTTGGCGCTCGCCCTTGGACTTGAAGGTGTCGCGTTCCATCATGGACGTGCCGAAGAGTTCGGGAAAAACAAAAAATTCCGCGAACAGTTTGATGTCGTCACAGCACGTGCGGTAGCTCGCATGACAGTGCTGGCTGAGTACTGCCTACCGCTCGCAAAAGTAGGCGGAAACTTTGTCGCGCTGAAAGCGGCGAAAGTATCTGATGAGATGAAAGACGCCCAAAATGCGTTGGCTGTCCTTGGCGGGAAAGAAAAAGCGACACACCAGTTCCTATTGCCAGGAGAGATGAGTGAGCGTAATATCGTAGTTGTAGATAAACTACGAAAAACGCCCGGGAAATATCCGCGTAAGGCGGGGACACCGGCGAAAGAGCCACTTATCTGATGATGTCGTTTCACGTGAAACAAAAGCAGATTCCAGTGGTGGAGTCTGCTTATTTTTTTACATAAAAGGGGTGCCCGACGTTGAAGAATAGATTTGCGAAATTGTTCGGTGTGAATCGAAAAGACGAAGTTGCCGTGACGCAGATTGCAGAAGTTCGAGCGGATGACACGGTACAGGAGCTCTCGTTGTCACGATTGCGTCCGAACCGATATCAACCGCGTAAAGTATTCGAACCGGCTAAAATTGAAGAGTTGGCAACGACGATTTCGGAACACGGACTGCTTCAACCGATCGTGGTTCGTAAGGCAGATGGGGACTGCTATGAAATCATCGCCGGGGAGCGTCGTTTCCGTGCCGTGAAATCGCTCGGCTGGTCAGCGATTCCGGCAATCGTTCGAGACATGGACGACGACACGACGGCTGCGCTCGCCTTGATTGAAAACTTGCAACGGGAACAGTTGAGTCCGATTGAAGAGGCGGAAGCATACGACCGTTTACTCGCCTTGAACGGCTTGACGCAGGATGCGTTAGCGAAGAGTTTAGGGAAAAGTCAGTCTACGATTGCGAATAAGTTACGACTGTTGAAGTTGCCTGAAGACGTGAAACAGTCACTTCGCGATCGTCGCATCAATGAACGACACGCTCGTGCGCTGTTACCGTTAAAAGAAGAGGGACTACAGCTCCAAGTGCTCGTGGAAGTGTTGGAACAGGATTACAATGTTAAAGAGACGGAAGAACGAGTCGCCTTTTTGACAACGCCAATCGAAGAAGAAAAGCGTAAACCAAAAAAACAACGTCGCCGGACGAAAAGTTTTGCGCGCGATACGCGAATCGCCATCAATACGATTCGTGACTCAATCGATTTGATTGGGAAAACAGGGATTGATGTCCAAACTGAAGAAGTAGACGAAGAGGAATTTGTTGAAATTCGAATTCGCATCCCGAAAGCGCGGCCTCAAAAATGAGTCCGTGCTTTTTCATACGATGAAGGAGGTTTGTAGATGGAACGATTAGCATTAAAATTCATTCGCCCAAACCCGAACCAACCCCGGAAACAATTTGAGGTGGAGAAACTAGAAGAGTTGCGCCAGTCGATTGAACGGTATGGCGTTCTGCAGCCGATTGTCGTACGAAAAGCGACCGGCTATTATGAAATCATCGCTGGGGAAAGACGATTCCAAGCGGCAAAACTTGCCGGGAAAGAAGACATTCCCGCTCTAGTCGTCACGGCAGACTCGGATCGCGTCATGGAGTTGGCCTTGATTGAAAACATTCAGCGTGCCGACTTGAACGCCATCGAAGAAGCCGTCGCCTATGAACAATTGATGCAGACACTCGGCCTGACTCAACAACAATTGGCAGACCGGGTCGGGAAAAGCAGAAGTCATGTGACGAACAGTTTGCGTCTGCTTCGTCTACCGAGCGCGGTTCAGCACGCGGTCATGGTCGGCGATTTGACGATGGGTCATGCACGGGCGATTACAGGCATGAAATCAGAACAAGCGATGGAACAGATTGCAAAACGAGTGATTGCCGAACACTGGACGGTAAGACGGCTCGAGCGTTACTTACAAAAAGAGCGCACAGCAAAAAAGACGCTGAAGCAATCGAACGCAGATATCGAAGCGGTCGAAGCAGTGCTTGCAGAGCGTCTTCAAATGGATGTGTCGATTCGTCCTCGTCGAAAAGGAGGCGTGTTAGAACTAAAATACTTCTCTCAAGACGATTTAGAACAACTCCTTACGTTGTTGTCGCCTCAAGACTTTGATTCGTCTCGTGATTGACGAAGTCTCGTGATTGCGGCTTCTTCGTGATGAAGGCGTCCGATACGTGAATCGAAATCGACGAACCCTTCCGTGATGAAGCGTGCGAGTTCATAGACGAGATGGAGTCGTGTATTTTGAAGAATCATCATTTCCATAAAGCCACTGACGTTTACGACGGCTTTGATATTATAAGCGCCGACGGCAGGGAGTTCTTTTTGGACGCCTGCACCTGGGGCGAGTGGTCCTTCTGAAAAGAAGACGTAGCCGACGCTCGACAAACGTCCGAGACAAGCATCGATGGCAATGATGAGCGGTTGATGGAAGCGGGTTTGGATCTCATGTAACGTCTCCACTAAATTGAGCGCGTGTACGGGTTTCGTTAACGTACCGTATACGTGTAGGTTGCGGATGCGACGTTCTTCTAAAAACGTTCCGACGAGTGGACCAAGAGAATCACCGGTCGAACGATCCGAACCGATGCAAACAAGGACGATGGGGCGATGTGTTTCATTGACCAACTGTTCATGAAGCTGGTCCGCAAGTAATCTGGATCCACTCCGCTCAGTGTGTTCAATGAAGAAAGAGTATGGTTTATGAGGTTTTAGGCGAAACGGCATGAATCTCATCCTCTCTTCTGAGCTGCCTATTCCTAGTTGCAGTTAGGGGATTGATCTCGTATTAACCCATTCCCAAAAGTGGAAAACTTCTAAACTTCCGAATGCGGCGTTTGAGAAAAGTCGCGAAATATGTTTTGATGATTTAGAATCTACGACTTTTGAGGTGAAAAGATGGCTTCGCAAAATACAGAAAAAGATTTAAATACGGTAGCAGACGAAACGATTGACAGTGTAAACCGCTTCGTGGAGTACTTTAAAGATACAGACATGTGGATTGGCTTGGGAATCAAGCTCGCCGGTGTCGCACTCATCATCCTTGGCCTATATATCGCGACAAGAATTTTGACGACGATGGTCGAACGTGTGTTTACGCTTCGGAAAATAAAAGAACACGACATTGTCGCTCAGCGTCAAAACGAGACGCTATTGAAACTCGCACAAAATACAATTCGTTATGTGATCGGGTTAATTATGGTCCTGACGGTGCTCGGACAGTTCGGCGTCAATATCGCCGGTTTAATCGCATCAGCCGGGGTAGCAGGTCTTGCCATCTCGTTCGGTGCGCAAAGCTTAGTGAAGGACGTCATCACAGGCGCATTCATCATCTTTGAAAATCAATATAAAAACGGGGATTACGTCAATTTGAACCAGCAAGTCGATGGAACAGTCATTGAGGTCGGCATTCGTACGACGAAGTTAAAGGGATTAAATGGGCAAGTAACGATTATTCCGAACGGACAAATCTTGCAAGTGACGAACTACTCCCTTGAAAACAGTGTCGCTGTTGTCGATATTGGGGTTGCATATGAGGAAGATATGTCAAAAGTAGAAAAGGCGCTCAAAGAGATCGCAAAGTTGGTCGAAGAACGCTATCACGACTTGTTCATCGAACCAATCAACTTGGCTGGAGTCCAATCGCTTGGACCTTCGGAGGTCGTCTATCGATTAATGGCGGAAGTCCCGCCGACCCAGCACTTTGCTGCCGGGCGAATTTTGCATAAAGAGTTGAAGGCTGGACTTGACGAACGCGGTATTGAAATTCCATATCCACGTACGGTCATGATGCCACCGAACTCGACTCCTAAAGGAGGAGAAACAGAACATGCAAAGTAAAACTTATGCGTTGAACGATGTTGTGGAAATGAAAAAACCACATGCCTGCAAGACGAACCGCTGGCAAATCACACGTGTAGGGATGGACATTCGCATCAAATGTCAAGGTTGCGGAGCAAGTGTACTCATGCAACGCCGTGACTTTGATAAGCGATTCAAGAAAGTGCTTGAGCAAGGGAACGCCGCAGAATAAGCGGCGTTTTTCTTTAGGTTATGAACGTGAGTTGCGGTTTAATCGTGGACTATCTATAATTGTGAAGGATGTGACGGTGTGGTGTACTGAAGGTACCCACTCCACAGACGGCTTAACATTTCCCGGGAAACACCGGATGAGGAGGAACTACTAGTGGGATTAACAGCAGGAATTGTCGGATTACCAAACGTCGGGAAATCGACTTTGTTTAATGCGATTACACAAGCAGGAGTCGAAGCGGCCAACTATCCGTTCGCGACAATCGACCCGAACGTCGGAGTCGTTGAAGTACCAGATGCGCGTCTTGATCGATTGACGGAACTCGTCAAACCGAAAAAGACGGTGCCAACAGCGTTTGAATTTACAGATATCGCTGGAATCGTCAAAGGTGCATCAAAAGGTGAAGGACTCGGAAACAAGTTCTTGGCGAACATCCGCGAAGTCGATGCAATTTGCCAAGTCGTTCGTTGCTTCGAGGACGAGAACATCACGCACGTCGCGGGACGCGTCTCACCGATTGACGACATCACGACCATCAACCTTGAATTGATCTTAGCTGACCTTGAACAAGTCGATAAACGAATCGCACGCGTTCAAAAAATGGTAAAAGCAAAAGATAAAGGAGCGGTACAGGAGCTTGAAGCACTTGAGATCGTACGTGACGTTCTTGAGTCGGAGCGCCCGGCACGTGTCGCTGAATTAACGGACGACCAACTCGCCATCGTGAAACACTTCCAGTTGTTGACGATGAAGCCGATGCTTTATGTGGCGAACGTGAGTGAGGATGAAGTGGCGGACGCGGACTCAAACGAGTACGTTCAAGCGGTCCGTGACCATGCGGCAACAGAAGGGGCGAAAGTGATCGTCATCTGTGCACGTATCGAAGAAGAAATTTCAGAGCTCGAACCAGAAGAGCGCCTTGAATTCCTACAAGATCTCGGCATCGAAGAGTCAGGACTCGATCAATTGATCCGCGCTGCGTATTCGACACTTGGTCTTGCGACATACTTCACGGCAGGTGAAAAAGAAGTTCGCGCTTGGACGTTCAAACAAGGGATGAAGGCCCCACAATGTGCCGGTGTCATTCACTCTGATTTCGAACGTGGATTTATTCGTGCTGAAGTTGTCGCGTATGAAGATCTTTCGGCAGCTGGCAACATGACGACAGTGAAAGAACAAGGGAAACTTCGCTCGGAAGGTAAAGAATATGTCTTCCAAGACGGCGATGTTGTCACATTCCGCTTCAACGTATAAGTTGATTTGCTGAAACGTGTTGTAAAAGTCAAGGAAGTTTGATAGTATATTATGACGTGAGTAAAACAATTGTTTGCTCCTTGCTCCTACAAACCGGTAGGAGCCGTTAGTCCAAGAGGAGGTGAAAGATAATGCGTAAATACGAACTTCTTTACATTATCCGTCCATCAGTTGATGAGGAAGCGAAGAAAGCTTTGATCGAGCGCTTCAACAACGTCATCACTGAAAACGGTGGTACTGTTGAAAAAACAACAGACATGGGTAAACGTCGTTTCGCTTATGAAATCAACAAGATGCGCGAAGGACACTACGTTCTTCTTAACATCGTTGCTGAACCTAAAGCGATCCAAGAAACAGAGCGTCTCATGAAGATCTCTGACGACGTTGTCCGTCAAATGACAACAAAAGACGAGCGTTAATCCTTAACGTCTCGTATCGTGAAAGGGGAGCTTGGAGATGATTAACCGAGTTGTGTTAGTTGGTCGATTGACTCGCGATCCGGAAATGCGTTACACGCAGAGCGGAATCGCCGTAACACGCCTTACTCTCGCTTGCGATCGTCCATTCGCTGGACAAGATGGGAAGCGCGAGACGGACTTTATTGATTGTGTCGTTTGGCGCAAACAAGCAGAGAACGTAGCACAATACTTGAAAAAGGGCAGCATGGCCGGCGTTGACGGTCGCCTTCAAATCAGTAGTTACGAAGGACAAGATGGCCAACGTCGTTACCGGGCAGAAGTAGTCGCCGACAGCGTACGCTTCCTTGAACCACGCGGGGCCTCAGGGCAACGTGAGCAAGCACCATCTGGAGATGTCTTCGGTGGTGGTGAATCAAGTGGATCAGGATGGGGCGCAGGAGCTGCTTCGACTTCATCTCAGTCCTCGAATTCGAATAAAGGTTTTGACGCAGATCCGTTCTCGGGTGGCGGCAAAATCGACTTGTCAGATGATGATTTGCCATTCTAATCATTGTTGACAATAAAAACTAACTTATAAAGGAGGTCTTCACATGGCACGTCGTCCAGGAGGTCGTCGTCGTCGTAAAGTATGTTTCTTTACGTCGAACAACATCACTCATATCGATTATAAAGACGTAGAATTGCTCAAACGCTTCGTTTCGGAGCGTGGTAAAATTCTTCCACGTCGTGTGACTGGTACTTCAGCGAAATACCAACGTCCACTTACTGTCGCTATCAAGCGCTCACGTCAAATGGCTTTGCTTCCATACGTTGCAGAGTAATGTTTGACGAACGGCTTATCCTTTTGGATAAGTCGTTTTTTTGTATTTCATCTCGTTTGTAAGTGTGTAAGTGAAACCGACGAATATGGTATGATAGAGCAGAAACCTTTACGATTCCATGGGTGAACATTACTCATTTTAGGAGGCATACATGCACAGTGGTGAAGCAATAACATCCGTGAAGAACCAATACGCGCGGCACATGATTCCATATGTGATTGGATTTCTTGTCTCGTTAGGATTGGCGTTCTACAGCATTGTGGCGGCAATCACCCTGTTTATGGGCACGCTGATCTTTTTCATCTATCAGCAAGTGACGATGCGACGGGAACGTAAAAATTGGGAACAGTATGTCCTTTCACTCTCTCATCAAATCGAAGAGGTCGGAAAAGAAGCGTTGACGACGATGCCGATCGGAATTTTAGTCTTCGATCAAGACCGACGAATCAGTTGGTATAACGAGCAATCACGATTGATCTTTGAACTCGATATGGCGATTGGTGTACCGCTTGATGCGCTCCATTCCGCATTCGATGAGTTGATTGAAGAGGAAGAGGATGAAGCCACGATTGAAGTGGGTGACCGCGTATATCGTGTTTTTTACAATCAAACACATCAAACGCTTTATTTGTTTGATATGACCGAGGAAGCAGAGATGGAACAAAAATATGTTCAAACGCAAACGGTCATTGGCATCTTGTATCTAGACAACTACGATGAAATGTCGACTGCAGTGGATGAGCAAGTGCGAAGCGAAGTAAACCGTCGTGTGACGGTGCTTCTCAACCAATGGGCGCAACGGCATCACATCTACATGCGTCGTACGGCAGCAGACCGCTTTTTCCTCGTGATGAACGAGCGAACGTTATCTGAACTGGAGAACAATCGCTTTTCTATTTTGGATGAAGTGCGTGATGCGACGAAGGAACAAAGGATTCCATTGACGTTATCGATTGGGGTCGGATGTGGTGAGACGACATTGACCGAGCTTGGCAATCTATCTCAGTCGAGTCTGGATTTAGGGCTTGGTCGTGGTGGTGACCAGGCAGTCGTCAAGCGCCATAACGGAAAAGTTCGTTTCTTTGGAGGGAAGACAAACCCGACGGAAAAACGGACGCGCGTCCGTGCACGTGTCATCTCGAACTCGATGCGTGATTTGATTCGCGAATCGAGCCGTGTCCTCGTCATGGGACATAAAAACCCAGATATGGACTCGCTCGGGGCTTCGATCGGGATTATGAAATTAGCTGAGTTTGTCGGACGTGAGGCGTACGTGGTTGTGCCGTCAGGTGAGACGAGCATCGGCATTCAACGTCTCGTTCAAGAGGTAGAAAACGATGACTCGTTATACAGCCAGTTCTTAACCGAATATGAAGCACAACCGCTCATCGATGAACAGACGCTTCTCGTCGTCGTCGACACGCATCGTCCTTCACTTGTCATTTCAAAAGACATCCTGTATCGAGCGGAGCGTGTTGTCGTGATTGACCATCACCGACGTGGTGAAGAATTTATCGAGGATCCGGTTCTTGTGTACATGGAACCTTATGCATCGTCGACGTGTGAGCTCGTCACGGAGTTGATTGAGTATCAGGCGGGAAGTCGCAAGCTCTCGATTTTAGAGGCGACGTCACTTCTTGCAGGAATCATGGTCGACACGAAAGGCTTTACGCTCCGTACAGGTTCACGTACGTTTGATGCGGCGTCCTTCTTACGTATTCAAGGGGCTGACACGGTACTCGTGCAACACTTTATGCGTCAAGACCTCGATGCCTATATCGAACAGTCACAGATTTTAAAAAACACCGAGATTTACGCAGATGGCATGGCGATCGCGGTCGCTTCTGACGATGAGGCCCATCACCAGGTATTGATTGCCCAGTCTGCAGACCAGTTGCTGAACATGGAGGGTGTCAAAGCCTCGTTCGTCATCGCGATTTTACCGGATGGACGAACCGGGATCAGCGCGAGGTCTCTCGGTGACGTCAATGTTCAAGTCATCATGGAAATGCTCGATGGCGGCGGACATTTGACGAATGCAGCGACACAACTCGAAATGAGTCGTGAACAAGCAAACGTCTTGTTAAAAGAAGCAATTGATCATTATTTGACAGATGATACTGAAGGAGAGGAATTAGAATGAAAGTCATTTTGAAAGTAGATGTAAAAGGGCAAGGAAAAGCTGGAGAAGTGAAGAACGTGGCAGACGCTTACGCAAAAAACGTCTTGTTCAAGAAAAACTTGGCGGTTGAAGCGACACCTGGAAACTTAAAAGCGTTCGCGGCGAAAGAACGTCGTGCTGAAGAGGCTGCAGAAGAAGAGTTGAAAGAAGCGCAGCAACTTAAGGCAAAACTTGAAAAAGAGACGATCGCCGTCACGACAAAAGCCGGTGAAGGTGGTCGCGTGTTCGGATCGGTCACGAGCAAACAAATCGCGGATGCCCTCAAATCAATGGGCTACAAGATTGATAAGCGTAAAATTGAACTCGAGCACCCAATCAAGGCGCTCGGTTTCACGAAAGTGCCAGTGAAGTTGCACCATGACGTCGTTGCGACGTTGAACGTACATGTACAAGAAGCTTGAAGGTGAGGTAGAGACGGATGAGTGATGCGATTCAAGTCAATACACCACCACATAGCGTGGAAGCGGAGCAAGCCGTCTTAGGGGCGATCATCCTCGATTCGGACCGGTTGATCACGGCCTCAGAGCGGGTCGACCCGGACGACTTTTATCGCGTCAGCCACCAGCGCATCTTTGAAGCGATGTTAAAAATCAATGACCGGGGCGAACTTGTCGACTTGGTCACGCTCAGTTCAGAGCTCCAGGCGCAAGGCATTTTAGACGAAATCGGCGGTCTCAACTATTTGGCGGAGGTCGCTGAATCCGTCCCGGCCATCGGGAACATCGGCTATTACTTGAATGTCGTCGATCAAAAAGCGGCGCTTCGTCGTCTGATTCGAACGGCAACGAACATCGTTTCAGATGGTTATGAGCGTCAGGACGAGGTCGATTCTGTCCTCTCGGACGCGGAGCGGAACATTCTAAAAGTATCGCAACGGAAAGGGCAGTCCAGTTTCCACCCGATTGGTTCCGTGCTATCGGATGCCTATTCGACGATTGAAAAATTGCATCAGTCGAGCGGTGAGATCACTGGGATTGCGACAGGGTTCACGGATTTAGATAAGATGACGGCCGGTTTCCAACGAAACGATTTGATTATCGTGGCCGCTCGTCCATCTGTCGGGAAGACTGCGTTCGCCTTGAACATCTCGCAAAACGTTGCCGTCCGTACGGGCGAGAACGTCGCCATCTTCAGTTTAGAGATGGGGGCGGAACAGCTCGTCATGCGTATGTTGTGTGCGGAAGGAAATATCGATGCCCAGCGCCTCCGGACCGGACGCCTTGAAGCGGAAGACTGGGGTCGCTTATCACTTGCGATGTCGTCGCTCTCACAAGCGGGCATCTACATCGACGATACGCCGGGTCTTCGTGTCAACGAGATTCGGGCGAAGTGTCGTCGCTTGAAGCAAGAACATGGTCTCGGGATGATTATGATTGACTACTTGCAGCTCATCGTCGGGAACGGCAAACCGGGCGAGAACCGACAACAGGAAGTATCGGAAATCTCGCGTACGCTCAAAGCGATTGCGCGTGAACTTCAAGTACCTGTGATTGCCTTGTCACAGCTCTCTCGTGGGGTAGAGAGCCGTCAAGACAAGCGACCGATGATGTCGGATATCCGTGAATCGGGAGCGATTGAGCAGGATGCCGATATCGTTGCCTTCCTCTACCGTGATGACTATTACGATAAAGAGAGTGAAGACGCCAATACGATTGAAATCATCATTGCGAAACAACGTAACGGTCCGACCGGTACGGTCAAGCTCTCCTTCCGGAAAGAGTACAACAAGTTCGTCAATATGGAGACACAAGCCTTCGCACCACCGATGTAACGTCGGTGGTGTCTTTTTTTATATAGGTGATTTGTAAAATAACGAACGAATAGTTACATGTTATATAAAACGTTCGGTATTGGATTGACTTTCTCGCTTTTCAAGTGTACACTTACGGATGGTTTGAACAGAATGTTGATCAATAAGGAGGATTCATTATGTCATCAGTAGTCGTAGTGGGAACGCAGTGGGGCGATGAAGGGAAAGGGAAAATCACCGATTTCTTATCGAAACAAGCCGAAGTCGTCGCGCGTTATCAAGGGGGAGACAACGCTGGTCATACGATCGTCTTCAATGATACGAAATATAAACTTCACCTCATTCCGTCGGGTATCTTCTATTCGGATAAGACGTGTGTCATCGGGAACGGAATGGTCGTCAACCCGAAATCACTCGTGACAGAACTCGCTTACTTACATGAGCGCGGTGTGAGCACGGATAACCTTCGTATCTCGAACCGGGCGCACATCATCTTACCGTATCATCAGCTTCAAGATCGTTTAGAAGAAGATGCGAAAGGTGATGCGAAAGTCGGGACAACACTTAAAGGGATTGGTCCAGCATACATGGACAAAGCGGCGCGTATCGGGATTCGTATCGCAGATCTTCTCGACAAAGAAGTGTTCGCAGAGAAATTAAAGACCGTTCTCGAGTTGAAAAACCGCATGTTCGTGAAAATGTACGAGGTCGATCCAGTCGAATTTGATGATATTTTCGAAGAGTACTACGCGTATGGCCAACAGTTTGCGAAATACGTGTGTGATACATCTGTCGTCTTGAACGATTCACTCGACGAAGAGAAGAAGGTTCTCTTTGAAGGAGCACAAGGTGTCCTTCTCGATATCGACCACGGAACGTACCCGTTCGTCACATCGTCGAATGCGGCGTCAGGTGGCGTATCAAGTGGTGCCGGAATCGGTCCATCAAAAATCCATCACGTTGTCGGTGTCTGTAAAGCATATACGTCACGCGTCGGTGACGGTCCTTTCCCAACACAACTCGATGACGAGATCGGTCATACGATTCGTGAAGTCGGGAAAGAATACGGAACGACAACAGGTCGTCCACGTCGTGTCGGCTGGTTCGACTCGGTCGTCGTTCGTCACTCACGTCGTGTCAGCGGGATCACAGATCTTTGCCTCAACTCAATCGATGTATTGACAGGTCTTGAGACACTCAAGATTTGTACATCGTATGAGTACGAAGGAAAGCATCTTGATGAATATCCTCCGAACTTCCGCGTCCTTGAGAAGTGTGTACCGGTATACGAAGAACTTCCTGGTTGGACTGAAGACATTACGGGCGTTCGTAACTTCGACGACCTTCCAGAAAACGCGAAACGTTACGTGCGTCGCATCGAAGAATTGACGGGTATTGAGTTATTGACCTTCTCGGTCGGACCGGCTCGTGAGCAGACGGTCATCTTGCGTGACATTTACGAAGCATAAGAAAGGGAGCCGTTGCGGCTCTCTTTTTCATTTCCACGGAAATGGACCACGCTTTCTAAGCTGTATAAAAAGAGTTACAATGTAGGCATGTACGTTTAATGATAAGAGGAGGACTCACTGAATGGATCGTACGATTTTAGTGGTAGATGACGAACAACCAATCGCAGATATATTGAAGTTTAAACTTGAAAAAGAAGGTTACCAAGTGCATGTCGCCTATGACGGCGAAGAAGCGCTCGTGAAAGTAGAAGAGATTCAACCGGATCTCATCTTACTCGACATCATGCTTCCACTCAAAGACGGCATGGAAGTATGCCGCGAGGTACGGAAGAAGTATGACATGCCGATTATCATGTTGACGGCGAAAGACTCAGAGATTGATAAAGTGCTCGGATTAGAGCTCGGTGCGGACGATTACGTCACGAAACCGTTTAGCTCGCGTGAGTTGTTGGCTCGTGTCAAAGCGAACATGCGACGTCATGCAACGGCGCCGGCGCCTGAAGCAAAAGGGGCGAACGCGAACGATATCGTGATCGGCGACTTGACGATTCACCCGGATTCGTACATGGTGACGAAACGGGACGAGAAGATCGAGCTGACGCATCGTGAGTTCGAATTGATTCATTACCTCGCGCAAAACATCGGACAAGTGATGACGCGTGAGCATTTACTCCAAACGGTTTGGGGCTATGATTACTTCGGGGACGTTCGTACTGTGGATGTCACCGTACGTCGCCTTCGTGAAAAAGTAGAGGACAACCCATCGACACCAACGTATATTATTACGCGTCGCGGGGTCGGGTATTATTTGAAGGCAGGAGAAGAAGATTAAACGATGAAACGGACGAACTTCTTTAAATCAATCCAGTGGAAGCTCGTCGTCATCTATGCGCTGCTCATTCTCGTTGCGATGCAAGTCATCGGCGTGTACTTTGTGCGTTCTTTGGAACGGCAATACATCAACAACTTCTCGCAGTCACTCGTCGACCGGGCGAACCTACTGAGCTATAACGTCAGTGAGGGGATTGCCGCGAACGAGAGTGACTCGACCACGGACCAGCAGTTGAACCAGTTACTGGATCAGCTGCTGTCTGACTTTACCGAGAGCACGACGCTAGCTGACGACATTCGAGAAGTCCAAATCATCGATACGAACAGTGTCGTACGGGCGACCTCGAACCAGAACAATCAAAGTCTCGTCGGACAACGGACGGCAAGTACGTTTATCCAAAAGTCATTTGCGACAGGCGGCGCCCAAGAAACGCTCGTCTATGAAGATTCGAATGACCGGATGCGCGTCGTCGCCGTTCCCGTCAAGTCAGAAGTAGACGGGACCACAATCGGCATGATCTATATCGAGGCATCGATGCAGTCCATCTATAACCAGATGGAACAAGTCATCCGAATCCTCGCAACCGGGACGGTCATTGCCTTGATCATCACATCCTTCCTCGGTATCTTGTTATCTCGAACGATCACACGACCGATTGCCGATATGCGTCGGCAAGCCGTCGAGATGCGAAAAGGGAACTTCTCGCGGAAAGTTAAAGTGTATTCGGATGATGAGGTCGGTCAACTCGCCTACGCGTTTAACGAATTGACGGACGAGTTGATGGAAGCGAATGCCACGACAGAGGCAGAGCGTCGTCGGTTGACGAGTGTCCTCGAAAACATGTCTGACGGTGTGGTTGCGACCGACCGTTCGTTACGGGTCATTTTAATGAACGACCAGGCACGTGACATGATCGGGGTCGATGAAGAAGAGGCGATGGGCATGAACTTGCAGAGCCTTCTTGCGTTCGAAGAGGAAATCGTCATTCCTGAGGATGGGACGATGCCGGCGAAACTGATTGACCTCAGTACGGATGAGGAACTATTCCTCGTTCGAGCCTATTTCTCACCGATTCAAAAACATAGTGGACCGATCACAGGTCTCATCGTCGTCTTGCATGACGTCACCGAACAAGAGCAAGTCGAACAAGATCGCCGTGAATTCGTCGCAAACGTCAGTCACGAGTTGCGCACGCCGCTCACGACGATGCGTAGTTATTTAGAAGTCCTTGCGGAAGGGGCCTATCAGGATGATGAGTTGGCACCGCGTTTCTTAGAGACGACGCAAAACGAGACGGAGCGAATGATTCGCCTCGTCAATGACTTGTTGCAACTCTCGAAGATGGACAGTAAAGAATATAAGATGCAGAAAGTGAAGTTCGACTTTGTGCAGTTCTTTAACGACATCATCGACCGTCACGAGATGACGAAAGGAGACGCGATTCAATTCCGTCGGAAGCTGATGAAACGTCGTGTGTACGTTCATGCCGACCAGGATAAGATGACCCAAGTGATCGATAACATCATCACGAACGCCATCAAGTTCTCACCAGAAGGCGGTACGATCACGTTCCGGACGATGCTTCGGGCGAAACGACTCGTCATCGGCATCAAGGATGAAGGAGTCGGGATTCCGAAGTCGAACTTGAAGAAAATTTTCGAACGCTTCTATCGTGTCGATAAGGCGCGGGCGCGTAATATCGGTGGAACCGGACTCGGTCTATCGATTGCCAAAGAAGTCGTATCCGCTCACGGTGGAGACATCTGGGCAGAGAGTGAATTTGGCCGCGGCACGACGATTTACTTCACGATTCCGTTCGATACGATTGTGGAGGTGAATGATTGATGAAACGGTTTACGATTGCAAAGCCAGAACTGTGGAAGTCGTTGCTTTTGCTCACGTTAATCGTCACGTCGATTGTTCAAACCATCATTTTGTGGGATTATCATCCCACCTATCAGTCAGTCCAATCGGAGACGCAATTGACGACGGTGGATAAGTCACTCCAACGCCGGGCGAATCAGGTCGTCATCCCGGTTCAAGCGGTCGTTCATGACAACAACGCCGTCTTCGCTTCGAAGAACACCCCAAAGCAGTTGATGCGGGTCATTCGGGATACGTTTGAAGCGAGTGAATTCAAACCACTCGCCGCAAAGAATATCCCGAGCTTTTACACGGATATCAACGAAGGACTCGAATTGATTTTACCGGAAGCCTATTATGCGGATACGCTCAGCTATATGCTGCCGGGCACGTATAGTCTGTCTGGAAAGATTCCGCAACGTGTGCTCATCTACATGGAAGACAATGCGTTTACAATCCGAACGATCATGAGTGACCAATCGATTTGGGAAGGGAAGTTGACGAAGGTCGGAAACGGCGACGTGAACAGTCTATTCCTAAAAAACTCGAGTCGGACGATGAAGCGAGTGACGTATACGGATGAGCGTGTGAACTATATCCCGGTCGTCGGACCGGAGATGAATGAGTTGTTCGCATATGACGTATCGTCGATTCAAATCGATGCGCGCCTCGACTGGATGCGGGACACGTTCTTCCCAGGCGACCCGAACGTCCAGGAAGTCGACCCGGCGAGTTCGGTCGGTGCATTGACGAACGGTGTCAGTGTGGCGGAATATGACGCGAAGCTGAACGCGAGTCGCTATCGGAACTTATCGCGAAACAGCACTGAGCGGGAAACGGCACTCGGATTGGATTCGATTGTCGAATTCGTGAATTTCCATGGTGGATGGGTCGACGAGTCTTCGGAGAATCAAGGACTCTCGCTTCGTTTCGATGCCATTACACCGGCGAACAAAGGCTTTGAAACGACCGTATTCCGTTTTCATGTGAAAGGATTCCCGGTCTTTAGCCAACGTGAGGCGTTTATCAACAATGACGCCATCGACTTATCCACATTGCGTGTGGAAAACGACGGGGCGCAAGTCCGGTCCATCACACGACATCACTTAGAGATTGACCGGTTGATCACAGTCGGCACGACGCAGCTGGCTGACGCAGACGAAGTACTTGGGACACTCATCAACTCTGGACGGTTTGAGAACGTGACGGAGATTCGAATCGGTTATGAAATTGAGTATAACGAGGATACGAGCCGATATGTGACGTTCTCACCGAATTGGTTCGTACGTGAAGCGGGACGTTGGGTCCCATACAACCAGTCAGAAAATTGGACAGAAAGGATGATGTATCGTGGATTGGAGTAAAGCGAAAACCATTTTAATCTTCGCCTTCCTCGCCTTGAACATCTATCTGTTATTCCAATTAGTGACTGAGACATGGGCGACCGAAGTCGTGACGAACGACAACACGTCGATTGCACAAATTTTAGACCAACGAAACGTCGACCCGGCAAAACTGCCAAGAATGGGTCGGGATATCGGCTATTTGACAGGGTCGTCTGAAGAGATGTCGGCCGCGATGATTACGAAAAATCGGGAGGCACAACTGGCAACGACGCTGGACAATATGCAACTCGAAGTCGAGCTGAAACAGCCGGTACCGCTCGATGCCAAAGATTTGCGAACGACGGCTTCGACGTTTGTTGCGGAGTATGTCCCGTTCGGAGAAGAATATGCCTACTGGCGATATGATGAAAAGACGAGACAGATCGCCTTCGTCCAAACGTTTGAAGACAATAAGATTTTCTCGGCACCTGAAGTCGAGGGAGATTCGGAGATGTATATCGGACCATCCCTCATCTTGATTCAATTGAACGAGGAATATGAAGTGACGGATTATAAGCAACGTCATTTGAAAGACATTTCATCGAAACCACAAGACGATCTCGTGTTAACGGCCAGTGAAGCCATCTCTCAACTCGCGTCACGGAAGTATTTCCAACCGAATCAGGAGATGCGGGCCATCAACACCGGTTTTTATAGCTTACCCCTCGACAGCTCTGGCGGTTTGATTATCATGCCACCGCTCTGGTCGGTCGCAATCGACGATCATGTATATTTCGTCAACGCCATCGACGGAACAGTAGAGCGCGTCGAGTTTGAAACGAAAGAATGAAAGGAGTGATGGTGTGAGTTTACAGTATAGTGTGTTAGCGAGCGGGTCGACCGGGAACGCCCTCTATATCGAGACGGAACGGACAAAGCTGCTCGTCGATGCCGGATTGACCGGGAAAGCGATGCAACAACGCATCGAAGCGATCGGTCGGTCGTTTGATGGGATCGATGCACTGCTCGTCACCCATGAGCACTCCGACCATATTAAAGGAGTAGGGATATTAGCGCGAAAGTATAACTTACCGATTTATGCGAATGCGAAGACGTGGGCGGCGATGGAATCACTCATCGGAAAGATTGACCCGGCGTTGAAGTTTCACATCGAGGTCGGGGACATCAAGCAGTTCGGTGATATTGAAATCGAGACATTCAATGTCAGTCATGATGCGGCGGACCCGATGTTTTATCAGTTTGCCCACGACGGGAAACGCTTGGCCCATATCACGGATACCGGCTACGTCTCAGACCGGATGAAAGGGATTATCCGCGGAGCTGACGACTTTATCTTTGAGTCAAACCATGACGTCTCGATGCTGCAGATGGGACGTTACCCGTGGAGCGTCAAACGACGCATCCTTGGGGACTACGGACACGTCTCGAATGAGGATGCGGCGATTGCGATGAGCGAGGTCATCGGCGACCGGACGAAACGGATCTATTTGGCGCATTTAAGCAAGGACAACAACATGAAAGAGCTCGCTCAAATGAGCGTCTCGCAAACACTCGGCATGCGAGACGTCGACTTAGGTCGGATCAAATTGTGCGATACGGACCCGACAATCCCCACTTCGCTCGTTTCTTTATAAGGAAACTTGGGAAAAGACAGTTATCACACTGTCTTGAAGGGGGGACGCGTCGTGAACGAAGAGAGACACCATGAGTATGAACCTCAAGACGTCGAACCTGAAGTACACGAAGCAACAGAAGAGAAATCGACGTATCCGTCTCGGAGCGAATGGCGTCCGAAGCAAGAGGAGCACGTACGCCACAAGCCGAGACCGAATATAAAACCGTTGTTACTCGGAGGGGTTGGCGGATTCTTAGGAGCGGCTTTGTTTTTTGTCACAGTGATGCTCTGGGATTCGCCGACCTCTCGTTTTGTGACGAACGAACTGACGCGGACCGAGCAAGCCGTGACGGTCACCGAATCCGACGTCACATCGGCAGTTCTCGGAGCGAAGACGTCCGTTGTCAGTATTACGAACATTCAGCGGGCCTTCACTTCGGACTCGCAATGGGAGGCTGGCGCTGGTTCTGGCGTTATTTATAAAGTGGAAGGCAACACGGCATACATCGTCACGAACTTCCATGTCATCGAAGAGGCAGACGAAATCAACATCGCTTTTTCCGACGGTCAGATTGCGTCGGCGACCATTTTAGGCGAAGACCCGCTCAATGATTTGGCGGTCGCAGAAGTGGAGTTGCCAGATAACATCGATGCGAAACCGATCGTGCTTGGTGATTCGACCGTGCTACAAGCCGGTGAGACTGTCCTGGCCATCGGAAATCCGCTAGGTGTCTTCTCAAACTCGGTCACCCGTGGTATCGTCAGTGGTGTCGAGCGGACGGTGCCGGTCGATACGAATAGCGACGGCTTGATGGATTACAACGCAGAAGTCATCCAGACCGACGCAGCGATCAACCCAGGGAATTCGGGCGGTGCCCTCATCAATATTCGTGGAGAACTCGTCGGAATCAATTCGATGAAAATCGCCGAAGCGAGCGTAGAAGGGGTCGGCTTCTCGATTCCGGTGAACGTGGCGCTGCCGGTCATTGACATGTTAGAACGTGATGGGAAAGTGACACGAGCACAGCTCGGGGTCACGATTCAAGAAGTCATTGCGGTACCTGGTAACGTTCGGGAAGAATACGGCATTTCATTCGATCAAGAAGACGGTGTCTTCGTTGAAGAAGTGACACCAGGTAGTCCGGCTGAAGAAGCGGGACTGCGCGTCGGTGATATCATTACGCAAATCGGAGATCGCGAGATTAAACGATACGTCGATTTACGCGATGCGCTCTATCGAGACGCAACGGTCGGTGATACGATTACGATTGAGTATTTACGTCGCGGTGAAACGAGAGAAACCGAGGCGACGTTAACTGAAGCAACATAAAGAAGCGGCGACGCTTCTTTTTTAAGGAGGAAAAACTGTGGAAAAAAAAGTATGCAAGGAACATGTTGAAATCACTTTAGACATCATTGTGGATGAAACAGGAGAGTACCCGTTGTTAGAGGAATTATCCACAAGTGAACAAGTGACATGTGAGTTCTGTGAAGCCGATGCAACATATGTTGTGTCAAGCAAAAACTAATTATCAACATGTGGATTTGTGGATAACTCTGTGGATAACCCTATGGATAACTCCAAAAAAACTGTGGAAAAAGGAAGAATTGGATGAATATTTCAATTATCACGGTCGGCAAACTGAAAGAAAAATATTTAAAGCAAGGAATTGCCGAGTATACAAAACGGCTCTCTGCCTACGCAAAAGTGCAGGAAATCGAGGTTTCAGACGAAAAAGCACCCGAGCATTTGAGTGAGGCAGATATGTTATTAGTAAAACAAAAGGAAGGCGAGCGGATTTTAGCGAAGATATCCCCAGACACGCACGTCATCGCTTTAGCGATTCAAGGGAAGCAGCGGACGAGTGAAGAGTTCGCCCGTGAACTCGATCAACTCGCAACATATGGAAAGAGTAAAATTGCCTTCGTCATCGGAGGGTCGCTTGGTCTGTCGGACGATGTGATGAAACGAGCGGACGATACGATTTCGTTCTCGAAGATGACGTTCCCCCATCAACTCATGAAGCTCGTATTGTGTGAACAGATTTATCGGGCGTATCGGATCAATCGGAATGAGCCGTATCATAAATAAATGAGGTTTTTTAAAATGTTAGGAAAGAATTTTGTGTTAAATTTTTAAACAAAATTAAAAAACCATGATTAAATCATATTTTATTAAAAAATTAAAGGGGTTGAGAAAAGGGATATGTATGAGGAGATGATAGAGTTATTTGAGGCATCTAATTTGAGTTTTTTAAGGGAACAAAAAGAACTCATAGAAAGTAATGTGTCAGAACGTACATTATGTGGACAGTTAATGTTGTATATAAATAATTTTAAAAATGATTCTGACTATTCATCTTATTATGTAGACGTAGAATATAACAGAAATTACGGTGGTAGAATTAAGACAATAAAAAATGAAGAAGAAGAAATTATTACAATAAATTGTGATTTGATTCTTCATAGCAGAGGGGAAAACTTAGAGCAAGACAATCTAATTGCCTTAGAAATGAAGAAGTCTACTGGGAAAAAGCAACAGAAAGATAAGGATAGAGAACGTTTAAAAGCATTAACCAGACAATCTTTTGATAATATTTGGACTAAAAATGGGACTGAATTGCCTGAGCATATTTGTAGGTACGTCCTTGGTGTTTATTATGAAATCAATATTTCTCGCATGGAAGTGGAGCTAGAATATTACCGGAACGGAGCACTATTGCACACTTACACTGTTAATATAGAATAGATTATGTAAAGTAAAAGCATAATAACTTTTCTTACGCAAAAGATAAGGATTGACGCAGACCGCAAAATTAATACTATCCAAATACGATTCAACAAAGAAGTAGTAAAAGACTTCACCTAAAAAGATTGAGAGAGTTCATCCACTATGGGTAAACTCTCTCGATCTTTTTCTATTCTAATTAACCGATAAAGTAGAGCTAGATGACTAATCATCAAGGATATTCACTCTAGAAGGTTTTACATCTATCCTTAGAAGACGATAGATTTATTCAAAGCTGGTGTAGGGTTCAAAATATCTAAAGAAAGAAAAAGGATTTAATTCATTTTGAAGGAAGTAGGAGATAATGTACCTTATTTATTTTAAGAACTGTCATTGGAATGGTTGCTTGTTTTACTTATGAGATTATATATAAGCAATAAGTGAGCAATAAGTGCTATGCTCTGAAACATGATAATAAATGAAGAGAACAATAAAGCTACGAAAATAAAGCCCAGTAAGAACGATTATAATATGTTAAAAGGATGGTGCTAAATAATGGGTTATCATAAAGACTTGCTTATCAGACAAAATGAACTAGGTTTTAGTACTCTTGGAGATAAACATGTATGTTCCGAATGTGTTTCGGACATATATATTCAGACTTACATAGAAGAAAATGCAACTGTTGCTAGTTGTGACTATTGTGGTGCTGAAAACGAAGATACCCTAGCTGCTGACGTTAATTTGATAATGAAATTTATTATGACAGGTATTAAATATGAATGGGGAAATCCCGACGATGAAGGTGTAAGTTATGATTCAAGAGAAGGTGGATATCAAGGTGTTGAAATATATGATGGCTGGGATTTTACTGAAAGTATCTTGGATAGTGAAGTTGGTATAAATTCTGTCCGTCTGTTTGAAGACATCAGAGAAGCGTTGATAGATACAAGATGGTGTAAGATTGACCCGTATGGTTTAACACGAGACGAAGAGTTATTTTACACATGGAATGATTTTTCTGAACAAGTAAAACATAGTATGCGTTATCTGTTTTTAAACAGTTCCTATGACTCAAGTAATCAAAAACAACGAGTGGTACCGCATGAGATTTTAGATAACATAGCTGGATTTGTTGAGGAATTGAAGTTGATTCAAGTAGTAACATCAAGCAAATTTTTTAGAGCTCGTGTTTCATCTAAAGGCGAATTATTTTATAAAGCAAAAGAAATTGGAACACCAGCAAAAGAGTATGCAGAGAGTTCGAACAGAATGAGTCCAGCTGGGATTCCAATGTTCTATGGAGCTGAGAGTGTAGAGACCGCTTTAATGGAAGTGAAATATAAATCAGGTAAGAATGTGGTAGCAAGTATTGGTGAATTTATTAATAATGAAAAATTAACGCTATTAAATTTAACTTTTTTACCAAAGTTACCTAGTATTTTTAATCACAAAGAACGTGAAAAACGTTGGGTTGTAAAGTTCTTTCACAGTTTTTTAAATGACTTTACAAAACCGATTGAAAAAGATGGTAGAGAACACGTGGATTATGTACCTACGCAAATTGTCACAGAATATTTTAAGTATGTTTTTAAATATAGAAACACCGGAATTGACGGCATCGTTTATCCAAGTTCTCTCAACAATAAGAAAGCTTATGTGTTGTTTTTTGAAAATGAAGACTGTAATGACGATCGGAGCACGAGTGGATTAACCTTGAAAAGCGTTTCGCATTTTAGGGGAAGACTTAACACCTCACTTTGATATATTACGGAGAACCGTACCATAAATGATTTAATTTTAAAATGAGTGCTTGAATTAAACCTCAAGCACTCATTGCTTTTACACTCCGACGAAGGGAGCCAAGAAGATGTCGTCGTCGTATTCGAAAATCTATAACCTGTTACGTCAATCCGACTCTAATCCCTATGAAGATTACTTAACCGAAATCATCGCTCCGATTTTCGAACAATCAGATTTATTAACGCATTTCTTTAAACGGTTTGCGAATGTGAATCTCTCTGAAATAAGTCGTGTGAAGGCATACACACAAAAAACGTATAACAAACTACATACACATGATACCGACAGTCGACCCGATCTCGTTATCACGTTTAGCGAAAGGGAAACTCCACACATTGTCTTTATCGAGAATAAGTTAGGTAGCGGCGAAGGACATCATCAATTGCAGCGCTATCGAGAACATCTTGAGCAATGTGAGGAAGATGGGTTTACGACATACCTGTTTTATATCACTCGATATTTTGACCCCAAACAAATTGCTACATCCTCAACTAAATTCTTTCAATTGCAGTGGTTTCAACTCTACATAATGCTGCAGGAATATAACAAACAGGATTTGTACTACCAACAAGTACTCAAATATATGGAGGATATTGAATTGAATAAATCAAGAACATTCCTACCTCAAGACGTGTATGCGATTCAAAACTTAGGAAGAACCATTTCGATGTTAGATCAATGTCTGAATGAAAAGACGACGCATACGTTTACGAATTTATTTGGAAAGCCAAAACCATGGGGGAATCGTGCGATTGAACTCCGTGATTATAATCGATACGTCATTCAAAATGATCAAAGTGATTGGAAATTTATCGGCTGTGGATTCAGCTTTGAACAAGCAGATTATCCAGAAGTATCTGTTTACATAGAGGTTCACCCAAACAGTAAACATAAATCGATTCTGATGGACGCGTTCAAACAATTCGCAGAAATGAATGAACGATGGATCTATGAAGCGCCAGAGGATCAAAACGACTGGTTTATGTTGTACGTTGATCAATCGTTGACGCATTTCTTAAGTGCTCCAGACCACATCGATGCGATTGAGACATTTTTCATTCAAAGGTTAGAAGAATTGAATGAACTGAAGCAAAGTTTGTCGCAACTGAATTGGATTGTAGTCGAGTAAAACTTGATGATGCTGAGTGAGTAGATGGGTCTAAAACCATCTACTCTTTTATTTGAAAAAAACTAATTTAATTGAATAAAAATTAAATTTATGGAATTAAATTAGGTATAATCTGTATATGGAGGAGTCATTACATAGTTTTAGAAAGTGCTTGAATACATAAAAAGGAGATTTATTATGAAAAGAATGATTGGAAAAGTTTCATTTGTTTTACTCATACTTATTTTGATTGGTGTCATTACAATCGTAGTGATCAAGCCAAGTATATTTTCAACCAATCATCAGGCTGATGTATCGCTTGTAAAAGATAGACTCGTCGAATTGACGGAGTTGACAACGTTAAAATATGAATACAGCAACGTCATTGTTAGTCGAAACACGACATCCGTTTCGTTAATCGGATTAAAAGATGTCAAACTAGCGGAAGCAATCAAGTTGATTGAATACTCAGGATACCTGAAGGCGGGCACAGATCTCTCTAACATGGAGGTTTCTTACAATGACACGACTGAGCAATTAAACGTTACTGTACCTCATTCGACCATTTTGGACAATGTAGCGAATACAGATGATGCAAAGGTGACAGACGTAAAAGGGACACTGTTTTCTGATTATCCCTCGCAATTGATTTTTGATGAAATCAATAAAGAGAAGGAAAAAATGGAAAAGGTTAAGATTGAGCAAGGCTTGCTGACAGAGGCGGATAAACGCATTGAAGAGTTCTTAACAGAGTTTTTAAAGAATAGCGGTTATGAAACTGTGGCAATCGAGTTTGAATAATCATTTATGAAATTTTATGTAACAAGGGGATCAAGATGAACGATACAATCCACATCCTAACAACACGAATCGCTCCCGATTTTTTAACAACCTTCGATCGCTTTCAGGAAACGCATCGCATCTATGCCGTGGATTCAAATGGTGAGCTTTATCAAAAAGACGAGCATTACATCGATGAATGGGATGACGCGAAAAAACAACAGGTCATTGAGATTCTTAACTACTACATCGACCGTGGCGGCGTTGTTGTGGCAATCCAAAAAAGTGAAACGTTACTTGGCTTTGCCGGACTGGATGGACACCTGCTCGGAACGGAAGGCCAGTATTTAAATCTGGGCTTCATTCATGTGAGTCGTCCTAATCGTGGACAGGGGATTGGTAAAGTGTTATTTGAACGTGTCTGTCAGGCAGCAATCGAACGAGGCGCGAAAAAGCTATACATCGGAGCGAACCCGGCCGTCGATACATATCATTTCTATGAAGCGATGGGATGCATGCTGGCCGAGGAGTTTGTACCGGAAGTGTATGAGGAAGAACCACTCGATTTGCAACTCGAATATGTTTTATCGTCTCCTGAGACCGCATCGTAACGATGTGGTTTTTTTCATGCACAAAATCGCTCTACTCCAAGCTTTTTCTCCTATGAAGAATTGACCGATTTCGAAAAATTGTGATAGAATCACAAGGCAAATGATTATCATTATCAGTCAATAAGAATAGATGAAATTGAACCGTTGGAGTGAACGTGAAAGGATGAATACAATGAGCACGCTTGAAGCATACAACATGGCATTTAAAAACGGATTGGAATTAGAGGACGATGTGGTTCTTGAAGAGATGAAGCTTGGAGAATCGACGGAATGGGATTCGATTGGACACATGACCCTCATCGCAGAAATCGAGGATGCGTTTGACGTCTATATCGACTCGGATGAAATGACGGAATTCCATTCGTATCAGTCTGGCATCGCGTTGCTGCAGCGCCTCGGTGTGGACATCCGGTCATGACGCTTTTTCAAACACTCGAGCAATACACGGATCGTGAGGCGGTCTATGCGGACCGTTCTTACACATACGGCGAGATGTTGGAGGTTGGCGACTCGATTTGTCAGGAAGTCGGCGAACGAGCACTCGTCTTCTGTCTATGTGCCAACCGGGTCGAGTCGCTCTTCGGCTATGTCGGTTTTATTCGGGGACGCGTCGTACCCGTCTTGTTAGACGCGGATATCCCAGCCGAGCAATTACAGAAGTTGATGGAACGGTATGAACCGACGCACGTATGGGCACCGGAATCAAGAGACGATTTGGCGAACTCGTTGGATGCTTACTATGGTTACGGCGGCTACGTCTTGTTTGAAACAGGAGCAACAGTTCACCATGAACTTCATAAAGAGTTGGCCCTTCTGTTGACGACTTCAGGGAGTACCGGAAGTCCGAAATTGGTCCGTCTCACGTATAACAACCTATCAGCAAACGCCACGTCGATTATCGACTATCTCGACATCGATCAAACGGATAAACCAATCACGACCCTTCCGATGAACTATTCGTATGGACTCTCGATTATCAACAGTCATCTATTGAAAGGGGCGACCATCATCCTAACAGATCGCTCGATCGTTCAAAAAGAGTTTTGGGAGTTGTGTCGTGCTGAGCAGGCGACGACGTTTGGTGGCGTACCGTTTCATTACGAGATGTTAAAACGTTTGAAGTTTGAGACGTATGATTTGTCAAGTTTGAAGAAGTTGACGCAAGCGGGTGGAAAGTTGGACCCGACGCTCGCCCATCACTTCGCGACGGTGTGTGAAGAAAAAGGGATTCAATTTTTCATCATGTACGGCCAAACGGAGGCGACGGCCCGAATGTCGTACTTACCCGATCGGATGCATGCGGAAAAAGCAGGGAGTATCGGTATCGCCATCCCAAGTGGAACACTCTCACTACGAGATGAAGCCGGAAACGACATCAAAGATGCAAACGTGACGGGCGAATTAGTTTATCAAGGTGATAACGTGTCGTTCGGGTATGCGACCTCATTAGCTGACCTTGCGAAGGGTGACGACAATCACGGTGTCTTACGTACAGGTGACATGGCGTATCGTGACGAGGATGGGTATTTCTTCATCGTCGGCCGCATGAAGCGCATGATTAAACTATATGGAAGTCGAATCAGCCTGGACGAAGTCGAGGCCCTCCTTCGAGAGCACGGACATGACTGTGTCTGTGCCGGGGAAGACGACCAACTATATGTGTATACGTTGCAAGATGACGTCGCACGCATTCAAAAAATCATCAAAGAACAAATCAAGGTGAAAGGTGTTCGGGTGATGCAGATTGACGAGATTCCACGTAATTCGTTCGGAAAGATTCGTTATGCCGCATTGCCGAAGCGAGAACTTGTGACCACCTGATCGTCAGGAATCGGTACATCGTCAAGTTTCATAACATCAGGTGGTAAATATGACTTTTATTTCGATTGAATTTCTCTTATTTTTAACAATCATCGTTGGAACCTATTACGTGGTCCCACATCGATTCCGATGGGTGCTCCTCCTCTTAGCGAGCTATGTCTTCTACGCCACGTTGAGCGTCCAATTCATCCCGCTATTGTTGATCAGTACCGCCTTCACCTATGTGATTGGGATTTTGATTGAGAAGCAGGAAAAGAAAGAACAGAAGAAACGGCTCATGTGGGTCGGTGTCTCCGTTCTCGTCTTCTTCCTCGGATGGTTCAAATATTTTAATTTCGTCAATGATTCGCTTCGTTCGTTCGCCGCATGGAGCGGATTTGATTATGATGTGCCGTATAAAGAGATCGTGTTGCCGTTGGCCATCTCGTTCTATACGTTCCAAGCCATCAGTTATGTCGTGGACGTTTCGCGAGGGAAGCAAAAAGCAGAGCGTCATTACGGCTATTTCTCGGTCTATTTCGCCTTCTTCCCGCAACTTGTTGCGGGACCGATTGAGCGGGCGAAAAAGCTGCTTCCCCAGCTGAAGACGGAGCAACATCTCGACTACGACAATATCAGCTATGGGATTCAGCGCATCATTTGGGGATTCTTCAAGAAGACGTTGATCGCTGACCGATTGGCTCCGATTGTCGCAAGTGTATTCAATAGTCCAGATCCGACTGGTTCAGAGATTGTGCTCGCGACGATGTTGTTCTCGATTCAACTGTTCGCCGATTTCTCGGCGTGTAGTGATATCGCCATCGGTTGTGCACGATTGCTCGGAATTCGATTATCGGAGAACTTCAAACAGCCACACTTTGCCGTATCGATTGCCGACTTCTGGAACCGCTGGCACATCACACTCTCGATGTGGTTACGTGATTATATTTTCATGCCGCTTGCCAAAGGGAAGAAGAAGCGCGAGCAGATTTATGGTGCCATCCTTGCGACGTTTTTAGTGAGTGGGATTTGGCACGGAGCCGCATGGAACTTCGTCTTATGGGGACTCATTCATGGAATCTATCGCGTGTTCGGAGATCATACGAAACAGCAGCGTGAAAAAATGGCGTCATGGGTCGGGTTTGACCGCGTGCCGACACTGCATCGTTGGTGGAAAATCGCCATCACTTTTCAGCTCGTCTGTTTCTCGCGCGTCTTCTTTCAATCGCATTCGATGGCAGAGGCGTTCTCGCATGCCAAACTGTACGTGACACCCTCTTCATGGGCACCGTCAGGCATGATGCAGGCGATTCAAATCTTCTCATTGCTCGATTTGATCATCTTCCTCGTTGTCTTTGTCGTTGTTCATCTGTTTCAGCATATTGAACGGACGAAAGGTTCGGCTTGGGACTGGATGGCGCGTCAGCCTGCCGTGACGAGCGTTGCCATCAACTTGTTCTTGATTGTCTCGGCCTTCTTGTTTGGTGTGTCGAGCCAAGGATTTGTATACGGTGGGTTTTAAGATGGATGGAAAGGAATTAGCATGAAGCGTTTAGGAATCAAAATCGTCGTTGTATTACTGGTCATGATCGCCATCTTCATTCCCGTCAACGAGTTCGTCAAAGAGTCGTGGGAATATAATAATAACCGAGCTGTCCTTGCCTTCAAGGAAGACCCTCATCCTGTCGACATCATCAATCTCGGAACGTCCCATGCGATGTACGGGTATTCATTCAAGTCGCTTGGATTGTCGCATCTGGATTTGGCGTTACCGAGTCAACCGATTGAATATGATTTGAAGATGTTGAAAGAATACGATGAGCATCTGAAGCCAGGTGGGGTCGTGATCGTGTCGTTATCTCAAATTACGTTCAGTAATTCGGATGTCGGCCGGAAGGCGAATTATTATCGCGTCTTGGATCGTGAAGACATTGAGCCGGTCAGCCTGTTTCAATATTATACGCATGAACAGTTCCCGGCATTGAACAGTGGAAGTGCTTATGCCGCCATTTCCCGGGAAATCCGAGATTTTCGCTTTGATGCGCATAAGCCATGGGAGAATGGTGGTCTGAACTACTCAGAGCGTAAGTATGAGGAAGTGGCCGCTCAATATGAAAACGCCGTGAACAATCATGAGATCGAAGAGAACATGGCGCATTTACAAGACATCATCGACTACTGTATGCAACAAGAGTATCGTGTCGTCTTGGCGATGGAGCCGGTCCACGCGTCGTATCATGCATATTTTGATGAAGAGGTCATGGAACGTCTCGTGTTTCAGCATGTAGAAAAACTTGATGTCGATGTCCCGTTTCTCAACTACATGGGGAATGAACGATTCATTCATGAGCAATCCTTCTTCCATAACCCGGACCATTTGAACGGTGATGGGCGGACGCTGTTGTCTTCACTCGTTTATGAAGATTTGAAGCGGTTGGGATATTTATAAATTGATGGGCGGCTGTCCATCAATTTTTTTATGCTATATGATAGCGAAAGGGACGAAGTGAAGGGGGAAACCATGAACAATCAGCAAATGGTAAAAATCCATGACTGTGAGTTATATGTTGAGTATATTCAACAACATTCAAAGTCAGTGACAATCATCATGGATGCAGGATATGGCGATGACTCTACGACTTGGAGACAGGTGGCGGATGAAGTGTCGACATATGCCAATGTCCTTCTTTATGACAGGGCAGGTCTAGGCAAAAGCGGGACCAGTACGAATCGAAGAACCAGTAAGGAGATGGTTCGAGAATTGCACCAACTAATTAAACAGTTGGATATAGCATCTCCGTTCATTTTGGTCGGTCATTCATTTGGAGGCGTCAATATGCAATTGTTCGCATCTGAATATCGAGATGAGGTAGTGGGTCTAGTGCTAGTAGACACGACGCCGAGCGACTATCGAGAACGATTTCTTCCGACCATGTCACGAGAGTTTCAAAACGTATACTCCAAGCAATTTGTGCGGGAAGGGAACTATGATGAATTTATGGAAAGTTTGCACCAAGTGAAACAAGCAAATCTTGATCTTTCAATCCCGACAACAATCATATCAGCAGGAAAGAAAGACTTTTATTCCGCAGAAAATCAGAGGCTGTGGAATGTCTTACAAAAAGAAATGACGGGAATATCTTCAAATGCCACGTTTGTAATTGCAGAGCAGAGCGCACATTATATTCAAAGAGATGAGCCACATTTAATTGTAGAAGCAATCCGAAAGTTGATTAAAACGTTTTTAAATCATACATAAACGATGAGAATTTATTGCGATTGAAGCTATATATTCAATCAAAAAGAATGCCTGCGAACGTCCATAATATCACTAGCATCGACAGGAATGAGACGAATACGGTTTTATTAGATACCCGTTGCTCCGCAAAGCGTCGAAATAGTCGTTCGAGGATTGTTTGGCCGATGACGACCGCTAGAAAGATGATTGCCATTTCAGCGAATAGAGAATAGTCGTTACGAAAAATAAAGATCATGGCAACAAAGAGGATAATGGAGCTGGTCAATGTGGTGAGAAAACGTTGTTTATTCAATCAAATCCCTCCCTTCTCTCATCATTACGTGTATGCTTTAGAAAAGATTCAAATAGACGGGGAGTGATTCACATCGAAACGATCTATTTAGCAGGCGGATGTCTATGGGGTGTCCAGGAGTTTGTGAAGACGTTACCTGGTGTCCTTTCAACTGAAGCAGG
The DNA here is from genome assembly GCF_059821525.1 of Exiguobacterium sp. RM11. Lineage (NCBI taxonomy): Bacteria > Bacillati > Bacillota > Bacilli > Caryophanales > Exiguobacterium > Exiguobacterium sp. RM11. The sequence goes on along the minus strand of NZ_CM187558.1, from coordinate 2,779,938 downwards.
ACGCGCGAACGGGACGACCGGTACGTTAGATGGAGAGTATGACGGTTACGCAGAGTGTGTCAAAACTACGTTCGATCCGGACGTAGTGACGGTCGAAGATTTGATGCATTACTTGTTCGAAATCATTGATCCATATAGCGTTAACAAACAAGGAATCGATGTCGGGGAGAAGTATCGAACGGGCGTCTACAGTGAGGAGTCACGGCACTTGATGGAGGCGCAAGCGTTTATTGATCGGCGCGCGGATGCAGAACGAATCGCTGTTGAAGTCAAACCGCTCACGAACTATGTGCGAAGTGCGGACGAGCATCAGGACCGCTTGACGCGTTGTCCGGACGATTATTGTCACATACCGAAAGACTTATTAACAAAATATCAGACCGTTTAATTAACAAAGGTGTCTCTTCGAGATGCCTTTTTCATTTTTTCCCAAATGAATAAAGCTAAATGCATGAGTTTCATGTCTAATAAGTGTAAGGGAAAAAACGAAAAGGGGGGACGTTCGATGAAACGTCTCATTCAGAAAGCGCAGCGAGGCAATGACCAAGCATTCTTAAAGATCTTTCAGCATTACGAGGAAGACCTATATCGGATGGCCTACGTGTACGTCAAGAATCCGGACGATGCGCTAGACGTTGTGCAAGAAGTCGCTTACCAAGCTTTTAAAAAAATCGGGACGTTACGGGAACCGCAATTTTTGAAGACGTGGCTGATGAAAATCACCATCAACTGTGCACTCGATGTGATGAAAAAAAGACAGAACGTGATTCACTTGAATGCAGATGTGGAAGAGGCTTTCGGGAGTGAACAAACAGATCTTGCGATGACGATGACACTAGCTGACATGATGAAGTCCCTTCATGAGGACGAACGCAGTGTGATCGTACTGAAGTATTACCAAGACTATACGTTTCAACAAATCTCAGATTTATTGGAATGGCCGATCGGTACGGTGAAGACAACTTTATATCGAGCTGTAGCTAAATTGAGACGTGAATGGAAGGAGGCCGATTGCTATGAATCATGAGATGAAACGAATGTTGGCGGACATCGAAATCCCAAGTGAACTGCGTGAGCGGAGTCGCCAAGGTGTGAAGCGAGCGAAACAAGAAATGCGCCGGGAACCAGGATTTATCCGTCGGCGGTTGATGACGGTCGGAATCGCGGCGGCACTACTCATCCCGACTGGTGCATTCGCCTATCAATCCCTGCTTGCAGATGAGTTATACGGTTCGTTTGATGAGATGAAGGTACATATCGTCAGCGCTACTTTAGAGAAATATTTGTTATTGGATGCTAAATTGAATCAAGCGAAAGGGGTACTCGGTGAGGCAGAGTATGAGGAGTTCAAGCAAGGTCTGAGTGTCTTCACGGATACGCGAATCGCCTATGGAAATGCGAATGGAAACGTTGATTATGAAGCAATTCCGAAAACGGAACGAGCGGAAGTGAAGCAGGCACTTGCCGACATTCAGCCATACTTCGATCAATTGAACAACCAGCTAAGTGCACGTGATGTGTTGACTACTGACGAATATGACGCATACATCGAAGCGCTCATGCGAGAAGAGTCGATTCGGGTACGTGCTGGAGAGTATGTTCAAGACATGCCGGATGAGTTGCGACAGTCTTATGAAGAGGCACTCGCGATTATTCGAGAAGTAGATGCAAAGCAGCAACAGAACTAAATAGATTTCAGGAACATGAAAAGAAGGGGTCCATCCTTAAAATCGAGTGATGGACTCCTTCATTTTTATGTCCGCTCGAGAATGTTCACGAGCATTTGATGAATGACGTCATGGTCGTTCGGATCATGCAGCTGATATGGACTCCCGGGGAGCGTGTACAGGTCTTTTGCCCCGACGTATGTGATGTGAAGGGTCAAGGAACCATCTTCCTGACACGCCGTCGTCAATTCCAATTCGCCACTGATGACACCGACTTCTTCCGTCATGACACCGTGGGTTGCCTTGAATGTAGAAGTAAGTTTGTTCATGAATGACTCCTTTTCTGTCTCAATAAATACAAGCGTTGATGGCTGTCGTGAGTGCGGACTTCTCTGACGATTGAAGGCTCAAGCCCCAACGGCTTTTCGTCTCGACCCACATCTTCGCATATGCACAACGCGCGCCGGTGCGAGGTGGTTGCCATGTCGACGGGTCTTGGTCTCCTTTTGAGCGGTTCGATGAAGCGGACACCGCGATCAACTGAGGACCGTTCAAGTCGTTCGCAAAGCTTTGACGTTTGGTTGTCGTCCAGCTGCTTGCGCCAGAGCGCCATGCTTCAGCGAGCGGGACAACGTGGTCGATATCGATGTCAGATGCCGACGTGAACGTCAAACCGTCATAGTAACTGTACCATGAGCCCGTCGTTACGGGACATTGGTCGACGACCGAATCAGCGTCCCGTTTCAAGACGATGTGACGCGTGTTACAACCACTTCCTTGACTCGACCAGTGCGGGAAGAGGTCCCGACTGTATCCTGTCATCGACCCTTCATTTTTGACCGTGAGCGCATTCAGTTTCGTGAGCGCATCCGCTTTCGAAGGGATATTAGGCGGGAAAGCAGAGACCGGTGTCGCGTCAAATGACGCGGAAATCCAAACAAGCAATGTGACGAGTGCGACAGACATGAGTTTCTTCAACATAAAAAGCCTCCTACTATGTATTTGGAATGAACACTTGTCGAAGCAAGTGGGCAACCTTTCATCAACCAAAAAGTGAGACAAACATCACGCAATAAATTCAACTTGATCATACACAGGACGATTTTGAAAAAGTGTGAAAATCTGCAAAATGATTAGAAAGACTATCGCAAATCCTTCTCTAGCATTAATGAACGACCTGGTGTTATTTCTTTGGAACTAGTGAGCGATCAGGACTGGTATAATGAATGACATGGATTTAGAGAAAAGAAGAGGTGGATGGAATGAACAAGAAAGAGATTGCGGCGATTAGCCGACAGTTTAAAGTGAATGCGACGAAGCTGAAGATTGCTGACTTATATACGATTTACATCCGACAGGAAACGAATGAGATTTACTACGAAGAGTTGCGTCCGTTCCCGTTCTTAGAAGAAGAACAGCAGGAACTGTTTTTGACGAACTTCAAAAAAGTGCTCGGTGGGAAACTCGATGAAAAGTTATTCGAAGTGAAGTTCCAATATCCGGAGGAAGGTCAAGTCGACCATACGCAAGGATTGCTGTATGAAGGACTTCGTACGGAAGAGACAGACGTATGGACGGACTATATGCAGCGTATCGCCTTGAAGATGGTGAAAGACACGCCATTTGAAAAAGACATGGTCGTGACGTTCATCCGGGGTAATTACAATAAGCCGACGAACCGGTATTCGGAAGAGTCTGAGATTCACGCGAACGATGAAGTGTATACGACGAAGTTCATCCTCGGCAGTATCAGCCCGACAGAACTTCCGAAAAAGTCACTCGTCTTTGACTTCGTCGAGCGTGAATTCAAAGCCAGCTTGATTGTAAATCCAATCATCAAACTCGAGGCGCCAATCGGTGGATTCTTATTCCCGTGTTTCACCGATAATGCGGCCGATGTGAACCATGTCCTCTACTCGGCAAATAAAGCGCACCAACCGGATATGACGTTCATTGAGAACGTGCTGAACGGTTCGGAAATCGTTACGGCAGTGGAAGAGAAGGCGGTCTTTGAAGAAGTCGTGAAAGCGGTCATCGGAGAAGAAGTCAATTCCCGTACGCTCGCGACCGTTTATGATGAGATCAATCAAATCATTGTCGCCGAAGAAGAGAACGAACAGGAAGAAGAGAGGGTCGCAATGCTCGACTCTCGTGCGGTCGAGGTCGTCCTTCGGGCGAGCGGTGTGGAAGATGTGACGACAGAAAAAGTCGAGCAGGCGTTCAAACAAGTCGTCGATGACACGAAATATGAGATGAAAGCGACGAGCGTCGTTCCAAAATATACGTCAAAATCGATTAAAATCAATACGAAAGTCGCCAACATTTCCGTCAGTCCACAAGATCTGAAATACGTGAAGCAAGTGAACTATAAAGGAAAACCATGCTTGTTGATCGAAGTGGAGGAAGAGACAGAGATTGAAGGATTCAAGCTCATCTCTGAAGAGTCGCTAGACTGACTGGGGGAAAATCGATGCATCCGCTCGAGTTGATTGATCTGTTGATTGTGTTCGCCATCGTAGTTGTATTGGTTTTGCTGTCGTTTCAATTTCATGGGAAATGGCGCAGGCGTATACGGGTCGCGACGGTGTGTTGTGTATTAGCGTACGGAATATTCTATGCAGTTCGTCCTTATTGGGTGAATCAACAGGTGCAGGAAGAAAAAATAGTGCTCGAAGCGTATCTCAAGGATCGATATCCAACCGAAACCATCACCGTCCGCTCTATTCCTTATGGGGAGGACGGATTTGAGAGTATGAATCCTCATACATTGTTCGTGAAATTTTCGACAGAACCGGATGCTGAGTACACATATCTCGTGAGTCGTGACGAATCGATTCATCAAACGAGCCACAGTTCAACCATCGACTCAAAATTTGATTTTCTTCACTTGGAAGACTGAGCCCAAACGACAGATTGGGCTCTTTTTTGACAATCGAGTGAGGAAGGTTGAATTTGAGATTTGATACAGGTATGATGCAGGTGAAAACGTTTTCCGAAGCCCATATTTTTTTAATATTTATCGAAAGCGCTTTCGGTTATTACGAAGTAATAAAAAACCTCAAAGACGAATATCATCTTTGAGGCTGAATCTGCATTATTTACGTGCTTTGCTCACTTTAAGTTTCTTCCCTTTGACAGGAGTCGTTTCCATCGCTTGAAGGACAATCGAGCCTTTTCCGTTAAGGATATCGACGTATGTCATTTGGTCATTGATCGTGATGATCCCGATGTCGTCAGCAGATACGCCAGGAATTTTGGCAATCGTTCCAACGAAGTCGACAGCGCGAAGTTTTTTCTTCTTCCCGCCACTGAAGTGGAGCTTCATGATGTCCTGGTTGATGCGAGCTGTCTTGTTGTTGCGAACGACGCGTCGTCCGCTCAACTTTTGCTCAAAGGCATCTTGGTTAGCCGCTACTTCCGCTTCCGTCGGAGCATCGATCATCGGAATCTCGAATTGAACGTATGATTCAATGGCTCCGATGAGACGTTCTTCCTGTCGGGTCATGAGCGTGATAGCTGTTCCTTGTTTGCCGGCACGTCCGGTACGCCCCGTCCGGTGCACGTAACTCTCCTTTTCGACAGGAACGTCATAATTGATGACGAGTTCGACGTTGTCGACATCGATTCCACGTGCTGCGACGTCTGTCGCCACGAGGTAGCGGAAGTTACCCATCTTGAAGCCGTTCATGACGGCGAAACGGTCCTCTTGCTCAAGTCCGCCGTGAAGACGTTCAGCCGAGTAACCGGCTTTGTCGAGCTCAGCGTACACCGTATCGACGTTCTCTTTCGTACGGCAGAAAATCATACAGCTATCCGGGTTTTCGACGACCGTGATGTCTTGAAGGACAGCAAGTTTCTCGTTCCGATGAACGGGAAGTAAACGGTGTTCGATTGTCGAAGCCGTCATACCTGTCGACTCGATTGCGACACGTGCCGGAGCATTCATATGCTTCTGGCAGAGACGTTCGATATCTTGTGGGAATGTCGCTGAGAAGACCATTGTGACGCGATCTTTCGGTAACTGTTGAAGAATCTTCTCAACGTCGGCGAGGAATCCGCGATTGAGCATCTCGTCCGCTTCATCGATGATCAAGTATTCGATGCGGTCGAGTGAGAGGGTTTCGCGCTCGATGTGGTCCATGACGCGACCAGGTGTACCGACAACGATATGTGTCTTTTGCTTCAACTCTTCACGCTGTTTCGAGAACGGTTCTTTCCCGTAGACGGCAGTCGCTTTGATTCGTTTGAAACGTCCGATGTTCGTCATGTCTTCCCGTACTTGAACGGCGAGTTCGCGTGTCGGTGTCAAGACGAGGACTTGGGGTTTGTTTTCGGCCCAATCGATGAGCTCGATGACCGGAATCCCGAAAGCAGCTGTCTTTCCGCTTCCCGTCTGTGCTTTGACGATCAAGTCTTCGCGCTCGAGAGCACGGGGGATGACCTGCTGTTGTACTTCGGTCGGTGATTCGTATTTCATAATGCCTAACGCACGAGTAATCTCGTCGCTCAGGCGATAATCCGTAAATTGCTGTTTGTTCATGGGTAACCTCATTCTTTCGTGAAAACTTCTGCTTCAGAAAATTTCAATGTCTATTTGCAATACAGTCCATTATAGACCGAAAGACGGTAGGAAAGCGAATGAGAATCCATTATCCGAAGTCAGGCAACGTCGGGTCGGGTTGAATCACATAAAAAATAAACTGGTCATGAACATCTTCTAACTGTTCGATCAGCTCTTCATTTTGTTGTTGATATGCTTCTAGCAATTGAGGGCATATGTAATGAACCGTTCCATCTTCACGAGCTAGGCTAGCGGTTTCTTCCTGATCAAATTGTAAAACGAACGGTTGTTGGCATGCTGTGCAGCAACCAATCTCCATCTTGTGAAAACCGATTTTTGCTCCCTCAATGAAGCAAGCATCGCAATAATGCTTGATTGGATCACCGAAATGACCGAGTTCATCTGTATGGATGACCTCATGTTCGTTCAATGATTTATTGCAGCTGACGCAGTTATACATCAATAACACTCCTTTAGTGATCTGTTCCAACAACGTATCATGCGATGAGCCGATGTACAACTTTATCCATTAACAATATTTTATCGGGTTCAGAAATGTTGAAAGAAAGGGGCTTACATAATGGAATCCGATTATAAATATCTCGTCCAACACCTTCAACAAAGCCAATATCGAACGCACGCGAACCATCTCGAAACCATCATCAAACCCATACCGGATTCAGACCGCACCGGTGATCTCGACCCACGCGTGTTCGAAAAGCTGACCGCAAATCATTCTTCACACGATGAACCGGATACAGCATTTGACCTCGAGGCGGCACGTGCCAGTATGGGTTGGCTGAATCAGGATCGGACGACGACTGATATCAAAACCAAGCATCTCATGATTCCTAGTGAGGACGGGGATATTCCGGTCCGTTTGTATCGCCCGCATCATACCGAAGCAATCCCGGCGATTCTCTTCTTCCATGGTGGCGGGTTCTTCGGAGGAACGCTCGATACGGTCGAGAATCCTTGTAAATTGCTGGCGGAACAGGCGAACGCGGTCGTCATCTCCGTCGATTATCGTCTCGCCCCGGAGCATCCGTTCCCGGCCGGATTGAATGACTGCTACGGCGCCTTTGAATGGGTATACGCCAACGCGACGGAGTTGAACGTCATCCGTGACCAAATCGCCGTCGCCGGAGACAGTGCCGGAGGGAATTTGGCGACCGCTTGTTGTCTGATGGAGAAAGAACGAGGGGAGGGGCGCATTTGTTATCAAGCACTCGTCTATCCCGTCGTCAATCTGGGATCGATTCCGACAGATGATTTTGAATGGACACTCGATGCGTACGATATCTCACACCATCACGACCTGATTCGAGGTGTCGTATTCGCTCTTGCAGATCCAGATTCGCTACTAAATGACCTCTACCTTCAAGGGAAGACGGATGTCACGCATCCACTCGTCTCACCACTTTTGGCAGAGGACGTCACGACTTTACCGCCAGCCTTGATTGTGACAGCCGAGTACGATTACTTACGACTTGAAGGGGAGGCATATGCCCGAAAACTTTCAGAAGCTGGTATTCCGACTCGACTGATTCAATATCGGGGTATGGATCATGCCTTTATGGACAAATTAGGAGACTACCCACAGGCAGAAGATTGTATGAATGAAATCGCAAAAGGACTTAAGGAGCTGACGAAATGAAACAGTATACATTGGATTGGAAACGTTATGAGGAATTGGCGCGTCAAGCGGTCGCAGAAGGGGTCGTATTGGTCAAAAACGAACAGACCCTCCCATTACAGTCAGGGACGAAGCTCGCCGTATTTGGACGTAGCCAGTTCCATTACTATAAGAGCGGTACCGGTTCAGGCGGGATGGTGAACGTCGGACATGTCACGACACCGCTCGAGGAACTACGTGAACGTACAGACATTCACATCAATGAATCGCTTTATGCGACGTATGAAGAGTGGGTGCAAGAGAACCCGTTCGACCAAGGTGTCGGTTGGGCAGGTGAACCGTGGTCGCAACAGGAGATGGACGTATCGGATGAACTCGTCGACCAAGCTGCGCAGGAGTCAGATGTTGCCCTCATCATGATAGGACGTACGGCAGGGGAAGACCGTGACAACACGGCTGACCCGGGCAGTTACTTATTGACGGATATCGAACACGCGATGATCGAGCGCGTGACGAAGCGCTTCAACAAGACGGTCGTCGTGTTAAACGTTGGGAACATCATCGACATGAAGTGGGCGAATGAGCCGAGTGCCATCCTCTATGCATGGCAAGGAGGGATGGAAGGAGGAAAAGGACTCGTCGACGTGCTTGTCGGAGACGTGAGTCCTTCCGGGAAACTGACGGATACGATTGCCAAATCCATCGAGGATTACCCGTCGACAAAGAACTTTGGTCACGCGGATAAAGGTATTTATCAGGAAGATATCTATGTCGGTTACCGCTACTTTGAAACGTTCGCGAAAGACGACGTCTTGTACCCGTTCGGATTCGGACTGTCTTATACGAAATTTAATACTGAAGTGAAGCGTACGGCAGAAGTCGATGGCGTTTTAACGGTTGAGGTGGCAGTGACGAACACGGGTGAGTGTGACGGGAAAGAAGTCGTCCAACTCTACGTCGAGAAACCGCAAGGAAAACTCGGAAATCCGCTCCGGTCCTTAGTAGCGTTCGAGAAAACATTGCTTCTTGAACCGGGTGAGCGACAAACCCTTTCGTTTAACGTCCACATGACTGATTTTGCGAGCTACGACGACTCTGGCGTGACGGGTCAGGAATCGAGCTTCGTTCTCGAATCAGGAACATATCGCTTATATGTCGGAACGGATGTGCGTTCGGCTTCACTCGCTTTCGAAGTCGAGCAGCAGGAGCAACGCGTCCTCGAGACGTTAAGCGAAAATATGGCGCCTGTCCTCCCGTTCGAGCGGATGAAACCGATTCAAGGTGAACAGGGATTTGAAGTGGGCTACGAGTCAACGCCGCTTCGCGCCGTTGACGTCGAGACACGTTATTTGGAAGAACGCCCTGAGACTAGAGTGTTCACGGGTGACCAAAGGATCAAATTGAGCGATGTGTATCATGGAAAGGCGTCACTCGACACATTCTTAGATCAATTGACGGATGAGGATTTGGCGACAATCGTTCGCGGACAAGGGATGAACTCACCGCGTGTCACACCGGGGACGGCAGCGGCGTTTGGTGGCGTGTCCGACCGATTGAACGAGCTTGAGATTCCAGCGGCGTGTTGTGCCGACGGTCCATCAGGCATTCGCATGGATATCGGGACGAAGGCGTTCGCGCTTCCGAACGGCACACTCTTGGCTTCTACGTTCAACGTTGATCTCGTTGAAGACTTGTTCGAGATGACAGGGCTCGAGATGCGGAAAAACCGCGTCGATACGTTGCTCGGACCAGGTATGAACATTCATCGCAACCCGTTGAACGGTCGGAACTTTGAATACTTCTCGGAAGACCCGCATTTGACCGGGAAGATGGCAGTTGCTCAATTGAACGGGATGCACCGTGTCGGTGTGACAGGAACGCTCAAACACTTCAGCGCCAACAACCAGGAGGCGCATCGTCACGATATCGATTCGGTCGTCTCGGAGCGGGCGTTACGCGAGATTTATTTGAAAGGGTTCGAGATGGCCGTGAAAGAAGGACGGGCTTCATCGATTATGACGACATATGGTGCGGTCAACGGGATTTGGACGGCCGGATTATACGATCAAAACACACGTATCTTACGTGACGAGTGGGGCTTTGAAGGAATCGTCATGACGGATTGGTGGGCAAAGGTGAACTTCCGTGAAGACGAGTCGGCCAACCGTCAAAACACAGCGGCGATGGTCCGCTCGCAAAACGATTTATATATGGTTGTCGACCGTCCGGACCTCAACTCATTCGAGGACAATACGATGGCATCGCTTGAAGATGGGGTGGTCACACGGGGTGAATTGTTGCGGAGCGCACGCAACATTTGTTCATTCATATTGAAATCACCAGCGATGGAGCGTCTTCTCGGAATTCATGATGGTTCGGTCGAGGTCCTAGGCTTTGAAGATGAGACGAATCAACAGGACGCATTCGAGTTGGACTATCAGCATCTCGAAAACGGGGAACACGTCGATTTGTCAGGAATCGACACCTCGACAGGGAACACGCACGTCTTCGCCATCTCGGTCGACCAGACCGGGACGTATGACATCACGTTGACGGCCCGTTCGAACGCTGGGGAGTTGGCGCAGATGCCGGTGACGTTGTTTGCGAACAATATCCCGGGTGCGACGTTCACGTTTAACGGGACGGACGGAGAATGGGTGGCACAGACGAAGCAGGTCTTCTTCCTGAACCAGCATAACTATCTCCAACTCTATTTCGCATTGAGTGGTCTAGAAGTGAAGGACGTGTCTTTCACAATTGCGGATGAATTTAGTATGAAGAACGGGTGAACCTTACTTTGATAGGTACATCGCATCCGTTATAATCGAAAGAACGACACATCGCAAAGGAGGCGCATACCCGTGGAAAATCGGCTTCGATTTTCTAGGTCTTCACGCACTCATGCAAAGCCATTTGGACGAAAGGCGATCACTTGCATGGGGCGAAATGAATACCTTGATCGCTTGATTTAACATAAACCACTTGGCTTTGCTCCCTTATCGGATTGGATTCATTCAATAAGGAGCGAGGTACGATGAAGTACGTCAATGCGCAACACATCCTGCCAGAACGTTTGCTGCGAGAAGTGCAGCAGTATGTACAAGGCGAAACGTTATATGTACCAACCCCGACCCATACGAAACGGAAATGGGGAACGGTCAACGGAGGCAAGCAATTGCTTGAAGAACGAAATGAAGCCATACGCGCAGCGTTTCGGAACGGAGAGCGAATCGAAAGTCTAGCGATGTCTTATCATTTGGCAACGCATACGATTCGAAAGATTGTATATCGATCGACATGAAGGAGGTACGACTAGTTCGCTAGTCGTACCTTTTTAGGTAGACTATGCTTCTCAATCAAAGAGTACACAGTAAAGAAAATCCGTTTCCTGTAAACTGAGGATTGAGGAAGGGGGGCGACAAAATGTCACATCCATTTATTCAAAACGAACAATATAATCTCATCAAAGAACAAGTGATGCTCGTCAAAGAGAGTCGAATGCAAAGCCTGCCGCCTTCTGTTTTGCGGGCAGTCATTGATTTGGCACAGTCGAAAGTGATTTATGCATTCCCTCAGGCGACGGCTGAACAAGTAGAGTTGTTACAGTTTTCAACGTTACAGACGAACGAAGCGTTCGACGAGTATATTCAACAATTACGAGAATGGATTCAACCATTCCCTGTCATTACGGGCGAACAGCTGAAGGGGTTATTCCCGAAACAGAAGAAGCTTCGCTTACCGGAGTTATCTGATGTTGATTTTGGGCGACTCACATATTTGAGTTGGAATGATGGACGTTCCAATCAAAAGTTGATGATTTGCCAATATGAGGGTCAGATGATTGGTATCGTATGTAAACCGAGCACGAGCACTAAGAAAAATATATGTGCTTTCTGTAATCAGTTCACGGACGTGACGTACTGCGTCACAATTACGAAAGCGAAACAAGCAAAAAATCCGGACTATTATAAAGCGATTGGAACATATATGTGTGTCGATAGTAAAACGTGCAACGAACACATTACGAGCCAAGAGGCTTTGCATACTTTTATTCATACAGCGTTACAGACCTGACGATCGAGTCGGGTCTTTTTTATGTATTCTCTTTTACAAAAACCATACATACCTGTATTCATTCTGAAAATGTATCTTTACAAACGTCCGTTACGCTACAGAAGTAGCAAACATTCGGGAGGGTTTACAGATGAAAAAGACAATGAAAAAGTTCGTTCCACTCGCAGTCGTTTCGACGCTTGCACTCGGGGGCATCGTTGGCGTTCAGCAACAAAACGAAGCAGAAGCAGCAAAGGATTCAAAGAATCATAAAGCGAAAAACGTCATCTTTATGATCGGGGACGGGATGGGCGTGACTTATACGACAGCACTTCGTTACATGAACGATAATGAAGAGACGGTAGAAATGGAACCGACTGCGTTCGATTCACATTTGGTGGGCATGCAATCGACATACCCTGAGGACGAAGAAGAAAACGTAACAGACTCGGCCGCAGCGGCGACAGCGATGAGTTCTGGCGTAAAGACATACAACAATGCGATCGCTGTGGATAACGACAAAACAGACGTGAAAACGGTACTTGAACAAGCAAAAGAGAACGGCATGTCGACAGGACTTGTCGCGACGTCAGAGATCACGCATGCGACACCGGCTTCTTACGGCGCGCACGAGGAGCAACGTAAGAGTGAGAATGCCATCGCCAACGATTACTACGATGATTTGATTAATGGTGAACATAAAGTCGACGTCATGCTCGGAGGCGGAACGAAATTCTTCGAACGCTCGGATCGAAATATTGCAAAGCAGTTCCAAGAAGACGGCTACAGCTATGTCACGTCTGCTGAGGAAATGAAGCAAGACAACAACGAGCAAGTGCTCGGTCTTTTCGCAGAAGTGGGCATGGATAAAATGATTGACCGTGACGAGGAACAACCGAGTCTTGCGGACATGACGACTTCGGCTCTTGATCGCCTAAAAGGGAACGATGATGGGTTCTTCCTCATGGTAGAAGGAAGTCAAATCGACTGGGCCGGACATGATAATGATGTCGTCGGTGCGATGAGTGAGATGAAAGACTTTGAGCAAGCATTTGAGGTCGTTCGTGACTTCGCCAAAGAGAACGGTGAAACGTTAGTCGTTGTAACAGCGGATCACTCGACAGGTGGTATTTCAATCGGAGCGGACGGAAATTACAACTGGGATCCTACACCGATTCAAGCAGCGAAACGTACACCGGACTTCATGGCGAAAGAAATCGAAGGTGGAGCGGACGTGGAAGCCGTCTTACGTGAGAATATCGATTTGGAATTGACGTCTGAAGAGATTGCTTCTGTGAAGAAAGCGGCTGAGACGAATGACGTCACGAAAATCGACAACGCCATCGAGAAAATCTTTGATCAGCGTTCGGGAACGGGCTGGACGACGGACGGTCACACAGGTGACGACGTACCAGTATATGCGTTCGGACCACAACAAGAGAAATTCGTTGGTATGAGCGACAACACGGATCAGGCGAAACGGATCTTCAACTTGTTGAAGAACAAAGGGAAAATTAAATAATCAAGAAATGGAACCGTGCACTTGTTTAAGGTGCACGGTATTTTTGTTCCGTTGAAACTTTCCCGGGGAATAGTCGTATAGAAGAGTATGATATGAATCGGAGGGATCATTATGCACACGCTCTATATGAAACAAAAAGTGTTCAGTCTACGCGGGCGCTTCACCATCAAGGATGCGGACGGACATGACAAATATTTCATCGAAGGTAGCTTTATGAAGTTTCCGAAGTCGTTTGAAATCAAAGATACGAACGGTCAGACGGTCACAACAATCACGAAAAAGACGTTCAGTTTCTTGCCGAAGTTTTTTGTGGAAGTGGACGGCACAGATATGATGACCATCTCGAAAGAGTTTTCATTCTTCAAACCGAAATATTCCATCGATGCGGCTGGAATTGATGTTCAAGGAGATTGGTGGGACATGGATTTTGACGTGACGAAGAACGGACAATCCATCGGAAGTGTGCAGAAGAAATGGTTCTCGTGGGGAGATAGTTACGAGATTCGTGTCGAAGAACCGGAGATGGAACATTTGCTCATCTCCATCGTCGTGGCCATCGATTGCGCGAAAGCCGATCAAGCAGCGGCATCTAGCGCCGCAACATAAAGGGGAGTATCTAATGGAATTTTGGGACGTCTATACGGTCGACCGAGAAAAGACCGGTCATACATGGCAACGGGGAAGTCGTTTGCCAGAAGGCGAATACCATCTCGTCATTCATGTATGTATCTTTAACAAAAAAGGTGAGATGTTGATTCAACAGCGTCAACCGTTCAAGGATGGTTGGGCCAATATGTGGGACATCACGGTTGGAGGAAGTGCGACTGTAGGAGATACAAGCCAACAAGCTGCCATGCGTGAGCTCGAAGAAGAAATCGGGTTGAAACTCGATTTATCTCAAACACGACCGCACTTGACCATCAACTTCGACGAAGGATTTGATGACATTTACCTCGTCGAAGCGGAAGTGGATTTGAATGAGCTGACACTTCAGGAATCTGAAGTGCAGGCTGTGAAGTGGGCGGATGAAGCGACGATTCTGCAAATGATTCAACAGCATGAATTTATACCGTATCACACGCCGATGATACCGTTACTTTTTGCCATGCGAGGGCAATGGGGAGGAATCAATCATAAAGCTGCAGTGAAAGTAGATTCGTAAATGTGTAAGCATCGACATGAGTCGGTGCTTTTTTATGTCATTTTGATTTCACTTCTGAAAAGTGGTTGAAGTTGGGATGGATAAAATTTTATAATGGTGATAACGAAAGCGCTTTCGGAAATCGCTTTCAAAAGAACGGACTGACATATTGCCATCACTTATTCTGAAGGAGGACACATGATGAAGAAATGGGTTGCACTCGCACTTGGAACAGGTCTCGTCTTGTCATTGCCACAAGAAGTACCTGCTGAAAAGAGCTCAAAAGCCGATGACGCCAAGTGGAAACTTGTCTGGTCAGATGAGTTTAGTCAGGCGGAAATCGATCATTCGAAATGGAACTTTGAAACGGGGAACTGGATTGTCGACAAAGACGGAAATCCGGTCGCTGCTGGATGGGGAAACAACGAGAAGCAATTTTATACGGACAAAAACGAAAACGCTTTCGTAAAAGACGGGAAACTCGTCATCCGTGCAAAAAAAGAGCAAGCATCGGATCAATTCGGCACATATGATTATACATCGGCGAAGTTGACGACGAAGGGTACGTTCAGTAAAACGTACGGTCGTTATGAGATGCGAGCGAAACTTCCGACAGGGAAAGGGCTCTGGCCAGCATTTTGGATGCTACCAGAAGAGGACCGTTACGGCGGTTGGGCAGCATCTGGTGAGATCGACATCATGGAGTCGTGGGGCAGTCAGCCGGATAAAGTCGCTGGAACCATTCACTACGGGGAAACATGGCCGAACAACAAGTACACGGGGAAAGACTATCACTTCGCAGAAGGTGACGGAATCGACAATTGGCATACATATGCGGTCGAGTGGGAGCCTGGTGAGATTCGTTGGTATGTAGATGGTCAACTCTATCAGACACAAAATGACTGGTATGCGAAAGAAGCGAACAAAGCATCGAAATATAGCTATCCTGCGCCATTTGACCAAGATTTTTATTTGATTATGAACTTGGCAGTCGGTGGATGGTTTGATGGGGACGTCGATGAGACGACACCATTCCCGGCGGAGATGGAAGTCGATTACGTCCGTGTCTTTGACTTGAAGAACGGGAAGTATCGCGATGCTGTCGAGCCGACGTACTCGGATGAAGAAGTCGTGTTGCCAGAAGGGGCGAAGCAACCTTTAGAAGACGGGAACCTCGTCTATGATGAAGACTATACAGAACCGATTACGACGGTAACGAACGGTGCGCAGGCACTCAACCCGACATATTGGAACTATGTGGCGCTTCCTGACTTTGGTGGTGTCGGTTCAGTCGATGTAATCGATTTGGCAGGATCACGTTTTGCCGATATTTCGATTGATCAGGCGGGAAGTCAGCCATACTCGCATCAATTGATTCAAAACGTATCGCTCGGACAAGGCGGGCACTATAAAGTGACGTTTGACGCTAAGGCAGACGCGGCGCGTTCGATCGCCGTTAAAGTCGGTGGTGGTTCAGACCGAGGCTATGCGAAATATTCAGATGAAGGGTCATTTGATTTGACGACAGACGTCCAAACGTACTCGATGACATTCGATATGACAGAAGAGACTGACCTTGCGGCACGTCTTGAATTCAACGTTGGACTCAGTACATCTGGTGTCCAAATCGGGAACGTCCGTGTCGAGCAGACGCCTCGTGAGGCGTTCGATCCGAATGCGACAAAACCGAAGCTTGGAGACGGGAACCATGTGTATAACGGTACGTTCGACCAAGGGGCGATGGACCGTATGACGTATTGGACGTTCGACCCAGGTGTCACGAAAGGGACGGGAACGGTCGACCCGGTAGAGCGTCTCTTCCGTTTCGAAACGAACAAGAAAAAAGGAGCACCGGCCACATTGGTGCAGCAAGGCATTCAATTACAAGAAGGACATGAATACATTCTCCGCTTCAAAGCACGGGCAGAACGTGTAGATGGTCTTCAAGTAGGATTGAACGGAGCGAATGGAGATGCCTATCTCCCGCTCCAGCGTGTCGCTCTATCTGAAGCATTCGATACGTATGAAATACCGTTCACGATGGAAGCCGGAACTGACCTTATGAGTCAGCTTCAGTTCATTCTCGGTTCTGAAAAAGGTGTGATTGAAATCGATGACGTCGAATTGCGCGACGTCACACCAGTTTATATCGATCCGTCTCCACTTAAAAACGGAGCATTCACTGAAGGCTTCACAAACTGGGGTTCCTATGTACACTTTGACGCACAGGCTGCTGTCGAAGCGGTGAATGATGCAGCTCGTATCTCGATTACTCAAGAAGGGAACGAGGCGTGGAGTGTCCTCATGGAGCAAGGCGGTCTTGAGTTACAACAAGACCAAACGTACGTCGTTCAATTCGATGCATCTTCTACAGTCGCTCGTTCATTCGAAGTGACATTAGAGAATGCCGGCTACTATCGCTATTTGAGCGAGGTCGTTTCGGTCACACCGGAAACGAACACGTATACGTTTGAAGTGACGATGCCGGTGACGGATATGACAGGATTGAAGTTCTTGATGGGACGCACAGAAGGATCACCACTTGGTGCCCATGACATCACGATTGATAACGTAAGTGTGACGTTGAAATAAGATCATACGTAAAACAGGAATTTCTCCTTGTGAGAAATTCCTGTTTTTTAACGTTTGCGACTAATCAGTCGTGCTGTTCGTAAGATTGATGGCAGAAGTTTACGACGTTGTCGGAATGCGAGATAACGCCCTTCCCATGACGGTTTGAACTTTTGCTTAAACTGTCGTAATCCGCTGAACGGATAGATGTAGCTGATGTTTTCAAAAATATCGGCGGCAACGCGCTCTGGCCAATGGGAGAACGTCTGCTCACCAACGGCGGCAAGTGGTGCCACGCCGAGTCCGACGTGTTCATAACCTTGCGCACGCGCCCATTCGATGATGTGAAGGATTAACACTTCGATTGCTCCAGAAGGTGCTTCATTTTTCGAACGCATCAAATCGATTGAGAGGGTCCCATTTCCTCGGAGTAACGAAATGAAGGCGAGAACGATACCGTCCGCGTCTCGTAACAGAGCGATTGGATAACGTCTCAATGTTTCGTAGTCGAAGAACCCGAGAGAGAACCCTTTCTCATTTCGATTCCCAATCCACTCGTCTGAGATGTCTTTTAACTCCTGTAACAGTAAGAGACTCGGCTCACAGACAGTCTCGAACGTGATTCCCTTTTTCTCAAATTGATTGTAGAGGGAGCGCATATTTGCACGTTTCTTCCCAGATAATGAGAAGGTCGAAACGTCAATCGTCGCCTCTTCCCCAAGTTTGAAGAACGTGAAGCCGGCATCATGAAGGCGTGGCATCCAATTCGGTGTAATTTGATAAAATAAAGGAATATACCCAATCCGATCCGCATCTTCAATGAAACGCGTTAAAAGTTCAGTTGCGGCCTGTCGTTCACCTTGGATATCTCCAAGGACAATCGCATGGTTCCGCGCTGTTGCAAATAAGAGACACGCGTTTTCAGTCTCGTTCATATAGAAGCGTTTATCTGCCATATGGGCCAAGTCAAAGCCACTCGATGTGTGCTGTGTTGCTTGAAACTGTCTGATTCGATCTTCATCGTATGCTTCTCCAAGAACCGGACGTTTCCAACGGTCGAACAAGAGTAGCAGTGTACTTGCTACGAGTGACGTGAAGAGGAGAAGGAACACCGTCAACCAACCGGATTGATGCGATGTGAAGAACAGGTCGTCGGTACCTGCGAAAGATTGCAGCAAGAGGGCGTGAGAGCCCACATAGAGCAAAACGTAGAACAGGTTTCGAATGAGACGACCGGTCGTTAAAATCGAGCGGTATCGAACGTGACGTTTTCGCGTCAACCAGACGAAAGCTGCGAAACCGATGACGACGAATGTTTCGAATAAGTTCAAGCCTCGAGCGATGACCCCGATGGTCGCCCAGATGAACGCCGTATTGAGTAACCAGAGCGTTCGCTTTGTCCGCACATACATACCATATACGGACAGGAACATGAGAAGTCCGGCACTCAATAAGAAGAGCGTTCCAATCCACTCGAACCAACGATTCACTTCATAAAGTGGTGTCACACTCGGGAGAAGTGTCTGGAACCAAATCAATAGACTGCTCATCAAGGCAATAAGACTCCCGGTCAAGCGCCCAATCTTCGCGAGTGTCCGGGAAACGATGCGCCATACGACGGTCCCAATCTCATAAGAAGATCCGATGATCGGTCGATATTCGATTTGTTTGACGACCTGGTCCCCGAACGCGATGGCCGCGAGAAACAGTCCAATCAAAAAAGGAACGACGAAATAGACGAATCGGTAGATGATCAAAGATGAGAGGACGATGTCTTGATGAATCCCCAATTGTGTCATTCCGACAAGATATAGTAAATCGAACGTTCCGGCACCCCCAGGGACGAGGGAGACGACACCGACGACCGTGGCGACGATAAATACTCCAAAGAGTTGGGTGAACGAAGCTGACCCGTCGAGTAACGATAACGCGTAGATGGCGACAAGTCCTGCGGTGACCCATTCGGCAAGTGAAGTCAGCGTGTATCCGATCAACGTGGACCAACCGACGTTTGAGCGGCGTGAGGTGACGAACAAGTATAACGGGAGCATTGCACTCACAGCGAGCAACACTGGCCAAATCCAAGGTTTCGTCCCGACGAGTGAACCCGCCGGAAAAATTCCGAGAAGCACACCGATGGAGAGGATCGAAAGACCGCTGATGAGTGTCGGTGTCATCCAGCCGATTGCACGGAGTAGGCGTTTCGTATCTGTGTAAGGACGGTACAGGGAAGTACGAAGGGCAATCCCAATCACCCCGCCGAATCCGAGCATCCCGTTCATCGAGTTCGTGATCCATGCCGTTTGCACGACTTTTCGCTTCGGCAACTCAATGTGTAAAGAACGAAGCAGGAAGTAATCGTATCCCGTCATCGTCAGGACGGCGAATCCACCGAGTAGAATGAGCGTGAACTGTTCCCACCCGGTCAGTTGTTTCAATGTTGTGAAGGCGGTCGCGAGCGAGAGGTCTTTTAACTCCTGTCCGCTCTGAATCAAAATCAAACCGATTAACGCTATAGGGACGAGCCATTTTAATTGTTTCCATGAAAAACGAGTGCGCATGAGCTTTTCTCCTTATCTGTCATATGACTGACAGCGTCTTCTAACTAAATCGTACTATAGGATACGATTGAAATCTGTAAAACGTTTCAAATGAGGGGATTGTAAGCGCAAGAAAAAGGACGAAATATTGTTTTTATCTTTGCTACAGTGAGAGTAAGAGAGGGGTGTGGACATGCTGACATTTGAAGAAAAGTGGGCGAAAGTGCTCGCTTGTGACGCAACGTATGATGGGGTATTTTATACGGCCGTGAAGACGACAGGAATTTATTGCCGACCATCGTGCCGTTCCCGCAAACCAAAAAAAGAGAATGTTGATTTTTACATCACAAGACAAGAGGCAGAAACGAACGGCTTCCGACCGTGCAAGCGATGCCAGCCGGAAGTCGAGCATGCCCCACACCGAGCGCTCGTACAACAAGTGACCGTGTATTTGATGGACCATTATAAACAGCCGATTCGCCTCGAACAGATTGCCGAACATGTCCAATTGAGCCCGTTCCATTTGGAGCGGACGTTTACCCAAGCGACAGGAGAGACGCCAAGGCAACTATTGGAACGACTTCGTATCGACAAGGCAGCTTATTTATTACGAACGACCACGATGAGCAACCTGACAGTCTGCTATGAGGTCGGGTTTCAAACGCCATCGAATTTTTACCGTGTCTTCCGTCAAGTGAAAGGGTGCACACCGAATATGTATCGAAAAGGAGGAGGCATATGAACAATCTGCTACTAGACGTTCCACAACCGTTTGATTTTCATGAATGTCTCGTCTTTTTAAGTCGGTCCGAACAAGAAGTACTCCATGTCACGACGGACAGAGTGGTTCAAAAACTGATGCGAATCGGGGAACGCCTGATCCTCGTCGAACTTCAAGGAGAGCAAGACAACATTCGTATCCTGTTCCCGGTCGATGACGTCTCGGATACGGAAACAGAAAGCATTGAACGTGAAGTGCGTGACTGGTTAGACCTTGATCGTGACCTCATACCGTTTGAGGCGATGGGTGCAAAAGATGAATTACTGGCTCCTTTGATTGAAGCGCATCGTGGGTTACGGATGATTGGCTTCCCAAATTTGTTCGAGGCACTCACATGGGCCATCATCGGGCAACAAATCACGCTCTCCTTCGCCTATACGATCAAGCGGCGGTTCGTCGAACGATATGGCGAACAGCGAGTCGTCGAGGGAAGAACGTACTGGACGTTCCCACGTGCGGAACGAGTCGCCCTGCTCGAGCCGGAAGCGTTACGTGAGCTTCAGTTTAGTCGAAAGAAAGCGGAGTATGTCATTGATATTGCACGAGAAATAACAGGTGGGACATTATCAAAATCGGCGCTACAGTCGCAATCTTCATCTGATATTCGTCAACGCTTGCTTTCCATACGAGGTGTCGGGGCATGGACGGCGGACTATGTATTGATGAAGTGTTTTCAGGATGCATCAGCCTTTCCGGTCGCGGATGTCGGATTGCATCAAGCGATTCAGCATCAATTAGGTATGCCTAAAAAGCCGACGATTGAAGAAGTGAAACGATACGGGGAGCGCTGGAAAGGTTGGGAAGGATACGCGACATTCTATTTATGGAGGTCATTATATGGAGACGTATAAATTAGACATGGAGACGCCGGTCGGCGTGATCGAAATCATTGGAACCGAGAAAGTCATTCAATCGATCTTATTCGTCGAACGCGAAGTGGCGCAATTACCTGAAGGGAATGTACCTGATGTGTTGCGACAGTGTAAGGAAGAACTCGATGCTTATTTTCGAGGGGAGAGGATGACGTTCACCTTTCCTATTGAACAAGTGGGCACGCCGTTTCAGCGGGAAGTTTGGGATGCATTACAGACAATTCCTTTTGCGGAGACGACATCATATCGTGAACTCTCTGAACGAGTGAAGCGACCTGCGGCTGTTCGGGCAGTCGGTGCGACGAACGGACGCAACAAACTGAGTATCGTCGTGCCTTGTCATCGTGTCATCGGATCGAACGGGAAATTGACAGGGTATGCCGGTGGATTATGGCGAAAAGAATGGCTCTTACACCACGAGAAACAAGTCGCACATCAAACCCAGTAAAAAAACATTTCCCCCTCCAAATCTGCTACACTAAAGGAGGTCCTATCGTGACGTCTGAATCGACGAAGTTGTAGGATGATTCCCGTCACTTATGGAGAAGGTTTTTGGAGGAATGTATGATTAAATTACTAGCAGATTCAACGTGTGACTTATCAGATGCAGTGCTTGAACAGTACAACATCGGGGTCGCGCCGTTGATCATTACGATGAACAATATGTCTTACCAGGACCGGGTGGATATCCAGCCGGATGATTTTTACGGAATGTTGGAAGCGCTCCCGGAATTCCCGACCACGGCGATGCCGAGTCCGGCGACATTTTTAAAGTTGATGGAAGATGCGGTAGCTGCCGGTCACGAAGAGATCTTATGCATCTGTATGTCGAGTGGAACGAGCGGGTCTTACCAGTCAGCCGTCATTGGGAAAGAATACTTCGAAGAGGCTCATCCCGAATCAACAGTGAAAATCCATGTCGTCGATTCCCGATCGATGAGTCACGGCAGCGGCTGGTTGTTGCTAAAGAGCGCGCAAATGCGTGAAGCCGGTGCGACGTTCGAACAGCTCGTCGATTTTAACGAGACGTATAAGACGAAAGTGAAGCACTTCTTGTCCGTGGATGACTTGGACCATTTGATTAAGAGTGGACGCATCTCGAACGCAAGTGCCATCATCGGAAAATTACTCATGGTGAAACCGATTATGAGCATGAAGAACGGGAAAGGTGCGATTGTTGCCAAAGAGCGAGGCACACGTAAAGTGTTGAAGCATTATACGGACGAGTTCGTGAAGCGCGTGAATCCGGACATCACGAATTTCGTAATCATCGGGTACACATCCGATCAGCGGATTGCCGAGAACTTAAAAGCGAAGCTTGAAACCGAAACAGATTTCACAGGCGAGATTTACCTCATGCAGATGGGGGTCTCGGTCGGTACACACGTTGGTCTCGGAGCCATTTCGATGTTCTTCGTGGAGAAATAACAAAAGCCGTCTCATGTCGAGACGGCTTATTTATGTGGCCAAATATACTCGATGACGGGTGTACTGTCGTTGAAATCGAGGCGATAGACGTCTGGGTTACGCATCGTACGCCATGTATCAAAGTCATATTTAGGATCAAGCCGTTGTAACAGGAGCGCAAGCAGATTACCGTGTGTCACGAGTAATGTCGAGCCATGTTGAGATTGGGCACGCTCGATTACTTGCATGACTCGATGAGTCGCTTCCTCACCAGATTCAGCACCAGGCAGCTTGAACGTCGGGTCGATGAACGACTGACGTAGCGGTGTCAGCCAGTCTTCGAGCGGTCCATGAGCCAGAATCCGCTCTCGTAATAATGGTTCACGTTCGATTGAAAGTTGATGCAAATCTGCGAGTGGCGTGATTGAAGCAATCGCTCGGGTGTAGTCGCTTGAGATGATCCGGTCAATCGGGATTTCACGAAAGAAATCACGGAGCAGGTGCGCTTGTTCGTGACCCGCTTCCGTGAGTGGTGCATTAGGTTCTTGACCGGAGGCCGAGCAGTGGCGAATCAGATAGAGTGTGGGCATGTGGATTCTCCTTTTTGAAATGCTCAATTACCAGCAAGATAAGCGTGTCATCGAGTCATTATGACTTGTGATGTATGCGATATCCCCGAAACCATGCAAAGAAGCATTTTCGTAGAGGGAGTTGAGCATCTCTTGGTCTTTACAGTATATCGTCACGTATTGACTGTCTATCACAAGTAGCACAAACTCGCACTTGCTATGTAAAAAGTCTTCGTACGTTATGATTTCCGAGGACATATTGGGTTGGAACGCTTTGATATCAACGAAAATTAAATAGTGTTGTTGAGTAACCCGTTCGTTGAGTTGACGACCATTGATGATAGTCGACTTCGGAAACAACAGACAGTCAAGTTGTTCATCTTTCACGATATTGGACTCCTCATCAATTACCTTCCATTGATATTGATTCAGAGGGATAGGAGTCAATATATCTTTTAAAAAATGACCATATTGATTGGGGATTGTATAACTTAGACCACGTCTCAAAAGAACACCTCCTTCGTTTCAAGGAATCATGACAATTTCATAAAAAGTTTCAGCACAAAAAATCATACATAACCCTTATCATTCATCACAAAAGAGTTATAATCGGTATAACGATTATAAAATATATGATTGAGGAATGGGGATTCTTCGGTTGTATGACAAAAAATTCAGGGGATAAGGATGGGGTTTTCATGAGCAGTACGCAAACGAGAACAGACGTCATTTTGATTGGGGCAGGCATTATGAGCGCAACGCTCGGTTCACTCTTTAAAGAGCTCGTACCGGAGTGGAACATCAAAGTGTTCGAAAAGCTCGATGCAGCAGGGGAAGAAAGTTCAAACGAATGGAATAACGCAGGTACGGGACATGCCGCACTTTGCGAATTAAACTATACAACGGAGAACGCGGATGGGACGATTGATATTTCCAAAGCGGTCAACGTCAACGAGCAATTCCAAATCTCACGCCAATTTTGGGCACATCTCGTGAAGCAAGGATTGATTGAAAATCCAGGTGCCTTCATTCGTTCAATTCCACATATGAGCATGGTCCAAGGGGAAAAGAATGTCGATTTCTTGAAACGCCGTTTGGAAGCGCTCACAACGAATCCGTTATTTGAAGGCATGGTCTTATCGGACGATCCGAATCAGCTACGGGAATGGTTCCCGCTCATCATGGACGGACGGACATCGGACGAACCGATTGCCGCGACGAAAATCGATTCAGGGACGGACGTGAACTTTGGTGCGTTGACACGGATGTTGTTTGACCATCTCACGTCAAATGGAGTCGAGGTGAACTACGGTCATAGCGTCGAGGATGTGAAACGTCTCGACAACGGCCTATGGGAAGTGAAAGTGAAAGACTTGTCTGCGAACAAGATTGAAACGCACACGGCACCGTTCCTCTTCATTGGAGGTGGTGGTGGAAGTTTACCACTCTTACAAAAGACAGGGATTCCAGAGTCGAAACAAATCGGTGGGTTCCCGGTCAGCGGGCTCTTCCTCGTTTGTAAAAATCGTGAGGTCATCGAGCAACATCACGCGAAGGTCTACGGAAAGGCGAAAGTCGGGGCACCACCAATGTCGGTACCGCACCTCGACACACGCTTTATCGATGGACGAAAAGAGTTGTTATTCGGACCGTTCGCCGGCTTCACGCCGAAGTTCTTGAAAACAGGATCGAACTTGGATTTGATTCGTTCGGTCAAACCAAACAACGTCATCACGATGCTTGCAGCAGGGGCAAAAGAGATGCCGCTCACGAAATACTTGATCGAACAGGTGCTCTTGTCACACGACAAGCGCATGGATGAACTTCGTGAATTCATCCCGAACGCCAAGAACGAAGATTGGGAAATCGTTGTGGCCGGGCAACGGGTTCAGGTCATCAAAGATACACCGCAAGGAAAAGGGACACTCCAGTTCGGAACAGAAGTCGTCAGCGCGGAAGATGGTTCCGTTGCGGCACTTCTTGGTGCTTCTCCAGGCGCATCGACAGCTGTTCATGTCATGTTGAAAGTGCTCGAACAGTGCTTCCCGCAACAGTTACCGGAGTGGGAAGAGAAAATCAAAGAGATGGTTCCGTCATATGGATTGAAACTTTCGGAACATCCGGACCTGTTCAAGACGATTCACGAATCGACAGCGGTCACGCTCGGTTTAGAAGAAAAGGACATGGTCCATAACTGAAGAGAATGAGGCGAGTATACAATCGTATGCTCGCTTTTTTGTATGAACACTTATTAAGTTATAAAGAAGTAGATTGTTTTGTCAGAACAAAAAAAGACCTCTTCCACGTGGAAGGGTCAAGGTGTGAGTGTCGCCATGCTTTCATGTAAGTATTCACCGATTTGACGTTCGATGTCGCTTTCTGAACGTTCAAGAGCGAGCGAGAGTTCTTTCACCAAAATGGTTTTGGCGTTCTCTAAAATTTTACGATCTTGTTCGTACAGCTTTTTGTTTGCCTGTAGCGCCTCGATTTGACGACGGCTCAACGTATTCACGACTTGAGCGATCTCGTGACGGTTCCCTGAATGGACAACATTTAAAAATTCACGATTGCGATTGTTCGAATGCGGATTCCATTCAACGCCAGGCGAGCGGAACGACTCTAAAATCTCTAATGCTTCGTCTGCTTCGAGCAACGTCAACATCATCACATTGTCATTATCGACCGGGATGCTAATCTGCAACTTCTGTGAGTTGTTGATGGGGTGAAGCGTATAGTACGATTTCGTTTCTCCTGCGACCGTTTTGTCCGAAATGTCGTCGATCCGACATACGCCATGGGTCGAGTAGATGATTAAGTCTCCAGCTTTAAACAAGTCGATCACCTCTTCCTTATCTATAAGCATAGTCATTCAGAAGGTGAAATGTCAACTCGGTTGACGTTTGATGCAAGGTGTGCATATAAAAATCGTGACGAGTGAACACGACACGATTACAGTTTCCAGTCCATTCGTAGAATGGTGTTCAGTTGATCGAACGCCTCTTGTCCAATGCTTTCTTGAATCCGTTGCTCGAGTTGCGCTTTGAGCGCCTCATTCTGTTCATAACAAGTGTGACCGAGAGAGGTCAGCTCGATACATTTGTCCTTTCGATTTTGCGGATGGTCCGTCACGAGGACGAGCGCCTTACCTTCTAGATTCTTAATCAGTTTATGAATCGCTTGCCGCGAGATGTGGACGTTTCGCGTGACCTCGGCAATGGTCGTTTTAGCTTGATAAAGTGTAGCGAGAATATACCATTCGGAGTTTGAGATGTGGATGTCACTCTGCTCATTCCAGGATTGTTCACTTATGCGTCGCACTTGATCGTTTCGTTCAGTCAGTAAATCAAGTAGACGGGTTGACGTTGATGGAGTCAAATCAAGTCACTCCTCTTTCGTTTCCAGGTTTTAAGACGTTCCTAACTATACAAAAGCAACTATACCCCGTCAACGTCAATCTAGAACAAAACGAGGCACAAGGCCTCGTTTTTTACTGGCAGTCTTTATTTTTGAAATCGATGACCATCCGTCCCTGAATTTTCCCTTGTTCCATCTCTTCGAACACGTCTTGTACTTCGTGAAGGCAACGCTTATGAACGACTGGCATGACGAGTCCTTCAGCCCCGAACTGGAAAGCCTCCTCTAAGTCTTTACGTGTTCCAATTTCCTGACACGGTCGCCGATTTTGAGACTCGTAACATCGTCCGCGATTTGCGATACAATCCCAATCCCTTCATGACCGAGCACACGTCCTTGGACATCCCCGAAGTCACCGGCCGCGACGTGAAGGTCCGTGTGACACACGCCACAGTACTCGACATCGACGAGCGATTCCCCGGATTGTAATGGACGAATTTCCTTTTCCACGACTTCAATGTTGGCTTTGCTTGCTGAATTGACAACGACTGCTTTCATGTTTGAACACACTCCTTGTGAGAAATTAGCGAATCTGCCTAAACAACACTCTGAATCACACCGTAAGAATATTACAAAAAAATGGAATGAAAGTGCTTTTATTTTTGGATAGCATTTGTCTGAAACATGAACTTTTGTCACATGAAGATTTAGGGAAATAGAGATGAAGGAAGCAAACGAAAGGAGTGTCAGTTACATGACGCGGACAGAGTTATTTCACACATACAAATCGAAAATTTTGCAGTTATCGGACTTAGGGGAAGAGACGTTAAAAAGTGAAGATTTTTTGTTAGACCGTGATGAAAAGAAACAACTCGATATCTATTACGCACCATTTGAATACATCAACCCGGATGCGAAAGTCGTCATCGCAGGGATCACACCAGGCTTGTATCAAATGCGTCAGTCGTTCGAGGCGATCCGTGACTTAGAAGATGCCACAGACGAAGAGGCGCTTCGAGCCGTCAAACAACGTGGCAGTTTTTCCGGTCCGATCCGAAAGAACTTAGTGACGATGCTGGACGATTTGGAGTTACATCATCATTTAGGAATCGATTCCTCCCTCGATTTGTTTGGACCAGCGAACCATCTCGTTCAAAACACGGCGGTTCTTCCTTATCCCGTCTTCTATAAAGGCAAGAACTATAACGGATCGAGCCCGGATATGATTCGAACAGAGCTGTTTCGACCATACGTAGAAGGAATCTTCGCAGAAGAGATGGCCCATCTTCAAGGTGCACTCATCTTACCGATGGGCGTGAACGTGAGGCGAGCCGTGGAGTTATTGGTTGAGCGAGGTCTTTTGGACCAGGAACGCGTAGTAAGCGGTTTTCCGCATCCATCTGGTGGCAATGGGCATCGCCATCGCATCTTCGCTGAAAATCGAGACGCCATGAAACGACACATTGCTGAACATTTCAAACGACATCCACTCTGAACCGCAGTGCGGTTCTTTTCATGTGAGCACATGAACTGACATCGACTTTTTACTTCGCTAAAATGATAAACGGTTGACTCACTCACGAGATGTAGAAAGGATGTCTGCCATGATCACATTGTCGTCCGTCCATAAGCGTTATGGACAAGAGATGGCCGTTCGCGATGTATCGCTTCATATTCGAAAAGGTGAGATTTACGGCATTATCGGCGCAAGCGGTGCCGGGAAGTCGACGCTTCTTCGATTGATGAATTTGTTGGAGAAACCGGATACCGGGAACGTCACGGTCGATGGCGACCAGTTGACCGAACTCTCTAATCGGGAACTCCGCAAGAAGCGACATCGGATTGGAATGATTTTTCAACAATTTAATCTTGTTGCGAATAAGACCGTCTTTGATAACGTCCTCGATTCACTGAAGCTTGCCAAGCGGCCGAAATCCTCATGGGAGACGCGCGTGATGGAATGTCTCCGGTTCGTTGGACTCGAAGCGTACCGCGATAAATATCCTTCCCAGTTGAGTGGGGGACAGAAGCAACGGGTCGCCATCGCTCGGGCACTCGCAAGCGAACCGAGCGTGCTCCTGTGCGATGAACCGACCTCTTCCCTCGACCCGAACACGACGGCGGAAGTACTGCGTGTCCTTCAGTCAGTCAATGAACAACTAGGCGTCACCGTCGTCCTCGTCACACATGAGATGGATGTCATTCGTCAAATCTGTCATCGTGTCACCGTCATGGCAGACGGTACCGTTCATGAGACGATTGAACGGGAGCCGACAGGGGTGGTCGCCATCGATCAGAACCCAAGTTGGTTCGTCGAACAGTTACGGAAGGAGGCTGAACCGAATGCCTGACATCTTGTTGCGCTATCAATCGGAGATTTGGCAGTCCATCGCCGAGACGTTCATCATGGTCGGGGTATCGATTCTTGCTGCGATCCTAGTTGGACTTCCATTAGGTACGTGGCTTTATCTTTCGCGTAAAGGGCAACTGTTAGAGAACCAAGTCGTCTTCTCCGTCCTCAACCTGGTCGTGAACATCGTTCGGTCTTTCCCGTTCTTGTTACTCGTCGTGTTTTTGATTCCATTTACACGATTCATTATCGGGACGGCCATCGGAACAGCGGCAGCGACGGTGCCACTTTCCATCATCGCCATCGCGCATTATGCGCGCCTCGTCGAGCAGTCATTGATTGATGTTCCGCGCGGGGTCGTCGAAGCGGCGCTTTCGATGGGGGCGTCGGTGAAAGATATCATCTTCAAGTTTCTTTACGTCGAAGCCAGATCCGGTCTCGTGCTCGGATTGACGACATCCATCATCAGCTTTATCTCATACTCGACAATCATGGGGGTCGTCGGGGGCGGTGGCATCGGTGACTTTGCCATCCGTTATGGATATCAGCAATTTCAGACAGAACTCATGCTCTATATGATTCTCATCATGCTCGTTTTCGTGCAGCTGATCCAGTTCACGGGCACGACCGTGGCACGAATCATCGACAAACGCTAAACAGAAAGTAGGAAATGAATATGAAAAAATTGATGGCACTTCTTGCCTCGCTCACACTCGTCCTCGCCGCATGTGGGAACGACACTGAAACACAAACAGAACAATCGAACGAACCACAGACGTTGAAAGTCGCGTCACTCATCCCACCGATGACAGATATGCTTGAAATCGCGAAAGAACAGCTCGCAGAAGAGAACATCGAACTCGAAATCGTCGTCCTCGGAGACAACGTCCAACCGAACTCGGCACTCGCGGCGAAAGAAGTCGATGCGAACTTCTTCCAACACGTCCCGTACATGGAAGAGTTCAACCGCAGCAATGATGCGAATCTCGTTCCCATCGAACCGATCTATTTCGCAAACTACGGCGTATACGCGAAAAACTATGACAACATGGAAGACATTCCGGAAGGCGCGACCATCGCCATCGCCAACGACGTATCGAACATCGACCGTTCACTCTCCCTTCTCGCACAACATGATGTAATTGAACTCGGAGAGAAAGAAGGCACGTACTATACACAAGCTGATATCACATCGAATCCGAAAAACTTCAAGTTTGAAGAAGTCGACTTGTTGATGCTCGCTCGTGCATACGATGATGTCGATGCGGTCTTGATGACACCGGCTTACGCAGCACCGCTCGGTTTGACACCGAAGAGTGACGCACTCCTCACAGAAGGTGTCGAGAACGACTTCGCAATCACGCTTGTCGCACGTGAAGACAACCAGGACGACGAAACAATCCAAAAACTCGGTGAGGCCCTCACGAGCGATGAAGTCCGTGCGTTCTTAGAAGAAAATTATGCAGAAACGGCGATTCCGGCGTTTGAATAAAAAAGATTGAGCCTCTTGGCTCAATCTTTTTTAGTACTCTTCGTATTCTCTTGGATCTTGGTCATCGATGCGACCATCCGGCTTCGTCAACGCATTGAGCGTCTCCATTTCTTCGTCGGTCAATTCAAAGTTGAAGACATCGAGGTTCTCTTTTTGGTGTAACTCGCTAGATGAACGGGCGAGCGGAATCACACCGAGCTGGATATGCCAGCGCAAGATAACTTGAGAGACACTCTTGCCTTTTTGTTTGGCAAGCTCGGTGATCTTCTCGTCATGGATGACCGTACGGGCGCGACTGAGCGGGCTCCATGCCTCTGTGATGATGCCGCGTTCTTTATCGGCTTGACGCTGCTCGACTTGCGAGAAGTACGGGTGTAACTCGATTTGGTTGATGACCGGTGTTTCTCCCGTTTCTTCAATCAAACGGTCAAGATGTTCCGGCATGAAGTTCGATACCCCGATGGAGCGGATCCATCCGTTTTTCTTCGCCTGAATCAAGGCACGCCACGCCTCGACGTACTTGTCTTGTTTCGAGTTTGGCCAATGCAAGAGGAACAAATCCCAATAGTCGAGGTTCGCCCGATATAGGGACTCCCGAATCATCTCGAGTGCCTGGTCGTAGTCATAATATTGCGCGCGCAATTTTGATGTTAAGAAAAGTTGTTCGCGCGGGATGCCAGATTGGCGAACCGCCTCACCGACCGCACCTTCATTATCATAACGAATCGCCGAATCGATCAGTCGATATCCGTTTCGGATGGCGCACGTGATGGCGTCGACCCCTGCTTCACCTTTTAAATAAACTGTCCCGAGTCCAATGGCCGGGATCTCATAACCATCATGTAACTTCATTGTTGGAATACCCATCAAATGCCTCCCCATTCAAAATCCGTTCTCTTCTCCGGTATTCCACTTTCCTCGGAAATGAAACGTTTGAATGTGAGGTTCAACGACTAAACGCTTTGATCAACCCTTCGGTAAAGTCGAGGATACATACGATAATAATGGTGAGTAAAATACTCCAGACACCCCAGCGACTGATTGTTTCGATGTCGATATTCGTTTGTTCAGCAATCAAAGAGAGCGCTTCGGTCGAAATTAGATCAGGTTGCAGTAAAATGAGTGCCGTGACGGCAATCCATACCACATTGAAGAGGGTATTCCATAAGGCGAGCGGCTTCGTCCAGTGTCGAACGATCCATTTGTAAATGGCGATCGCGATGCCAAAGGCGGCCAAGGCAATGACAAATGGGAAGAATTGATTCAAGACGGACGAATTGAGTAGTGGATAGGATTCGCCATCCGTGACGACGCGAATCAACTGTTCGGCGTTGACGTACAATACGACCATCAAAACGGTGACGACAACATCAAACAAGATTGAACCAAGAGAGATTGAGGTCGAACGAGGTTTTACTTTCTTGAGTTGTTCAGGTTTCCAACTCGAGAAGGGGACTTCGCCCTCAGGTACAGCCCGTTCGATGATGAAGAACGTGAGGGTAATCCAGAATAGCGTTTGAACGACAACATTGAAGATGGCAGCCCCGGTTTGAAGGAATGCTTGAATCAAGAATTGACTCCAAGACGTGTCGTCTATCGGGTTGGTCAAATAACCGATGATGGAGAGAACTGTGATGACCGTGACGGCAATCGGTAAGACGATTTTGATGATGTTCACGTACTGTATGAAGAGGGCAGGACCGATGAGATAGAGTGGTCGGTTCGCATAGCGAGCGGCGAGGATATGAGGGTCGCCGAGTTGGCGCAATGCTTCAAATAAATCCGCTTCAGATGGGTCATTTCCAGTCATGTCATCAATGGTCGATTCCAATTCGAGTGCGACGTCTTGCCGCATCGACTCTGGGATTCGAGAGGTGACTTCATTGATATACACATCACGAAGATTCATGATCGTTTCCTCCTTCGATTAGACGGGTCAATGTTTTCGACATGTTCACCCACTCCACGTACAACTCATTCAAAATATCCATTCCGTCTGGGCTGAGTACATAGTATTTACGAGGTCGACTCTCTGTCGTATCCCAGGAACTCGTGACGAGTCCTTGTTTTTCAAGTCGACGCAGGAGCGGGTAGAGCGTACTCTGGTCAATGTTGATGTCGGCATCAAGTAGCGCTTGAACGAGAGAATAGCCGTATTGAGGTGTCTTCAACTGACTGAGCACCGCAATCGTCAACGTGCCGCGCCGCAATTCCGTCACCAACGAGGCTTTGACATCGGACATTTTTTCGCCTCCTTCATTCGTTCATCTTTATACTGTATATCATACACTATAAGTCTTCATACATCAATGTAGTTAATCATATAAAAAAGAAATTGAGTCTTTTCCTGATTCTGGGATAATGAAGGGGAGGTGATGTTCATGAAGTGGTGGTGGATGGTTGGCGGTATCGTAATTGTCATGTTGATGGAAGTGAACGTTCGGATATATGGTGGAGCCGCAACGTTCGGGGTGCCGATTGGATGGATGATTACGATATTGGTTCTGGCCCATTTTCGAAAGCCCATATCGACTCGATGGACTGTGGCGTTTGGGGTGATTAGCGTAAGTATCGGAATCGTGTTATCCGTACCGACTTATTCGGTAGCGGAAGCACAAGAGACGCTGAATAAAACGTACAATGACGTGACGTACATGGAAAGCGTACCGACGACCGGGGGAGAATGGAATCCATTCACGCCTCGAGTGGGCTACCGATTTGAGACGGGGAGCGGAGAATCGGTCTTGTTCATCCCGGACTCCGGGAAAACATTTGAACTGTAAAAAAAGACTCGCTCTCATGATAGAGGGCGAGTCTTCTTATTAGTTGCGAATCATGTAGTCGAAGGCGCCGAGTGCGGCTGTCGCACCAGAACCCATCGAGATGATGATTTGTTTGTAGGCACTGTTCGTGCAGTCTCCTGCGGCAAACACGCCTGGGACGTTCGTTGCGCCATGACGGTCGACAACGATTTCCCCGAAGTTGTTGCGTTCGACCGAGTCGAGCCAGTCCGTGTTCGGGACGAGGCCGATTTGGACGAAGACGCCTTCCAATTCGACATGGTGTGACTCGTTCGTCTCACGAGACACATACGAGATGCCGTTCACTTTGTCCGTACCCGTGATTTCTGTCGTCTGAGCGTTCGTGATGACAGTCACGTTCGGGAGGCTGTGGAGACGGTCTTGAAGCACTTGGTCGGCCTTGAGTTCAGGAGCGAACTCGAGAACCGTTACATGCTTGACGATCCCTGCGAGGTCGATGGCCGCTTCGATCCCAGAGTTACCGCCACCGATGACCGCGACACGCTTCCCTTCGAAGAGAGGACCGTCACAGTGCGGGCAGTAAGCGACCCCTTTGTTTTTGAACTCCGCCTCACCTGGGACGTTGACATTACGCCAGCGTGCACCAGTTGAGAGGATCACGCTCTTACTCTTCAAGACAGCGCCGTTCTCGAGTTCGATCTCGACGAGGTCCTTTTTCTCAAGACGCTTCGCGCGTTGGAGGTTCATGACGTCGATTCCGTACTCTTTGACGTGCTCTTCTAGACTTGCGACAAGCTTTGGACCTTCTGTATAAGCGGTACCGATGAAGTTCTCGATCCCCATCGTGTCCATCACTTGGCCACCGAAGCGCTCCGCGATGATTCCTGTACGGATTCCTTTACGAGCGGCGTATACGGCAGCACTCGCACCAGCTGGACCGCCACCGACGACGAGGACGTCGTACGGGTCTTTGTCCGAGAACGCAGACGCATCAGGACCTGTACCGAGTTTCGCCAAGATCTCTTCGAGTGACATCCGACCGTTACCGAACGATTCTCCGTTCAAGAAGACCGTTGGGACAGCCATGATCTCTTTCGCTTCCACTTCATCCTTGAACGCGGCTCCGTCAATCATCGTGTGGGTGATGTTCGGGTTGAGGACGCTCATGACGTTTAGCGCTTGCACGACGTCAGGGCAGTTGTGGCAGCTGAGGCTGATGTATGACTCGAAGTGATACGTGCCTTCGATGTTTTGGATCTGTTTGATCGTGTCCGCATCGACTTTCGGTGCGCGCCCGCTCACTTGGAGGAGGGCGAGGACGAGTGATGTGAACTCGTGTCCGAGTGGAATCCCCGCGAAGACGATTCCTGTCTCTTCAGACGGACGATTCACGCTGAAGCTCGGTGTACGCTCGAGTGTCGCGCGTTCGATCGAGATGCGTGATGACATGCTGGCGAGTTCGTTGACGAGCTCGAGCATCTCGTTTGAGATTTTGTCTTCCCCAGCACTCACACGGAGGACGACATCGCCCTCCATGAGCTGGAGATATTGGTCGAGCTGTTGTTTAATCGCTGCTTCTAACATGCAATCGCTCCTTACAATTTACCGACGAGGTCAAGGCTTGGGCGGAGTGTTTCAGAACCCTCTTCCCATTTCGCTGGGCAGACTTCGCCTGGGTTATTGCGTACGTATTGTGCTGCTTTGACTTTGTTGACGAGCGTGCTCGCGTCACGGCCGATGCCGCCAGCGTTGATCTCGACAGTTTGGATGACGCCGTCTGGGTCGATGATGAACGTACCACGGTCTGCGAGGCCGTCTTCTTCGTTCAAGACATCGAAGTTGCGTGAGATGACGTGTGATGGGTCACCAATCATGATGTACTCGATTTTTCCGATTTTCTCAGATGTTTCGTGCCAAGCTTTATGTGTGAAGTGTGTGTCTGTTGAGACAGAGTATACTTCTACACCGAGGTTTTTAAGTGTAGCGTACTCGTTTTGAAGGTCTTCGAGTTCAGTTGGGCAGACGAATGTGAAGTCAGCTGGGTAGAAGCAGACAACGCTCCATTTGCCTTTGAGGTCGTTCTCTGTAACTTCGAGGAATTCACCTGTTTGGAATGCTTGTGCTTTGAATGGTAGTACTTCTTTGCCGATTAATGACATGGGTTATGTCCTCCTTGTTTTTTTACTCTAGCGTTTCTATCTCGACTAGAATAATTATAATGTAATACTAACTTCATATAACGAGCTGGAATTGTCAAGGCGTTTGCATGCTTTGAAATGTGTTGAAATAACTCATAATTATTTATGATTAGCTTAATATCAATGAAGAAAACGATTACAATAATGATGTATTTTCTTTCTTTAAGTAGTATCTTTACAAAATATTAAATGAGTCACAAACTCGATTGAAAGATGGAAAGTGTATCGTTATTCTCGTCTTTCTGTTCGTGATTATCATTTACAGACGGGAGATTTATTATGAATTATCGAGTTCATTCCCACCGATTCGGTGAGACGATATTGAAGAATGATGAAGAGTTCAAGGAAATCTGGTCAGAGATTCATGACATCATTCAGTCAATTAGCGACGATGACATCATCAAATTATTTAATGGAAAATACGCTAAAAAGAACAAGAGTCTATCAAAGGCTTTGAACGAACTATTCAGACTGGAATTTTTGAGAAGAGGATGGATGAGCGAGAGTCCGATTTTTCAGGACCGTGACTATTCAGAGAATGTGTGGCGTCTTGATTTCGCCAAAGATAATATCTCGCTCGAGGTCGGATTCAACCATGCGGGTACCATCGCTTGGAACTTATTGAAACCAGTCATCGCAAGCGAACTGAACCACGTCGAAAAGGCGATTCAAACAAGAATCGGAGTAATCATTTGTGCGACTCAACGATTACAGCGTGCTGGTAATTTTGATGGCGCCATTGGGACGTATGAGAAATATGTCCACCATTTGAAGCCGCTGAACACGCAACTCACCGTACCGATTGTCATTATCGGACTTGAAGCACCTGATACGTTCAAAATCGTTGAATATTTAAACGAGAAAGGCGAAAAAAGAGGCCGCGTAGAGGAACTCTACGCGAACCTGCTTGTCGATGAAACGACCGAGACCTATGATGAACCGATGTTCGATGAAGATTTAGACTGATGTACTTTTAATCTCAGCCGCTTCGTATGTGTCGGTTTTGCTTGGCCATATCAACGAAATGAGTGATGGTATAGATGACATGATCAAAATCATCATTGACCTGGTGTTCCCAAAATCGAAGGATGATCCAACCTTCCTCTACATAATGTTGTGTGACGTCGGCATCACGTTCGATGTTTCGTCCAATCTTTTGACGCCAAAAATCGGCATTCGTCTTCGGTAGTTTGAAGTGGAGGGGACAGCCGTGCCAATAGCAAGAGTCCAGAAATACGACGACGCGTAATCCAGGAAACGAGATGTCGGGCGTCCCGTAAAGTTTGCGATTGTTTTTGCGGTACCGATATCCGGCCGCCCACAGCGCTTTTCTGACTTTGACTTCCATCTTCGTATCTTTCCCACGGTTTCCGCTCATCGTCTTGAACACGGCTGGACTCGATGCTTTCGGTACGTTTCTGGCCATACCCTCTCCTCCTTGAGTTCTTAGAGAAGGTATTCCCTATACAGTCAGCAGATTATCAACAGAATATGTTCAAGATTTAATCATCATGGATTGCTGAAACTTTTTGTGTAAAAAATCTTTGTTAAACATGAAGCATGTTTTTCGTCCACCTTTGAAAAAAGCTTCATAACAAGAGTCGTCTTTTCCGCCTTTAGTAGAAATGACTAGAGGAGAATCTGGACATTTGGTCGCTGTTGGGAGATCCGAGATTTTGTTTGTGACAAGCGCCCTCTGAATCTGTTTATACGTCTTTGCGAAGTCCTCAATTTCGTCAGGGGTAAATGCGACTTTGAACAAACACTCTAACTTTCTGTGTCCATTTTTAGAGGAGTTCTTTTCGCCGAGATAACCGACATAGAAGAAAGTACTCTCTTCAAAAAATAGCTTCCAATCAGAAATCTCCCATTCATCTTGAAAATCTTCTCTGTGGAGAGTTCGGAAGGTTGCTTTTTCAAGGGGATAGTAGTTTGTTTTTATGGGGATACTCCTGATGTCATACGTCAATTTATTGAAAATCTCGACCTTCTCCAAATCCTCTTCGGTGCCAATGACACGTTTCTTAATCATTCCACCTATGCCTTTCGGAATTTTATCTTTAACAGAATTGGGGTCTACAGTCTTCAGGATTTCGATCTGGGTCATCCCTTTGAATTTTCTCAATCGATTCCACAACCACTCTTCCGGTGTAAGTTCTTTCGGTAGATGCACATCATAGCTTGCGCGATGCTCTTTCAAGACACCTTTTATGAAAGAGTTTTTAATCGAGAAGGCTCTTGTTTTAGCTTTGATGGGAGAATAAGGCTGAACTTGTGTTTGCCCAGACGCGCCTTTGGTGGCGGCTCCTAAAACGACGCTGTTTCCCTCAGATAGTTCGTGTGCGAGCCCTTTCTTTACAAAGTCTTGAATCACCAAGTAATCTTTTTCGATTACTGGTTCGATGGCCGTCATATCGTACAATTGATAGTCACGAATAACAAAATCTCTAGGGTCGCCTCCTTTGACAAATTCATACCAAATAAATAAAATTCTTCGGTTTTTTGAAATTAAAGAACTATATTGAAACTCTTGCTCAACGATTTTTGAAAAGTTGATTTGAGAGAGTGATATCCGTTCTTTGGCAGACCATAGCCCCTTCTTAGTCACTGTGAACCCGGAGACTTTTAGTTCAACCCCTAAATTGTCAAAGTCCGCTTCGGCTTTGTTGTTGTTAGGATATCCATAAAATCCTGTTTCAACTATTTTTCCGAGGATTCCCTTGTCATTCGAAAGTCGTTCAAAATAATTTTCTGTGTCGATTTCACCAAAAGTTTTACCAACAATTTCACTCGTCTTACTTAAAAGTGACTCGATTGAATCAAATTTCAACAATATATAGACCTCCAATAATGGTTATTATTAACATATTACTATAGATTATGATTATATTTTGTAGAAAAGATAAAATAGGATAGGCTTGATCCTTTTTGATATAGGTGATAAACTGTTTTCATTGAGAGAAATGTGTAAATGAAGTAAATTAAAGATAGAAAATACGAAAGGGTGTTCCCATTGATTAAAGTAGTTGAGTTATTTGCCGGTGTAGGAGGTTTCCGCATCGCGCTTGAAGGAATTGAAGATGTGAATGCCGAACCTACATCCGACAAATTCGATGTGGTTTGGGGCAATCAGTGGGAGCCGGCGACGAAGGTACAACCGGCCTTTGATTGCTATGCTGAACGTTTTAAAGGACGTGGCCAACACGTGAATGAGGATATCGCGCTGTCGTGGATGGAAGCAGGACCACACCATTTACTTGTGGGGGGCTTCCCGTGCCAAGACTACAGCGTGTCACGTAGCTTGAAGAATGAGCAAGGGATTCAAGGGAAGAAGGGTGTCTTGTTCTGGGA
The DNA here is from genome assembly GCF_059821525.1 of Exiguobacterium sp. RM11. Lineage (NCBI taxonomy): Bacteria > Bacillati > Bacillota > Bacilli > Caryophanales > Exiguobacterium > Exiguobacterium sp. RM11. Next base: position 2,741,111 of record NZ_CM187558.1, on the reverse strand, counting down.
AATCATGAATATCGTTGAGCAGGAAAAGCCGCCTTACGTCTTACTCGAGAACGTCGACCGCCTAATGAAGTCACCTGCGAAACAAAGAGGGCGTGACTTCAGTGTCATGCTTCGTGCGTTTGCCGATCAGGGATATACGGTCGAGTGGCGAGTCATCAATGCTGCCGATTACGGTTTTGCTCAACGCCGCCGTCGTATCTTCATCTTTGCGACTCGAGCAGATTTGAAGCATTCAACCCGAGCGGGGAAGGCAAATCCTGAGCAGTGGTTGTTGAAAGACGGGTTCTTTGCACCGACTTTCCCGGTCATGGAGATGACAAGCGAGAAGCATCCAGGTTCGACGTTCGAGTTGCCGGAAGACATCGTTGAAATCTCGGACACGTTTTCCGCAACTTATCGAAATGCAGGTGTGATGACGGGGAATCAAGTGACGACGCTTGAGACGCTCCCGGTTCGAGAAACGCCTAAGACGCTCGGAGAGATTGTCCAAGAGGTGTATGAACAGTTTGGTCCTGCCCCAGAACATTACTATCTAGATACGGAAAAAGTTAAAAAATCTGGGCGTACGGAAAAAGAGGAATTGGCCTATATGAAAGGGCCGAAAAAAATCGAACGTACTTCTGCGAGCGGTCACGTCTATGTCTATGCCGAAGGAGGTATGTCATATCCAGATTCGTTGGACCTTCCAGGTAGAACGATGTTGACGAGCGAAGGAACGTGCAACCGTTCGAGCCATGTCATCGAAGACCCGCATACGAAGAAATTACGCTATTTGCGTCCGGAAGAATGTGAAGGGTTGAATGGCTTCCCATACGGATGGACCGCGACTATGACAGACCGCAAGCGATACTTCACGATGGGGAATGCTCTAGTCGTCGGGTTGATTGAGCGGATGGGTCATCGAATTGCGGAGATTCATGAGCAAGAAGACGAAAAGAGCTTGTTGCATGAAGTGAAACAGATGCAGCTGTTGGGGACGTACAATAACTTCAAATGACAAAAAACTCCCATTATAAAAAATGGGAGTTTTTTGTTTGCTATTTAGAAACTATCTCCATGTTTGTTATTATGTAATTAAGAAAAATATGTGAAGGTGGTAGTTTAAGATAGAGCGTTCAGTACTTACCATTCTAAAATCCTCGAAGTATATAGAGGAATGCTTAGATAATACCTATTCCAAAAATCATTACAAACCGGACACTATTCCAGTAGGAACACATCCCGCTACAAAATTTGGACTTCCTAGCTTTTTGTCAAAATTAAGAAAACAAGTTTTGTTATTAGACCGATTACCTTCTGTGGAAGAATATACAGAGTATTTTGCTGAATCTGTCTTATCTAATGTCAATCAGTTGGAGCTGATTAAGCATCATGTTCGAAGTGAAGCGCACACAGCATACCTAGGATTGGTTCGAGATTTTCATTTCGCCCTTCTACTGAAGGAATCCGGGTACTTTGATGAAGTGATTAGCCACGAAGAGGCAGATCTTCAGATGAAGCTCGATGTCATAATAAAAAAAGGCAATGTTTTTATGGGGATTCAGTTGTTTGCTGGAACTGAAGATGAAAAAGCATCAAAAATGGCGAATGCCCTCAAAACGAGATCTATTCAATCGGGTATAAAAGAATATTACTTTCCATTGAGCGGAAAATTTGCTAGACCACAATTGAGAAAAACTAAAAATAGAAATACAACATATGAACTTTATAGTCGTGCCGATGTCGAACATATCGTTGAGGTTTTTATGGAAGACTCTCCGGATAAAATCGATTCTTCCGCAGTTCCAAAACAATTTATATCATTGCCACCTCATCCAGTAGAAGAGGCTTTCAGCACTAATCAAAAGATTCCTTATTCAATCTTATTGATTGAAAATGAGCTCTCGAGGAGTCGAATGGACGAGTTAAAGAAATGGGCACTACAAGGTACTAAGGTTGATATTATCACAAAAAATGTAAGTATTATAGAAAGCCAAAAAAATGTTACAGTGCACGAGCTTTTTGAGGAAATTGATGAGACACTTTTGATTAAAAATGGCCGAATATCTTCGAAACATGAACGTTACATAGAAAACAATCAATTGAGTCCCCGATTCAACTGGGGACAGTATCGCGTTGAACATGCACCCTCAACTTCTGATATTTTAGTGAATGCTGGCGCCGGTAGTGGGAAGACGACAACTATGATTTCGCGAATCATGTATTTGATCCATACAAGTGACGTCAGACTAGATTCTATCGTGATGATTACGTTCACCCGAGAGTCTGCGGCGCATATGCGAAAAAAAATTAAGGAACGTCTCGAATTCTATTATCAGAATACAAACCTGACTAAATATCTAGATTGGATGGAGCAAGTCAATGAGATGAGAATCATGACGATAGACGCTTTCTCCAAGTATTTGTTTGAACAATTAGGCGCAGTCGAGGGATGGGGAAATACTGTCGGTGTCGCATCGTACAAATATCGAACAGAAACAATCATTCGAGAAGAATTTGCAAGGTACCTTACAGAAGAGATTGAAGAGGAAGAGGTTTCTTATTTTTCAGATGTTGAAGAGTATAAAATGATTAAATTTTTCATGCATGTACAGAGTGAGTTAGATAAAAAAGGTCTGAGTGGGGACAGCGATTCTCTTAACTGGGATCCCGCAGAAGACAGCCCGAGAGACAAGAAGTATCAGCAAGCGACTCAGTACGTGATTGAGCGCATGGCGAGTCGAATCAAGGAAGAAAAATTGAGAGACAATTCACTCATGTTGTCGGATATAAAACGTGATTTGTTGACCGTCGTCAAAGCTAACCGACAACTGACGATAGAGCCTGCAATCGATTACATCTTTGTTGACGAGTTTCAGGATACGGATGACCCTCAAATCGAATTACTCGTGGCTTTGTCAAATTTACTGCAAGCTAGGTTGTTCGTAGTAGGAGATATAAAGCAAGCAATTTATCGTTTTCGTGGGGCGAGCCATACAGCCTTTGAGAGTTTAAAACGACTAAAGAATGACTTTCTCTCTTATGATTTGACGATTAACTATCGGAGTTCGAAATCGTTATTAGAAGAAATGGAAGGGCTGTTTAAGGTATGGAAGCAGAACAATCGTTTACCTAATGAAATGAAGAATGGTATTGATACGGGTAGACTGATTTCTTATCTATCTTCGGAAGTCAATACAGAAGAGGTTTTAAAAATCTCGACAACTAAAAACCCTAAACTCGAAGACATCATTCTCGATATGTACGACACGTTGCCATCAGGCGATAAAAAACAATCGGTACTCGGTATTTTAGTAAGAAAGAATAAAGAGGCCCAAGATATAAAGGAGTTGTTAAAAAATATAAGGAAGAACGGTCGAGATGATTTAACATACGAGGTTACTGTAGGCGGCGGATTATTCAAATCGTCGGCGGCAAAAGACCTCCTTCTCTTGATTCGCGTTTTAAAAAATGAGGGATGTCCGGAGAGCTTTTTTGCTCTTAATCAATCATCTTTCGTTGAAGACACTTTAAATGTTAATCACCTGATTCAGCATGAAGGGGATGTTGCACGACTGACTGTAGAGATGGATCGGATTCTAGATGGCGAAAGATGGAAGTGGATGCGGAAGGCGAGAGAGGATGTGCGGATCAAACCTTTTTACAAAGTGCTTCAAAACATCGTGATGGAGCTCCCATATAAACGAATCATGGGATCACAAGGGTACCAGCCACACGAACTCATCCAGTACGAAAGAAATTTGTATAAAGTGTTAGATATTGCAATCAAACGTTTGAAGAGCGAGGTCAATGATCCGGTTGCTTTATATGACTGGTTGAAAATTCAATTAGCGACCAATCGAGATGAAGATGAGGCCGATATCGACGCAAAAGATATCAAAGGAGATAGGGTTGTTCGAGTGATGACCGTCCACAAAGCAAAAGGACTGGAATTTCACTCTGTGTTCATTCCGTTTACCAATTCAAGTTTAATACAGGGCTATCGACATAAAGTCCTTCTCACTTCAAAAGGATTGAGTGGTCAAGAAAAAGTGTTGGCTTTTCACTTTAAGGAAAATGATGAAGTTGTGACCACATCATCTTTCCAAACGATAAAAGCTGAGGATATCACCGAGACGTTAAACGAAGAAACAAGATTACTCTATGTTGCGATGACACGAGCCGAGCAACGACTATGGATCAATGCGGCTCGGCCTCACACACCTAAAGGAACATGGGATAAAGATACGTGGGGAAAATTGATACGAATGGCTGTACGAAAGGAAACGTCAAATGAATAGACAGGTACTGACTTACCGGGTGCCGAGTGACTTGACATGGAAGGACTCGAAGTTTCAAAAACATTATAACGATGTTCTCCATATCACGGCGACACCTACGCTTCACGAATCAATTAATGAAAATCTAAAAATATATCAATGGTTAAAAGCACCTCTTCTAACAATCAATCCATTGTTAGAAGAGGTGCAAGGCAAGGCGTGGAGTAGTCAAAAGAATCAAATGCGTCAATACTTAGAGATTTCACAAATTCTTAGAAATAGATGGGAGTCTTCGTCGCAAGCTGACGTTCGAATGAGGAAACATATTCTGTCATTCGAAAAAAATAGAAAAGAACTGATTTATACTATCCGATTATTAAAAGAGTTGCGGTTAGACAATCTGTTTTCAACTCTCGTCGATAAAAATGGTGAAGAGTCATTGCTGCATGACATTATGAGTGAAATGCATGATGATATTCGACCGATTGCATGGGAAGAACAACTACAATCAAATTCAGAGTATTTCTCTCAGCTCATAAAAGAGTTCTTGCGACAGAATGCGAAAACCAAGAATAATCTTCATCAATTTAATATTGGTGAAGAAAATCAGATTAACAACAGGGTTGAGGCGTCATTGAGTAAAGGAAAGATAGTCTTACATGGTTTTTACTTCATTACCCCACTACAGGAGTATTTCTTCAAGCACTTAGAGCAACAATTTGAATTGATATTTGTGAATTATTATGATGAACTTCTTCCTCACACTTACGAAACGGTAGAACGATTCTTATGGAAAGGCAAGGTGCCGTGGTCGGCCTCGTTCAACGAACCAGCTGTACAACATCCGTACTCAGTCCAGCTGTTAGCGGGAATCGAGGGTCGTCGTTTTCATTCGTTCACAAAAAATGAATTAGGAAAAGTGACCGTATATTCAAATATGTTAGAGTTCCTCTCAAAGGAACGAGATATTCGAGAGCGTGAAAAGGATCACAAGTATGAACACTTCATTTCTTGTCGAAGCGGGGAAGTAAGAGAACAGTTGTATTATGCGGGGTTAATTGATAAAAAATCGCCCTCCTTAATCGATTATCCAATTGGTCGTTTCCTATTCGAACTGCACAACTTGTACACAGAACAGAAGACACCGCATCGTAATTCTTCAGTTATCGAAAAAATATTAAGACCAGATGTATTACAGAGATTATTTAATAGTGGGCATCTTTATGTCGATGGAATAGATGGTTCTAAAATTAACATGTCTAAGTACACAAAACAGTTAGATCAACTCCTCCCTTATTTTTATCTTGGCGAAGGATTTCTTGATGGACGAGATGCTCGATTTTTGACGATAGAAGAGTGGCTTGAAAAGATAAATTTCTTAATAGAAGAGAAGATGAGATGGGAATCACTCCGGCCATTACCAGCAGGACGAGTCCATCGTCTCCATGGCAGGCCTCTTGAGCAACTTTCTTATTTCAAAGTAAGCATTGAAGATATGAAGGTTATACAACAGGGTCTACTCATGATTGGTCGAATGGTTCATGAACTCTTCGAAGTAGAAACTGATTTGAAAATTGGAGAACATCTTGAAAAACTCAAAACCTATGTCAGCATCTCGGCTGAAGAGAAGCGTCAGCAAGAAGAAGTGATTCTGTTAAAAGACTTAATGATGAAGCTTGAGGAATTGAAAGACGAGACTTTAAAATTCTCATTATTAGATATCATGGATGGTCTACGCTTTTACTTGCAGTCGGGACTCCAAAGCTATGATGATGAGGACGAGATGATAGACAGGGTTGGGGCGCTCTTTGTAGCAGATGGAATGGCGTTCAAGCAAAAGCGAAATATTCACCTCGGTTTCATTGATGCGGATGCATTACCGATGAGCACCAAATATAAAATTTGGCCACTTTCAAGTAAAACAATTGATACATTAAGCTTCTCAAGGTCAGAGCTACACCTTTTCAAAGAGTTGAAGAATCTATCCGGCGCCGTAACCAGATATTTGTTATATACGTTGTTGATTGGCGCAGATGACGTAAGGGTTTCGTACGTGAGGAACTTAGAAACGGGCTACGAACTAGAGATGGCTCACTATTTCAAAGTTGCTGGGTTCCGCAAAGAACTCCCAAAACTAACAGATGAAGAATTTAATCTATCGACGTGTACTGACGATATCGTCGTTCCAGATTTTGAACATCGACTGTTACAAGATGAGAATAACCAATGTCCGCAACGCGCTACATTTGCTTATATCCTGAATGATTTTGGAACTTATTCGTCCCGATTTCATCAGCAGCTATTATATAAAAAAATGCTTAAAAGTATTTACCACGTTTTTAAAGATTGGGGTAAAACTGAGATGTACCTTTCGCATTTGTTCCCACAGCTAAGCGGAGCATACCGGAAATTGATTTTGGAAGAAGTTAAGCAGAAATCAAATCGATATCAAAATCCTCGTTATGAAATAGGCAATGTAAGTTATAACGGTTCTTTAAAAGATTTTAGGTTGTTTTACAATAAGCCAGAGCAATCTATCGTTAGTCTGGCCAATCCTGGAAACCATTGTCGCTTTTGTGAGTTTCTAGAGATATGTCGAGAGGGGCATTACGCGATTGATGATGAAAAATAGGAGTCGAGAAAAGTTCGAAACCTTGAGCCAAGAGTTCATAGTAGCATGGATGACACCTCTCGTGAAAAGGGAGCCGCAAGGAATTCGGCAGGAAATTACCGATTTAAGTGTTTTGAAAAAGCAAGAACAAGAACTAGAGGAACAAAGACGAAAGACTTTTTTTGAAGACGACTTTTTTTAAAATGGAGTGATCACATGGTTAAAATCACCGTTACAAAGCAGCAAAACGATGCAATCAATTTTCAAGCAGAGCACGTGTTAATCAAGGGAGCACCAGGTAGTGGGAAGACAACTGTTCTCTTAATGAAGATTGAAAAAATTTTACAATCAAATCCAAATGCTAAAATTTTGTTGATTACATATAACAAGACGTTGGCAGCCTTTGCCCAGAAATATTTAGCCGACAGAGGATATAATCAAGGTAATTTAGAAGTGCGAACCTTTCATTCTTGGGCCTCCAAATACTTGAGACAGATTAAAGGGAAATATTCTTCCTCTTCTTATCAAGTGGATAAGATTTTTGATAATTGTTATGAGAATCAGAAAACGAAAAGTCATCGTTTTTACAGTGATGACAAATTCAAATCATTCTTAAAAGACGAGATTGAATGGATTAAAGGGAAAGGTATCGTATCTGAGGAAGAGTATTTGAACATACGACGGAGCGGAAGGTTGGTTAGCCTTCAGCAATCCGACCGAAAAGAAGTATACACTTTTATGGAACAGTTCGATAAAAATTTAGCAATGGCATCTATTATTCCTTTCGATGAGTATGGCATTCAAATTCATCAAAATCTTAATATCGTTAAAACAAAAGAATCCTATGAGTACGTGATGATTGATGAAGCGCAAGACTTAACACAAGTTCAGCTTATTGTCTTGAGAGAGTTGAATCCGAAGAGTCTAATCGTTTCTGCGGATATTGGTCAACGCATTTATAAGACAGATTTCACTTGGAAAAGTGTCGGAATTAACATTGTCGGTGGACGGACAAAACATTTAGAAGAGATGCATCGATCATGCCAGGAAATCGTCACAATGGCACGCCCGCTTTACAACAAAGATTTGAATAGTAACTCTTCAAAAAACAGTGAAGAGACCCGTGAAGAACTGATCGTACCTAAAAAGAGTAGTGGGTTTTTACCGGAAATTCATCAGTATAGCAAGCACGAAGAAGAATATGAGGGTATTCTGAGGCTAGTTCGAGAGCTGTGGAATAAGTCATCAGATAAAGATATCACTATCGGTGTTTTATGCCGACATAAAATGCACCTCAAGAAACTTAAGGGAATGATGCCTTATAATATTCCTCATGAGCATATTGAAAAAGAAAATGGAAGTTGCTTAACACCTGGAGTGAAGTTCGTAACGATGCATTCCGCAAAAGGACTTGAGTTTGATGTAGTAATTATTCCACGTTTCACAGATAAAAATTTACCAAGTCTTAAAAGAGCAGAAGTGGAAGAGGAAATTGAGGACGCTATCCAGGTGGAAAGAAGACTTTTATACGTATCGATGACGCGAGCGAAGACTAGATTGTTCATTACTGGATATGGTAACAAGATGAGTCGTTTTATAGATGAATTTGAAATCGGAACTTACAACCACGTTTCATATTAACGATACTTGTGGAAAACACATTTTCCAATGAGGTGGGAAAAATGTTGGAGTTTATTGTAATTACAGTCCTGTTATTACTCTTTATTGTAAATAGAAAAGAGAAAAAAAGGTTGAATCAAGCAAAGACAGTAAAAACAAAGAGTTTGAGCGATAATATGACGCGGACTAACCAAGATGAAAAGTACACTAATATATTTCCCGTTCTTCATGATAAAAAGGAGCCTCAAACGACAACTTTGAAAGTTCATAAGAAAAGAGTTAATAGAATCATAAGGTTAGCTGGTGTTACTTTTGAAGGTAGACAGAAATTAATAGCTGAAACAAAGATAAATGAAAATATAAGATTGAAAAGAGAGCCTCGTAATCCTTACGATAAAAATGCAATCAATGTATATGATAGTAAAAATCGAAGTTTGGGATGGATTCCAAGAGAAATTGCAAGCGAGTTAGCACCTATAATGGACAAGCGGATAAATCTTAAAGCTGAAATTATAAAAAAAACCGGAGAAAGTTATCCGAGAGGTCTAGAGATTCGTGTCTATTCTCTGTGAACTCGATATTTCTAAAATATGATAATTCAACTTAGGTTTTGCAATTTAATCTTAAATTTGAGGTGACTTATATGGTGTGGATTGAAATGAGAGATCTCAGTAAAGAACAACGTATAAGAGAGGGTTTCAAATTTTCAAAAAAGCTATGGAGTCCAGCGTATAAAAATAGTGTAGCAACAACAAAATCAGCATATTGGGAATCTTTGCTTGAAGTAGAGAAGGGTGATGTAATACTCCATCTCGTTAAAGGTATTTCGAAAAATAAAAATAAAATGAAATTCATAGGTCATTCTGTGGCTGTGAGTAAATGTAATGTTGTAAACACACCTGCTCCTCACCCTAAATACGATTACTGCGATACATTTTACACAGTACCTTTGGAAAATTATCAAGAATTTAATAGTAAAATATCTTTGAAAAAAATTTTTGAGATAAATGAAGATTCACTAATTACTTATTACGAAAATAATAATCATAAAGACAAAGGAGATAAAAAAGCTATCTTCTACTGTCAGAACCAAAATGATCTTAGAACTGTACAAGGTGCTTATTTTTCAAAAGTAGATAATGAATTATTTAATATTTTGTTTGAAAATAATAAGCTTTCACAAATAAAAGAGTCAAATTTCACATATGATTCAGAAGTTGAGTCTGAAAACAATGAATCAAATAGTGAATCGATTCGAGAAATAAAGGCAAGGGTTGGACAGCAAAAATTTTCGCGACAGGTAAAAGAGAATTTTAATTTTGAGTGTTGTTTCCCTGATTGTCGATTCAATGAGGAGAGACACCTAGTAGGAGCACATATTGTACGTTGGAGTGATAATGTTCAAACAAGAAAAGATGTTAGAAACGGTCTATCGCTGTGTAAACTACATGATGCGGATTTTGAAGTAGGGGTTTTTACTCTAGATCAACAATATAGAATTCGGTTGAATAGAAAATATTTCGAGGCAGAGGGTGGGAATCATTGGGTATTTACAAATCTCCTTCCCTACGAATACAAAAAGATAAAAAAGTGTCGAGAGTTACCCGCTATGGAATGCATAAAAGGGCATTGGGACAGAATTGATTTCTCCCCAGATGCTTAATGATAAAAAAGTGATTGAAAGGCAGAGGGTGTTTAAATTCCCTCTGCCTTCGCCGTCACTCCGCCATCAACGCACACACTGCATTCGAATACGCTACCGGATCTTCAATCGGTAACCCTTCAATGAGGAGGGCTTGTTGATACAAGAGGTCTGTATATTGTTTCGCTTTTGCTTCATCTTCCTTATACACACGTTGGAGCGTCTGGAAGATGGCGTGGTCGGCGTTCACTTCGAGCACTTTCTCTGCTTTCATGCCGCCGCCGTTTGGCATCGCGTTCAAAATCTTCTCCATCTCGATTGAGACGTCACCCGCGACCGTCAAGCAGACTGGATGTGATTTTAGTCGTGTTGAGGCACGCACTTCTTTGACGCGGTCTCCGAGCTCTTCTTTCATGAAGGCGAATAAGTCTTGGTTGTCTTCGTTTAGTGATTTCGCTTCCGCGTCATCGAGACCAAGATCGCCGCTCGCAATCGATTTGAACTCTTTATCGTCATACGACTGGAGCATCTTGATGGCGAACTCGTCGATTTCTTCTGTGAAGTAGAGGATTTCATATCCTTCCTCTTTCAAGCGCTCTGCTTGTGGCAAGAGGTCGATGCGATGAATCGATTCGCCTGTCGCATAGTAGATATACTTCTGATCTTCTTTCATCCGCTCGACGTACTCTTTGAGCGAGATGAGTTTCTTCTCATGAGAAGAATGGAACAGAATCAAGTCTTTTAATTCGTCTTTGGCTGCGCCGAACTGGTCGTACACGCCGAACTTCAATTGGCGACCGAACGACTCATAGAACTTCTCGTAGTCCTCGCGCTCGTTTTGGAGCATCTTCTCGAGCATCCCTTTGATTTTGGACTTCACGTTCTTCGCGATTACGCGAAGCTGACGGTCTTGCTGCAACATTTCACGGGAAATGTTGAGGGAGAGGTCTTCAGAGTCGACCATCCCTTTGACGAAACCGAAATAGTCCGGCAAGAGGTCTGGTGACTTCTCCATGATCAACACGCCGTTCGAGTAGAGCTCGAGCCCTTTCTCAAATTCTTTCGTGTAATAGTCGAACGGAACCGTTGACGGGATGTAGAGGATCGATTGATAACGAATCGTCCCGTCGACGTTCAAGTGAAGATGCTTGAGCGGCTCATCAAAACCGTAGCGCTTCTCGTGATAGAATGCTTTGTAATCTTCGTCTGTCAACTCGCTCTTACGCTTCCGCCAAATCGGCACCATGCTGTTGACGGTCTCTTCTTCCTTGTAATCCTCATACTCTTCTGAGTCCTCTTTTTGACGATGTTTCGTCACATCGAGTTTGATTGGGTAACGGATAAAGTCCGAATGTTTCTTGATGAGCGAGCGGATCTCGTATTCTTCAAGGAATGACGAGTACGCGTCATCTTCTGTGTCTGCTTTCAAGTGGAGCGTGATTTCTGTACCGATGTCCGCCTTGTCTGTCGGTTCGATTGAATAGCCGTCTGTGCCCTCTGACTCCCATACGTATCCTTGATCACTGTCAATCGAGCGAGTCCGTACCGTCACACGGTCAGCGACCATGAACGCGGAATAGAATCCGACCCCAAATTGACCAATGAGGCTATGGTCTTCTTCCATCTTCGTTGCCTGTTTCATGGCGAGTGAACCGCTCTTTGCAATAATTCCGAGATTCGTTTCAAGTTCTTCTTCTGTCATCCCGATGCCCGTGTCGCGAATCGTAATCGTCCGTGCCTCTTTATCGAGTTCGATTTTGACGAAGTAATCGTCTTTGTTGAACTCGATGCTCTCGTCGGAGAGGGCGCGATAATACATCTTATCGATCGCGTCACTTGCGTTCGAGATGAGCTCGCGCAAGAAGATGTCCTTATGTGTATAAATTGAGTGGACCATCAACTCTAAAATTCGTTTCGATTCCGTTTGAAACTGTTTCTTTGTCATGATCGTTCTCCCTTTTTCGTCTGTATTTTGGCACTCTCGTATAAAGAGTGCTAACACTATTGATTATCCTAAAAATTAGGAAGATGTCAACCGGATTCGAAGAAAAGATTGACGAGGACGTAGGTTTCGAATATAGTTGAGTACATGCGATGAGCTGGTCTATGTAAGACGGCGGACATTTCCTTGAGGAGCACGTTGTGGAGCGTGGTCCGTCGCGGTAGACTTTCGAGAGCACCTCTAGTGAGAGGTGCTCATTTTTTGTATACGGGGGTAGAATGATGAACTTACATACGATTCACCACGTCGCAATCATTGCGTCGGATTACGATAAAGCCAAGCAGTTTTATGTCGAGGCACTCGGATTCGAAGTGATTCGAGAACACCACCGCCCGGAGAAACAGGATCACAAAATCGACTTACGTCTTGGTACATATGAGCTCGAGCTGTTCATCAAACCGAATAGTCCCGAGCGTCCAAATTTCCCAGAGGCGCGCGGTCTTCGACACTTGGCGTTTAAAGTCCACGACATCGAGTCCGTCGTTGCCGAATTGAATGAACGTGGGATTGCGACAGAACCGATTCGTCGTGATGATTTTACAGGAGAGAAGATGACTTTCTTCTTCGACCCCGATGGACTACCGTTAGAACTGCACGAATAAACCCCTTCACAAGGAAGGGGTTTTCTTATGCCCGAATGGATGCGAGCAACCTCTCTTTCAACGCGTTGATTTGCACAGCCGGTTCGATATCGTCCTCTAAATAACTGATGTGCGACTTCAACATGATATTGTTGCCGAACGTCCCGAATGCATTGATGATCGTAACAATTGTCACTTTCACATCGATATCTGGTCTGAACGAGCCATCACGCTTTCCGTCTTCGATCAACGGTTCAAGCGTCTGCATGATTCGTCGTTGTACGTCAATGTATGTCTCGATGCCAGGAAGGGGTGTGGCGACGAACGATGCATAGCTCTCGAACGCCTCACGAAAACGGGCGTGGTCCGTCCGCTCCAACTGCATCTCGAAAAAGTGGTTCAAGATGATCTCGAGCCGTTCATAGGCGTTGCCTTCCTCATTCACAAACTGTTCAAATCGCTCGAGTGTCGGCTGTAGATTTTTGACGGCCGCTGCGACGATCAATTGGTCTTTCTTCGGAAAATAGCGAAACAGTGTCGCTACCCCAATCCTTGCCGCATCCGCAATGTCCTGCATTTGAACTTTCTCAAAGCCATTCTCTAAAAATAAGCGTTCGGCCTCTTGGATAATCAGCTGGATTCGTTCTTCTTTGTTTTGTTGTCGTTTACTCAATTCCATCACCTCATTGTCTGTCATAAGTATATCGTCTTCGAGCAGTTTCGTTGAGATTAATGTCACATCCAATTATTATTATTATGATAGTTAGACTATCATAATTTACAGAATGGAGCTGGGACAATGCGTTTAGAGGGGAAAGTAGCGGTCATCACAGGGGCAGGAAGCGGTATGGGAGAGTCGACGGCACGTCTATTCGCCAAAGAAGGAGCGACGGTCGTCGCAACCGATATCAATGAACAAGGGGTACAAAGCGTAGTCGAGTCGATTCGTGCACAAGGTGGGGAAGCCATCGCGGTGAAGCATGACGTGACCTCACGTTCAAGCTGGGAAGACGTGTTTGCAGAAGTGGAAGCGACGTGTGGAAAATTGGATATCCTCATCAATAATGCCGGAATCGCACTCGCGAAACCGTTCTTGGAACAGACAGAAGAGGACTGGGCGCGCACGTATCGCATCAACATCGATGGGGTCATGTTAGGGACGCAGTATGCGATTCCGCTCATGACAGAGAATGGTGGAGGATCAATCGTCAACATCTCCTCCATCTCAGCACTGACAGGTATGGCAGGTGCCGGGGCATACACGGCCTCAAAAGGTGCTGTCCGTTCTCTCACAAAAGCAGCGGCCGTCGATTACGGGAAGCAAAATATTCGGGTCAACTCGGTGCATCCGGGGTATATTGTGACACCGATGAGTGCGCCGCATATGGAACATCCGGACTATAAGCAGCACTTCTTGAATCAAATCGCTTTGCCGAATCTCGGACAAGCGGATGAGGTGGCGGCAGCCGTCCTCTTCCTCGCGTCAGACGAAGCGAGTCATATTAGCGGGATCGAACTTCCGGTAGACGGTGGCGTGACGGCGAAATAATCGAGAGAGCATCCTGATGTGATGACACCTCGTGTTATATTAAGAAAAAGAGATGAAGTCATGATTCAGTTTGAGATGGAACGAGTATGGATGGATGAAACGGAGCTGTTTTATCAAGTTCAGCTTCAACTTCGGTCTTCTGCCTGCACCAGTAATCAGTTGATTTATTTAGATGATGCGAGTCTTGAGGATCTTCATCAAAAGATCGATCAATTCAATCAAGCGTGGGGCAAAGAACCAATCACACGGAGACTGCTCGATGAAGAAGAGGATTCGGATGATTTGCAAGTCAATCTAACCTTCACGTTGATTGACCGCATCGGGACCATCCAAGTCGATATTTTCATTCATGATGAATGGCAGTTTGACTCATTTGACCACATTCATATGAAATGTAGAATAAGGACGATAATGGGCCAGCTCGATGACTTGAGCGCTCAACTCAAACGTTTCATTCGCCGTGAGACCGATCATGTCGCATCATTACGACCAGAATGAAAAACAAGCCTAGACGCGCGTCTAGGCTTGTTTTAATACCATTCTTTCGGTTCGTAATTCAATTCGCGGAACAACTGCTCACGCTCTTTTTTCGAAAGGTCGCGCCATTGTCCAGGCGGGAGTTTCCCGAGCGTGATGTTCATGACACGCACGCGTTGGAGGCGGAATACTTCGTAGCCGAGCGCCTCACACATCCGACGGATCTGACGGTTGAGTCCTTGCGTGAGGGTGATGTTGAAGTCGAATTTCGAGAGCGGACGGACTTTACACGGTAGTGTCTTCTGTCCGAGGATTTTGACGCCGGCTTCCATCTGTTCGACGAATTCGGGTGTGATTGGCTTATCGACTGAGACGATGTATTCTTTCTCGTGCTCGCCTTCTGCGCGAAGGATTTCGTTGACGATATCGCCATCGTTCGTCATGAGGATGAGACCTTCTGAGTCCTTATCGAGACGACCAATGTTGAAGATGCGGAGCGGGTGGTTGACCATGTCGACCAAATTCCCTTTTACTTTTTTCTCTGTTGTACTCGTGATCCCGACCGGTTTATGGACGGCGATATACACGTTATTTCGTGCGACACGTGCGACCGAACCGTTGACGAGGACTTCATCCCCCGGTTTTACTTGGTCGCCGATTTTTGCTTTTTTCCCGTTGATGGTGACGCGTCCCTCTTCGACGAGACGGTCGGCTTGGCGGCGGGACGCCTTGCCTGATTCACTGATAAATTTATTGATGCGCATGTGTACACGTCCTTTGTTTGGCTTCGTCCTCTCACTATAACGCATTTTATAAACTCTCGAAAGCGGGAAACGAACGGGAGAGGAGGGATGACATGGAGGCACTGCGACTGTTACAAGACGCGATTCGATTTCAAGCAGTGTTATGTGAGACATCGTTTGGTCAAGAACTGATTCCAGAGGCATCACCTGTCCTTTGGTACGGTCGTCCTCATGCGAATCAATGGCTGACTATTGGGACGAACCCGTCACGCGGCGAGTTTTTACATCGAGACGGGACACCGAGAACGGGGAAAGCCCAAAAGTTCTATTGGCAGAACGCGCTCTCGTTTGAAGATTACCTCGGAAATGAAGAGGCGCTGCAAGAAACGATAGAACGAGCATCGTCCTATTTCGAATCGGGTCGCGCGACGACGAGTTGGTTCGGGAAACCGGGTGGCGCCAAACTTGAGGCGCTGTTGAACGGGATGGGGCGAACGTTTTATGACAATCCGGCCTCTGTCATCCACGTCGATTTTTTTAAACTTGCGACGTATGAACAAATGGGGAAGATGAAGGCCGGGCGCGACTGGATGGAGCATCCGATCTCGATCGAGTTATTAGAGCGCACAATTACATATATCAAACCGACACGGTTGATTGTGCTCGGGCGAGAGAATTGTCGTGCTTTCACAGGTTTCTCGACTACGGGGAGGCTATCAGCCTATCCTGCCATCACCTATGAAATCGGACGCCATGAATCGGGCATCCCGATGATTGGACTTCATATGAAGCCGTCTGAAGTGTTCGTCGGGCTCGGGAATGGTCGGGATTCAAACGGGCTACACTACGGGTCATATGCCAAACGCGAGCATCTGTTACGAATCGGACAAGCGCTTGAAACGATTATGGACGAGTGGCTGGTGGATGGACGCGTGTGATACTTCCCCAGAAATTGAATTCATTGAAGTCGATATAGCGCACGTCTTTTGAACGGTTGTCGAGCACGGCCAACAAGATGACGTCCGGAAAACCTCGTTTTTCAAACTGTAAATAACCGATTCCCGTGACGGAATGATTTTTATAAAAGCCGTTCGCCATATTCAACACAAACGGGCGACCCGCTTTCAGCTCACGCTCAAACGTCGACCATTTCCATAGATAGCGGGAACTACCTCGACCGTCATAACCGTATCGCTTCCATAGCTTCGTAATGATGGTGGCGATTTGAGTCGGAGGTGTCCCTTTCTCGTCTTTAAAATGGTGCATGAAGGCAATCTCGCGCACATCTTCTTGAATTTGTGTCACATCATCAGGGATATTCGTATACCCATGGTCTCGATAAAAGCGGAAAATGGCGGTAATGGACGTCAGCGTACAATTGTTCTTTCCGTTCTCAAACTGGCGTTGGAGCAAGACGGGCACGCCTTCTATCTGCACGGAGCGCTTTAATGTCCAGCGTCCGTGATACCGATCGTTCACATAAAGCTCCGGGTCGATGATTCCGGCATAGCCGTTGTTCGCGACCTCGAGTTGTCCTGCAAATGGGTGCTCCATCTAGGTCTCACTCCTTTTTCTTTTAGTATACAAAGGACGCCCCATCTCATAAAAGAGAAAGGGCGTCGTTTTCGTTAAAAGACAAGATGTGCGATTCCGACGATGATCGGAAGCGTGATGAACGTCCGTAACAAGAAGATTAAGACAAGGTCGAGGAATGAGATCGGTAGTTTTGAACCGAGCAGTAAGCCCCCGACTTCAGACATATAGATAAGCTGAGTGACAGACAGTGTGGCGATGACGAAACGCGTCAACTCGCTCTCGATGCCGCTTCCGAGGACGGCCGGTAAGAACATATCGGCAAAACCGACGACCATCGTCTGAGCGGCCTCCGATGCCTCAGGTACTTGCAGGAGCATCAGGATTGGTTCGAACGGCTTTCCGATAATGGTAAAGAACGGCGTATATTCTGCGATGACGACCGCGATTGTCCCGACCGCCATGACGACAGGGAGAACACCGATCCACATATCGAGGACGTTTTTGAAGCCGTCTTTGAGTGTCTCTAGAAAACTTTTACTCGAACGTGACTTTTGTAGCGCTTGTATCAACGCCCACTTCCCGAGTGAAACGTCTGACGGCACCTCTTCTTCCGGTTTAAGCTCGGTCTTCTCATAAGCCGTATCTGCTTTTTTAGATAGTGGATAAATCCGTGGCATGATGAGCGCTGCGACCAAGCCAGATAAGACGATCGCTCCGTAGTATGGCAAGAAATATTGATCGAGTTCGACATATTGTAAGACGACAATAGTGAACGTGATCGAGACGACGGAGAAGGTCGTCGCAATGATCGATGCTTCCCGTTTCGTGTAATAACCTTCCTCATACTGTTTGGTCGTCAGTAGAATCCCAATCGTCGCATCCCCGACCCATGAAGCGAGCGAGTCGAGCGAGGCGCGCCCTGGCAATCGGAAGAGTGGGCGCATGATTTTCATCAAGAACGTCCCGACGAACTCGAGAAGCCCAAAGTTCAAGAGGAGCGGTAACAACATACCTGCAAAAAAGAATGTCGCAAACAAGATTGGAATCAAATCAAAGAGGAGCAAACCTCCTGTGAATTCTGACGTGATCATTTCTGGTCCGAGTGTGAGTAGCGTCATCACACCGGCGACAAAACCGATGATGCGCATGACGAACCAAAACGGTGTCACGCTAAAGAGTGCGTTGATGGACGGTCGTTCCACCATAAAAGCAGGACGTGCCGTAAACAACAATAAAGATCCGACAATCGAAATCCCCATCATGATGACAGCGAGTGTCGGGACGAATTCGCCAATCCACTCAATCAATAGATTGGATAAGAAAGCGACCGGAATCGTAAAGCCTTCTTCTGATGAGATTGGTACGATGAAAAACATGATGCCGATGAGCGATGGAATCAAGAACTTAAAAAAGTCTCGACTCGAAAAAGAAGGTTTCTTTCCGTCTGGTGTTGATGAACCATTCATGATGTATTCCCCATTTCCCCGAAGTGTTTGTACTGTCTATGTATCCCCATTACACATCCAGCTATTCTTAAAACGTATTTCTTTCTTAGTATAAAAAATATGACCAGGTGCTATCAACCGAATGCGTAAATTTTCTGAAAAATATAAAGCAGACACTAGGCAAAACATTCGTATTCCCTTGAAGCATTTAGTATGATGACGGCGAGTCCAACAAATTCAAGATATTTAGAAACTTCATTATAGAGATAGGAGAATGCATCATGAGATTGAGTGTGTTAGACCAGGCGCCGGTCACGTCGGGTCATACAGGCGAGCATGCGCTGAACAGCGCGGTCGAGCTCGCACAAGTCGCAGAGGAGTTGGGATATTACCGGATGTGGATGGCGGAGCACCATGGCGGCATGTCGTTCGCGAGCTCGGCTCCGGAAGTCATCACGGCCTATCTGGCAGCTAAGACGAACAAGATTCGTCTCGGGTCCGGCGGCATCATGATGATGCACTATTCGCCATTGAAGATGGCGGAAGTGTTCAAGACGCTCAGCGCCCTAGCACCAGGACGCATCGACTTCGGTGTCGGACGCGCACCAGGCGGAGACGCGAACGCCATTTATGCGATGTCACAAGGGCAGAAGCCGATGATGGACGGTCTATACGAAAAGCTCGATACGACGCTTCAATTAATCAAAGATGAAGCACCGGAAGAGCGATGGTATAAAAATACGCCGGCAGCACCGACGGGCGTCACGCTTCCGGAAGTGTGGTTACTTGGGTCGAGCGGGAACAGTGCCGTGCAAGCCGGTCGGATGGGACTCGGCTATTCCTTCGCACAGTTTTTCAATGGTCAATTGAGTGCCGACACGCTTGATACGTATCGCCACCACTTCACCCCGTCTGACTTTATGGAGAAACCGGACATCAGCGTCACGTATTTGGTCACGACGGCAGAGACGGAAGAAGAAGCGGAATATTTGGCTCGACCGTCTGATTTGTCACGTCTCTTCTTGATGCGCGGACAGTTGAGACAGCTGTTGAGTCCGAAAGCGGCCCACGACTATCCGCTCACGGAGGTCGATAAAATCCATATTGCTAACAACCGAGCGATTCACCTCGTGGGAACACCGAAACAAATCGCAGAACAACTGCGAGACGAGTCGGAGCGCTATGGTTTTGACGAAGCGATGATTTGTAGCATTCAGCATAAGCAAGAAGATCGCTTGAACGTCTATCGCCTGTTAGCGAACGAGTTGCTTTGATTCGACGAACACCTTCTCAGATTGAGGAGGTGTTTTTGTATGAATGAAAAACGTTTTCCCATTTTTTCAAAGGTTTTCTCCCTAGTCGGAGCGAAACCAACTACACTATAAGAAAAAGGAACAGGTGGAGGTATACGATGCAACGGATGAAAGGCGACCCATATTATCTATTCGAGCTGTTCACACGCTTGTATCGAATGGTATTTCTAATGGCAGTGACGGATGAAGGCTATCGTTATGTTCATGTGAGCGATCAGGGGAAAGTCGCTTCCTCGCTTCCGAATGATGTGGAAGGTCAGTATTTACATGAGATGTATCGCTCAGAAGTGGCGAATGAATTGATTGGACATTATGATGCGGTCGTCGAGACGGGGGAACCGGTCTATTTCATGTCAAAAATGAATGTCGAATCCAATACGGCCCGATTCGCTTCCTCTATGCTTGTGCCAATCGAAGATGAATCGGGTGTCGTGCGCTATGTGCTCAGTTTGACGACGGATTTGTCAGAAGAAGCGGAAATCAAGTTGTTACGTAGTATCGAACATATGGACTATTTGACGGGGATGCCGAATTTGATGAAAGTCAAATTGGATCTCGATCAACTGTTTGAACAACAGGGCACGGAAGAAACAAGTGTGATGCGCCTACATATTAATCGTTTCAAGATGATGATGTCGCTCCAAGGGGTGGAGCGCTCGAATGAATTGATTAAAGACATCACGCGTCAATTGGCGAATACACTCCCGCAAGGTTCCATTATCGGTCGGGTCGATGGGGAAGATTTTATCGCGGTCTTGCCCCACGTCCCGATGAAGACGGCCTATATGTATGCGGAACATTTACTTGATGTCATCGCGAGTCATTCTTACAAAGTGGCCGATGCAGAATTTCCTTTATCAAGTTGTATCGGCATCAGTTCGGGAGTTGCTGACGCCGATCGCGTCATCATGAACGCCTCAACGGCTTTATTAGAGGCACGTCAGAACGGTAACCAAACGATTCATCTATATGAACATGATGAGTATGTTCAGCGTTATATTGATGAGATTATGATTGAGACGGAGCTTGTGAAAGCAATCAAACAAGATGAACTATATATGGTGTATCAACCGAAAGTGTCGATGAATGGGTCGATTCATTTCGAGGCGCTCATTCGTTGGAATAGTCCGGTGCTTGGGTTCGTCTCTCCTGAAACGTTCATTCGTGTGGCGGAACAGTCACTGCTTATTGAAGACGTGACACAGTTCGTCATGAATCGAGTCTGTCAGGACGTATCTGCACATGCAGAGCAATTCGAAGGTCGTCGTGTCGCCGTGAATGTGTCACCAAATTTGTTTCATGAGCATCACATGAATGAATTGGTGACCATCATTTCGTCATATGACCTGAAGCCGGAGCAGTTTGAATTCGAAGTGACGGAGCACACACTCATGCATGAACCGGTCGCTGCCATCAAAACGGTTGAATCGTTGAAGCAGCAAGGATTCCGATTGGTGATTGATGATTTTGGGGTGAGTTATTCTTCTTTAAATTACTTGAAGCTATTTGAAATCGATGGCATCAAGATTGACCGATCATTCGTTGCACAACTCGATCAAGAGAATGGGATGAAAGAATACGAAATCGTCAAACTGATTGTGTCACTCGCTAAAAAGTTAGAACTCGAAGTGACAGCAGAGGGCGTTGAAACGGAAGAACAGTATCGTATTTTACGTCAGCTCGGCTGTGATGAAATTCAAGGTTATTTCTTTAGCCGCCCGATGGCGCTCGAAAACCTAGATGAGGCACTCGAAATCTTGCATTCTCACCAGGCAGTCTTATCGAAAATTGAACAGCCGTCGCAGTTACTTCATCCTTCACTTGATGAACGCGAGATAAAGCGAATAAAGGCCATCTTACGATTGGAGATTTTAAACACGCCACAAGAAGAACGGTTTGATCGGATTTCTCGTTTGGTCGCACAAACGTTTCAGATGCCGATTGCCTTCATCTCCATCATGACGACGGACCAGCAATGGTTCAAATCGTGTGTCGGGATCGAACTTGAATCTTCTCATCTTAAGCGGGAGTGGACGCTATGTACGCGAGTCGTCACGTCGGAACGTCCGATTGTGATTGAAGATGTGGCAGCTGAAGCATTTGAGAGTGACAGTCCGTGGCTCGATCAAGTCGGGTTCTATGCCGGGGTGCCGCTCCGGACGAAACAAGGTCACGTCATCGGCACTCTTTGTGTGGTAGATGCTCAGGCGAGAACATTCACTGAAGAGAATCTACATGCGCTCGAGTCGTTCACACACTGGGTCATGGCAGAGATTGAACATACAGAAATGTCACGGCGACAAATCAAACGCCAACAAGTCGTAGAGGCATTGTATGAAGCGACGGCACTTCGTATGCCGTTTCAAGACCAGTTGGCACGAGTTCAAGAAATCTTATTGGAATGGGTCGGTTACTCGCATGCGGTGATTTTCTCAAGTGAATCCTCACATCGTCTCTTGGTCGAGAACGGGGTGTCTCGTCTGATGTGGGAGGAAGAAGAACTGCGCACCCTCCATCAACTAACGACGGTCGGTTCACAAACTCTTCAAGAAGGAGAACTGATTGTAGATGGAATCGAGTTCACAACGATTGTCAGCTTTCCTTTGACACATAAACATCAAGTGTTCGGATGGATTGTCTTATTGGCGGAACAAGGGAATTTAAACGATCAACTTGACGAAGAATTGCTTCAAGAGTTGGCAGACACGATTCGATTGCTTGCAAGATGGTTAGAGAACGGAATTCGGAAAGAGCGGAAACAACGCGAAATGATTCGGATTGCGACACAGGATCAACTAACAAAACTCTGTAATCGATATACACTCATGACTGATCTATATAGACAGATTCAGCGTTCACGAACAGTCACATTGTTGTTGATCGATATAGACGACTTCAAACGGATTAATGATCAATATGGTTACCTAATCGGAGATGAATTGTTGATTGAAATCGCACAACGATTGAGCGGGTTCGTGGAAACGTTTGGAGGTCAGGTATATCGATTTTCAGCTGATGAATTCGTTGTGGTTCAAGAGGATGGACCTGTTGGCTTAAATGAGATAAACGACGTTATTTCCCAGGGAATAAACGCTTCAAACGGTGAAACCATCCGTCTTACAGTAAGTATCGGGGTCGCCACAATCCAATCTACCTCAACAATTGATTCGATTCTTCAGCAAGCGGATGCGGCTATGTATATTGCGAAGAACAATGGTGGCAACCAATGGTTTCAATACGATGGATATTCAGATGGTGAGGGGTTTTAAGTATGGGGAAATTGTGGTTGATTGAGGGGTTGCCGGGAAGTGGGAAATCCACATTTGCTGAAAAGATATGTGCGTTGAAAGAAGGTGTCTTCTATTCGGAAGTGGACGCTGCTCACCCCGTCGATCTGCATGAAATCTACTGGGTAACGGAACCACCTTCACATGGTACGATTCTTGATGAAATTGAAGACGGATGGCTCGTTCGTTACGATGAAGGGGAAGAGCGCGTAGGAACAGATGTCTATGAGTTGCCCTTTGCACTTCACACACGAATCATGTGCGAACGATGGCGGCGTTATGTAACGAAATTTGAGCAGGAAGAACGTGACGTCATCTTTGAATGTGCGTTGCTTCAAAACCCGTTCACGATTGGGATGGTCGCCCAAGACGTTTCGTTAGAGGCGATTGAAACATACGTTCAAGAAATTTCATCGATTCTTAAACCAATCGAACCAATCATCGTCTATTTGGAGTTAAACGATGTCGCTCGGATATTTCCATTCGTCTACGACGAGCGACCGATTGAATGGCAACAGGGGTTTGTCGAGTATTACACGACAGGTTCCTATGCATCGAAACGTAACCTTGTCGGTGTATCGGGGACGATTGCGGTATTGGCGGACAGACAGCGACTTGAGCTTACATTGCTTGATCGGATTCCGTTTCGTCATGTCCGAATCCAAAATGATGAGCGTTCTTCATTTGAAGAACTAACCAAATTGATAGAAGAGGAGTCGAGCCGTTCATGCAAACCTTGATCAAACATTCGGAACGTTTTTGGTATATGACGCCGGTTGCGCATACGGACCGTCCGATTCTTGGTGCCGTTATTGGTGACACACATACATTACTCATTGACGCGGGCAACTCCGTGGCGCACGCATCATTCTTTATGCAGCAGTTAAACGAGCGTGGCCTCCGTGCGCCTTCGATGGTCGCATTGACACATTGGCACTGGGATCACATCTTCGGGCTACCTGCCTTAGAAGGAGTGGTCTCAATCGCAAGCGAGGCGACAAAGCACGAGATGGAGAAGCTCGTCCCTTACGCTTGGGATGATGCATCATTGAATCAACGAGTTGCTGAAGGAATTGAAATCGAGTTTTGTGCTCAGGCGATCCGCGAAGAGTATGGTGATTCGCGAGACATTCAAATCGTTCTGCCGACACTGACGTTTCAGGAGTCGTTGACGCTCGATCTTGGTGGTATCCATGTCATATTGAGGCATGTCGGTGGCGACCATGCGAAAGATTCGGTCGTTATCTATGTCGTGGAAGAACGCGTCTTATTTTTAGGAGACGCATTGTATGCAAATTTGTATGCTCCGACATGGCGAATGACACCAGAGGAGACACTTCGATTGTTACATGTACTAGAGACATTTGATGCACAACAGATCGTCTGGTCACACGGTGAGATGATAAGTCGTGAAGCGTTCGCAGCAGATTGCCTTACTTTGAAAAGAATCGCCACGATTTCAAGCGATTTCCCGGGAAATATTGAAAAAATCACCCAATCATACGCTGCACTTGTCAATCGCGAATTGAACGAAGAAGAGCAGGAATTGATTACGTTTTTTGTGAATGGGACGGTGGAGAATTAATGCATACAATTGTACGAATCCATGAAGAAGACGAGTCATTTCAACAGTTTTTGACTAGGAATCTACGTGATTATAATAATGTTCACTCTGCGCATCATCGCGAGATTCGCGAGGCGATTGTACCGGCCATTCAATTGAAAATCGAGCAAGAAGGCCGGATCATTGCTGGCTTGTACGGGAGTGTGTATTGGGGATGGTTCGATTTAGACCGTTTATGGGTAGATTCGAACGTTCAGGGACAGCGGCTCGGGAGTCGGTTGCTTGAAGAAGGGGAGACGATTGCGAAGTCGCTCGGTGCGACGCGTGTGAAGTTGACGACGTTTTCGTTTCAGGCGAAATCATTTTATGAGCGCTTTGGCTATACGGTCGCCGGTGTGCTACCGGACTACCCACCTGGATCTGACTATTACATGATGATGAAGGAACTATAAAAGGCGACATGAGGTCGCCTTTTTTTAGTATACTTTATCCCCATTGAAGATTGAGTTTTTCACCATGACATAGTCTACCGTGCGCAATGCTTCGAGACTGTCGCCACCCGCGTAAGAAATCGCCGACTGGAGGTCTTGCTCCATCTCGGTCAATGTGTCTTGTAATGCCCCTTTGTGTTCGACAAACATCTTTTTCCCCTCGACGTTTTTTCGCTCACCTTTTTGGAACTCGGAAGCAGAGCCGAAATACTCTTTTAGTTGCTTGCCGTCTTGCTCGAATGTTTCCCCTGGAGATTCGTCATGGCCAGCGAACAATGAACCAATCATGACCATCGAAGCGCCAAAACGAATCGACTTGGCGATGTCCCCATGTGTACGGATTCCCCCATCCGCGATGATCGGCTTCGTCGCTGCCTTGGCACACCAGCGGAGCGCCGCCAATTGCCAGCCGCCCGTGCCGAATCCCGTTTTGATTTTCGTGATGCATACTTTCCCTGGTCCGATTCCGACTTTCGTCGCATCAGCTCCGGCATGTTCCAATTCACGAACGGCCTCTGGCGTCCCGACGTTCCCCGCGATGACAAATGAACCAGGAAGATGGTGCTTGATATGTTGAATCATTCGGATGACCGCGTTCGAGTGTCCATGTGCGATATCGATCGTAATAAATTCTGGTGTATGACCAGTCGACTGAAGCATCTCGATAAATGCATACTCCTCTTCTTTCACCCCGACGCTGATGGAGGCATAGAGACCTTTCTCGTGCATGTCCTGGATAAACGCGAGACGCGTCTCAGGATTGAAGCGATGCATAATGTAAAAGTAACCGTTCTCGGCCAACATGAGCGCCACTTTCTCATCAATAATCGTTTGCATGTTAGCCGGGACGACCGGTAAACGGAACGTGAAGCCCCCGAGCTCGACGGTCGGGTCACATTCCGAACGACTATCGACAATACATTTTGCAGGAATTAATTGAATATCTTCATAATCAAACACTTTATCCATAAGTTGCACCCCTATTCACGAACATTAACATCTTGAACTATAAAAAAACTTCGCCCATTCGGTAATATATCGTGAACAGCTCTCAAAGTCAAAGGGAAACTTCGTAAAAATGATCTAAAAATGAATGTATTTAGATTTTTTAGTATTTAATGTTCGTATTTAGGTGTTCTACATATGTTTCATGTGAAAAAAAGGACCTTGATTCACAGGTCCTTTGCGAGTACATATTGGTTTCGACCGTCTGCTTTCGCCTCATATAAAGCGAGGTCGGCGCGTTTCAACAGCTGTTTAGTCGACAAGCCTTTTATATAACGAGCACCACCGACGCTCGAAGTCGTGATGAACGTATGGTGATCGATTTCCCAAGGTCGTTGTAACGCTTGGATAATCTTTTCGGCGACACGATGGAGAGAAGAAGGATCGGTAAATCGGATGAGGACGGCGAATTCATCGCCTCCGAGTCTTGCCACCATATCTTGTTTTCGGAGTACCGACGTCAATCGGCACGCCAATTGACGCAAAAGCTCGTCCCCGACATCATGACCGAACGTGTCATTGATTTGTTTGAAACGGTCGACATCGAGCGCGAGAACGCCTAATTGCTCTTTCTCATATCTCGTCTCTTCGATGGCTTCTTCAAGATGGGCGAGGAAGTAGCGTCGGTTCGGCAAATCAGTCAGCGTGTCGTGATATGCCAAGTGCTTTAAGCGCTTCTCAAGCGCTTTTCGTTGCATGATTTCTCGGCTGACCGTCAAGTAGTGCAGAAGATACCCTGATTCGTCATAGATAGCTTGAATTTTTGTCTCGAGCCAGATCCAGCGTTGGTCCGCGTGAAAGTGTCGGAATTCAAGAGTCAGCGAGACGTCTTGCTCTTTCAAGTCCTTCAATTGTGAACGGACGATTTGAATGTCATCTGGATGAATATAGTCGAGCGTATTCTTCCCTTCATAGTAATCGGCCGCAAAGCCGAGAACCGTACGATGAGAAGGGGAGGCGTAACGAACCGTCCCGTCGCGTTCTAATATGCAAACGAGATCACTCATGTTTTCCGTAATCAGTCTGTATTGTAACTCACTTTGTCTCAAGGCCTGTTCCATTTCTCGTTTTTCCGTGACATCGCGCAAAATCATCAATACGGCCAGCTGTCCTTCATAGTCGATGAGGAGACTGCTGATGTCCATATGAAGTCGGTCCCCGCTCTGCGTTAAAACGACCATCTCGGTATCTTGAACAGAGCCACCTAGTTCAAGGGTAGCGAGACGTGTCTGAGTGGATTGATGATATTCTTCTGCAATGAAAGAAAAGATGGATCCACTCTCGAGATAATTCTCTCCAATCGTTTCGAGCGCCATTGCGTTCGCATATAAAATCTTCCCATCTTGGTGAACGATGATGCCTTCTGGAATCGTCTCGATCAGTTGGCGATAGCGACGTTCACTTTCGATTGTGGCCCGTTCAGCGTTCTTCTCAGGCGTTAAATCGATGATGATGGCAAACAATCCGGTGATGTTGCCACCGACTTCGATCGGGATGTTCAATACGGACAAATCAAGCCGCTCCCCAGACTCATGAGTGGCGTAAACCGAATACTTGTGCGGAATGCCGGATAACGTGAACTGCAACCCTTTCCGTACACGAGAACGTTCGTCCTCGGGAAGCCAGTGAAGAAACGGTTGATGGAGCATCTTCTGCTCGGCATATCCAGTGATGCTCATGACGGCCGGGTTGACCGATTTGATATTCAGATGATGATCAAGTACAAAAATGCCATGGGGCGTGTAACGTCTTAATGACTCATGATGATCTTTCAAAATGGACAATTCCAGTTCGCGACGCTTTCGCTCCGTCACTTCGCGGACGACCGAGACGATATGTGTACATTGTCCCTCGTCATTAAAAATAGGAGTCACTTCTGACTCGAAGTAATGAAGGGGAAGCGTCAATACATCATTTGCTTCTACCGTATCGGTGTAGAACGAGTCAGCAAGACGATAGTCTTCATAGACGACACTTTTTTTTGTTCGAATCGCTTCATCGTAATAGGTTGTGATGAGCGCGGCCGTTTCGGCGGGGACGAGTTCGTCAATCTGCTTTCCGATATCGGCGTCTGACCAGTTGATTGCGCGTTTTGCGGGTTCATTCACGAAGACGTATCGATAAGCTGAACCATCGACTTCCATAAAGAACACATAGTCTGAAATTTTATCGAACGTCCTTAATAAAATCGATGCGTTGTATTGAAGTGTTTGGTCAGCCTTCATCTCGTCTCCCTCATTTCGTTCAATCTATTTTTACACGTCATTTTTATCTTAACGCATCCTTCGGTAAAATGTGTGAACTTTCAAAAAAAGACAGGATGCAATCACATCCTGTCAGGCAGCTTCTTTCAGTTGTTTCTGCTCGCTTCGACCGTTCATGAAGTAATACAAGAAGATGGTAAAGAGAACGACACCGGAAAGCATCAAGTATAATGTCGAAAATCCAGTCAACGGAATGAGTAGACCAATGAAATAAGGACCAAATCCGAGACCTGCATCGAGTGCAATGAAGAACGTTGAAGTGGCCATACCCATCCGATGAGGTGCCGAAGCCTTTACAGCAATCGCTTGTGTACCTGACTGGATATTCCCGAATCCGAGTCCGATTAGAGCGCCTGCGAGTAATAGCATCCAGCCGCTATTCGCTTGACTGAGCACGAGAAGACCGACGGCGAAAATCGCGATTGCTGGATACATGACGACATTCGCCCCACGCGCGTCCATCAACTTCCCGGTAATCGGACGAGACAACAGGACGGCGACGGAGTAGACGAGGAAAAAGATACTCGCCGCTTCAATCAAGTCAAGTTCACTCGCGTAAAAGTTAATATAGGACAAAACGCTCGAGTAGCTGAGCGCGGCCATCCCGATGATGAGTGCGATCGGTAACGCCTTCGGTTCAACGAATGATTTCAATGAGAAACCACGAACGACTTCAGGTGCGTCTACTTCTGGTACGTTCACGAAAAACGTACTCGCCAGACTGATTAGTCCGATTACGAAACAAAGTCCGAAAATGACGGTGAAGCTCGTATATTGGCTAAGGAGCAACCCGACGAATGGCCCGATGGCTGTCGCCAAGGTAGAGCTCATACTGTAGTAGCCAATCCCTTCGCCTTTTCGAGTCGCAGGAATGACTTGCGCCACGATTGTTCCGGTTGCGGTACTCGATAATCCCATCCCGAGACCGTGTACGAAACGAGTGAGCAATAAGAACCCGACGCCCCAATGGACGAAGTACAACAAGATCGTTGCGGTGAAAAAGACGAGTCCGATATAAAGTGTCTTTTTCCGACCGATTGAATCGATGAGTCGACCGATGAACAATCGCCCGGTCAACGTTCCGATGATAAAGATGCCGGTGACGAGCCCTGCTTGACTCGTCGTCGCCCCGTACGACTCAACGGCATGTACTCCGATGGTGACCATCAATAAGAAAAAGATGAGCGTCAGGAAGAAGTTGATGAGCGAGATAATCAAAAAGTCTCTCGTCCACAATTTTTGAATAGGTTGTTGCATCGAACACGACGCCTCCTTTTCTTCAAATTCGAATAGTTAATAAACATAACTAAAAAAGTATACCAAATCCACACAGGATTGTCTGAGATGATGCATTCCATGAGTTCATGGAGCAAATAAAAAACTCGACTCGTGAATCGAGTCGAGTGATATCGTTATGCGCGATCCCAGAAACGGGCAGTCGCGATTCCGTCGATGAACGTATCGAATCCATCGAGGTTATGCGTATCAAATGTGAAGACACCAGGCTGGTCTGTCTTCACACGACATGTTGCGAGTGCTTCTTGATGATGCACGTGCAGGGCGAGCGGTTTATAGTGCTTATACGTGTTCTCGATGAACTCGAGGACATCATCTTCGACCGAGGTTGCGGCACTCACTAAGAAGGCGGCGTCGAAGAGGCTCGAGTCGACCGTGTCGTACGTCTCTTTTACTTTCAGGTCACCGAGCATATGGGCTTTCTTGCCGACGAGACTATAGTTGACGTTGTGGTCGGCGAGTTGCTTCACCCATTGCTTCACTTGATGCGCATCCACGTCACCGGCGAGGAGAAGGGCGACGCTCTTCGTGTCCGGTTTTTTGATCGTGTTCGCCATCGAGAGGGCAGGGGACGTCTTGTCTGACTGGACTTCATTGTTTTCTTCAGGTACTTGCACGCCTAAATTGTCGGCAACAACCTCGGCGAGATGGCGATCAATCCGATTTAATAAATCGACAGCGTTCTCTTTCACCATATCCGACTCACATTTCCCGAGTTCGAAACTGCAGGCGTCTTGAATGTGCTGCTTTTCGACATCGGTCATGCTGTTATAGAAGAGTTTCGCCTGTGAATAGAAGTCTAGGAAGCTGTCGCTGCGTCCTCGAATCTTATGTCCATCGACTTTCTCTTGATAATGCTCAAATCCGCCTTGGTCAGCTGGTACGGGTTCAGGCTGATTGTTATTGAGCGCATTTTTATGATAACTCGTCTGTCCTTTGTGGACGGCCATTTGATGCATGCCGTCACGCTGATTGTTGTGGAACGGACAAACGGGCTTGTTGATCGGAATCTGGTGGAAGTTTGGTCCACCGAGACGCGAGAGTTGCGTATCTGTATAAGAGAATAAGCGCCCTTGTAAGAGCGGGTCGTTCGAGAAATCGATTCCTGGAACGAGGTGTCCCGGATGGAAGGCGACTTGCTCGGTTTCAGCGAAGAAGTTATCGACGTTTCGGTTAAGTGTCATCTTCCCGACAAGTTTCACAGGGATTTCTTCCTCAGGCCACAGTTTAGTCGGGTCTAAAATGTCGAAGTCATAGTTGAACTCATCTTCTTCAGGGATGAGTTGGAGTCCGAGCTCCCATTCCGGATAATCGCCTTTGTTGATGGCTTCATACAAATCGACACGGTGGAAGTCCGCATTTTTCCCGACTGCTTTTTGAGCTTCGTCCCATACTTGTGAATGGACGCCGAGCTTCGGTTTCCAATGGAATTTGACGAAATGTGCCTTTCCTTCTGCATTCACGAGACGGAACGTATGGACCCCGAAACCTTCCATCATGCGTAGACTACGTGGAATTCCCCGGTCACTCATCGCCCACATGACCATATGAGCGGTCTCGTGGTTTTGTCCGACGAAGTCCCAGAACGTATCGTGCGCGCTTCCCCCTTGCGGCACTTCCGTATGCGGTTCAGGTTTTACAGCATGGACAAGGTCTGGGAATTTGATGGCATCCTGAATAAAGAAGACAGGGATGTTGTTTCCGACTAGGTCGTAGTTCCCTTCGTCTGTATAAAACTTCGTCGCAAAACCGCGTACGTCACGGACTGTATCCGCAGACCCACGCGAGCCTTGGACGGTCGAGAAACGGACAAATACCGGCGTTGTCTTCGAAGGATCGTTCAAGAAATCAGCTTTTGTGATTTCGGCGAGCGGTTCATATACGTGAAACTCTCCGTGTGCCCCAACGCCGCGAGCGTGGACAATCCGTTCTGGAATCCGTTCGTGGTCAAAGTGGGTCATCTTCTCCCGGAAATGAAAATCTTCAATCAAGGTCGGACCGCGACGCCCTGCCTTCAGTGAAAATTCATCTTCCGCCATCTTCAATCCTTGGTTCGTCGTCAAGCCTGCTTGTTGTTCGTTATCAATCGTATGTTGTTTTAACTGCTCTTCTTTCTTGTTCCCCATGTGATTGCCTCCCTTAAGTATGACTGACCGTTGTAAGTCACGTTTTGACCTACTGTATCGGTGTTCCCTAACCCAAATAAAAAAATCCCTCTTTTTTCAAAAAAGAGAGATTTCACACAAATGGGTAACTCACTTATAGCGCGGCCCATACGTGTTGCTTCAAAACGATTTGTTGCACGATTTTCGGGTCAAGATCATATTCACTAGAGACGATTCGCGTCACTTTTGATTTCACGTCCGGGTCGTCTGGATCCTGTTTCGTATATTGTTCCTGCCACAACGCCCAGATTTGAATCTCTTTTCCAGTCAGTTTCGTCGACCACTCTTTCTCACGAAGCTGCCAGCCGAACATCATCTCGTCTGTTTGACCAGGTTCGACCCAGTCGGCAAGCGCATAGTCGCCTTCAGGAGCGAATACGGCCTCACCGAGTGGGGGTTCTGTCCCGATATAGGCGGCGTCATCATAAAATCGTAACAAGGCGGCCTGGAATTGGTCGGACTGTTGGACGTTCTCGATGACGTCATGGCTAATGGATTGAAGTTCATCCGTACTTGGTTCACCATGCACCACAACATCATATTCATATCGAGTCACATCATCTTCTACAACGGGTGAACGCTTTTCGATCGTGTATATTTCCTCGGAAATAGAGACTTGTTCAGACTTTAATTGCGTGGTGGGTGTCGACTCGTTTGGCCAAAACCAGATGGCGCAGCCAAGAGGGACGATAAACACGATCAGTCGGCGAAACGTGTACACCCACCTTGCTTTTCTTTTTTTCTTCAATCCAAAACACTCCTTCAATATGTAACAACCCCCAAGAATAGGGGTTACGTTCGATCTAGCCGAACGAGATCAGCGTCTGGATGATGCTGACCACGAACGAGGGCGCTCAGGATGCGAGAGCCGAGCATGCTGTACACCGTCCCATTTCCCCCATATCCGAGCAAATAAAACAAATTCGGTCGATTCGGGTGCTCTCCGATGAACGGGAGTTGGTCCACCGATTCTCCAAACAAGGCGACCCAGGCATAATCGACTTCGAGGTCATACATCGGGAAGAGTTCTGCAATTTTCTCCTTCACCCGTTCAGCCCGGTCGTTCATGAGTGCCTCATCGTGAGGCGTCTCTGCCTTGTCTTCGTCGAGACCACCAGCGATAATCCGACCGTCCGGAGTCGTACGTAAATATAGGTATGGTCGTTTCGTCTCCCAAATGAGTGCGCGTCCTTCCCATTCGCTGAACTCTGCAATCGGATTCGTTGCGATGGCGTATGAACGGTTCAAATCGATTCGATGAGAATCAAGTAGGGGAGCAGGACCGTAACCTGTCGCAAAAATGACTTTGTTCGCTTTGAATGTACCGTTTGAAGTGAGGACAATCCATCCTTCGCCGTCTGAAACGACTTCATCCACCGACGTCTCTTCAAAAATCGGGACGTTTTGTTTCGATAAGTGACGAATGATTTGACGGCTGAGCGTGAGCGGATTGACTTCGGCATCACCTTTTGTAATTAAGGCGGCCGGTTTGTCGAACGGGAAACGTTCACGCAATGCATCGCGGTCGAGCCATTCCACTTCAAAACCATGCTTCGAAAGCATCTCATATTCAAGTTTCAATTTGGCAACATCGGCCTCCTCACTCGCAAAACAAAGGCTATCCCGGCGAATATAAATATCGGCTGCCCCGACATCTTCCGCTACTTGATCAAGTGATTCGACGGCATCGAGACAGAGACGATAGAAGCGTACCGCCGCGTCTTCTCCGATTTTTTCGGCGAGTTCATGTAACATAATGTCATTTGAATATTGAATAAGACCGGTGTTGGCCGACGTGCTGCCTGTTCCAACTTTTCGTCCGTCGAGCACCGCAAAATCCACACCATCCTGTTGCAACGTATAAGCTGTCAGCGTTCCAGACATTCCGGCTCCGATGACGAGCACGTCATACTGCTCTTTTTTCTCAGGTTGTTGCAACACCACGTCATCTGATTCGGTCGTTGGCCAATATAAATCTCCGTTATACAATTCCATCAGTTTCATCCTCCATGATTCAGCATCTTCCTTTTTATCCCCGCTTCAAAGGAGCTGAAACCAAAAAAACGCAGACGATGTGTCTGCGTTTCAACATGTTATTTCTTGATGATGATGGATGATGGAGAAGCACCTTTCGCATACGTGATGCGCTGGACATTTTTCGCCCCGCGAATCTCGGCAAGGTTTTTTCCGTCAACGATCACTTCTTTCACTGTTGCGCCTTTGAAGTCGATGATGGCACCGGCTTCTTTCGGTTTCACTTGAACGACGACATTTTTCAACGCATCACCCGTCAATTCCGTGTAAGCGCCACGGACAAAGATTCCGTTTTTAAAGTTTGTTCCTTTTCCAATCGTCACACCGATAAAGTCCTCTTGAAGGACGAGACGAGCGGCTGGATGATTTTCTACCGTGTAACGCGTCAATTCCACTTCAGGTTCTGGAGTGAAGTCGATTTGTGCGAGAACCGGATCATGGTCACTCGCGCGACCTGACATCTCGGTGAAGTCCGCATTGACGTGAATCATGTCAATCTTCGTAGAAGCGGCCAAGCGGTTCGACACAAGGATGTGGTCGAGTACTTGTGAGTTTCCTTGATAGACATATGAGTAGCGGTCAACAGCAGGGACTTTCTCGACCATGTTCGTCATCAAGTCACCTTTAAAGATCTGAAGCGCATCCGAGAATTCGAAATCGTTAAAGTCTCCGAGTGCGACAACGTTCGCTTCAGGGTTTTTCGTCTTCACGTCCGCCACGAAGTTGTGGACGACTTGTGCAATCTTCTTACGTTGTACTTCACTTCCGAGTACGACCGGCTGTTGTGAACCGAAGAATCCAGTATCGCCGCCTTTTGAGTTCCAGTGGTTCGCGATGACAATCACGTTCTCACCTTGGAAATCAAATTGAGCTGCCAACGGTTTACGTGAGCGATTGAACGCTTCGTTCGTCGGGTCGATACGTCCCGGGTTGTGCGTCAACTTCCCGTCAACATATCCGACTGCCGTCGTCGCGTCACCAGCAGGCATTCCATCCGTCAACGATACACGCGCAGGGTCATACAAGAAACCGACACGAATGTTGGCATCCGGTGCGCCACCATCCTGGTTGTTCTCAGGGTCGATGTTGACGTACTTATACGTTTTCCCGCCGACAGCGACGATGTTGTCGATCAAGCGTTGATAGCTTTGGTCAGCGGCAGAACCCGCACCTTTGTCTTGTCCATCGTTGTCCTGTACTTCTGTCACGCCGATGATGTCAGGGCTGTTCAATTCATTGACGAATGCTTTTGCCAATTTAAGCGCCTTCTCATCTGATGTTTCTTTAATGTTGTTTGAGAAGTTTTCTAAGTTGTAAGACGCAATCGTCAATTGATCTTCTTCTGCTTCGATGAACGTCTTCTCACGCTGCGCATCCCCTTTGACGAAAGCAGCTTTCATATCTTCGAGCGACGCTTGAATCTTATAGTTTCCGAATGAGTAGCCGACGACACCAACAATTGGTCCATTGAAACGGTCGCCAGTCGCCACATCGAAGTCACGCGCTTCTGCGTTCGGTTCGAGACGGAATTGAATGCGCTCCGGGTTTGCGTCGTTCTTTTTCAATAAGACACCACCATTGTAAGTCTCCGTTGGCGTATCTTCGAGCACGGTCACGAGGTCACCGTATTCTTGTGGTCCGACTGATTTCAAGTTGTTCGTTTGAACGCGCATACCTTCGAGGCTTTCCCAGAAGTCAATCGCGTCCTTCTCCGGGTTGAAGACGGCGAGGTTATCACTATCGATAAACTCTGTCGGTAGGTTTGAAGCATCGATTGTAATCGGAGTCGGGAGTGTCACACCGCTCGCGACGACTTCGACTTTTCCGTTGCGTGTATCGATTTGGGTCATCTTCATGTCCGTCTGTTGGCGATCGCTATATCCTTCAATCGCGTATTCGCTCACTTTCCCGTTCACCTTGACGAGGTCACCGACTTGAATACCAGCGATTGAACGTCCACCGTAAAGGACAATCCCTTCAGATGTGCGTGCATCGTTATCGGCTTCAGCATCCGGTGTCTGGATGAAGTAATATGTCGTCCCGCTCGAGATGAAAGTAGACGTGACGATTCCTTCGACGCCCTCAACCGTCTGTCCGTTCATTGGAGCCGTATGGTTCGCTCCTTGGATGTCGTGAATGCGAATCTTATCTGTGATCTTGTATGAGAATGTCGAGACCGCGCTGAACGTGTCGCCTGTTTTCACGACCGTCTTCAGCGTCGTCGAATTTTCGATGCGAATCGAACCTTCGTAACGAGTCCCGTTCTCTTTCGGATCTGAACCGTCGAGTGTATAGAAAATTTCGGCGTCTGCCGTCGTCGTTGAGAGCGTGACGTCTTGCGGTCCGACAAACGTGCCGGCACCTGGTTTTGCGACGGCCGGGCGAAGGACCGACGTATCGATGACCGTGTCCGCTGGGTCACGCGGGATGATTTGATAAGAATCGTCAAACTGCTGAACGATTCCTGTGATGGATGAATAGTTCACATCCGTCTGTAAATCGAGGATGCCCCGTTCGTCACGAACGATGAACTCTTTCGTTCCGTCCGTTGCCGTCAAGTTTTGACCGCTCCCTGTGAGCGTGACATTGTTGACGGTTACGAGTTCTGATTCGACGTCTTCATTGATTTGTTCTCCCGTCACTACTTGTGCAGTAGGAAGCGTCGCTGCTTGTTTCGAGACGACGACCGCGCTGTTCAATTGCAAGAGTTCACGATACGAACCGACGACGCCTGTGACGACGACTTCATCTCCAACGTTGACCGCAAGTGACGTCGGGCGGATAGAAAGACCGCCTGTCGCATCTTGAATCGAGATCGTGTTCGCGAGTTTTCCAGTGACGACTCCTTTTACAGTGACCGTCTCATTTTCTGCTTTTGTCCGTGCGTCTGCGATTGAAATCGGTGTGACCGGTGCAGGTGGTTCTGTCGTACCGCCATCGCCGTACTCGACGCCTTGGAACGTATGCGCCCCGAGGTTATCGAATGAGTCTTGTGGTGTCGATGTCCATTCGACAGCAGGATCGAAAGCATCGCTTCCGTCACTGTCGCCACGCGTGACCGTATCTTTTCGGATGAGTGACTGGTCGGCAGTCGCGACGGTCGTTCCCCATTTCGTACCTGGGTCGACACCGAGTTGACCGAAGACGTCGAGAACAGTGTCTCCTTTTTTCAAGACAATCGTGTCATCTCCGTTGAAGTTCGTCACAGCGCTCGTCGTATCAGATTTCGCTTTCAATGCGTCCGACGCACTACCATTCACGATGACATATGTAGCTCCTGGTGCGAGTGTTCCCGTCAAATTCAATGTGTTTCCGGCAGTCGTGCCACCGTTTGAATAGAGTTCAATCTTGTAGGCAGAAAGGTCGATTGTCGCGTTCGTTCCGTTAAACAACTCGATGGCTTTATTGTTGCTTGACCCTTCTACATACTCTGAGATGAAGAGGTCTGAAGCATTCAACGTCTCAGCATGTACATTTGCCGCGATCGGCGTCATGCTACTGACGATGAGTCCTGCCGATAAAGCGAGGCCAGTGACTGCCTTAAACGATTGTGTTGGTTTCCCCATGTGTAAGTCTCCCTTGGATGTAATTGTGTGATTCGATTTCCCCATTGTGCACCATCATAAATTGAGTATAAATACCCCTCCTTTTTATCAAAAAACAACGTGATAACGCTTACATTACTTTCCTTTTAACGAATCACTTGAAAAATTATTCGTGTATTGTCAAAAATGGCAAACACATTTCCCAAGTTTTTAACTACATGTTAAACATAACCAAGCAGACGTCAGAACTCAATCCACTAAATACGAAGTTATGATTACAGTTT
Source organism: Exiguobacterium sp. RM11 (assembly GCF_059821525.1). Taxonomy (NCBI): domain Bacteria; kingdom Bacillati; phylum Bacillota; class Bacilli; order Caryophanales; genus Exiguobacterium; species Exiguobacterium sp. RM11. The sequence goes on along the minus strand of NZ_CM187558.1, from coordinate 2,703,398 downwards.
GATGACAAAGTAAATGATCATTGAAGAACTTGACGATTACTCGGATTACTTTTACACTCTTCTAATACGAATTAATTGTATCGGTTAAGTGGGAATTAAAAAAGGAGGCAGTAATGAGAGCGATCAACTATCCAGTCATTCCTGGAGCAGGCGCATTTTATTATGAAGGAAACGAAATTGGTATTTTGCTTTGTCACGGATTCAATGGAACGCCTCAGAGTGTGCAAGACGTCGGAATCGAACTGATGAAACAAGGCTTTACGGTGTATGCTCCGCGTTTAAAAGGACACGGGACAGATCCAGAAGATTTTCGATGTTCAACGCATCGATGTTGGTATAAGAGTGTGGTTGAAGGTATCGACCGATTACGTGAATCGTGTCGGACGGTCATCGTCGTCGGTCAATCAATGGGCGGGACGCTAGCGCTCAAAGCTGCGCTTGAAGAAAAGGCAGATGCCATCGTCACAATCAATGCAGCCTTATCCGTACCTGGGTATGCGTGTCATGCGTCCGATACCGAGTGTCGATTCATTGATGAAGACGCGCCCGACATTCTAGCAGAGGATGTATACGAGATTGTCTACGATCGCGTGCCAACAAAGGCGATTCGGGAATTGCTTTCATTGATTGATGAGGTGAGACCACAAGTCGGTTCGGTAAAAGTACCGACATACGTCATCCATTCGGCTGTCGACAACGTCGTGCCACCGACCGATTCGATTTGGTTGTTCGATCAATTGCAAGGTACAAAAGAATATGCGGTGCTCCCGAACTCGTATCACGTCGCGACGATGGACCATGATTGGAAACACTTATCGAAGCTCATCGCCACTTTTTGTGAACAAGTTGGGGCGCTTCATTCAAATGCAGTGTAAACTGCATTTTTTTGTGAGCTGATTCTTTGCAAACGCTTGCACTAGTGCTATGGTAGATGTGAATCATACCTTATTGTAGGAGGCACGTGCCGTATGGAGACGTTGTTCAGCCAAACAAAACAAACAGAAGTGAGTCGCGTATGGTGGAAAGAGGCGATTGCCTATCAAATCTATCCACGAAGTTTCAAAGATTCGAATGGGGATGGAATCGGGGATTTACGTGGGATTATCGAAAAGCTCGATTACTTAGAAGACCTTGGCATTGACGTGATTTGGATTTGTCCGATGTATAAGTCGCCAAACGATGACAACGGATATGATATTAGTGACTATCAAGACATTATGGAAGAGTTCGGAACAATGGAAGATTTCGATGCGCTATTAGAGGCCGTACATGCACGTGGCATGAAACTGTTGCTCGACCTCGTCGTCAATCATACATCGGATGAGCATCCGTGGTTCCTTGAATCGAAAAGCTCTAAAGATAGTCCGAAACGGGATTGGTACATTTGGCGAGATGGAAAAGACGGTGCGCCACCGAGCAACTGGGCAAGTATCTTTGGTGGCTCAGCTTGGGAATACGATCAACAGACCGATCAATACTACTTACACGTCTTCTCGAAGAAGCAACCAGATTTGAACTGGGAGAACCGTGAAGTTCGGACGGCTATCTATGACATGATCAACTGGTGGCTCGAAAAAGGGGTGGACGGATTCCGTGTCGATGCGATCAGTCACATTAAAAAGATGCCAACGGGAACGATGCTCCCATCGCCGGACGGCAAACCGGTCGTCACGGCGTTCTCGATGTATTCGAATATCGACGGCATTCATGACTATCTTCAAGAGATGAAGCGGGAAACGTTCTCGAAATACGATATTATGACGGTCGGTGAAACGAACGGGATTGAGCCGGAAGCAGCAGATCTTTGGATGGGTCCAGAAAACGGCGCAATGAATATGGCGTTTCATTTTGACCATGTCGACATTATGCGGCGGTCACGTCTGGCCCCACTCGATGTCGTCGAGTTGAAACGAATCTTCGATAAGTGGCAACAAGGTTTACGTGAGACGGGTTGGAACGCGCTATATATTGAAAACCATGACATGGTGCGGGCGGTCTCGCTCGTTGGGGATGAGCATCATTATTGGCGGGAGAGTGCGACCGCGCTCGCGATGATGTACTTCTTTATGCACGGGACACCGTTTATTTACCAAGGACAAGAGATTGGGATGAAGAACGTACCGCTTCCATCCATCCATGATTACGATGACGTCGCGACGAAGAATGAATACTTCGAACGGATTGCGAACGGGATGAGTGAAGTCGACTCGATGCAGCAAGTATGGGGCACATCCCGTGATAACGTGCGAACGCCGATTCAATGGGATGCATCACCGTATGCTGGTTTCTCAACGACAGCCCCATGGATGCCGATTCACGAAGAGTATGAGACACTCAACGTCGAGGCACAGCAAAACGATCAGCACTCGATTCTCTCGTTCTACAAGGAAATGATTCGTCTTCGTCGAGCCGAAGATACGTTTACGTACGGTCGTTATCGTGATGTCTTGCCAGAGCATAAGCAGGCTTTCGTCTACGAACGTACATTTGAGAACAATCGATTCTTCGTGGTCGTCAACTTGACTGCGAATCCGGCAGAAGTGACCATCCCGGAGGTCGCGGGTGCGACGCTTGTCATGACGAATGAAATCGATCCGGAGACGATTGATACCGAGACATTCATGCTTCGACCATTCGCAGCGCGGTTATATCGTTTATGATAGAGGGGGAGGGGTACCTTCTGAGGAGGGTACCTCTTTTGAATGAGAGGTGGAGTGAGGATGCATACGATTGAATTTTCGGATGGGAATGATACTGTACAGATCGTAATCGAAAGTGCCAATCGTGAACGATTAATCTTGAAGATTGATCAAAGCCGTATGGCGACATCCGTGACAGCGTATCTCAGCTTTGCGGAAGCGTTCGCGGAAGCTTTTCATGCTCTTCAAGGAACAGCGACACTTCGCGATATAGACGGAAACGAGGTCGTTGCTATCTTCTTCTCACATCGGGGAGTCCGTATTGCGTTTCATGATCCTCTTCCGGAGAAGACGCTACAGACCGATCAAAGTTACATGACGGAACCGATGCGACAAATCGGGATCTGGAATAGGCTGTGACAAATAAGGGAAAAGAGCATATGATAGAGATTGACTAAATGGAAAGGGGTGTCGGGTATGGATGGAACGAAACGTGCTGACATTCGCCCAGGGCTCCATGTCCAAATCGTTTTGAAACAAGATCAACGAAGCGGGAAGCTGACGAAAGGCGTCGTTCAAGATATATTGACGAACTCGCCACGTCATCCGCACGGAATCAAAGTGCGTTTGAGCGATGGACAGGTCGGTCGTGTGAAAGTGATCGAAGCTGGAGGTGAGTAAGATGAGTGAGAAAAAACTATCTTTTCAAGAAGCGATGAAACAAAAGCTGGCAGAAAAGAAACAGAACCAGACAAAGGTTCCGACGGGTTTACATGGTACAAAACAAAAACCGTTGACGAGCCAATTGACGAAAAAACCAAATAACCAGAAGAAACGTACTGGTATTTAAAAAGCAGTCGCTTGAAGAAGCGACTGCTTTTTTGATTCATTAATCGTGTAACGTATTTTCGAAATAACCGTTGTTAAATTGATCGAGAAGTTGTTGATAATACTTCATTTGGTCTACGTTCTTATTAACTAAAGCTGTTTCTGCGCCGGAAAGTAATTCGCCAACTGTCAAACCAGTGGATATTCCGCTGTCTTTGTAAACAAGATCGAGGCCAAGAAGAGATGGGTCATTTAATAACACGTTGATTTTCGCTGCTGTTAATTGCATGATCAATCGTTTTTCTTCAGTCATTGATTTTGGAGAACCTGTCATCAATGCAGACAACGCTTGTTGTCCTTCAAGCGTGCTGACATCATAGGCTACTCCTTGAATATAGACGATTGAGCCATATTCGAACGTTACTTTCTCGTAATTGAAGATGTTTTTCCAGAAGCCGATTGTATAGACTCCATAATCGAACTCTGGCGGTGGTGGCGTACATTCTTCAACGGTTAATGTCACATAGCGTACCCATGGGTTTCCTGTACCTGGGTCACCAGGGTAAGCAGTTTCGGTATCTCCGTTAACAATCGTGTCTAAATGGAGAAAGACGTTAAATTGGAAACCGTCTGACTTCAGAATGCTTTCATCTACGCCGAGATAACTTGCTAATGAAGCATAAGGTATTAATAGATGTGTTGGATCAACGAGCGATGATGTTTTAAATTCGTATGCACCAGGACTTCCGCGTTCAAGTGATTCACTAGTCGATCGAAAATCAATTTTGATGTTTTCAGGTACATCGGCTAATGTCACACCGTCATTTAAATCGATGACAATTTTTAGGCCGTCTGCGACAAACTCAAAATCGACGACTCCGATTGGGATGTTCTGTCCTGCATAGATGGTTGAATCAGAGGTTGTGGATACACACCATTGTGTCTCCGTTCCTACGGTCGCTTCTGCTACGTTTCCTTTCATAGGCAACAATGACAAAACGAAGACCAATACAACGAACCAGGACAACCACTTCCGATGCCTTTTCATGATGGATTCCTTCTTTCCTCTAGATGACTTTTCATGGTGAACAGAAGGTGACAGCTATAGATAATTAATACCCGGTAATCAAAAGATTTATAGATTAAATGCGGAAAAACAGGTTGATAAAAGGGTAGAAGTGATTGATTTAATCCTCAAAAATAATGAAATTTAATTTTGAAATGTGTCTAATTAATCATGATTTAATATTTCTAAACATTTTTATGTAAGCGCTTCAAATGTTTATAAATAAGGAATCTTGTTTAGTTGATGTGAAAAAAGAGTGAAATCACCTATAAAAAAATTATTGCTAATTGTCAGAATCTTTGTATAATTCAGAACTAAGACATCATAAAAAATTCTCAACTTCAGATTCACACAACAGGGAGGAACTTATTCATGGAAGCGATTCAAGGCTTGTTACAGGGAAGCGTCGACTTTTTGAACAACATCTTATGGTCGTACGTATTGATCGCCGTGCTCGTCGGAGCCGGGATCTACTTCACGGTCAGAACACGATTTATGCAGTTCCGTTACTTAAAAGAAATGTTCCGGACGATTACAGATAAATCGGACGTGACGCCAGCAAAAGATGGAAAGAGTATCACACCAATGAAATCATTCTTCATCGGTGCTGCGACTCGTATCGGTACAGGTAACCTTGCCGGGGTTACGGTAGCCGTCACACTCGGTGGACCGGGAGCGGTCTTCTGGATGTGGATTGTTGCCCTTCTCGGTGGAGCAACAGCTATGATTGAAAGCACACTCGCTCAAGTATACAAAGTGAAAGACGATGTTGCGTACCGTGGTGGTCCGGCTTACTACATCGAAAAAGGATTGAACAATCGTGCACTCGGAATCGTATTCGCAGTTCTCATCGCCGTCACATTTGGTTTGATCTTCAACTCTGTTCAATCGAACACGATCGCTGCAGCATTCGATAACGCGTTCGGTGTCGATGCAGTCATCGGTGGAGCAGTCTTAGTCGTCCTTACTGGTCTCGTCATCTTTGGTGGTGTACAACGTGTCGCGAACTTCTCGGCAATCGTCGTACCTGTCATGGCAGTTCTCTACCTTGCAATCGCACTCTACGTTGTTGTTGTAAACTTCGCTGAACTTCCAGCTGTGTTCGCGATGATCTTCCAAAGCGCATTCGGTTTAGACGAAGCGGTCGGTGGTTCAATCGGTGCTGCAATCTCAATGGGTGTCCGTCGTGGACTCTTCTCGAACGAAGCTGGTATGGGTTCTGCACCAAACGCAGCAGCAGCTGCTGAAGTATCGCACCCAGCGAAACAAGGTTTCCTTCAAGCTCTCGGTGTATTCTTGGATACATTGATCGTTTGTACGGCTACTGCAGCAATCATCCTTCTCTCAGACAGCTATGCTTCAGGGAACGGTGAAGGGATCGTCCTTCTTCAAAACGCTTTGACTGAACAAATCGGGGCACTTGCTCCAGCATTCATCGCCATCAGCGTCTTCTTGTTCGCGTTCAGCTCAATCGCAGGAAGCTACTACTACGGTGAAACGAACATCGAATTCATCAAGAAGAGCAAAGGTGCAGTATTCGGATTCCGTCTCGCAACAATGGCATTCGTCTTCATCGGAGCGGTCGCTAGCCTCGGATTCGTATGGAGCCTCGCTGACCTCTTCATGGCAGGAATGACATTGATCAACATCGCCGCAATCACATTGCTCGGTGGTGTTGCCTTGAAAGTTCTTAAAGACTACGAAGAGCAACGTGCTCAAGGTCTCAACCCACGCTTCTCTGCTCGTAAACTCGGCATCGAGAACACAGAGTGCTGGGACGTGGAAGAAGACGAAGTGGCACAAGGTTCTGTTCAGGCAGCCGCTGCTGACTCTTTAAAATCATAATTCGTGAAATGCAACAAACAGGGACCCTGCTGATCGGGGTCCCTGTCTTTTTATGCGCGTTGACGAATCGGTTTGATGGCTTGCTCCATCACCGATTTATTCAAATATAAGTAACTTCCGGCAACAAACAATGCACCACCGACAATATTACCGAGTGTAGCGAAGAATAGATTGTAAAGGGCACCGCTGAAGTTAATAAAGTCCGACGGTACATAGTGGAGCGCGAGCGCGAAGACGCCCATGTTCGCAATCGAGTGTTCGAACCCGGCAGCAAAGAATACGACGACGGGAATCATTGTCAGCATGATCTTCGCAACATCGTTGTTTGTTTTGAGCGGCATGAAGATGGCCAAACAGACGAGCACGTTACATAAGATGCCTTTCAGGAAAATCGCGAGGGCATCTCCACCGATTTTTTTCGCTGCGACGACGGCTAGTAAATGGTCACCCGTCACTTCTCCCATGCTATGGGCACCGATGACGAGTAAGGACAGGATGACAGCGCCAATCAAGTTACCGAACCAACTGAGTCCCCATATTTTTGCTAAGTCTAACCAAGCGACACGACCTCGTTTCGCCCCGGTATAGAGATACATCGTGTTACTCGTAAACAGTTCTCCACCCATCCAGACGATGAAGACGAGCGCGACCGAGAAGCTCGCACCGGCGATGAGCATCGTGCCTGGCACGTCGATGAACATGTTTCCGACCGTGAACGAGAAGACGACCCCGATCCCAATCAAAAAACCAGCGATAATCGAACGTAACATGTATTGCGAAAATGATTGCTGAAGCAATGACGATTTTTTAAATGCGGCTTCTTCCATATAGTCGATGACTTGCTTTTCCATAAGAAGACCTCCTTTAGACATTTTCAGTCTAGGAGGTTGGTAAAAAGTTTGCAATTGTTTTCACAAACTTTCGAGAAGTTCTCAAGAAACCGTTCACATCGTTGCCACGAGTTCAACTTTGATGCGGTCTGGGTCTTCAAAAAACAGTGCGGTATAGTTCGGACCACCTGCGTGAGGGAAACGGTCCGCATACAATTCACGAAACCCGTGTGATGTGAGCTGTTGTCGGACTTCTTCTAATTGCTCGAGTGATGAGGCATGAAACGCCAAATGATTCAGACCGGTCTTTTTTCGATGATAGGGCGGAGTCAGGTGATCTTCCTCTGTCTGGACGAACACGAGATATGTATCTCCGTAACGATAGCTCCGACCTTTTGGCCACGATTGGTAAAGTGTGTACGCCAGTTGGTCACAGAGGAGCCATTCCCAGGCACGCACACTGTCATCAAGGTTGGATACGTACAGTTCGACATGGTGAAGCATGAGAATCATCCTTTCGATGGACGTTTGAACTTGCTCCATTCGGTATAATTGAACTATACAACGAATGGGGGAGGAAGCGTATGGATCGGACAGGGCTCGTCTCAAATATTTTGATTGCCGGGAAAACTGGCGTCGGAAAGAGTGCGTTCATCAATTATATATATGGACATGACGTCGCCGAATCTCGTGCCGGAAGTCCGGTCACTGCAGAAGGGCTTCATGAGTACGAGTATTACGATTTAGAACGGGGGATCTTGTTTCGGTTCTTTGATACGTGGGGGCTCGAGGCAGACCGTTCCGAAGAGTGGCATCAAGCCATCCTATCCATCGTTCATCAGCGCGAAGGGGCGCTCGATATCGCAGAATGGTTTCACACCATCTATTACTTGTTGTCCGTGCAGTCAGGACGTGTTGAGGCATACGAGCTTGAGGCGATTTTAAAGCCGTTATATGAACGGGGGAGCAATGTCACCCTCATTCTGACCAACTTTAATGAAGAAGACCCGATGAGTGTGCAGAAGGCAGAAGCGATGGAACGGGTATTGTTACGTGAACTGCCAATCGATGAAGGGGACATCATTCGTGTCAACAGTGTCGAGAAGAAGTTACTGACCGGGAAACGTGTCCCGGTAAGAGGCTACGAGGACGTATGGAAACGGAATCGAACAAACCTTTGGAAAGACATTGAACGAAAACTTCCCATCAATCTGACGAATCATCTTTTAGAAGAGTTGGAAGATTGGCGGATTCGAAGTATCGACTCGGCAGAAAAAATCCGTATGCTCACCCCACAGGCGATGATTAGTTGGAAAGCTCGTCACATTGAAAAGGATTTAGAGAAAACACTAGAGCATGCGGCCGTGACGACAGAAGATGCGATGGCTGAAGGGGTACGTCACTATATCCAACTCATGCAACGGTACCCATTGGTCGGTGAACAAGCAGACCACTTGTTTAAAACGAGACGAGTCGAACTCGAATTTGACTATTCATTCGGGAAAACGGTCCGAAAGATGGTTCTCGGAATGATTCCTGGAGTGCATTTCATTTACTGGGCATTCAAGCGCCGAACGGCAGAACGAGGCATCAAAAAGGCCATCGATCAGCAATACACATCTGTGAAGCAAACGATTGAAGAAGAGGTTCGACGTGGCTTTGAGCGCGAGATGCGTCAGCTTGGACAGACGCTCAACTCATGAAGGGAGAAACGAGAATGGAATCGACAAAACGGTTTGATTTTAAAGACTATGATTTAAAAGCAGAGCTTGAGCGACTTCGTGGAAATGTGAAGAAACCAAACATCCTCATCGCAGGGGCAACGGGCGCGGGAAAAAGTTCGGTTGTGAACCATGTGTTTGGTCGAGATTTGACAAAGGTGGCTGCCGGGGAGCCTGTCACTCGGGGAATTCATCAATATAAGAGTGACGATATTGCGGTCACGTTGTTTGATAGCGAAGGGTACGAGATTGGGAGTGCACGCCAACAACATTATGAGGAAGAAGTCATCGGGTTTGTGGAGAACGCAAAGCAACAAGAAGCATCCGAGCGAGTCCATCTCGTTTGGTACACAATCAATGCCGCGACGAAGCGCGTCACACCACTCGATAAGACGCTCATTCGTCGCCTACGTGAATCGACCGCAGTCGCCGTCTTATTTACGCAAATCGATCAAGTCGATTTAGATGAATTGACGGCGTTACGAAATGAGTTAAAGGAGATTGTATCGGAAGAATCTGTTTTTCAGGTTAGTATTGCGCCGGAAATATTGAACGATGACATGTTACGACAGTACGTCGATTGGGAACGATTGATTGTCTGGTCGGTTGAACAGCTAGACGCTTCTTTGCAGGAAGGGCTCTTGATGGAGATTCATGCAGAGAGTGAGACGATGCTCAAGTTGAAACGAAAGAAAGCAAATCGAATCATTTCAGGTTATGTGGCGAGCGCAGGGACGGCCGCTGCGGTCCCGCTTCCGTTTGCAGATGCTGTAGCATTGACACCTATTCAAGTGACGATGAGCGTCCATCTGTTTCGCTATTGGGGCGTGAAAGCGAGTGATGATTTATTAAAGACGCTCATCGGAAGCACGATTATCCCACAGATTGGGCGTACGTTATCGAAAACGATTCTATTGAATGTCATGAAATTCTTCCCGGGAGCGAATGCGGCTGCCGGTGTCATCAATGCGACAGTCGCCTCAGGGATTACGTGGGCAATCGGACTCGCCGTCAATGAAATTGCCTATCGAAATGCAATGGACTCCTCAAAAACGATTGAACAGTTGTTGAATCAAGAATTTGGTTCGTTGTTTGAACAGTTCTTGAAACAAAAACCGAAGTCGAATCAACCATCCTAACGACTCCCTTTTGTTAGACTACAAGTAATCGTAGAGAGGGGGAGAAAGATGAAAAAACGAATCTATATTACACGACGCTTACCAGAAGAAGCGGTCGCGCCGCTTCGTGAACACTATGACGTGCATATGTGGGAACATGAGGGGCAGAGTGTTCCTCGTGAGGTGCTTCTTAAAGAAGTCTCATCTGCACATGCACTGTGGACAATGCTTAGTGACACGATTGACCGCGAAGTGTTTGAGCGTGCAACGAAATTAGAGGTCGTCTCTAACTTGGCCGTCGGCTATAACAACATTGACTTGAACGCAGCGAAAGAGAAGGGCGTCATCGTAACCAATACACCGGACGTCTTGACGGAAACGACAGCGGACTTGACGTTTGGACTCATGATGATGACGGCGCGACGTCTCGGTGAAGCCGAGCGTGATTTACGTGCCGGTGAGTGGAAATCGTGGCTTCCGATGGGGTATGTCGGGATGGACCTCTATCAAGCGAAACTTGGAATCATCGGCATGGGGCGAATCGGTGAAGCGGTCGCACGACGGGCGCGAGGATTTGACATGGACGTCTTGTATCATAATCGGACGCGTCGTCACGAGTCGGAGTCGATGTATGGCTTCACCTATGCGGAGCTCGATGAACTGTTAACGCAATCTGATTTCGTCGTCGTTCTCGCACCACTCACGGACGAGACGCGTGGAATGCTTGGGGCAGATGAGTTTGCCAAGATGAAAGAAACAGCGATTTTCATCAACGTGGCTCGTGGAGAAATCATCGACGAACAGGCGTTGTATGAGGCGCTCAAGGCGAAAAAAATTTGGGGGGCTGGCCTCGACGTGTTCACGAAAGAACCGGTCGACTTGGATCATCCACTATTGACCCTTCCGAACGTGACGACACTACCGCATATCGGGAGTGCCTCGATTCGAACGCGTCTCGCGATGATGGCGTTGAACCGGGACGCTATCGCGAACGTACTGGAAGGAAAAGAACCGAAGAATCGTTTGACATGACAAAGAGCCTGACGCGCGCGTCAGGCTCTTCTTATAATTAAAAACGTCGGATATTGTCTGGGTCTTCGACATCGTTTCGATAAGCACGATCATCGAGACCGCGTAGTTTTTCTTCTCGGTCAGGATTCTTTGTTTCTTTATCAAGCTTGTCTTGCTCCGGGTCCACCGGGTGACTTGGGTCAACAGGTTGGGCCTCGCGATATGGTTTCGAGTCAATTTCCAAACCATCGTCCGTGTGACTACCGAGATGGGTAGATGATGCGTCTTGATACGGTTTCGCATCGACCGTCACCCCGTCTTGATGACGACGCTCGAAGTCCTCATCCACATAGACAAGAATCTTACCGGCTTCAACATCGTCATAATGACGTTTCACTTCATCTTCGCTGAGTCCCATGTTTCGTAAGCCAGCATGAACATCTTCATGACCGCTTAAGAAAGCCCGAACTTTATCGAACCAACTTGCATGGTGTGCAGCTTCTGTATGAACATCTGTGTCCCGTCTCAAAATCGATACGTTGTCTTCATGCTTCGTGACGACGTAAATGTGTGAATCCTCGTAACCTTTTGCCCGCAACTCTTCGATTTTTCCAAGCGCTGCATCTTGTGTCTCGTGCATACTGATGAATCGTTTCTCGTTCATAATAGTTCCTCCTTATAGTCGTCGATGGTCTTCTAAGCCGGAATGGCCACGTACAATCGGGTCATCCTTTGTACCTTTTGGTTCTTCGTCATGGTCGTTGAATGGTTTCGCATCAAACGCGATGCCATCCGCCTTTTCTCCTTTGTCGTGATCGAGTTCGCTATCTTTTTTGTACATGTTCGGATAGCGGTCATATGAATGACGATCGATATAAAGTAAAAGTTGTCCTTCATCGATGGCATCATAATACTCTTCTGCCTCTGCATCGCTGAGTCCCATGTTTCGGAGTTCGTCACGTATGCGATCACTCCCATGCAGAAATGCTTTGACGCGATCGAGTAAATTTACATCTCGAACCCCAGCCTCGGCGTTTACATCCGTATGGTCACGTAATGCGGAGATTTCCCCATCTCGTTTGGCAACGACATGCATATTTTTCTCAGCTTCCCCTGCAGCCTTCAACTCGTCTACTTTATGCATGACTTCCTGTTCCGTCTGAAACAGACCAATCATTTTACGTTCTGACATCGAATACCTCCTTATATTTTGGTCAATCTTCAAATAGCGTCACAATAGGAGTAATTTCCGTTCTATCCAAAATTGAAACAAAAAACGCCATCCTCTGAAAGGAGTGGCGTGGTTAGTAATAAAGCATGAGTGTGTCGTCCCCGAGCGAACAACGTGTGCTCTTCCAGACGAATTCAATTAATGTCCAAATGGCCATGAAGCCACTAATTGCCAATAAAATCAGCGCATACAGTGGAGTCAATTGAATGATAAACGACCAACCGAGCGTCATTAAAATCGGTTGAATCAAAAAGATTGATGTGATGTAGACGATGACAATGAGTAAGGCGAACGCAATCCTTCTCCCGAGCGTGTGGACATGGTGCCGAAAACGGGTCAATATACCGAAGGTGGCACCGGTCACGAGAACAGGTAACAGGAATGCGAGATAGTCTACCGGATATGTCGACATCGGGGCGGTGAATAAGCGTCCACTGAATACATCATCGATGACGAGCAGTAAGTTCGCATAGGAGAATGCCAAAATCATACCAAGCAACCATCCGAATCGGTTCCAAATTGTACGTGATGATTTGAGTGCCTCGATTTTTGTATAGGCGAGGAAAGCAAGATCTCGGACCTCAATTTCTTTTAATGACAGTTTTGCTTCATCAAGCTGATTGATGGCCCAGTCAAAATCTCGATTCGCTTGGACTTTTTCATGAGGTTTTAATTCATCTGAGGCCTCAATCAAGACGTGGTAACGACGACGATATTCTTCATTCGTCTCGGGTTGTTCGATGAGGAAACGGGCGTATTCGTGGGGGTCTTGATTTAAGAGACCGTCTAACGACTGTCCTGTTTTTTCTGCATGACGGATATAGCCGGCGAGTGCCAGTAAGAGACGGTCCGCCTCCGCCTCATTTCCAAGCAGTTCGATCAGGCGATGACGTACTTCGTTAAAGAACTGTTGGACGTTCGGGTCATGAATCATATTCGGTTCCAGGGAGATTCCTCTCCTTTCTTGGTTTGTCATGGTCACGCAGGTGGTTCGTCATTATGAGAAAGTTTAAGCGACTCGAAATCACCTTGTTCGATGCTTCGAATCAAAATCTCGCTTCCTCCCATATTTGTCGAAAGGGGGATGGAATACACGTCACAAAGACGCATCAATGCGCTCACGTCTGGTTCGTGAGGTTGGGCAGTCAGTGGATCCCGGAAGAAGATAATCATATCCATCTCACCACGTGCGACGGCAGCTCCAATTTCTTGGTCTCCTCCAAGCGGTCCTGAGCGGAAACAATGCACGGGTAACCCGGTCGCTTCCGCAATTCGCTTACCGGTTGTACCTGTTGCGAACAATTGATGCTTTTCTAGAATGTGTGCATACGTTTTAATGAGAACAATCAAATCGTCTTTCTTTTTGTCGTGAGCCACTAAAGCGATGTTCATTTTAATTCCTCCTAAAATGACTTCTCATGTTATTCGTATCATATCTCACGTGATTTGACACGATTTCTCTCTTAACTTACCTACCCATTTCCACTGAATCGTAATAGTGATGTAAACGAGTTGTCATATGCATGATGTTTGATAATTTTGAAATATAGGTATTTAAGAAATAGCACTGTTAAGGAAAAGCAATCATTTCATAAAAAAAGGAGGAAGATTCGGTGAACAATACAACGTATAACTTCAATTCGTTCATGTCATGGCTACCAGAACTTTTACTAGCAATTGTTATTCTCGTAGTCGGTTATATCTTGGCGAAAGTATTGGAAAACGTGACACGAAAAGCATTGAAGAAGGCACGACTCGATGAGCGGGCAGGTATCAAAAAAGAGGGGGAAAAAGGAGATAAATGGACACCTGAACGCATTATTGCAAAAGTGGTGTTCTTTGGGGTGTTACTTCTCGCATTCCTGATCATCTTTGAATTCATGAATGTCCCTGCAATTACGGAGCCGTTCAGTCAGATTTATGAAGGATTCTCTGGGTTGATTATCGGTGTCATTAAAGCAGGTTTGATTTTACTCGTTGCGTGGGTCATCGCTACCCTTTTGAAAAAAGGGATTCAAATGGCGGGGCACCGCTTGAATTTAAGCAAGTTGATGGAAAAAACGGGACAAGAATCGACAAGTGTCAACCAAACGAAATGGGTCGATACGGTCGCGAACATCGTCTTCTATCTCGTTCTCTTATTGGCATTACCGGCTGTACTTGACGCATTGGGACTTCGTGGGGTCAGCGGACCATTCGAAGACTTGTTGAACAGTTTCCTTGGATTCATTCCGAAGCTTGTCGCAGCAGCGCTCATCTTCGCAATCGGTTATATTGTCGCGAAGATTGTACGTGACATTTTGACGAAGTTCCTTGAAGCAGCAGGATTAGATCGATTGGCAGAGCGATTCCATCTTTCTGACTATGTGAAGGGATCGAGTCTTGCGAAAGCAATCGGTACAATCGTGTTCATCTTCATCATGATTCCGGTCACGATTTCGGCACTTGAAGCGCTTGATATTCGAGGAATCTCGGAACCAGCGATTGCGATGCTCAATGATGTTCTTGTCATGATTCCAGACATCCTTGTCGCAATCGTCCTCGTCCTCGTCGGTGTATTCGTGGCAAGATGGTTGAAGGGTGTCGTTGTATCACTCCTTGAGAACCTTGGCGTCAATTCATTGGCTCATAAAATGGGCTTCGGGGAACGAGCATCTTCGATGTCGATCGCCCAAGTGGTCGGTGTCATTGTACAAGTGATCGTCATCTTACTCTTCGTATCTGAAGCACTTCAGGTTGCGAATCTCGAGTTCATGGCGTCTCTCGCCACTGCAATCTTCGCTTACTTGCCAATGGTGATTGCGGCACTCATCATCTTGGCGGTCGGCTTCTGGTTAGCTAACATGGCAGAACGTTTGGTCGGAAGTGTTCTTGTCGATGGCGCAGGACAACCGAGTGCGCTTCGTTACGTAGCGAAATATGCGATTCTCGGACTCGTCTTCTTCATGGCCATCAGCCAGCTCGGCATCGCGCCGATGATTGTCAATACGGCTTTCCTTCTTATTCTTGGAGCCGTTGCCCTCGCCTTCGGTCTTGCTTTCGGGCTTGGCGGTCGCGAGACGGCAGCACGCTACTTGAAAAAAGCGGAGCACCGTATTGATGAGACGGAAGTTTCAAAAGAAGGACTCGAAAAAGAAAAAGAACAGATGAGTCGCGAAGCGGAAGCTGCGAAACAGCAAGCCAAACAAGGTGTTGAGCAGTCGAAGCAGGAAGCGGAACAATCGAAGAACGAAGTGAAGCGAGACGTTCATGATTCAACGGAAGATCACGTAAACGGACCGGAACCAAATCCGTTCCACGACAATATCACTCCAGATCAAGACAATCGTTCACTTGACGACAACGATGGTCCGTTACGCCCTTAATTGATTCTTTCACGGATCTCCCATGTGGAGGTCTGTTTTTTGTGTTCAACTTTGAAAGGAATCTGGTCGATAGATAAAGAAAAGAGTGACAGAGGTGAGAGGGATGTTTGAACGATTTCAACGAACACTCGTTGTGAACTATGTGATTGGCTCAGGATTAGCGGTTTTTGGTGTGGGGGGCGTTTTCATTTTTCAGACGCTTGATTTGTCAGTTCGTGAAATCGGACTACTTCTGGCCATTATGTTCGGTTCGGGAATTGTCATGATTACGTCAGAACTTCTTTTGTATCGTAAACATATTCGACCGATCCGACGGTTTTTTGCAACTGAGTCTCCGACGATACAAGAATTGGCGTCGGCGTTCGAACAAGCGAGCCGCTTCCCAATTTTAACGGTCGAGCGAATTTTGGGTCCTCATTTATTTGGATTATCCATTCCGTCAATCGCTTTGACGACCATATGTATTTACAATGGCTGGATTGATTTACCGTATCGTTTGATTGGTCTAGCTGCCATCGGTGCCGTCATGATTGCCGTGTTGCACGCGTTGATTGAGTACTTTTTGACGGTACGGTCGGTGGAACCGCTACTCGTGTATATGAAAGAAAGGCACTTCGAACTTTATCATCAGCCTATCCATGCAACATATCGGTCATTCAGTGTCCGAACTAAATTATTGATTAGCATGCTCATTACGGGTGTCTTTCCAATCATGTTGTTTATGTTGGCCTCGAGCGTTCAATTGTCGACCTCGACTCGGACGGATACATATTGGAATTGGGCGTTCGTGATTCTTGTCATTATCGTTGGGATTGCAGTGTTATGTAGTTTCTTACTCTATGACAATATCAAACGCCCGATTGGACTCTTGACGTCGGGAATCGAGCAGATGGAATCAGGACGACTCCAAAAAATCGAAAACCCCTATTTAGATGAGTTCGCCCAATTGATTGGTGGGTTCAACCAAATGGTCGAGACGGTGAACGCTCGTGAACAAGAGAATGCGCAACTGTTGGACAGTCTCTTCATTTTATTCGCGGCAACCCTCGATGCACGTGACCCTTATACGGCCGGTCATTCAGAACGTGTGGCGATGTACTCGGTAGAGCTTGCCCGTGCGCTTCATTTGCCAAAGGAACAAATCGATTTACTCAATAAGTCTGCACTTCTTCACGACATCGGGAAAATCGGGATTCGTGATGATGTCTTGCTGAAGGAAGGAAAATTGACAGACGAAGAGTTCTCAAAAATTCAGGAACATCCGACGATTGGCATTCATATATTGAGTCAAATTCATTTACCGGCATCCCTTCAACCGATTTTGGCTGGGGTTCGGTCGCACCATGAACGAATCGACGGAAAAGGGTATCCGGACCGCTTAAGTGAGGTCGACATTCCGTTGTTCGGAAGAATCATGGCGATTGCCGATGCTTATGACGCCATGACGTCTGATCGACCTTATCGCTCTGGGATGCCGATGGAAAAGGCACTCTCTATTTTAGAGAGCGGTCGTGGCACGCAATGGGACAGTGAATTTGTAGACGTATTCGTAAGACTTCGTCGACAAGCGATAACTGCATAAAAAGGAGCGGCACCTCGTGTGCGGCTCCTTTTAGAATAGAGTTTGGAATGCGTACACACCGAATACGGCTCCGATAACGACAACGACGAGATTGACGCGGAGTAGCGCAAGCGTCGTAGCAACCACTCCCCCGAACAAGGCGGACGTCGTAGTGGTCGTCGAAGACAAGACTCCCGGAAAGATTAGACTAACCAATACCGCATACGGAATGAAGGAAAGAAATCGTTTCATATATGCCGGTAACGCCAATTCCTTTAACCAGAGTAGCGGGACGAGGCGAGGGAGGTACGTGACAAGCGCCAACCCTAGGACGAGCAAAAATAAGGACATCATGAGACCTCACCCTCCTTAAATAGAAAAGCACCGATTCCGGCTGCGACGACAGTCGCGATGATGATCCGAATTCCATCTGAAATCGGAAAGAACGGCGTGATCATCCAATGAAGCACCGCTTGCATGACGATGGCGAAACTCGCAACAACGAAGACAGGGCGATTCGTCAAGGACGGGACGAGTAACCCGATGAACATCGCATATAGCGCAATGCCCATGCTCGCTTGTAACGTGCCGGGAAGACCGAAAGCGAGAAAGACACCAATCCAAGTACCGATGTTCCAAGCGAGAAAGGCAATCGTATTCAATCCGAGAACGAACAGACCAGAACGTGCCTCTTTTCGGGTGGATGCGATACTGAATGTTTCATCGGTGACACCGAACGCAATGGCTGCTAAAAGCTTGCGAGACGTTGTATCGATTCGTTGCGACAACGAGGCGGACATTAAAAAATGACGAGAGTTTAGAATGAACGTCGTCAGAATGATTTCCCAATACATCGAACCGGTCATCAGCAATTGCACGGTGATAAACTGACTCGCTCCTGCAAAGATAAAAAACGACATGGACAACGTGATCACGTTTGGCAGATCAAACGATTTTGCCAAAAGACCGAAGGCGATGGCAATCGGGATATATCCAATGGCGACGGGAATACCTGCTCGCAGTCCCGCGCGAAATGTCGACTGTTGTGAAGATGGGGATGTGGATTGAACTGAAGTCGCCATGACAGCCCTCCTTGATGATCAAGATGATTTCTATGTCATTCGGGATGAATGGACGGTTTCCTGCTGAAACGATGAAAAAGAGGGTATACATGTATCGTTAAGGAGGGTGGTCACATGAGTCGTGCTGAAGAATTTTTGGCATCCTACCATCGAATCGAGGACTACTTGAGTCGAGAGATGGGAGATGGCCAGCATTTCAGTTTTAGCAATATGGTGAATCGGTTAGCGAAACAAAATCCAATCATCGATCGGTATAAAGAAGATTTACATCAAATGAGTCAACTGCGAAATGCAATCGTCCATGAGCGGCGTGAACCCGATTTTATTATCGCGGAGCCTCACGAGTCGCTCGTCGAATTGATTTTAGAGGTGGAACGGGAACTGCTTCATCCACGTCTCGTCATCCCGTTGTTTGCGAAATCAGTGGTGACGTTTCAGTCCGAAGATTTTTTGACGGAGGTGCTCCGAGAGATTCGCGATAAAAATTACTCACAGTTTCCCGTATATCACGACAACGGTTCTTGGCGTGGTCTTCTGACGAAAAAAGGAGTGACCAGTTGGTTGGCCGAGACGATCGACGGAACCAACTTATCACTCAAAGGAGTTCGCGTGAAGCATGTTCTCCATCATGATCCGCATATGCATCGGTATCGATTTATTCGAAAAGATGCGACAGTGATTGAGGCACAACACTGCTTCACGCAAATGAAAGAGGGCGCACGATACGACGCCCTCCTGATTACGGAGACTGGTAGTCCAGATGAAACGCTACTTGGAATCATCCGTCCTCAAGATTTATTAAACGCGCTCCGTTGAGGCAATGTGTTCAATCGCGACCTCATATTGGGTCACGGTGTTGCCGAGGACGATTGGTTTTACTTCCGACGTCCCGTCATCTCGTTTCTTATGGGCGTGCTTGTAGGCATTGCTGTCGCGCCAATTTTCAAAGCTTGCCGCATCCCGCCATGTGGTCATGATGACCACATGGTCCATTGCTGCATCGGACGTATCTGTCAACACTTGCATCCGGACAAAGCCATCCATCGCTTCGATTCCTTTTGTCGTCTCGAAACGCGATTTGACCGCATCGACTTTTCCTTTTTCAACGTCTAGTTTATTCATAACAATCCACATCCCGCATGTCCCCCTATACGAATAAGATGATTCCATTATACCGTGAACAGGGAAATGTCTAAAAAAGGATGCTCACTCAACGTTTGCCCCACCATTCTTCAAACGCCCAGTTCTTCTGCTTCATCATCGTCGCTTCGGTTACCCCGACATAGCGCAAGTGCCATGGTTCATAATTATATCCGGTGATTTTTTCTTTTCCTTTCGGATAACGGACGATAAAGCCGTAACGATGGGCGTTTTGAATCATCCACTTTCCTTCAGGCGATTGGTCAAAGGAGGCGTATAACCCTAGACGCATACGTTGACTCGTCATATCCACCGCTAGACCGGTTTGATGTTCACTGTATCCGGGACGGGCGACATATTTTGAAGCGTATGCGACTCCGCGCGTATTGACCCAGTAGGTATATAGCGATTTTTGAGTTGAATAGGAGCGATAGGCGCTGAGTGCGTATAACGTATGACCTTGCTTTCGACCTGCGTAATACAATTTCGCTAGCGCATAAGCGGCTTCCGCTGTCATCAGTGTACGTTCACTACCTTTTTGATAAACAGTTGGGACGGTTAAGGTCACAAGTTGTGGGGAACGATAAGTGGACGGGAGCCCATTTGTTTTATTGACGAGTCGTAACCGGTCGGCCGTTGGCATTTTAGGGATGCCGGCTTTTAGGTTAGTGGTCGGAGTGAAGTACTTTGTACTCCCGATATAGACATTGGACCAACTTCGGTTATACGTGGTGTAACGGATAGGGACATTCGTTCGTAACGCCTTCAACACAGGTGAAGATTGCATTGCACGACCGTATAGGTAGGTTGTTTTGATGGTATAACCTGGTTGTGGGGACGATGATGCCGCTGTCACCGGCGAAGCTTGCAACAGGAGCAGACAAATAATCAAGATACGCAGGGACTTCATGGCAAAACGCCTCCTCGTGGGTTAGATGATGTTCCTTTTCCCGTTTTCTTGATGGACTGAGCATCTTTTATCCATCCTTAGGTCGGATGAGGATACAGCTTGGGTCCGATAAAGCGAGGAGTCAAATCCGATACAATAAACATAACGAATGAGATCGTAGAAAGGAGTGAGCGAATGGAAGTCTTATTTGGATTACCACTGTTGTTGCTCGTCCTGTTCTTTGCCTTTTTATACTTTAATATTAAAGGGCTATCGAATATGTGGAAGGACTACAATCGAACGAAATCGATGATTCCGCTCGGATTCTTCATCGTCGGGATTATCGGAATTTTTACAGGAGTGTGGACGTGGCTCGTCATTTTGATTTACTACGTCGTCCGCCCGAAAGACTAAACACTGTATGCAGACGCATACGGTGTTTTTGCTATACTAAGGACGAGGTGTTGAGATGGAGAAGTTAATAAAAGCATGGTTTATCGTGACGTTGATCGCGTTTGTAATCTTTAAGCTTGGTGAAGTAATGACAACCCCGTATTCGGAAACACCGAGTGAAGGGAATATATACTGGATTGTGCTCTTGATTGGATGGCCGTTTCTGTTATTGTTCATTTGGATTACGGTTCGTATGACACGTCGAGTCACGGCATCCGTGCGACCGATGGGGAGAATCGTGTTAGGTTTGGGTAGTCTCATCATGGCCGGGATTGCCTGGGTGACCAATCAATCGCAAGCGACGTCTCTTCGGGAAGGGATTCGTTTATCTACGAATGAGTCTTTCGCCGAAGGGTGGAACCAGTTCACGAATATCATTTATATGAACCAGCTGACTTTCTTTTTCCTGACAGTCAGTTGTATGGGGGTTGGGATTGTCCTTTCGTTCATCCCGACCAAAAAACAGCGAGAAGAAGCCGTGTGAGCTTCCTCTCGCTATTTTTATAACCGTTCTTGATAAAGACGGGCATATCGATCGGCTGCGATGATGGCGTCTGCAACTTCTTCTGGCGTGACATCAAAACCGCTATGAATCGTTTCGCCTTCTGCCGTGGCGGCTTTTCCGACTTTCAAGATATCTTCTCGAGATGCATCTTTCAATTTGATATCTTCGAGTGTGACCGGCAAGTCGAGTGCCATATAAAAGGCAACGTACTGCTCGAATTCTTCTTGAGGACGTCCTTCGAGTGCGAGTTGCACAAGTGTTCCAAATGCAACTTTTTCACCGTGCGTCAAATGGTGGATGTCCCCTTCTAACGCGGTAAATCCATTGTGAATGGCATGGGCTGCAGCCAAACCACCACTTTCAAAGCCGAGACCGCTCAATAGGGTGTTGGCTTCAACGATGGCTTCGAGCGCAGGTGTGACGACTTTTGCTTTGACGGCTTCATACGCTTGAATACCATACGTGAATAATACTTCTTCACAACGTTCGGCGATTGCTTCCGCCGCAAGCGTCGGGACACCACCGGCCATCGTCTTTCCTCCAAATGAAAGGACACTTCGGACTTCAACCCACGTCGCCAAAGCGTCGGCAATGCCTGATGCAAGGAAGCGTGGCGGTGCCTGTGCAATCAACTCGGTGTCCACCAGAACGAGATCTGGATTCTTTTTATAAAAACGATAACTTTCGAAATTGCCTTCATCTGTGTAAATGACTGAAAGTGCGCTCGTCGGTGCATCTGTCGAGGCGATCGTCGGTACAATGACGATGCGCGCATCCAATTCATCTGCGACCGCTTTTGCTGTATCAAGCGTCTTACCGCCACCGAGACCAATCACGAACGCTGTGCCACTTTCTTTGGCATCTGTGGCGATTCGAGTGATCTCATGCTTTGATGCTTCTCCGACAAAATCTGCTTTCGTCGCTTCAATATTGCTCGCCTGCAGTGAATGTGTCACACGCGAACCGACCAATTCCCAGACGACGTCATCCGCGATGAGTAAAGCGTTTGAACCGAAGTGAGCGACATACTCTCCGATGCGATCAATCGTTTGTTTCCCTTGCACATACTTAGCCGGACTGATGAAAATACGTTCTGACATAGTGAACTTCATCCTTTCATATCGGGTTTAGTGTAAGTGCTTACAACGACATCATACTACAGTCTGTGAAGGAATGCCGTGAAGATTACATGAAGATTGGCAACTGACCGAGCAAAAGCAACAAGATGATGATGGCGACAACAATGAGAAACCCCCAGTCATTCATTCGTTTCGTCATACGAGATATCCCCTTCATAGGTCTAAGTGTCGACTCATCTACAGTATAAAAGGATGTGGAAAAAAGGCAGGACGAATAAATCACCAGGTCAAAAATAGACATACCTTATGACGTCGAGGCAGTTCATCAGGTTTAACGGATGATGAATCGGGAACAATAGTGTCGTATGTTGATTATTGAAGGAGGAATTGAGTATGTCGAAACATGTACTGATTGTCACGACGTCAGCGAATCAATTATCAAATGGCCACGCAACGGGACTTTGGCTTGAAGAGTTTGCCGTTCCTTACTTGTTGTTTGAAAAAGAAGGATACAAAGTGACGGTCGCGAGTATCGAAGGTGGGGACGTGCCAATCGATGCGAATAGTTTAGAAGATGGTTTGTCAGAAGACATTCTAAATACGCGCGAGTTGCTCAAAGACACAGCGCGTCTCGATCAAGTCGCAGACGAGTCATATGACGCTATCTTCTTGCCAGGTGGCCATGGGACAGTCGTCGATTTCCCAGGAAATGAAACGCTACAACGCGTTATTCGTAACGTCTATGAGAGTGGAAATATTGTCGGTGCGGTGTGCCACGGACCGATTGGATTGGTCAACGTGAAACTGAGCAACGATGAGCCGCTCGTTAAGGATAAACAAGTGACAGGGTTCACGGATGCAGAAGAAAAAGAAATGCAACTCGATTCAGCTGTACCGTTCTTACTTGAGACGGGACTACGCAATCAAGGTGGACAGTTCAAAGGAGCTGACAACTGGGCGGTGAATGTGGCAGTCGACGAGCGACTCGTCACAGGTCAAAACCCTCAGTCTTCTGAAGCGGTCGGCAAAGAACTTGTCAAATTGCTAGGATAAATAGATGAAGCAACTTCGGTCATTCGAAGTTGCTTTTTCTTTTTGGACATATGTCCTATTCAAGCGGTCATTCTTTTTGTACAGTCAGACGAAGAGAGAGGGGAATGACATGGGAATTCTATTTGCCATACTATCTGGCACGTTTATTGCTTTGCAAGGAATTTTTAACGCCAAACTAGGAGATGCGGTAGGGGCATGGATGTCCGTCACAATCGTCCATTTTGTCGGACTTTTGTTGGCGCTCATCATTTACTTTTTCAAACGAGATGCAGACATGACGGCCTTCAAACGTGTGCCTTGGTATTATAGTCTGGGTGGACTATTCGGTGTATTCGTCGTCTTCGGCGAACTGACAGCGATTCAACAACTTGGTGTAACATGGGCAATCTGCGTCCTGCTTGTGGCACAATTGCTAGGAGCCTTTATCATCGATTTGAACGGTTGGTTTGGTGTCAAACGGAAGCCGATGAATACGGGACAGGTCATGGGACTCGTCTTAATGGTCGTCGGGATCGGAATTTATACATTCGCGTAAGGAGATCAATTCTCATGATGAATATGATGGATGCACTGACACGATTGCAGTGGAATCACCTTTTTTCTAACGAAACGCTTGAAGCTTCTTCTTTAGTCACTTATGAATCTGGTACAATGCTTTGTTCGAACAATCAACACATTGAATCCTTGTTCGTCGTGCTCGAAGGACGCGTCAAAATCTATACACTCAGTGAAGAAGGGAAGTTACGCTTGCTTCGTTTGAAAGCTGCGCCGACGCTCATTGGAGACATCGAATATGCGAGTGGTCGTAACGTATTGCATACTGTCGAGGCGGTTGGTTCGGTAACCTGCTTACGGATTCCGTTTGAGGCACTTCGTCGTCATAATCGTACGGTCGAATTCACGGAACACCTATTGCGTGGGGTGTCCGAAAAACTGTTCATCGAGGCGAACGCCTCATCCAATCATCTCATGTCGACACTTGAAGAACGGTTGGCGGGCTATTTGATTTCCCTTAGTGAATCGGGTAACGAGCTGTTTCAAGCTGAGATGAGTCAACTGAAGCGTAAAGAAGTCGCCGAATGGCTTGGGACGAGTTATCGTCATTTGAATCGGACGTTGCAGGCGTTCGTCGATGAAGGATTGGTCACGCGAACGAGAAAAGAAGTTGTCATATTAAATAGTGAACGATTGAAGGAACGTGCGAACGGTATGTTCTATGAGTAAGGAGAGATTATATGATTTTTGGGATCATCTGTTCAGCAGTGGCCGGAGCATTCATTAGTGTACAGGCAGCGGTCAATGCA
The DNA here is from genome assembly GCF_059821525.1 of Exiguobacterium sp. RM11. Taxonomy (NCBI): domain Bacteria; kingdom Bacillati; phylum Bacillota; class Bacilli; order Caryophanales; genus Exiguobacterium; species Exiguobacterium sp. RM11. The sequence continues at coordinate 2,678,678 of NZ_CM187558.1, read as the reverse complement.
AAAATGAATACAAATTTAGGAGCATGGGCGACGACAGTGTTGGTCTTCATCGTCGGATTGGTCGGTTCCATCATCCCGTTACTGTTATTCGGAGGCAATCTTTCCGGATTGCGTGATGTGTCGCCAATCTATTGGCTCGGTGGATTGCTTGGCGTCGGTGTCGTGTATTGTGTCATGCGGAGCATCCAGCTGCTTGGACCGACTTTGTCCGTGTCACTCATCCTCGTGTCACAACTCATTTGGGCGTTAATCGTCGATTTGTATGGCGCTTTCGGGATGCCTCAAATTACGTTATCGGCTGGACAAGTCGTTGGGCTTACGGTCCTGCTCGTCGGGGTTATTCTCTTTAAACAGTCTCAGACGGCGGCTATCGCCAAACAAGCTGTCAACGAAGCCACTTCATAAGGAGTGGCTATTTTTTCGAGCAAAACGGGTACAGGTTGGTAACGATTTTTTGTTAAAATGAAGCAGTATGGTTTTAAAAATAGCTGAGGTGATGAAAAAAGTGGATTCTTCCATAGTGATTGATTTGTTGATTGTTTTGTTTTTGATTGTGTTGAACGGGATTTTTGCGATGACAGAAATTGCGCTCATCTCATCGAAGCCTGCAAAACTTGAGGTTGAAGCAAATCGAGGGAAACGAAGTGCCAAGATTGCGCTTCATTATTCGAAAGACCCGACAGATTTGTTGTCGACCGTTCAAGTCGGAATCACATTGATTGGGATTATTAACGGGGCATACGGGGGCGCACGCTTCTCGGCACCGCTCGCATCGGCATTTGAACAAGCCGGAATGAGTACGCAGTATGCCGGAACCGTTGCTTATGTGGCCGTCGTTACGATTATTACGTATCTGTCGCTCATCATTGGTGAATTGGTCCCGAAACGGATTGCGCTCGTCTCGCCTGAAAAAGTAACGATGGCAATCATTCCGTCGCTCGATCTATTCAGTAAGTTGATGCGCCCATTCATTTGGATTTTATCGAAATCGACGCTCTTCTTATTCAAACTCCTTGGATTAAAGGCAGAACAAACGAGTGGAGAGACTGAGCTTGAGATTAAACAGCTTCTCTTTGAAGGAGCTCAGCAAGGTCAGTTCGCCCATGAAGAAGTGCAACAAGTCGAACGCGTCTTTGCGTTCCACGATCAATTGATTTATGAGCTCATGCAACCTCGGACGACGCTTGAATGGGTCGACTTAGAGGATGACATGGATGACATGAAAAAATCGATTTACGAGAGTAAGCATAACAAGTTACCAGTCGGTCGCGACTCACTCGACGACTTTGTCGGATATATCGATGTGCGTGACATTTTGACGTTACCGACATTGCGTGAACCGTCACAAATTTTAAAGCGCATCAAGCAACCGCTTATCGTGCCGAAACAACGTGAAGCGAGTCAAGTGCTTCAGATGATGCAGAAAAATGGTGTCGAGATCGCATTCGTCTTAGATGAATACGGTGGATTCCTCGGGATGGTCACATTGTTCGACATTTTAGAAGAAATCGTCGGAGAAGTCATGATTGAAGAAGATACACCGGAAGTGGTTCGTCGTGAGGATGGATCGTATTTAGCGGACGGGTTACTCGGAATCGAGGACTTGAAACGAACGTTCGAGATTCGGGACGATCGCTTCGATGAGGGACGCAACTCGTATCATACGCTCGCCGGACTCGTTATTTATGCATTAGGTGATTTTCCGAAGCGGGGGGACGTGGTCGAAGCGTACGGTCTTCGTTTCGAAGTCGTGGATATGGACGGCAAACGAGTTGACCAAGTGCTCGTGTCTGAATTAACAGAACCAGTCAAAGAAGAGGATTGATGCAATTGCATCAATCCTCTTTTTCATGTGTCATCCAAGTACGCTGTAAAGCGCCTAGCAAAATGTGAGCCGTGTGTAACATCGCTCGTTCATCCACATCGAAACGAGGATGGTGGTGAGGGAAAATCGCTGAGAGTTCAGGGTTTCCAGCGCCTGTGAAAAAGAAGCTGCCTGGTACTTGTTCTAAATAGTAAGCGAAGTCTTCTCCGACCATGAGTGGTGCCATCTCGATGACACCGTCTTCGCCGACGGTTTCTTTCGCACTTTGGCGGACGAATTCTGTTTCTCTTACATGATTGACGACGGCTGGATAACCTTTTATATAGTCAAGCGCGTACTCGGCATCGCTCGCAGCGCAGACAGAACGAATCATACGTTCCATATCCGTGATGATTTTTTCTTGCGTCTCTGAAGTGAACGTACGCACGGTTCCAGACAACTTGGCCTCTTCGGCAATCACATTGAACGCTTGTCCGGAATGGAGAGTCCCGATGGTCAAAACGGCAGGTTCCAGCGGGTCGATGCGTCGACTGACCACTTGTTGGAGATGGTTCGCCACATTCACGGCGACCATGAGGGCATCGACCGTATGTTGCGGAATCGCACCATGACCACCTTTTCCTGTGATGGTCAATTCAAAGCGATCGGCTGCCGCCATGACGGGACCTGTTTTGACGCCGACTGTTCCGAATGGGAGGGGTGTCCAGATGTGCGCACCATAAATATAATCCACATTGTCGAGACAGCCGTCCTCAATCATCGGTTTAGCGCCACCGGGAGCCAATTCTTCGGCGAACTGGTGAATAAACACGACATCTCCCGGAAGGTCCATCTCGGTCAATACTTTCGCTAGGACGAGAAGTGTCGCTGTATGGGCATCGTGCCCGCAAGCATGCATGACCCCATTTACTTTTGAACGATACGGGACGTCTTTCACATCTTGGATGGGAAGCGCGTCAAAATCGGCCCGTAACGCGATGGTCGGACCATCACCGCCTTTGATTCGACCGACGACCCCATTACCGCCAACGTGTTCACGTACTTCAATCCCAAGTTCGCGGAGATAAGAGGCGATCATCTTCGGCGTTTCGACTTCTTGAAAAGATAGCTCTGGATATTGGTGAAAATGGCGTCTTAGTGACACCATCTCTTCGAACAACTCGGTCAAACGTACTTCGGCATTCGTGACAACCATTGCGTACACTCCTTTGTGATCAACGCATTAAGAATTGCAACCATTTGCTAATTTTTATGAAAGTTAAGCTTATCTTATACGAGTAAAGGGAATTAATACAGGAGAAAATGAAGAAATGAGGTGCCAACATGGGGTGGATTATTGCGATTGTAGCGGTTGTCGTGCTCGTACTCATCTATTTTTCGATGTACAACGGGCTCGTCAAATATCGAAACTGGGTCGATGAGGCATGGGCTCAAATCGATGTTCAGTTGAAGCGGCGCTATGACTTGATTCCAAACTTGGTCGAGACGGTGAAAGGCTATGCGAAACACGAGCAGGAGACGCTCGCGAAGGTCGTCGAACTGAGAAATCAGCTTGGTGAGAAGTCGAATCGCCAAGATCAGATGGCGGTGAACGATCAACTGAGCGGGGCGCTGAAAAATCTATTCGCGCTTCGTGAAGCGTATCCGGATTTGAAGGCGAACGAGAACTTCAAGATGTTGCAGGAAGAATTGACGCAGACGGAAAACAAGGTCGCATACTCGCGTCAGCTCTATAACAACACGGTCATGAAGTACAACACAAAAATCGAATCGGTACCGACGAACATCATTGCCTCTGTGCACCATTTTGAAAAGCGCGATATGCTCGAGGCGCGTGCCGAAGAGCGCGAGAACGTTCGCGTCTCGTTTTGATGAATCGAGGTGGCAAGTATGCTCCTCTATGAACAGATTCGAAAGAATAAAGTGAAGACGGTCTTCATCGTCACAGGGTTTGTCTTATTCGTCCTTCTCGTTGGGGCAGCCATTTCCTATGTGAACTATGGAGACGCGATCCCAGGTTTGATTTTCACACCAGTGTTCTCCTTGTTTTATGTCGGCATCGTCATCATGTCGAGCACGAATATCGTCATGAAGATGAATCGGGCACAAGAGGTGACATCGGTGGAAGAACACCGCTTTTTATGGCATACGGTCGAAAACATGGCGATGGTCGCGCGAGTACCGATACCCCGCATCTTTATCATCAACGACCCGTCGCCGAACGCCTTCGCGACGGGATTGAAACCGGAAAAGGCGGCCGTCGCCGTCACGACGGGGCTACTAGAGCGATTGTCTCGTGAGGAAGTGGAAGGTGTCATCGCACATGAGGTCGCGCACATTAAAAACTATGACGTGCGACTCTCGACGGTCACCCTCGCACTCGTGTCGGTCATCGCCATCATGAGTGATATCGGTTCACGGATGTTATTTTTCCGAAGCATCAGTGGGGGACGACGTGATCAAAATCAGAATCCCATCTTCCTCATCATCGGACTCGTTTTATTAGTGTTAGCCCCGCTCATCGCGATGCTGATCAATATGGCGATCTCACGTAATCGCGAGTTTCTAGCAGATGCGAGTGGAGCGGAACTGACCCGAAACCCGGATGCCCTCGCTTCGGCGCTTGAGAAGATTGCCAACGTAGAGACACCGGTCGAGCAAGCCTCGAGTGCCTCGGCCCCACTGTACTTCTCCGATCCACTTAAGAAGAAAGTGAGCGGACTGTTCTCGACACACCCCGATCCAGTCGAGCGGATTTCCCGACTTCGTCAAATGTGAGCAGAGCCTGTCCGGTTGCGGCAGGCTCTTTGTGTTACACTGAACTGGGAAAATAAGGGGGTGGATGAGTTGGGTAAAAAGAAGTACATAGGGTTCGTCCTTGGATTTTGTGTCGTCATTTTCTTATCAGGTTTTGTATTGAATAATCCGATTTGGCAATTGATGCGTGTCATTATGTGGCTTACGCAATACATCTTGCCGTGGATTTTCCTCTACTATTTCATTCAATTCTACAAACACTATGCACAAAAACAAGAAAAGCCACCTGAATGAGGTGGCTTTCGACGTTTATCCGGCGCGGTGGCTACGGATTTTTTCAATCTCATCGAGGACGAACTGAACGTTTGTGCCGACGATGACTTGAATGTGATTCGGGCTGACGACTTTAACGCCAGGGATGCCGGCTTTCTTGATATGATCTTGGTTGACGGTATCCATGTCCTTCACGTCGACGCGCAAGCGTGTGATGCAAGACTCGATTCCTGTGACGTTGCTGTCACCGCCGAGACCGTCATAAATCATGTTCGCCATCGCTGAGAATTCGTTACCTGAAGCAGATGCGACCGGCGCCACTTTCGTTTCGCCGTCTGTCGTTTCACTTGCGACTGCATCCACGACTTCATCTGGTTCACGACCTGGTGTCGCCAAGTTGAGCTTCACAATCATGAAGCGGAAGATTGCGTAGTAGATGACTGCAAACACGAGACCTTGAACGAGTAGCATATACGGTTGGTTTGCGAGCGGCAAGCGCGAGCTCAACACGAAGTCAACGAGTCCTGCACTGAATCCGAACCCGGCTGTCCATTGGAACGTTGCTGCGATAAAGAGCGAGATTCCTGTAAGGACTGCGTGTACAAGGTAAAGAACTGGTGCGAGGAACATGAATGAGAACTCGAGTGGTTCAGTTACCCCTGTAAAGAATGAAGCGAATGCAGCTGCAAGAAGAAGTGAAGCCGCTTGTTTCTTACGTTTTGTCTTCGCTGTATGGTACATCGCAAGTGCTGCGGCAGGAAGACCGAACATCATGATTGGGAAGTAACCTGCTTGGTACATTCCCGTTACACCTTTCTCACCTTCACCCGACCAGAAGTTTCCGATGTCGTTGATCCCTGCGACGTCGAACCAGAAGACCGAGTTGAGGGCGTGGTGAAGTCCAGTAGGGATCAAGAGACGGTTGAAGAACCCGTAAAGTCCGGCACCAAATGCGCCAAGTTTAGAAATCGATTCCCCGAATCCAACGAGGCCTGTGTAAACGACCGGCCAGATGAAGTAGAGCGCGACCGATACGAGAATCATCGAGAATGCCGTCATGATTGGAACGAGACGCTTCCCACTAAAGAACGCGAGGGCATCCGGTAATTTGACGTGACTAAAGCGGTTGTACATCGAAGCAGCGACGAGACCAGAAAGAATCCCTACGAACGCGTTGGCAATCTTCCCGAATGCTGGGTTGACGGCTTCGACATCAACACCTTGGAATAAGGCGACTGTACCAGCAGATAGTAGTGTTGTGACGGTCAAGAAGGCCACGAGTCCACTGAGTGCTGCAGAGCCATCTCGGTTTTTAGCCATTCCGAGAGCGACCCCGACTGCGAAAAGAATTGGAATGTTATCGATAATCGCTGCACCCGCTTTAATTAAGAATGCAGCTGCAATGTTTTCAGATCCCCAGCCGACTGGGTCAATCCAATAACCAATCCCCATGAGAATCGCGGCAGCAGGAAGTACGGCAACCGGCAACATGAGGGAACGTCCGAGACGTTGGAAAAAGTTCATCATTTTTGATTTCCTCCTTTTTGGTGGTGTTGATCTTGTAGACGTTGAATGTGGAGCGTAATATAGCCAAGTTCTGACTCGGGCAAGACGATGCCATATGTCTCTTCCATTTCTGTTGCGACATCAGATGCGCACGCATAAGCAGACGTGAATTTCGTCTGAATCATGCGGAGCATATCTTCATCAATCGTGTGATGATCGTAATGGTTGACCCGATCCATGACGAACCGTAAATGTGTTAATAATCGTTGATAGGATAAGTCATCTTCTTCAATGGATACATCGAGTCGTCGTGAAATCGATTGAATCATGTCGCGGACAATCGTTGTCTGTTTGACCGTCTTGCGTAAATCACCTCCTTTCACTTTCATCGTATGGATATGAAGCGCGATGAACGCGGCTTCGTCTTTCGGCATTTGGACGTTCAATTTTTCTGCGATATGTTCAATCGCCCATAGTCCAATCTCGTACTCATTCCGATAAAGGATTTTAATCTCGTTCAACAGTTTGTTCCGAAGTGAGATGCCTTCCATCTCACGCTCAATGGCAAATGAGATATGGTCGGTCAAGACGATGTGAATATGTTCATTAAATGATGTCTCGAGCCGTTTTTCTGCGTACGAAATAATGTCCTCGGAAACGGTAAAGTGTTCAACGGGGATTCGACTCAACAACTGTTGAAACTTGTCGTTTTCCGGCATGATGAACAATTTTTCAATTTTATGGGGATTCACGATGTCATTTTTCGCTTTTTTAAAGGCGACGCCAGGTCCAATCGCAATCTTTTCTTCCCCATCGTCTGAGACGATGACCGCATTGTTGTTTAGAATCTTTTTGATCTTAATCATGTGTCCTCCTTGTTCCGGAGTCACGCTTCCACTCGGGCGACAATCGTCTTACCTGGGACGGCTTCCTTCGTGAATGTGAAGGCGTAATGATGGGCAAGCGCGCCACCATTCGTCACGACCATTGGCGTGACCGTGTCTTTACCAGCTTGATGGATTTGGACCAAGTCGGCTGTCATTAACAGCTGTCCTGTTTTCACGTGGTCACCTACATCTACACGGAGATCGAACGGTCGACCTTCGAGTTCGACGGTGTCGAGTCCGACGTGAATCAAAATCTCAGCACCATCCTCGGTCCGAATACCGATGGCGTGCTTGGTCGGAGCGATTTGTACGATCTCTCCGTCAGCTGGTGAGACGACTGCTCCGTCTGTTGGTGTGATGGCAATGCCATCTCCCATCATCTTTTCACTGAAGACCGGGTCAGCTACTTGATCGAGTGGAATAACGTCTCCTTCCATTGGCGAGTGCAGTGTCGGTTTGTGTCGATTCATTAACTTATTCCATAGCATATCTTCTACATCCTTTCTTAACGCAAAACGAGGAAAAACAAAACAGGCATGGAGTATAGACGGGTGGCATGCACCGTACGTCTTACCCCATGCCTGATCGAATCAGTCACATGTGATCGCTATTCGTTTCTTCACGTTCAACATAACATGTGTGGATTTGAGACACAAGTCTTTTTTTGAAAGCGTTCTCTAAAATTTTACAAGGTGACGAATCTGTTGTATAGTAAGGGCGAATCTATTGAAGAAAGGTGTTGCATGTTAATGAGTGAGGTTGTATCTGCCTAACGAACTGAAAAATGTCGGATGACACGTCTTTTTGTCATGCCGTCATGTTCCGTTACAGATACCGCCCATCAAAAACTGCCAGACACCGGTCTGTCTTTTTGCGTTGGTCGTCATCGACCGACGCTTTTTTGTTTGCGCGGTATCTCGATTCTACAATTTGAGGAGAGAGACACATGAACGAACAAACATTTGAAAAATTACAATACAATGAATTGATGACAAAAGTAGAGCGTTTCTGCATCAGCGGATTCGGAAGACGACTACTCAGACAGCAACGTCCGACGAGCCATATTGCGACGGTGAAGAAGCGCCTGCAAGAAACGTCTGAAGCACGCGCGATTTTAGATGCGACTTCACACGTGCCATTCATCGGCGTGTCTGATATGGAGACGATCATCGGCAAACTACAACGCGGGATTCAACTCGAAGCAAACGAGCTCGAAGCAGTCGCGGAGTTTTTACGTGGCGCGCGCAAGCTGAAGCGATTCATGCTTGAACATGAATTTTTCGCACCACTCTTGTCCGCGTATGCTGCCGGAATGGGCGAATGGCGAACACTCGAAGAAGACATCACGCAAGCGATTCGAGCCGGTCAGGTCGTCGATGAGGCATCAAAAGAGTTGAAGCGGATTCGAAAACAAGTCGACATTCTCGAAGGACGGATTGAGGAACGGTTGGCCAAATTTTTGAAGAGCGCCGCCAATCGTGAGATGATTCAAGACGGATTCGTCACGAAAAAACAGGACCGCTTCACCATACCAATCAAAGCTTCATATAAGCATAAAGTGGCGGGTACGATTGTGGACACATCGAATCGCGGCACGACGGTCTTTATTGAACCGGAAGCCATTTCGAAGTTGAACGCCGAACTCGTCGTCAAACGTACAGAAGAAGCGGTAGAAGTGTATCAAGTACTAGCGACGTTGACGGGAGCCGTGGCAGAAGTTCTTCCTGACATCGAGGCGACGCTCGATGTCATTGCCCAGTACGATATGGTCTTCGCCAAAGGGAAGTACAGTCAGTCGATTGATGGCGTGACACCGCATGTGAATGCGACCGGTCGCATCCAATTGAAGCGAGTACGCCATCCGCTCTTAGAAAGCGCTGTGCCACTCGATTTTGCCATCGGTACAGACTATCGCGGCTTGATTATCACGGGACCGAACGCCGGCGGGAAGACGGTCGTATTGAAAACGATTGGACTCCTCAGTCTCATGACGATGACGGGTCTGCATATACCGGCCCATCCCGATACGGTCATCTCGACATTCGATGAGGTGTTCGTCGATATCGGAGACAATCAGGATTTGGAGTCGGCGCTCAGTACGTTCTCGGCGCATATGCACAATGTCGCGAAAATCATGCAAACCGCTGGAAAGCGGTCACTCTTGTTATTCGACGAAATCGGAAGTGGGACGGAACCGAACGAGGGGGCTGCTCTTGCGATTGCCATTTTAGAAGCGGCATATAAACGGGGCGCGATTGTCGTCGCGTCGACGCATTATGGAGAAATCAAATCGTATTCTGAAGCGCATCCAGATTTCATGAACGCTGCGATGCAGTTTGACCCGGAAACGCTCGAACCGAAATACCGGCTGCTCATGGGGCAGTCTGGCGACAGCAACGCCTTGTTTATCGCTCGCAAGATGAAGTTGCCGGAAGCGATTCTCAAACAGGCATCTCGTTACATGAACGAGAAAACGTATGACACAACGAAAGTCGATGAATCTAAAATAACGCGAGAAGTGGAAGTGGTACCACTTGAAGAAGCAGAGCGTTTTGAAAAAGGTGACCGTGTTCGTCTACTCGAGACGAATCAAGTCGGTCTTGTTTATTCGTTTGATGCATCGCGTCGGCATGTACGAGTGTTCGTGGAAGCAGAGTATATAGAGTTGCCGAGTCGTCGTGTCCGATTAGAAGCACGGGCAACGGAACTTTATCCGGCTGACTATGATTTGGATACGTTGTTTACGACGTATCAAGAACGAAAGGAAGCCCACGACTTTGCACGAGGATCGAAAAAAGCGTTACGACGAGTGGAGAAAGAGATTCGAGAAAGAAAGAAACAAGAGCAATCTAATCGGAAATGAATGTAGCATATGGTGAAAGGGTAAGAGCACATAGAGAGAAGTCTTAATGTGGGAGGGGCTCATGTGTTCGAGTTAAGCTTTTGGTTTGCACTCGGTTTTGCCGTGATTCACTTTTTTTCAGGAAAGCTCATTCACGTGCGTGAAGTGCCGAGGAGCCGTTTTTTGTCAGTGGCTGGCGGGATTGCCGTTGCTTATGTATTTCTTCATCTCTTACCAGAGTTAAATGAATATCAACGCGAACTTGAAGGAGAGATTGGAAATAACGTCTTCGCTTCCCTTGAGAACCATATCTTGATTATCAGTATGTTAGGGCTGGCTGTCTTCTATGGACTCGAACGTTTCGCGACGGCGAATAAACGCAAACAAAAACCGTATGTATTTTGGATTCACATCGGTTCGTTCACTCTTTATACGTTTAGCATCGGTTATGTACTCGCAGAAAGTGAGTTTCAATCGAATGGCACGATGTTCCTTTACTTTGTGGCGCTCGGCATACACTTTGTCACGGTCGATCAAGGATTGAGTCAGCATCATCAGCAACTTTACGATCGACAAGGGCGCATCTTCTTAGCGCTTGCCGTGCTTATAGGATGGGGAGTCGGTACATTTGCAGAAGTAAATGAACTCGGCTTGTCCATCGTTGTCGCTTTTTTGGCAGGAGGGGTGATTTTGAACGTCATGAAAGAAGAGTTGCCTGCTGAACGTGAAAGTAGTTTTGGTGCGTTTTTAATCGGATTGTTGGGTTATGCTTTGTTATTACTCGTCATATGAAAAGGCAGCCACTTGCGGTGGCTGCCTTTTGACTTATAAGCTGTTGCTTTGATTTTCTACGTCGCTCTCTGTTGAAGCATCGTCATCTGAAGAGGATGAATCGCCGTGATGTGGACCGTGACCATGCCCATGGCGATCCCCTTCACGTCCGCCACGCATGCCGCGAGCATCTTCTAAATCATCGTAACTCGTCACATCGGCAAAACGTTCTTCGTGGTCCGCAAGGATTTGATCGGCTTCTTCTTGCGTCAAGTTTCCTTCTTCTACAGCGGTTGCGAGTTTTTCTTCATGCGATGTCATGATGGCATCGATGAACGCTTCAATTGAGATCCCTTTTTCTTCTGCAAGCTCAGGAAGTGATTGTCCGTTTTCGCGAGCAGCATCCACTTCTTCTTCGGTTAAACCGAGCGCTTCAATGAGAGCTGCATGTCCCGCTTCTCGGTCACCGAACATACCGGGACCCCGTTCACCGCGTTCGCATTGTGTGGATGCTGTCGTTGTCGATTCATCTGTCGTCGTGTCATTCGTCGCGGCATATACGCCTGTGCCCGAGACGGCTAAAAGACCCGCCAAGGCGATTGCAAGTTTTGTTGATTTCATGTGTATCTCCTCCTTTGTTACTTCAAGTGTAGAACTGAAGGCTTCGGAAGTTGTGAGGGAGTTGCAAGATTTCTGCAAATTGTCTTTGGGAAACGGTGAGACGTTCGATGTGTGCGATATAATGGATGTGGAGGCGATAGGAGATGAACGTACTCGTTGTGGAAGATGAACAAAAACTGGCGGACGGCATGTCCCGTTTTTTAACGTATGCCGGGTTTGAGGTGACTGTGGCGATGACCTTGAGTGAGGCGAAACAACAGCTGCATCAACGATTTGATGCAGTCTTATTGGATGTTCGTTTACCGGACGGAGAAGGGTGGACCTTGATACCGACATTGAAAGCGAAACAGCCCGCACCTGCCATCATCTTGACGACGGCGCGAGGCGAGGCAGATGATCGCGTATTCGGATTGGAGCTCGGGGCAGACGACTACTTGGTCAAACCGATTGTCTTGAAAGAGCTAGAGATTCGTCTGAAACGTCTCGTCAAACAGACCGATGTGATTCAATTCGGAGCGCTCACCATCGACATCAAATCGAGAATGGTACAGGAGAACGGTCATCCGCTTCGACTGACAAATAAGGAGTATGAACTACTTTTATATCTATGGAAGCACGTTGGAGAGGCGTTGGACCGGAATCGCCTGCTCGACGACGTATGGGACTACGCGTTCGTCGGAGATACGCGTACGGTCGACACTCATATTAAACAATTACGTGATAAATCACCCACACTGAAAGAACAGTTGAAGACCGTTCACCGGGTCGGGTATCGCTTAGAGGGACTGTCATGAATCGGTTGATGAAGAAATTACTGTGGACGGCTGTTCTACCACTTGCTGTGATGGCACTCTTAACTTTCGGACTCACGTCATTATTGATCGGACGTTTCGCAGAAGACGAAACATATGCACAATTGGAGCGCGAGGCGGCGATTGTGTATGAAGCCGTTCAAGAGGGACGTGGGATTCCAGGTCAACTAGACGTGCTCCTATTTCAGGACGGACAACGGGTCGAACTCGAACGTGGTGGACGGATGCATCGCATGATGCCGATCAGCCTTGACCCGAATGACTTAGCGGTTCAGGACGAAGTGAGTGTGAACGGCACCCGCTTCTTGACGTATTTACAAGAAGAAGGGGATATTCAAATCGTGACGTACAGCCCCGTACCGTTCTCGAATCCACAGTTTCAGCAAATCTATCTTATCCTAGCAGGTGGGTTTATCCTGGCACTGTTGGTTGCCATCGGCGTCACATTTTGGATGAGTCGTCGGCTCACGCAGCCGCTCGTGGAGTTGAAGCAAGCGACCGCATCGATCATGGAGGGACGACACGACATCACTCTACCGAATGTGACGAATGACGAGATTGGGGATTTGACCGTCACGGTCGGTCGTATGAATGAATCGCTTCAAGAAAAAGAGGTGCTTCAAAAATCATTTATATCCGGGGTGACGCATGATGTGCGTACACCACTCGCCATCGTTCGGAACGAGGCGGAGATGCTGGAGCTAGGTGTTGTGGAGACATCGGATATTTCGATGACCGGGAAAAGTATTACCGAGGAAGTGGACCGGATTGACCGACTCGTCAACCAGATGCTCGAATATTCAAAGTTGTCGTCCGGTACGATTCCGCTTGAAATAGAGTCGCTTCAACTAGATGACTTGATTCGTCGACTGACTTCACGCATGTCCGAGTGGTTCCGACAAAAAGACGTGACGCTCGATTTACAATTGGAGTCTGTAATGATTCAAGCTGACCGACTAGCGATGGAACGGGTTCTCTCGAACTTCTTGAGAAATGCGTATGAAGCGAGTCCTCCTCGGGGATGCATCACCATCAGACTGACGCCAAATCGATTAGAAGTGACAGATGAAGGGAAGGGAATTGACCCTACCATCCAGCATTCCATTTGGGATATGTATGTGAAAGGAGACCGCTCGAACGGACATGGCCTAGGTCTCGCCATCACGAAATTACTTCTTGAAGCACAAGGGCTTTCTTACGGGGTTGATTCAGAGAAGGGAGCGACATTTTGGATCGAATGGACATGACTTTGTTTTTGCGTGGGGTACGGTTAGAGAGGAAACGAATCCGTTCGACAGGCTATCCGTATACGTTACCGATTTTTCAGACACTCGATGAACTATCGTTTCATCATCCTGTCACGTTTCTTGTCGGAGAGAATGGGAGTGGGAAGTCGACATTGATTGAGGGGATGGCCGTGGCGGCCGGATTCAATCCAGAAGGCGGAGCACCTTCCTTCCAATTTGAAACAGAGTCGACGCATAGTTCCTTGTTTGAAGCGCTTCGTCCGATTCGAGGCCCGTATCGTCCGAAAGATGGCTTTTTCTTACGTGCCGAGACGGCATATCAGCTATCAAGTTATGTGGACGAGATGGCGAAATCAGGGCGAGATCCTGAACGGTTTTATGAATCATACGGCGGACGTTCTCTTCATGAACAGTCACACGGTGAAGCGTTTCTCTCCCTCATGCTACATCGTTTTCGTGGAGACGGTCTCTACATTTTGGATGAGCCAGAGGCAGCATTGTCACCGATGCGCCAACTGACGATGCTCGCGCGCATGCATGAACTCGTACAATCCGGCAGTCAATTCATCATTGCGAGTCACTCACCCATTTTGATGTCGTATCCAGGTGCGATGATTTTGCAAGTGGAGACGGGGCTTACTCCGACAGCGTTTGATGATCTGGAACATGTAAAGGTCATGCGCGACTATTTGGATGCGCCAGAGCGGATGCAGCGGGTCTTGTTCGACTAAAAAAGCGGCCTCGGCCGCTTTTTTCATGCTTTCGTAATCTTTCGCAATAAGATGATTGCGAGGCTAACGCCCCCGGCAATCAACATATACAAAACAATCTCCGTCCATGTACTCATTCATCGTCTCCATCTGCAAAGATAGCAAGTTCACCTTGCGGCATCGCGACCAACAGATAGGCGTCTCCGCCGAGCGGTCGTGCGTCACCTGCTTGCCAACATTCAAATTGTTCTTGAAATCCATTTATGAATAGGAGAGAACCTGATTCAAATTCAAGTTCGAGATGGGGATGTTCGTCACCGAGTCGTACGTGATGGATGCGTTCACGACGAAGCCGCATAAGTTGTTCAAGTTGTTCACCTTCGTCAAACGTGTTTTGTGTAGCGTGGACATGCCACGGTCCCTCAATCGAGATCCAGGATTCTAGTCCCTGGCGACTGAAATAAAGGAGATGGTGATTTGGGCCAGAACCAAAATCAATTCCGACAAAGGAAGAGGCGGTAAAGAGGTGATGCAAAATAGATGTCGCTTGTTCGTACTCCGTGGTAGACACACCGTCACCTCACTTTAAAAGAGTTGTTATTATTATCATTTCACGTTACCACGCTAAAGTAAACGAATCTAACTCAATCTTCAGAAAAAAATAATGATGGGTGTTCCATCACGAAACCGCTTCAACCGGAGCATTTCCCAATTGTCCAGATTGTTTGGGTTATACTGGAATATAATCAAGGAGAATACGCTCGATTTCGTTTGGGATAGGGGGACATGAGATGATCGTATCAATCGACAAAGCAGGATATGAGGTAAACGAGCCCGTCATTCAAGACATTTCGTTTGATGTGCGGTCAGGCGAGATTTTAGGGGTGATTGGATCGAACGGTGCGGGAAAAACGACTACAATCGCCTGTCTGACAGGAACGATTCCATGGATGAAAGGAACCGTCGAGATAGAACGCTATGCGTACATCCCGGAGCAACCGGTTTACTACGATTATTTGACATTATCGGAACATATTGCGCTCGTACAAGAATTGACGGGTGTCGAGTCGAAGGAAAAGACGAAGGAGTTGTTGCAGCTTTTCCGACTTGATCATGTGACAGACCGGTATCTCTCCTCTTTTTCAAAAGGGATGAAACAAAAAGCGATGATTTTATTGGCGCTCATTCAAGAAGCGCATGTATTGATTGTCGATGAACCGTTTATCGGATTAGATGCAACGACCACCATCCAATTACTTCGATTGTTAGAAGCGGAGTGCACGAGGGGAGCCGCTGTTTTACTAGTCACACACGTTCTTGATACGGCCGAGCGGTTGTGTGACCGGTTCGTATGGATTGATGACGGGGAACTCTTGGCGAGTGGGACGAAAGTAGAGATTCGTGAAGCACTCGATACAGAGGGGATGACCTTATTTGACATGATGGAAGATGTGGCGCTCCGATGATTGCGAAACGATTGTTTTGGATGCGTGTCTCCCGTTATATGAAACAACAGTGGAAGACGGTCAGATTGATTGTCGACTGGACGATTTTCTTATACGGCGTCATTCCTCTTCTCATATGGGCAGGCTATTCCTACTGGCTCGTATGGGAAGGGAATATCGATTGGTTGCGTGATGTGCCTTACCTGTTATGGGCAATCCTGTTCGGATGGGTGATGTGGCAGGACCGCATGTTTGTATGGATAGAGCGCGCCGACCTCATCCTCGTGGCAGATCGTCATCTCATTCGACAGTTGAAATGGTACTCCGTCGTATATCAGATGACTCAACACCTGATTCAATACGGATTCTATCTTCTATTGATCGCACCGATTCTACGTGTGAAGGGAAGAACCACTGTCGAGATCCTCGCATTCGGAGCCGCGCTTTTCTTACTCTCCTGGTGCCATGCATGGATTCAGTATCAACTTCGCCTCCGACACGTCCATCTCATGAAACGATTATTGATCGTGTTGATTGCTTTTGTAGGCGTGTATGCGCTATTGATTGAGTCGGTGTTACTCGGTGTGTTGATCGGAAGCATGATGGTCACATTTGCGTTATACGTAGGGGAAGGATGGGTGTCGAAACATCCGAATATCGGTCGCGAGATTGAAATCGGGGAACGTGAGCGTGCCTCGTTCGACCGAGTCCTGCTGACGACGTCAGGTGCCATCGAGAAGACGAGTGAACGGACACGTCCACTATATCGACCGAAACCGAATCGCTTTGGCACCGTCAGACGGACGATGGCAATCCTAATCTATTTCAGGACGCCGAGCCACCGAAATTTGTGGTTTCGACTCATTCCACTTGGCGTGACAAGCTTCATTTTACTTCCAAGCTGGTTTAAAGTGTTGGTTCCGATTTATGTCATGTATGTCGCCTATCAGGAACAGACGTCATTTACGAGAGAGATGGAGCGGCATCCATTCTTCCAATCTATTCAAGAAAGAGGTTCATCATGAACGAACAGCAATATGAACAACTTCTACAGATCGAGACGGCCAAACTACAGCAAGGATTTCCATTTTCGGCGGAATATCACCGTTATGAACCGACTCCTTACGAGGCACTCGATTTGCTTCGGGACGCTTATCCGTTAGAGTCCACAGATACGATTGTTGATTTCGGTTCGGGCAAAGGACGTTTGCCGTTTTATTTGGCGTATACGTTTCGCGTGCGGGCAATCGGTGTCGAGATGGACGGTGGATTTCACGAGGAGGCACTCCAGAATTGGGTGTGCTATACGAAGAAACATCGTAATCGGGGAAGTGTTCAATTGGAACAGGGACTCGCGGAGGAATTTACGATTCCATCGGATGCGAATCGATTCTACTTCTTTAATCCGTTCTCCGTGAACGTCTTCCGCCAAGTGATTGCCAACATCATCGAATCTGTTGAAATAAATCCTCGCCCGGTCGATGTGATTTTATATTATCCGGCGGATGAGTACCTCCATTATTTGAACGACGAGACGCCTTTTCAGTACGTACAAACGGTGCGATTGCCGCTGAAGAATCTTCATGAGCGATTTTTGATTTATCGGTTTGATATGATGGAGTCATCTTGGTAATAGAGGAGTGAGCACGATGAAAAAGAAAGACATTTTAGAAGCGTATCGTTGGCGTCAAGCGACGAAAGCGTTCGATGCGGATCGTAAAATCAAAGAAGAGGACATGGAGTTCATTTTAGAGACGGGACGTCTTTCACCGAGTTCATTCGGGTTTGAACCGTGGCAGTTTGTCGTGGTGCGTCGGGAAGATTTGCTCCAAAAAATTAAAGATCATGCATGGGGAGCGCAAGGTCAGGCTTTGACCGCGAGCCACTTCGTGTTGATTCTCGCAAGAACACCGAAAGCCATGCGTTACGATGCGGACTACATTCGTCATATCGTGAAGGGTGTACAGGGCCGGACGGAAGAAGAATACGCGCAACGCGTGAAACGGGTACAGGAGTTCCAGGAAAACGACTATCGTCTCTTGGATGATGAGCGTGTCTTCCAGGAATGGATCAAGCGTCAGACATATATTCCGCTCGGAAATATGATGACGGCTGCCGCACAAATCGAAATCGATTCATGCCCGATTGAAGGGTTCAATCAAGAAGAAATCGATGAGTTGCTCATCTCAGAAGGTGTGATGGAACGAGACGAATGGTCACTTTCGGTCATGGTTGCATTTGGGTATCGGGCGCGTGATTTCGCACCGAAAACACGCCGGGACTTCAACGAAGTCGTCAAATATATCGGATGAAAAAAAGGTTCAATCGCCTCAGCGATTGAACCTTTTGAATTATTTCCAGTCTGTGATGCGGTCGACCGGGAAGCGGACTGATGGGTATCCTTCTTCTGCTGCTTTCCCGATTGAGAGAAGCATGACTGGAAGGTAACGTTCTTTGTCGAGACCGAACGCTTCAGCAATATTCGCTTTGTCGTATCCGCCGATCGGGTTTGTATCATATCCGTGCGCACGTGCGACGAGCATGAGTTGCATCGCAACAAGACCTGAATCGAGCATGATGCTGTCTTTGACCATTTCTTTCGGTGCGTCTTTGAAGATGCCTTTGATCATGTCGACTTGACGGTCGCGGACCTCAGCCGGCATCATACCGCGCTCTACTGCTGTATCAAAAATCTCTTCTGTGTAATCTGCCATTTGATAGTCAGCGAAGAGTGCGATGACAGCTGAAGATGTTTCCACTTGGCGTTTGTTGAAGCTTGCGAGTGGAAGGAGCGTTTCTTTTCCTTCTGCGCTATCGATGACGACGAAGCGCCATGGCTGTAAGTTAAGTGATGAAGGAGCTGTTGTCGCTTCTTCAAGGATTTGGGTCATTTCTTCTTTTGAGATTTTGACGTTCTCATCGTACACACGAATCGAGCGGCGTCCTTTGACAATCTCCATAAAGTCTTTTTGTGTAGCAGTGTTCATATTGTTGTCTTCCTTTCATGGTCAATTGTATCTTGTAACATCGTTAGGGATGCTAATAACTGTTGTTGATCCTCTACCTTCATGTTGACAAAAAGTCGGTCCGTTAAGCACTCTTTTTGCTCAGTCCAATGTGCAATTTGCTCACGACCATCGTCTGTCAACTCGACATAGATGACACGGTTGTCTTGTTCACAGCGTCTCCGCGTAATCAGTCCTTGTGTCTCCAATTGTTTCAGATGTCGGGTGATGGCGGCATGGTCGACATCGACGCGCTGTTGCAATTCACGTTGTCGCAATGGACCGACGTGATACAGGTTGCTTAAAATGTCGTAGCGACTCAAGCTGAGCCCGTCCATTTCAGAGTCGAATAATTGCCCCAATTCTTTTTGTACGGTGATGATGTGATAGAGAATTTGATCACGGAGCGAGCAAGAATCTCGCATGCACATCGCCTCCTCGAATCGTTGATGACTCAATCATTGATGGGTCACACAATGTATAGTAAACCCATCCTGATGAGATTTCAAATAAAAAGTTTTAAAAAATGGGTTGTCAAACTGTTATATAATAGTCTATATTTTAATCAACTGATATATAACAATGATTAAAGGAGGATGTTAACGCTTGGAACACTATGAACGACTAAATACGTATCATGTTCATGAGAAACTGGTTGAATTTATGAATGAAAAAGTACTTGAACCCCAAGAAATCAACGTTTTTTGGGAAGGCGTTGAATCGCTTCTAGAGCGTTTCATTCCAGTGAATCAGACACTTCTGGAGCAGCGCATGACATATGAGCGATTGTTACAGGAGTGGTACAGTCGGCAAGACGAAGTCGATGCAATCGAATATGAGACATTTTTAACGTCAATCGGCTATATCGAACCGGTCGTCGAAGATTTTAACATCGACGTGTCGAATGTCGATCGCGAAATCGCGCATCAAGCTGGACCGCAACTCGTCGTCCCGTTAGACAATGCGAGATATGCACTCAATGCCGCCAACGCCAGATGGGGAAGTCTCTACGACGCCATTTATGGGACGGACATGATTGACGAGACAGACGGTATGGAAAAGGGGCGAGCATATAATCCCGTTCGCGGTAATGAGGTCATTCGGTTGGCGAAACAGTTTCTGGATGACACGTTCCCGCTACCATCAGGGTCGCACAAGGAAGTGACACGATACGTCGTTCGTGACGATATCGCCTATGCGGTAATCGGGGACGTCGAGCAATCGTTCGCAGATGATTCCTTCGTCGGTTACACCGGGGAACCGAACGAGTTGAAGACGTTGATGCTCAGACACCATGCCTTACACGTTGAACTGCAATTTGACCGCGAGCATCCGGTCGGAAAGGTCGATCCTGCTGGACTGATGGACATCGAGCTCGAATCAGCCCTATCCGCAATCGTGGATTGTGAGGATTCGGTCGCAGCCGTTTGTGCGGAAGACAAAGTTCATCTGTATCGTAATTGGCTCGGTCTTATGGATGGGACGCTTGAAGCCTCGTTCCAAAAGAATGGGAAGCGACTCTCTCGGCGTTTAAACGAAGACAAGCGTTTGATTGGAAAAGGTGGAACGGAAGTCGTCCTCCCAGGACGCGCGCTCTTATTCATTCGGAACGTCGGACACTTGATGACGACGGATTTGATCCTTGATGCAGAAGGTCGTGAGGTACCAGAGGGGATCGTTGATGCTATCTTCACTTCATTGATCGCGAGTCGCCATCTACATCGTCGGCTCAACTCTCGAGAAGGATCGATCTATATCGTCAAACCAAAAATGCACGGGTCTGAAGAAGTAGCATTCACCAATGACTTGTTTGACGCTGTAGAAGATCTGTTAGAACTTCCGCGCCATACGTTAAAAGTCGGCGTGATGGATGAAGAGAGACGAACGTCGCTCAACTTGAAAAATTGTATCGCTCAAGTAAAAGAGCGGGTCGTTTTCATCAACACGGGATTCCTCGACCGGACGGGGGACGAGATTCATTCCTCGATGACACTCGGACCGATGCGTCGAAAGGGAGAAATGAAGACGTCACCTTGGCTCTCTGCATATGAACGGTTGAATGTATCAACTGGTCTCGAGAGCGGGTTCCATCATCAAGCACAAATCGGAAAAGGGATGTGGGCGATGCCTGATCGGATGCGGGACATGATGCGTGAAAAAATGGCACACGTACGCTCCGGGGCAACGACGGCATGGGTGCCTTCGCCGACAGCGGCGACGCTCCATGCGATGCACTATCATCAACTCGATGCTTTTGATGTACAGCGAGAGTTGATCAAGCAGCCTCATTCGAAACATGAGCGACAACAGCTCCTCGACATTCCGCTCGCGACGCGTATCTATTCACAAGACGAAATCAAAGAAGAGCTCGAGAACAACTTACAAGGATTGCTCGGATACGTCGTTCGTTGGGTCGAACAAGGTGTAGGTTGTTCGAAAGTACCGGATATTCACCATATCGGACTGATGGAAGACCGAGCGACACTCCGGATTTCGAGCCAACACGTGGCCAACTGGCTGCATCACGGCATCTGTTCAGCAGATCAAGTGGAGGTCACACTTTATCGGATGGCGCAAGTCGTCGATGAGCAAAACGAGTCAGATCCGAATTACCGACCGATGACACCGAACGTCGATCAATCGATCGCCTATCAAGCCGCCCACGAACTCGTGTTTCATGGGTTGAAACAGCCGAACGGGTACACGGAACCAATCTTGCATCGCCGCCGCCGTGAATTTATGAAACGACAAACTGTGGAGTTCAATTTAAAAGGAGGAACCTCATCATGACAACGAAAAAAATGGAAAGCGAACAGTTGATTGAACGTTGGGTCGTCCGCCGCATCGTATCTGGAGAATCGACAGCATCTTTAGCGAATACAGCATTCGTATACGGCAATGACTTGATGCGCCTCGTCTTGGATCGCGCCGACGGTTCGCTCCAAATCATGAAAGAGCCGATTGATGAAGTCGTCGTCTTCCGCAAACCGGAAGATCGGGACGAAGAGAACGTATGTCGTTGCTGCGGGATGGAGCACTCGACGTTCAAAGCGGCATTGGAGTGCTGTGCTTACCTCGACTAAATTGTTTAATTTGGGCTATCTGTTATATAACAAATATCATTTAATGAAATTAATATAATACAGGAGGGTTTATTGATGAAACAACGCGAAGAATTGGTGAACAGTTGGAAGTCAGAACGATTTGAAGGGGTAGAACGTCCATACTCTGTAGAAGACGTCATGAAATTACGAGGGTCCATCGTGATTGAACAAACGCTTGCGACAAAAGGAGCGGAACGCCTGTGGCAATTGATGCACGAGCGTGATTATGTTCATGCACTCGGCGCGTTGACAGGGAACCAGGCCATTCAGCAAGTGAAGGCAGGACTCGAAGCGATTTACTTGAGCGGCTGGCAAGTAGCGGCGGATGCGAACCTATCGGGTCATATGTACCCAGACCAAAGTCTATATCCGGCCAACTCGGTTCCGAGTGTCGTCAAACGAATCAACCAGGCGCTTCAACGTGCCGATCAAATTCAAACGGCAGAAGGAAAAGGCGATACGCATTGGTTCGCACCGATTGTCGCGGATATGGAAGCGGGGTTCGGTGGTGTCCTCAACGTATTCGAATTGACGAAGGCAATGATCGAAGCAGGTGCTGCCGGTGTTCACCTCGAAGACCAACTCTCGTCTGAGAAGAAATGTGGTCACCTCGGTGGGAAGGTGTTACTCCCAACCCAGACGGCTGTGAAAAACTTGATTTCGGCTCGACTCGCGGCAGACGTCATGGGCGTTCCGACAATCATCGTAGCGCGGACAGATGCGCACGCGGCGAACTTGATCACGAGCGACATCGATCCAATCGATCACCCGTTCATCATTGGAGAGCGTACACCAGAAGGCTTCTATCGTACGGAGGCTGGTATCGAGCAAGCCATCGCTCGTGGTCTCGCTTATGCACCATATGCAGACCTCGTCTGGTGTGAGACGTCTGAACCAGATTTGGCAGAGGCACGTCAATTTGCCGAAGCGATCCATGCGAAGTATCCAGGGAAGCTACTCGCTTACAACTGCTCGCCATCATTTAACTGGAAGAAGAAGCTATCAGACGAAGAGATTGCGACATTCCAACAAGAAATCGGCGCAATGGGCTACAAGTTCCAGTTCGTCACACTCGCTGGATTCCACGCGCTCAACTTCGGCATGTTCGAGCTCGCACGCGGGTACAAAGATCGCGGCATGGCAGCGTACTCGGAGTTACAACAAGCAGAATTTGCGGCTGAAGTACATGGATACACGGCGACACGTCATCAGCGTGAAGTCGGGACGGGTTACTTCGATGAAGTCTCACTCGTTATTTCAGGTGGGCAATCATCAACGACAGCACTCGCCGGTTCGACAGAAGCAGAGCAATTCACAAATTAATGAATGTAAAATAACCGCTGCACGCGCAGCGGTTATTTTTGTTTGAGGCGTGCCCCAATTTCTCCGACGAGAATAGCGATTCCCATAAAACCTGCACCAAGTATGGCCATCTGATTCTGATTGGCGACTCCGACCTCGTTTTCGAATTGATAAATGTCACGAGTGAAGAATTGGATTGGCTCACCGGATGTGAGTGCTTGTTCATAACCGAGCCAAATCAAAATCGAGAATGTGGTAATGGAGACACCAAGTCCGATGAGTGCAGCGATACTAACGCGGATTGCGATTCGAGTCATAGCGATTCCTCTTTTCCTGTTTGCATACGATACGTCACAAGTAGAGGAAAAGATTCACGGTTCACTCATTTCGGAATGGTCAACACTTGCCCGACACTGATGAGGTTAACGTTCGTGATGTTATTGGCGGCTGCAATTTTCGCGACGGTGGTATTGTACATCGTCGCAATCTTATACAGTGTGTCGCCCGACTTTACGGTGTATTTCACAGTTGTTGTAGGTGGAGGTGTGACGGTTGTTCCTGGAATGATGAGCACCTGACCGACAGTGATGGAGTTGACGTTGGTGATATTGTTAGCGGCTGCAATTTTCGCGACGGTGGTATTGTACATCGTCGCAATCTTGTAAAGCGTGTCGCCCGATTTCACGGTGTATTTCACGGTCGTTGTAGGTGGTGGAGTGACGGTTGTTCCTGGAATGATGAGCACTTGTCCGACATAGATTAAGCTATAGTTGGTGATATTGTTAGCTGCCGCTAAAGCGGATACGGTGACGCCATACGTCCGTGCGATGCTGTACAATGTGTCACCGGACTTCACGGTATACGTTTTGTTCGTGGACGTGTTTTGATAGGCGAGTAATTGCGAGACCGTGACGAATTGGTACCCTTTTGCTTTGAGTTGCGAAATCATCGTCGGTAATGCGAGTGGGGTCCCCGGTGCACCCGCACCTGTATGCATCAAGACGATTGAACCCGGTTTGATGTTAGTCTGAACTTTCGTGTTGATTTGGCTCGCGGTCAACCCTTTCCAGTCAATCGTATCAATGTTCCATTGAATCGTGTATCCGTATCCTGCAGCCCCGACACCGCTCAATACGGTACTATTCACTGCACCAAACGGGGCTCTGAAAATCGGTTTTGTCGTTTTTCCGGTCAACGATTTAATCAAAGCTTCCGTGCGATCGAGCTCGGATTTCATTTGTGTAGCAGTCAGTTTGGTGAAGTCTGGATGTGTGTACGAGTGATTTCCGAGCTGATGCCCTTTTGCGGCGATGTTTTTAATGTACTGTGGATGGTTATTTGCGCCCGACCCCGTTAAAAAGAAAGTGGCTTTGACATTGTTTTTTGCTAAAATGTCTAAAATCTTGTTCGTGTTCGCCCCGTCTGCCCCGTCATCGAACGTCAATGCGACGACCTTGCTCGTCGTGTTCACGCTCGTGACAAATTTTGAAGCGGCGGCACTGACGGAAATCGATTGTGTGATCACCATCGCCAATAAGATGAACAGTGCCATCGCCCCACGAATGACCTTACGTTTCATCTGAATTCGCCTCCATTCATGATGTAACTCTCTTGATGTTAAGACTTTCCAAATGATTGACCTTGATATATTTTATATACCCCTTTTTAGAAATGATGGACTAAAATTCGGAAATGTACTCAATAAATTTTGATTCAACTATATGTGTGAAATTTGTGAGAATGTATCGTGGGATATCTCACAGAATGCTCACACTCTTTTTGGAAAGAGATGGTATCATGAACAATGTGTGAAAGATGTAAGCGATTTATAAGGAGGACTTATGATGAAAAAGGTGATGACACGGTTTGGGGTCGTGTTGGGGCTCATCGGGTTGTTCGTACTCGGTGCGTGTGGTACGGAGAAGGAAGCGGAGAGCGCAGCTGTTCCACAATCGATGGAACCAGTAGAGGCAGAGTTGACGGTTGCTGCGACGGCAGAAAAAGGAGAAGCGGTACCGTTATCTGTAACAGTCACGCAAAATGGTCAACCTGTAGACGATGCGGATGAGATCAAGTTCGAAGTATGGAAGAACGGTGCGAAAGAAGAAAGTGACATGATCAAGGCGTCACTCACGAAAGATGGTGTCTATGAAGCAGAGATGACGTTTGCGGAAGAAGCGGTCTATACGGTCCAAGTTCACGTGACAGCGCGTTCGATGCACACGATGCCGACGACGAATGTGACGGTTGGACATCCAGAAACGGCTGCTGAAGCGGAAGAAGAGAGTGAGCATCACCACCACGCTGGAGCGGATATCACGCTTGACCCGAAAGAGGCGACAGCAGGTGAGGAACAACCGTTCATGGTTCACGTTATGATTGAAGAGGAGATGTTAGCGGGGGCAGACGTGCAACTCGAAATCTTCCAAGACGGAGCGGAGAAACATGAGTGGGTGAAGTTAGAGGAAGCAGATGCTGGGATGTACAAAGGAATGTACACCTTTACTGAATCTGGTGCATACAACGTTCAAGTTCACGTCACGAAAGGTCATGATCTTCATGAGCACGTGATGGAAATGGTAGACGTCAAATAAAAATGATCGGCTCACGCTGAACTGCCCCATAAAAGTTGGACATGAAAATCCAACTTTTATGGGGTGTTTTTTATGACCAAATATTCAAAGGCATTGAAAGTCCAAATCGCCCAGCGCTACTTCACGGGAAGGGACGGATTTGAGGTTTTGTCACAGGAGTTCGGAATCTCGTATAACCAGGTGCGTACCTGGGCGCATC
The DNA here is from genome assembly GCF_059821525.1 of Exiguobacterium sp. RM11. Classification (NCBI taxonomy): domain Bacteria; kingdom Bacillati; phylum Bacillota; class Bacilli; order Caryophanales; genus Exiguobacterium; species Exiguobacterium sp. RM11. The sequence goes on along the minus strand of NZ_CM187558.1, from coordinate 2,652,778 downwards.
TCTACAAGCGTTGGGGGGAGGAAATCTTCGATCCTTCCTATACAGTCCACTCGCAGGCGTTTAAACTGGAGGTACTAAACGATATGGCTACCAATGGACTGTCCTGCTTGGATGCGGCCCTGAAGTACCGCATCTCCTCCCCTGGAATGATCTCCAAGTGGCGGTCCGCGTACGAACGGAAAGGAGTGGAGGGGCTGGTAGCCAAAGCGAAAGGACGTGCCCCAATGGCGAAACGCAAGAAAAAGAATCCTGACGAGATGACAGAGGTCGAGAAGCTCAAGGAACGGGTCGAGTACCTCGAGATGGAGAACGCCGCGTTAAAAAAATTGAAAGCCTTGGTTCAAGAAGAGGAAGCGCGACGAACCGGATCAAGGCCCAAGTAATCGACGAGCTGCGAGCCACCTATCCTGTACCGGGTCTCCTCCAAGTGCTCGATATGGCTCGAAGCGTCTACTACTATTGGCGGACACGCCTGACGGCTGTTGACAAGTACGCGGACGTGAAGGAAGCGATTCAGACCCTCTTCCACGAACACGAAGGACGTTGTGGTTATCGTCGCATCCATGCGCTTCTCGAGCGCCGAGGGTTCAGGCACGACCCGAAGACCGTATTGCGTCTCATGGACGAGCTTGGTCTCAAGTGCCTCGTCCGCATGAAGAAATATCGGTCCTACAAAGGAGAGGTCGGAACGATCGCACCGAACCTCCTCGAACGGGATTTCCAGGCCACAGGCCTAAACCAGAAGTGGGTGACCGATGTCACCGAGTTCCATCTTTTCGGGGAGAAACTCTATCTCTCACCGATGATGGACCTGGCCAACCGGGAAATCATTGCCTATTCGATGTCAGACAGTCCTAGATATCCGTTCGTCGGCGAGATGTTGGACCAAGCCATCGCAAGACTCGACGGTGATGGGAGACCAATCCTCCATTCTGACCAGGGCTGGCAATACCAGTTCCGAGCATTCACGGCGAAGCTGCGCGAACACGGCATCACCCAGAGTATGTCCCGAAAGGGCAACTGTCTCGACAACGCGGCCATCGAGAGCTTCTTCGCCGTGCTCAAGTCCGAGCTCCTTTATCTCAGGAAGTTCGAAGATATGACCCATTTCAAACAGGAGCTCGAGCGATACATCGAGTACTATAATCATCGTCGCATCAAGAAACGACTAAAAAACCTGAGCCCGGTGGAATATCGGACGCAGGTTCTAAAGGTCGCCTAAAGAAACTATTTAGTGTCTAACTTTTTCGGTTCAGTTCAACGCGAGCCGATCATTTTTATTATGCATTTTGATAGAGAGATTCAACTTGTTGTTGAAGCGCTTCGTTCTCCAAGTACTCATCGTACGTTGCTTCTTTATCCACGATGCCATTCGGTGTCACTTCGATGATGCGTGTCGCAATCGTCGAGATGAGCTGATGGTCATGTGAGCTAAAGAGGAGTACGCCTTTGAATGACTCGAGACCGTTGTTGAGTGCTGTGATTGATTCGAGGTCCAAGTGGTTCGTCGGATCGTCGAGGACGAGCACGTTCGAGTTTGAGAGCATCATCTTCGAGAGCATGCAGCGTACTTTTTCTCCCCCTGAGAGGACAGACGCCTTCTTCATGACTTCTTCACCTGAGAAGAGCATGCGGCCAAGGAATCCACGAAGGAACGTATCTGACTCATCGGCTGGTGAGAACTGACGCAACCAGTCGAGGATGCTCTTTTCCGAGCCCTCGAAGTATTCCGAGTTGTCTTTCGGGAAGTACGACTGAGTCGTCGTCACGCCCCATTTGACCGAACCTGTATCTGGTTCCATCTCACCCATGAGAATTTTGAAGAGTGTCGTGATCGCAACGTCAGAACGACCAACGAATGCGACTTTGTCCGTCTTGTTAAGTGAGAACGTGACGTTGTCGAGCACTTTTACGCCATCAATCGTTTTCGAAACGTTGTCGACATAGAGAACATCGTTCCCGATTTCGCGTTCCATCGTGAATCCGACGAATGGATAACGACGTGATGACGGACGAATGTCGTCGAGTGTGATCTTATCGAGCAACTTCTTACGTGACGTCGCTTGACGCGCTTTCGATGCGTTCGAGCTGAAACGTGCGATGAAGTTTTGAAGCTCTTTGATCTTCTCTTCTTTCTTCTTGTTCTGATCTGCCGCCATACGTGTAGCAAGTTGACTTGACTCATACCAGAAGTCGTAGTTCCCGACATACAATTGGATTTTTCCGAAGTCGAGGTCTGCCATGTGTGTACAGACTTTGTTCAAGAAGTGACGGTCGTGGGAAACGACGATGACTGTGTTTTCAAAGTTGATTAAGAACTCTTCCAGCCATTGAATTGCTTTGAGGTCAAGTCCGTTGGTCGGCTCGTCCAAAAGCAAGATGTCTGGCTTACCGAAGAGTGCTTGGGCAAGAAGGACTTTGACTTTCTCGCCACCTGTGAGTTCGCTCATTTGTTTCTGGTGAAGCGCTTCTGTGATCCCGAGACCTTGAAGAACCATCGACGCTTCCGACTCTGCTTCCCAACCGTTCAACTCGGCGAATTCACCTTCGAGTTCAGCTGCGCGCATTCCATCTTCGTCTGAGAAATCTTCTTTCATATAGATGGCGTCTTTTTCTTTCATGACGCTATAAAGACGCTCGTGACCCATGATGACGGTCTCGAGAACAGCACTGTCCTCATACGCATAGTGGTCCTGTTTGAGGACCGCGAGACGCTCACCCGGTGTGATGCTGACATCACCCGTCGTCGTATCTTGCTCACCTGATAAAATCTTTAAGAATGTCGATTTACCGGCACCGTTCGCACCGATCAATCCGTAACAGTTGCCTGGTGTGAACTTGATGTTCACGTCTTCGAACAACTTACGGCCGCCAAATTGTAGGCTGACGTTATTTACTGTAATCATGTATGGTATCCCTCGTTTTTCTGATTAGTTTACGACGTGTATTGTATCACGTTTTTGAAAAACGCGCAGTGTCACGTCATGATTCACAAACGTTAAAGAAAAACTTGTGCATCAGGATAGAGGATTATACAACGTAAGATGGAAATATTATGTAGAACAGAAATGCACGTGAATCAAATGGGGGGTACTATGAAACAAATTAGACTCTGGCTGATCATCCTATTTATTGCGGTCAGTTTAAGTATCATGAATTCGCTATTGAAGAATGAACTTCAAACGTTTGAGGTAGGGAAGTTTGAGTTTGGGAAATATGATGATTTTGACGAGGCGTTGGCTAAAGGTCTCACTTATGACATGAATAAGTTGATTTATATAACACGACACGATGGGGTGACCATCGTCATGTACACGACGATTCCGGATCCTACAGAATTTCAAGATGTCATGGAGTTTCAAGATGATATGGAGTTTCAAAATGAGATGGAGGCATTGGTCGTCCAGTTCTTTGAGGGGAATGATGAAGAAGGATGGGAGCTTCTTGGACCAAGAGGGTGGACGCACTATGAAAACGACAATTTCACCTCATATAGCACATTTTTACGAGAATACGATGACGCCGGAAACGTCGAACATTCTTTCAATGTGGGATTTGGAGAAGTGAACAATCCAGAAATCGATACGATTGAAACGAAATCCCATCACGAAAATACGTTCACCGAGGCAACGATGATTCAAAAAGGCCCGTACCGATATTATTTTCAAATTGGAGAAGACGCGGTTGTACGAGGAATTTCTGTGAACGGTGAGATTGTCGATCAACAAGGTAGCTGATACTTCGATGCACAGAAAAAGCCATCGTCATGATGGCTTTAATCGACTCGTACAACGGTCGTATTCAATTCGAACGCTACATTTCCTGCGAGCGCGCGTGAAATCATACATTGATCTTTCGCTTTTTTCGCAATGCGCTCGACTAGCGTAATCTCTCGGTCGGTCATCTCTGCAGGTACTTGAATCGTTGTCGTATAGCGAATCGTCTCGTAGGTGAAGATGCCGTTCGTCACATCGACGATTCCTTCTGCGTCAATCGTGATGCCACGGTGAGTCAGGTCGCTTCGCCCGAGTACGGCTGCGAGTGTGATGATATAACACGTGGCCGCTGCTCCGAGTAACATTTCATCCGGATTCGTGCCGACTCCGGGACCGTCCATTTCGGGTGGAATCGAAATCTGTGTCTTTAATCGCTCAGCCTCGAGGGTACCGACGTCATTTCGTCCGCCATCCCAGCCGAGGTTCATGCTAAATGTATGTTTCATCAAAAATCGCCTCCAATGTCTCTAGTGTAAAAGAGAACGATTGGAGGCGCATGTGTTATGCTTGTGCACGCTTCGCGAATGTGCGAAGTGTTTCGATGATGACGGTTGTTGCTTTTTCCATGTTGTTCACAGAAATATATTCGAACTTCCCGTGATAGTTCTCGCCACCCGTGAAAATGTTCGGTGTCGGAAGGCCCATGTAAGAAAGTTGCGATCCGTCTGTCCCACCACGAATCGGTTCAATCTTCGGTTCGATGCCAAGGCCGCGCATGACGTCAGCGACGGTATCGACGATGTGTTTCACCGGTTCGATTTTCTCGGCCATGTTGTAATACTGGTCTTCCATTTTGAGCTCAATCCGCTCTTCCCCGTATTTTTGCTTCCATTCGAGGACAAGTTTCTCCATCAACGCTTTACGCGCTTCGAACTTCTGTTTGTCGTGATCGCGGATGATGTATTGAAGTGTCGTCTTTTCCACATCCCCATTAAAGCCGTTCAAATGGAAGAATCCTTCGTAGTTGCTCGTACGTTCCGGTGCCTCATCAGCCGGTAAACGGTTTTGGAACGCCATCGCGAGCTTCATCGAGTTGACCATCTTGTTCTTGGCGCTACCCGGGTGAACGTTCGTCCCGTGGAAGGTGATGGTCGCACCGGCTGCGTTGAAACTTTCATACTGTAACTCTCCAAGCGGGCCACCATCCATCGTGTAAGCGAAGTCCGCGTTAAAACGGGCGACATCGAATTTATGTGGTCCACGTCCGATTTCTTCATCCGGTGTGAAAGCAATGCGGACCGGTCCGTGCGGAATCTCAGGGTGAGCCAATAAGTATTCGACGGCTGTGACGATTTCGGCGATTCCTGCTTTATCATCCGCACCAAGGAGTGTCGTTCCATCCGTTGTCATGAGCGTATGTCCCACATACCCGTCAAGTTCTGGGAAGTCTTTTGGTGATAAGACGATATTTAAGGATTCGTTCAAGACGATGTCGCCGCCTTCATAATGCTCAACGAGTTGAGGGGAAACGTTCGTACCCGTGAAATCGGTTGCCGTATCCACGTGAGCGAGGAATCCGATCGTCGGGACATCATGATCGACGTTACTTGGAAGTGTGGCGAATAGATAGCCGTATTCGTCCGTCTCGACGTCTGTCAGTCCAAGTTCTTTCAGTTCTTTCTCCAAATGACGAATCAAATCCCATTGTTTGGCCGTCGATGGTGTTGTCGTACTCGTGAAGTCAGACTGTGTATCGATCTTCGCGTATGTCATTAAGCGTTCAATTAATTTCTCTTGCATGGATTGCCCTCCTCTAAAAAGTTTCATCTTCATTAGTTTATCACGCGCGCTCGAAGTCGAAACAAAAAAGTCACGCCCATCGATGAAATGAGCGTGACCTGTTCAAAAGAGAAACGGGTATAAAATGGGCAGGATGAACGATGTGAAGATGGCGGTCAATCCCATCGCGGCTCCACCTGTTGCACCAGACAACGGATGTTCCGTCGCTGCTTGAGCGGTCCCAATCCCGTGACTGATGGTGCCGAGTGTGAGTCCACGCGTGAACGGGTCGTCTATACGAATCCATGTCAATAGTACCGGACCGAGCATCGCCCCTAAAATACCGCAGGCGACGGCAATCGAAGCCGCAAGCGTTGCATCCCCTTCTAGTTGTCGAGCCAATTCAAGGGCAATCGGGGACGTGGCCGATTTGACCGATAGCGCAATCAATACGTTTTCGGTGAACGAAAACAATTTGCCGAAAAGGACAGCAACAAAAATCGTGGAAAGTGACCCAAGTACGATGGCACTCAGGGCCCGTTTTGCCCGGGCGAGTAACACGGGTAAGTTGCGATAGAGCGGTAACCCGAGGGCGACAGTCGCCGGACCGAGTAAGATGGTGATGAGATCGGTAGCCGGTTTATACGCATCATAGGACTGTCCTGTCACAAGTAACAGAAGAATCAGAATCGCTGTACTTAAGAAGACGACATTAGTGAACGGGGATGCCCACTTTTTCGAAAGTTGACGACTAAACGTATATACGAGAATCGTCAATCCGATCCAAACGTATGTCATGACGCCTCACCTTCTTTCCCGGAAACAAACGCTGTCACGACCATTCCGACCGCCATGCTGATGAGTAACGTCACGAGAAGAGGGATGCCGGCGGCTTTTAACAACGTACCGTACGCCATGAGACCGACAGCAATCGGGATGAAGAAGAATGCGAGGTGCTTCGTCAAAAATCCAGCGCTGTCTTCAATCCATTCCACGCGGATGACTTTTGTTACTAAGAGGACGAGCAACAGCACCATGCCGATGACGCTGCCTGGTACTTTCCACGAGAACGTCTCAACCATCCAGTTGCCGAGCGTGCTCAATCCAAACAAGAGTGAGAGCCCAATCATCCATTTCAATAATTTCATCTATAAGACTTCCTTTCGCATCATTCAAAACGTATGCATCTTCTCAAATTCATCCTCATCGGTCAAGAAAAGGGTATAACAAAAAAGATAATGGGTACATACGTTCGGCATGCTATACTACATCTATCATAAACAAGCGGGGTGTCGAGATGGAACTAAAAACGATTGAGCAATTTATTGAAGAGCATGGATTACAAAACGGGGAAGACATTTTACGTGCGTTCACGAAGCGAGTCAATTTGACGCTTGTACCACGAACCACACGAGAAGAAGTTCAAATCGGCCATTCAAAATTCGGTGGGCATCCTGATTTGCCACATGCTGACTTGCACCCTGGGGAGAATATGACGTTTTTAGCTCAGTTCCGTTTAAGTGATTTAGCTGAGTTTGAATCCGTGGATGCACTCCCGAAAGAAGGTTTGTTGTCTTTCTTCTATGACTTGGAAGAACAACCTTGGGGAGATGAGGACGAGCGTCATCTTTGGCGTGTCTTGTATACGGAAGAAACGCAACTTGAGCGAGTGCGGGTTGGAGAAGCATTGAATGAGCGTGCCGTTTCTTTCAAAGAGAGCTATGCGGAGAATGGATATGATTTGTACGATTTGCTCGGTGACGACCTGTACGAAACGCTTGTCGAACAATTCGAACAAGAAGAACTCCACGCAATCGGTGGACATCCGAATGAAGTGCAGAATGATGTGTTTGAAGAAGTAGAAGAAACATATGGGGAACGATTCGATCGTCCTTTCCTGCTCTTTCAAATGGATTCTACTGAAGAATTAGATGTCATATTTGGGGATGTTGGCATTCTTTATTTTCTTATTCCAGAAGATGCCCTCCGCGCCAAACGGTTTGAAGAAACCGAAATCATCATGCAGTGTTATTGAGTGCAAAAAAAGAGAGTCGACTTGTCATGAACTGCCCCATAAAAGTTGGACATGAAAATCCAACTTTTATGGGGTGTTTTTTATGACCAAATATTCAAAGGCATTGAAAGTCCAAATCGCCCAGCGCTACTTCACGGGAAGGGACGGATTTGAGGTTTTGTCACAGGAGTTCGGAATCTCGTATAACCAGGTGCGTACCTGGGCGCATCTCTACAAGCGTTGGGGGGAGGAAATCTTCGATCCTTCCTATACAGTCCACTCGCAGGCGTTTAAACTGGAGGTACTAAACGATATGGCTACCAATGGACTGTCCTGCTTGGATGCGGCCCTGAAGTACCGCATCTCCTCCCCTGGAATGATCTCCAAGTGGCGGTCCGCGTACGAACGGAAAGGAGTGGAGGGGCTGGTAGCCAAAGCGAAAGGACGTGCCCCAATGGCGAAACGCAAGAAAAAGAATCCTGACGAGATGACAGAGGTCGAGAAGCTCAAGGAACGGGTCGAGTACCTCGAGATGGAGAACGCCGCGTTAAAAAAATTGAAAGCCTTGGTTCAAGAAGAGGAAGCGCGACGAACCGGATCAAGGCCCAAGTAATCGACGAGCTGCGAGCCACCTATCCTGTACCGGGTCTCCTCCAAGTGCTCGATATGGCTCGAAGCGTCTACTACTATTGGCGGACACGCCTGACGGCTGTTGACAAGTACGCGGACGTGAAGGAAGCGATTCAGACCCTCTTCCACGAACACGAAGGACGTTGTGGTTATCGTCGCATCCATGCGCTTCTCGAGCGCCGAGGGTTCAGGCACGACCCGAAGACCGTATTGCGTCTCATGGACGAGCTTGGTCTCAAGTGCCTCGTCCGCATGAAGAAATATCGGTCCTACAAAGGAGAGGTCGGAACGATCGCACCGAACCTCCTCGAACGGGATTTCCAGGCCACAGGCCTAAACCAGAAGTGGGTGACCGATGTCACCGAGTTCCATCTTTTCGGGGAGAAACTCTATCTCTCACCGATGATGGACCTGGCCAACCGGGAAATCATTGCCTATTCGATGTCAGACAGTCCTAGATATCCGTTCGTCGGCGAGATGTTGGACCAAGCCATCGCAAGACTCGACGGTGATGGGAGACCAATCCTCCATTCTGACCAGGGCTGGCAATACCAGTTCCGAGCATTCACGGCGAAGCTGCGCGAACACGGCATCACCCAGAGTATGTCCCGAAAGGGCAACTGTCTCGACAACGCGGCCATCGAGAGCTTCTTCGCCGTGCTCAAGTCCGAGCTCCTTTATCTCAGGAAGTTCGAAGATATGACCCATTTCAAACAGGAGCTCGAGCGATACATCGAGTACTATAATCATCGTCGCATCAAGAAACGACTAAAAAACCTGAGCCCGGTGGAATATCGGACGCAGGTTCTAAAGGTCGCCTAAAGAAACTATTTAGTGTCTAACTTTTTCGGTTCAGTTCAGTCAAAGTCAACTCTCTTTTGTTTACGCTTGTTTTTTCTTACGGAATCGTGCAAAGAACTCATAGACAATCGGTACGATGAGCAACGTGAGAAGCGTCGAACTTGTAAGTCCGCCAATCACGGTGACTCCGAGACCTTTCGAGATGAGTGCCCCGCCCTCGAGACCGAGTGCGAGCGGTGCGAGTGCACCGATTGTCGCGAGTGCGGTCATCAAGATTGGGCGAAGGCGTGTGCCTGCTGCCTCAAGTAACGCTTCACGTGTTGATAAACCAGCTTCTTCTTTATGAATGACGCGGTCAATCAAGACGATGGCGTTCGTGACGACAATCCCGATTAACATGAGTGCCCCGATCAAGGCAGAAACCGAAATCGTTTCACCAGTGATGAGGAGGGCGACAAGTCCCCCGATAATCGCATACGGGAGTGAGAACAACACGACGAATGGTGTGAGTGCCCCTCCGAATGTGATCACGAGAACCAAGTATACGATAGCGATTGCAGCGAGCATCGCAAGACCGAGCTGTGTGAACGATTCTTGAATCTGTTCCGTTACACCGCCGACATCATACGATACGCCAGACGGGAGCTCGATTTCTGATACGCGTTCTTCGATCGCAGCCGACGCTTCCGTCGCTTTATCCGTGCTGAGTTCGACACTTACTTGTGCGAGCAGCTTTCCGTCGCGCTCGACGAGTGTGTCCGGCGTTGTGCCTTCTTCGATTTCAATGAAGTCTGAAATCGGGCGTGGTCCGAACGGTGTCGTGATTTCTTGTGCTTGCAGGTCATCGACACTATCATACGTCACTTGCTCGTTCGGGATGACGACGTCTAACTGTTTGTCATCCACTGTCACGCTCGCAAGTGGGCTTTCTGGTGCCTGGAATTGGCTGATGACTTGTGCGATTTGACCTGCAGATACACCAGCTTCCGCTGCGGCTCGTTGGTCGACGTTGAACGTATATTGTACATACGATTCACGTAAGTCTGACGTTGCCTGACGGACGTAATCGGTTTCTTTTTCAATCGTTTCGATGAAAGTCGGCACGATGGCTTCTAAATCTTCAAGCGAGTTGGCATAGACGTTATATGTCACACCGCTCGTTGCGCCGCCACCTGAGAAGTCTTGTTCTTTCCACTCACCGTTTGAAGCGAGTTCGTTCAACTTCTCAATATCAGCCAACTTCACATCTGCGAAATCTTCTGTATCCGGGTCATACTGGACGATAAAGATTCCTTGTTTATTGTTTCCTGGGTTCAGCGGGTTCTCTCCACCGACCGTGAACTGAACATCCGTTGCGTTCGGTTGTTCTTCCATGAAGTATTCTTCAGCCACTTCTGCTGCGGCAATCGAATCTTCAAGCGTTTGACCAGGTTCTGGGTCGAACGTGACGAACAACGTTTTCTCCGAATCTTGGTTCAAGAAGTTGACCCCGATTGCTGGGACTAACGCGAAGCTACCGAGTAATAGAGCGGTCGCAAGTCCGAAGACGACGAGTTTATGGTTCAGTGACCAGTTCAAGACGCCGCGATACCATTCCGCGAGCTTGCCTGGACCTTCTTCCGGCTTCAACTTATCGCGGTTCTTAAAGAACGAGTCGGCCATCATTGGTACGACCGTGATCGCGACGAGTAACGAAGCGAGTAGGGCGAAGACGACAGTCAATGCGAACGGCAAGAACAATTCACCGACAAATCCTGTGACAAATCCGAGCGGTAAGAATACCGCAATCGTGACGATTGTCGACGAGGCGATCGGGATAAATACTTCTTTTGTCGCCGCGATGATCAATTCTTTACCGCGAAGTGGTTCGTTCGACCGTGTAAGTCGACGGTAAATGTTCTCGATGACGACGATGGAGTCATCGACGACGCGTCCAATCGCAACGGTCATCGCACCGAGTGTCATGATGTTCAACGTGATATCCAATTGCTTCAACACGATAAGTGCCATGAGAAGCGATAACGGGATCGAGATGACAGCGATGATCGTCGATCGGAAGTTACGTAAGAACACTAAGATGATGAGGATGGCGAATAAGCCACCGAGCAATGCTTTCGATAACATTGTCTCGACCGACTCTTCAATCGGTTGTCCTTGGTCGAGTGTGATCGATACATTTGCCGTATCATACTCTGCTTCGAAGTCGCTCAATACTTCTTTGACGGCATTGACGACATCGACCGTGTTCGCATCTTGTGCCTTTGTCACTTGTACGCCGATTGAGCGTTCACCGTTCGAGCGAGAAATCGATTCTTCAATTCCTTTATCCTCGATTGTCGCAAGCTCGCTCAACGCGACAGTAGGCACCGTCGTTGGAACGTTTGGTGGTAATGCCGATGGTGTTTCGGTCGGGACCTCTGTCGGCACGTCTGGTGTTTGACCAGGTGGCAATTCAGTCGGAGCAGACGGTGTCGTCGGCGTTGATTGTGCTGGTGAGTAAGGGATTTGGATGTCGCGGAACGCTTCGAGCGTCTCAGATTTTCCATCGATGACGACCGCTTGCTCCGTGTCACCCAATTCATATAGTCCGAGTGCGATACGGGCATCGTTCGCTTGAATCAATTGTTTGACCGTGTCTTCTGTCAAATTGTATTCAGCGAGCGCCTCTTGATCGAATTGAAGTTCGACGCGACGAATCTCTTGTCCGGCAATTTGGACGGTTTGTGCGCCTTCCACGCCTTCAAGAGCGGGTTGGACTTCTTCCTCGACGAGTTTCGTCAATTCAGCCAAGTCCAGGCTTTCATCCGAGATGGCAGCTCCGATGACCGGGAAAGCGTCGAAGCTGAGGCGCGACACTTGAGGTTCTTGTGCTGATTCAGGTAGTTCGACGTTACTTAACGCGTCTTTGACTTGCTGTTCCGCTTCATCCATGTCGGTACTGAAGTCGTAGTCGATTTGGATGTTCGAAGCGTTTTGGAACGATGAAGAACGAACTTGTTCCACACCATTTAGACTTTGCAGGCGTTCTTCAAGAACGGTACTGACTTCTTCAAGCACTTGCTCAGGGGATGCGCCTGGATAAATGGTTGTGACCGAGACGGTCGGTGTCGTGATGTCCGGTAACGTCTCGAGCTTCATCGTCAGACCGGCGAAAAGACCGGCGGCCGTCAAGATGATTGTCATCAGCCAAACCGCAAACTTGTTGTTGACGGAGAAGGACGTGATTTTCTGCATGGGTTTTTAATCTCCTCTATATGTTGTTTTTTATGATTGGCTGTCGATGGCGTGTGCCCGTTCAATCAAGCGGGTAATGATTGCTTGTTTGAGTTCGGCAGGGGGAACACCGACCCCAAAATGTTCTGACATCATCATGCCTTCGAGTGCATAACGAATGATCATCGTTTCAACCGGGTCGGACGTTTTTTGGAACTGTTCAAAGAACGTATCTAAATCTTGCTTCCATCGATCGGCATACTCTTGGTCGACGGCAAACAGCGTGAGAAATGCGATCATTTTCTCGACGTCGATATGAATGGCAGCACGTTCGGGATGCAAATTCGTTTCATCGAACAGACGAACGAATGCTTCGACTGGACCGTGACCTTCCTGTTGCAGTGAGGCATACAACTCGTTTTGCTCTTGCTGTAACCGTTCGACGATTGCTGTCATCAATGCCTCTTTTGAAGCGTAATGATAGAGAAGTCCACCTTTTGAAACACCTGCTGTTTTGGCGACTTCGTCTAATGTAAGTTGATGCACCCCTTGGTTCATGATGATGTCCGTTGCCGCATCCAATAGCTTTTGTTTAGTGATATTCGATCGGTTTGTCATATCTCCACTCCTTTCTGTACCGACCGGACGGTTTGTTTGATTTCACTATATCTTTCGCATTCTTTTGAAGTCAAGAAATGATGACCTCAAAACTGTCACAAATTAAGCATTCTTACTGATAGCGATTGCAGAAAACCCTTGACGTGAGAATGATTATCAGTGATGATAGGTACTGAGAGTAATTATCATTACCAGAGAGAAATCATTGAACGTGGGGGAATGACAGATGAACAAAAAATATGCAGCTTTAGGAATTTCAGCAGCGTTAACGACATCGCTCCTTGCCGCTTGCGCAAGCACAGATGAGACATCTTCAAATGAAGGCTCGGACGATTCGAACGTCGTCAATGTTTACTCGAGTCGCCACTACGATGTCGATCAACAATTATATAAACAGTTTGAAGAAGAGACGGGCATCAAGGTAAACGTCGTGGAAGGTAAGAGTGACGAACTTCTCGAGCGTTTAAACACGGAAGGAGAGAGCACAGAGGCTGACCTCTTCATTACGGCAGATGCCGGAAACTTGTACCAAGCGAAAGAAGCGGGACATCTCCAAGCGGTCGATAGCGATGAGCTTGAGTCAAACATCCCTGCGAAATATCGTGACACGGACAACGAATGGTTCGGTTTGACGAAACGTGCACGTGTCATCGTTTATTCGAAAGATCGCGTGAAACCAGAAGATTTGTCGACGTATGAAGCGTTGACAGAAGAACAGTGGAACGGCAAAGTGCTCGTGCGTCCATCTGAAAACATGTATAACATCTCACTTCTCGCTTCATTCATCGAAGTAAACGGTGTCGATGAGGCGAAAGAGTGGGCGAAAGGCTTAGTGAATAACATGGCACGTGATCCACAAGGGAACGACCGTGACCAAGCAAAAGCAGTCGTCGCCGGTGAAGGGGACGTCGCCATCATGAACACGTACTATATGGGTCTCATGTTGAATTCTGAAGACGAAGAAGAGAAGAAAGTCGCTGAGCAACTCGGTGTCTTCTTCCCGAACCAAGATACAACTGGCACACACGTGAACATTTCTGGTATCGCGATGACGAAAGCATCGAAAAACACAGAAAATGCTCAGAAATTGATGGAGTTCATGTCAGAGCCGTCAGCTCAAGAGAAATTTGCGAGTGTGAACTACGAATACCCTGTCAACGAGTCGGTTGAACCGAATGAGCTTCTTCAATCATGGGGCGAGTTCAAAGAGCAAGACATCAACCTCTCTGCACTTGGAGAAAACCAACAAGAAGCAATCCGCATCTTTAACGAAGTAGGTTGGAAGTAAGATGACTTCGGCTTGAACGCGAGTTCAGGCCGGAGGTTTTTGCGTTTCATACACCCTAAGCGCTACACGGGACACGTAGAAACTGATATGATGGGACAGGAATTGATTGTTTACAGAACGGGAGCGGTACGACATGAACTGGCACGCGGTAAAACGACAACTGAATGGATGGGCGATCCTAAGCTTTCTTGCGATTTTATTGATCGTCTTGCCGGGGATTGTCGTGCTCGTGGAATTATTCGCACCGGTCAATGACAACTGGCAGCATATTCAAGAGTATTTGTTGCCCCGTTATGTGCGGAACACGTTGTTCATCATGGTGGCTACTGGACTCCTGACGACTGTGATCGGAACGAGCCTCGCCTGGTTCGTGACCGTCTATGATTTTCCGTTCCGTCGCTTCTTTAAATGGGCACTCATCTTGCCACTGGCGATTCCGCCTTATATCGGGGCGTATACGTATCACGGCATTTTAAATTACACCGGAGTGATCCAAACGACACTACGGAATCAGTTCGGGATCACTGTCGATCAGTCGTACTTCAATATCATGTCGATTCAAGGAATCGTGTTTATTTTCACCTTGTTCCTCTATCCATACATTTATACGATCACACGAGCGTTCCTGCATAACCAATCGTCCTCGATGATTGAGAACGCACGGATCCTCGGTCGTGGGTCATGGGATATTTTCTTCACCGTCGTCATTCCGATTTCCCGAGTCGCCATCATTGGCGGTGTCAGTCTCGTCTTGATGGAAGTACTCAACGACTATGGCGTCGTGAAATATTTCGGGATCCAGACGTTCAGTACCGCTATTTTTAGCACATGGTTCGGGATGAAGGATACGTCGTCGGCGCTGAAGCTGGCAGGTACCCTCATGATTCTCGTCATCGCCATCTTGACGATGGAGCGACTCGTGCGAGGACGGAAGCAATTCAGTTACGCTTCGACGAAAGTGAAACCGCTCAAACCGAGACCGCTTCAAGGCTGGCATCGCTACGCGGTATTCGCTTATGTCTCGATCGTCTTTGCCATCGCATTCGTCATTCCGTTCACGCAGTTGACGGCCTGGACGTTCCTGACGTTCGATACGGTCTTCACGGAAGAATTTTGGCAACTTGTTTGGAATACGGTGCGTGTCGCCTTTATCGCAACAGTGATCATCCTGTTGTTCGCACTCATCATCGCGAACTACACGCGGCTCTTCCCGTCGAACATGACACGCGTCATTTCAAAAGTGACGACGCTTGGATATTCGATTCCAGGGGCAGCGATCGCGATTGCGGTCATCACGCTCTTCTTATGGCTCGATGGCAAAGTGCTTGACATGGCTAAGGCGCTCGACTTGAGTCAGACGTTCGTGTTTCGGACGACGCTCATCATGCTCATCTTCGCCTATGTCATCCGTTTCCTCGCCATCGGATACAACTCGATTGAGAGTGGGTTCGAGAAGGTCGGGAAATCGTTCACGGAAGCATCCCGCATGCTCGGATGGAACACGGTCCAAACGTTCTTCCGCGTGGATATCCCGATGATCAAAGGTGCCATCATGAGCGCATTTATCCTCGTCTTTATTGATATTATGAAAGAGTTGCCGTTGACGCTCTTTTTACAACCATTTAACTTTTCAACGCTTGCGACACAGGCGTTCAAATACGTGAGTGATGAGAAGATTCACGAAGCGGCACTCGCTTCCATCGTCATCGTCCTCATGAGTGGACTGTTGATATTCGTTTCCCATAAGGTGCTTGATAAGGAGGCCGACTAATGTTCGTTCAAATCAACGATTTACATTTTAGCTATAAAGGTGCACATGAAGAGACCATCAAAGGGTTCTCGATTTCGATCACAAAAGGCGAAATCGTCTCGCTTCTTGGGGACAGCGGTTCTGGGAAAAGTACGATTCTCCGATTGATCGCAGGGCTCGAGATGCCGAATCAGGGCGTCGTCGTCGTGAACGACTGCGTCTGTTGCGACGATTGTCAGTTCATGCCACCAGAAGATCGTGGCGTCGGGATGGTCTTCCAAGATTACGCACTCTTCCCACACATGACCGTTGAAAAGAACATTCGGTTTGGTCTTCATAAACTAAGCCGGAAGGAACGGAATGCGCGTGTCGAAGAGATGCTCGCGCTCGTCAACTTGGCGGAGTTCCGTCACCGTTACCCGTACGAACTCAGTGGGGGACAGCAACAGCGTGTCGCGCTCGCGCGTGCGCTCGCACCGAAACCAGCACTGTTGATTCTAGACGAACCATTCAGTAATCTCGACACGTCACTTCAACATCGGATTCGTGACGATTTGCGCCGTCTCTTGAAGCAGACAGGTACGACGACAATCTTCGTGACACACGACGAGGAAGATGCAGAGGCGCTTGCTGACCGCATCGTCTACCTCGGAGAAGGCAAAATTAAAAAGCAAGTCATGACGGAGAACAACAAGACGTTCAACCCGCAGATTCCTTGCTTTGTATAATAAAGAAGACCCCTTATTCACACATTAAAAGTGAGTAAGGGGTCTTTTGTCATTTGGTCATCTCGGAAGGTTTCGACTCATTTCCAAGTTGGTCGATCGCAGTCACGTAATAAGAAACACCTGTCTCACTTGCGACTTCGATACTCTTTCTCGCATGGGATGGGACGCTTTTGATATGAGTCGCTTTTCCGTCGACGACTTCATAGATGCGATATCCAATCACGCTCTCTTGACGCACGGCGTGCCAGGTTAACAAGTTTCCTTGTCGCGCGACTGCCGTCGGGATCTCGAGATCGACAGTTTCGTTCAGTTCGGTATCCACTAGCTCTGTATACACGACGAATCGTTCATCGTAGCCCCCGTCCCCGAACGTCCCCGAACAGGTGATCAAATTTAAATTGCGATTTGATGTGGCACCGAAAATCTCTTCGATTGGCGCGGTTTTCGTATCATAGCGTTCTGTTTTTGTGACGCGGAACCGAAGTGTGTTTCCAACTTCGTCTCGAATCAGAACGTCATCGCCTTCTTTAAGTTGATCGAGTTGATAAAAGACGGCCGGACCGGTCTTGCTGTCGACGTGACCGGCGATCACGGCATTCCCTTTACTTCCCGGTGTGACACCGGGTTCGAACCACCCGACCTGATTTTCATCTTCTGGTACACCCATCTGTCCGTTTTCCAGTACCCCGACTTGTTCGATGGCGGTATCGACATCGATTTTCGGAATTTGGATTTGAACGGGGGTGACGGCCTTAGCGTTTTCTTCTTCCTCTGCTAATCGTAACTTCTTCACCTCTTCCTGTAGAAGTGAGAATTCAGCCGTTAAATCCGGGCTCTCCTCTATTTGTTTTTCTTCTACAGGTGGTGACGACGATTCTTGGGCGCTCGTCCACGTCCAGAAGCTAAAACAAAAGAGAGAGAGCGCCAGAAACAAATGGCGCTTGTTCATGGGGCTCCCTCCTTATTGATTATTGTTCAGACACTTTACGTTTGCGAAGCGTTACGAAGGCGAGTAAGATTCCGCCAAGTACAGCTAATCCAGCGTAGAGAGTGTTCATTGATTGTTCTTGTGCACCACCGAGACCTGTTTCAGGCATCTCTTCAGGCATCGTTGTTTCTGCGAACTTGTCAGGCATTTGTGTCACGATTGCGTTACCGAGTGTTTCACCAACACCGAACATGAACGCATATCCTTCACGGAATGACATCCAAGCAGCTTCTGCATCGCCTGCGACGTATTGATCGAATGTGTCGAGTACGAGTGTCTCATGCTGTTTGATGGCTTCTTCACCAGCAGCTTGTGGTAAGTTACCTTCTGTTGCTGCATCGAGGAATGTGCTGAAGTCGACAGCGAATTGGTCGAGACGCATACGTGCTTCTTCGATTTTCGCTTCGTCCCCTTCAAGTGTAGCAGCTACGATATCACCTTGTGCTGTGATGTGATCTGAGTTCCAGACTTTTTCGAACTGTGCAGCACCTTCGTCACCATATACAGATGCGATGGCCGCTTTGAAGTCGAGTGTATTCTGGTCTTCTGCCCATGTTACGTAGTCATAGTCCTCTGCCTGGTCATATCCTTTTTGCATACCGATTGCAGCGAGGGCGAAGTGCTCACCTGCAAGACTGTTCAATGTTGAGCGGAGTTCTACCGCTGGTGTGTCTGCTCCAGTCGTGAATTTGTCAGGCATTTGTGTGACGATTGCACCTGAGAGGGCTTTACTGATGTTGAACATGTGCTTGTAGCCTTCACGGAACGTCATGTAAGCTTCTTCATAATCTCCTTCGACATAGTTATCGAATACAGAGAGGACTTGGTCTTCATGAAGTTCAAGTGCATCTGCTGCAGCTTCTTTCGGTAAGTTACCTTCTGTCGCTGCATCGAGGAATGTTGAGAATTCTTCTACGAACTCATCAACTTCAGCTTCAGCTTCCATGCGTAGTTCTTGGTTGTCTGATTTTGCAGCTTCTACGAAATCATCTGAGTAGTCGTTATGACCACGGAAGATGTCTTCAAATTGTGCAGCGCCTTCTTCACCGTAGATTGAAGCGATAGCTGGTGTCATGTCGAGCGCGTTTTGATCGAGTGCTTTCATCGAAACTTCAGCATCTGCTGCCTCGTCGTATCCTTTCATCATCGATGTGACGGCTAATACGTAGTGCTCAGATAAGAGTTGATCGAGTGTGGCGCGAAGGTCACCTGCTGGTGTACTTGCTGTCGGTGTGTGATCCGCTGCCTGTGCGTTGACCGGTACGAGTAGTCCTAAGGCTAGTGCCGGTGCTACGATTTTGTTTAACGTCTTCTTCTTCATGTGTAATCGCTCCTTTTCGTAAGTGAGTGTTGTTGTCGTTATTTACACCCATCTAACGGAGCGGTTCAAAAAATGGATCACTCTTTTTTTATTTTTTTTCGTTTTTTTGTTGAAGAGTGCGATAAACCCCTGGTGCTACGCCATATTTCCGTTTAAAAATTCTGTGGAAATATGGATAACTTCGAAATCCAGACAGTTCCGCAATCGTTTCTAACGAATGTTTTGTATAGCGCATTTGCTCTTCGGCAAGCTGTAAGCGAATCGATTGTGCATATTCGATGATTGTCATCCCGGTCTCTTCTTTAAAGAGATGAACGGTCCGTGAAACGCTGAGTCCGACCTCTATAGCAACGTCTGCCACTTTAAAGTCATTGGTGACGTGCGATTCGATAAAGCGCATCATGCGAGAGACGACTGGCGGTCGCGCCTGGGAATGCACATCTTGAATCGAACGATCAAGCATGAGTAAAAGCGCTTTGACGAGAGTTTCAATTAGTACGGCACTTTGTTCAGATGGTGGACGGCGCACTTCCTCTGTAATGTGTTGCCATAGCGAAAGTAGGCGGGAATCGATGGTGATGGCATACTTTCGCTCCCGTGGCGTCGCATGCCACCATGTATCGATCGAATGTCCGGTACAGAAGATATGATAGTCTCCGCTCGCAGGTGTATCGACATGCATTTCATAGAAGTCACCCGGGCGGACAATCAATACGTCACCAGGTCGTGTGATCATCATTTCCCCATTGACGACGATCCGAGCCGTCCCCTCTGTCTGTAAGCGAATCAGATACGTATCGAGTAAGTTAGCGAATGGAAAAGTGTAGGTCGTTGTATGATACGAATAGCCACAAAAGCCGATTTCCATAATAGTCTCCTCATTTTATAGCAAAATTGTACATATCCTAATCATATCATGGATGGTCATGAATCCTTGAAGACAGTACGATGAAAGCGTTGAAACGGAAATGAACTTCAAGGAGGACGTAACATGAAACAATGGTGGAAAGAAGCAGTCGTGTATCAAATTTATCCACGTAGCTTCAACGATTCGAATGGTGATGGGATTGGTGACATCCAAGGAATCACGGAGAAGATGTCTTATTTGGCAGAGCTCGGGATCGACGTCATCTGGCTCTCGCCGGTATATGATTCACCGAACGACGACAATGGATACGATATTCGTGATTACCGTGCCATCATGAACGAGTTCGGTACGATGGACGACTTTGATGCGATGCTTGAAGAAGCACATCGTCACGGGATTAAAATCATGATGGACCTGGTCGTCAATCACTCTTCCGACGAACACCAATGGTTCATGGAGTCACGTTCTTCAAAAGATAGTCCATATCGTGACTATTATATTTGGAAAAAAGGGAAAGATGGTCAACCTCCAACGAACTGGGGGGCTTTCTTCGGCGGCAGCGCTTGGCAGTATGATGAGGCGAGTGATGAGTACTACCTCCATCTCTTCAGTAAGAAACAACCAGATCTGAACTGGGAAAGCGAAACGCTTCGTCGTGAAGTGTACGATCTCATGACGTATTGGCTCGATAAAGGGGTCGACGGGTTCCGAATGGACGTGATCAATATGATCTCAAAAGACCCGAGCTATCCAGATGGTCAAACACAAGGAACAGGGTACGGTGACGGCACGCCATTCTTCTTTAACGGACCACGTATCCATGAATTCATGCAAGAGATGAATCAAGAAGTCTTATCTAAATACGACACGATCACGGTCGGTGAGATGCCAGGAGTCAGTGTGGAAGAAGCGAAATTGTATACAGGGGAAGACCGTAACGAACTGAACATGGTCTTTCATTTTGAGCATGTAGATGTCGGGAACGGCAGCTTCGGGAAATGGAATCCGACGGACTGGAAATTGACCGAGTTAAAGACAATCTTCTCGCGTTGGCAAGAAGGACTGGAAGAGGAAGGGTGGAACAGCCTGTACTGGAGTAACCACGACCAGCCACGAGCCATCTCGCGCTTCGGAAACGATTCACCTGAGTATCGTGTCCGTTCCGGGAAGATGCTTGCGACACTTCTTCATCTATTGAAAGGGACACCTTACATTTATCAAGGGGAAGAGTTCGGGATGACAAACGTCGCGTTTGATTCGATTGATCAGTACCGAGATATCGAAACGTTAAACGCCTACCGTGACTACACATCAAAAGGGTTGTTGACGCACGATGAGATTTTCCGTGGAATTCATGAGCGAGGACGTGACAATTCACGAACGCCGGTACAGTGGTCGGACGAAGCACATGGTGGCTTCACGACAGGAACACCATGGATTGGGGTCAACCCGAACTATGTCGACATCAATGCGGAAGCGGCACGGAAAGACCCGAATTCGCTCTTCCATTACTACCGTCAATTGATTGCGCTCCGTAAAGCCAATCCGCTCGTTGTCTATGGAAAGTATGAGCTGTTGTTACCGGAAGATGAGGCAATCTATGCGTTCACACGTTCGTTCGAAGGAGAGACATGGCTCGTGCTCTGTAACTTCTCAGGTGACACACAACAACGTGACTTACCATATGACGTAAAAGAACGCGTCATCGGAAACATGGAACCGATTGAACCGTTCACCCTTCGTCCTTACGAAGCACAAGTGTATAAACTGTGACGAAAAGCTCGCCAGACGGCGAGCTTTTTTGAATGGTCGCGTATCTTCTCTCGATGATTCGGGAATAGTGTAAGTAACGTCTGACATGAAAAGAGGGAACGGCATGGGTACTTTAATCGCGTACTCTTCCAGATATGGGACGAGTGAAAAAGTGGCGTCTTTACTCGCTGAACGGTTATCGGGAGACGTTCATGTCCAAAATATCGTAGAAGAGCCGAACGTCATGTGGGAGACGGTGGATCACGTCATCGTCGGCAGTTCGATTCGAATGGGTACCATCCAGGACGAGATGAAGGAATGGTTGTCGCTTCATGAGGCACACTTGCTGGAGCATCCTCTCGCTCTATATTTGTGTGCCGGGACACCGACAGAGTCGGAGCGGATTCGTGAGCTAGAAGAAGCTTATCGTGACAAGTTGCGCGAACATGCTTATTTCGTCGAAGTCGTCGGAAGTGGGTATGACTTTGAACGAATGGGCTTTTTAGACAAAGCGATCGTCCGGATGATGGCCAAACAGAAAGAAAGCTCGCTTGAACTCGATGAGGACAAATTGAATCGGCTTGTCGAGGCGGCTCAAACGTCCGAACGCACTCGGGCTGAGAATCCGTAAGCAAATATGTCTTTCACATCGATCGGACTTTTCGTGGAGATGAGTACATCTCCGCTTTTTTTCTGTCCTTCGATGTGATGAAGTGCAATCTTCTCCAGTTGACGTCCTATTCTTAACGCGATTGGCGCAGATTCATGGCATCGTAAGTTTTCGATGGTCACTTCATCGGTCCGATTATCCCCTCCAAACAGTTCGAGATCAGCTCTCGAGGTTGTAAATCCACGAACGGAGATGCGATGTAATTGAACGCGTCGAGACTTGTATTGAACCGCCAGTGCCGGATGTTTTTCATAATCGTAAGTCGGATCACCAATCGCGGTCAATCCATGGATCAAGACGTCTTGATAGGCCGATACGACCAGGCTTCGTGGAGAGGATTTCGCGTATAGCGAGCTTCTAACCGGTTCGACGGATACTAAATTCGTACCAGACAGAAAGCGTGCTGTCGCCGAATCGGGATCGTCTGCTAAATGATGACCAATGTGACGGAAGTTAAATGAGCGATTGTCATGAAGTGAAAGGTGTCCAAAAATATGAACGTCATGAGCCGCTGACGAGGTTCCATGTGCCTTTACTTCGATTCCGCCAAAACATCCTTCACTTTTATTGTTCACGAGTGTGACGTGCCGCGATCCATCGTCAATCTCAATGCCGTTCGAATTTGAGAATCCGAGGGCATGCGTTCGACCATGAGGGTGATGACAATAACAGTTAGTGATATAAATGGCATCGCTATGGTGTGTCGTGATTCCGTCATCCCCATAGTTCGTCGCCTCGAGATGATTAAGATGAATATACCGACTGCCGTTTGCGGCACGGAGGCCGTCCCCTAAGTAATGATAGTGTGGAGACGTGATGTCGAACGCATGAAGACCGGCATTTTTAGCCGTCACATGATGCACCCAACCATACGTCACATGCGCAAACGTCAAGGCACTCGATGTCGTGTCACCGCTCGTCGTTCGTTTCACATCGCCTAATCGTGCGACGTTCCAATCGAGTGTCAGGTGACATACCTCGATATGATGGTTTCCCGCAAATGGGGTGGCGTTTCGTAACAGTCTTCGATGCTTTGGGGCACGATCGGATAGTTTTAGAATGGTGACGTCCTGTCCGGCACCTTCTAACACGCAGTTCGAAGGAAGGCGAATGCCCCGAACGATATACACACCTGCCGGGACAAAGACGCGGCGGTTGGAGCGGAGGGCGAGACGAAAAGCGAGCGTGCAATCCGTTTGTCCGTCCCCGACGGCGCCATAGTCTGTCACATCAACACGTTGTTTTGTGACCTGCATCAGATTCAAATATTCCGCATCGAGGCGGCGCATCCAAACAGGACGAACCATTCCGTCCATTTGTTCGAGCGGGAGTGACATTTGAACAGGCGTAATGCGCTCAGTCATTGGAATTCGGCAAGGGATGGAATGTTGCTGCTCTGAGTAAGATGTCTCGCGAGTGACACGATGCCATTCGAGTGTTCGTTGGATGAGGTTTTCTTCCGACCAATCAGAATATGAGGTAATCATCGATGCGATTGATTGTGGGTCCTTTGCATTTTTCATAATAAATCCTCCTAGCATCATCTTCTTTAGCATGTACCCGTTTCACCTCGTTTTTTAGCAATCAGAAGTATTTACTAGACAGAAGCATCTAGTCGTGTTATATTCAATATGTGCTTAATTAAGAATAGCTGGAATCATAATTCACAAGTGCTTGGGATTATTTTTCATTAGATAATCCAGAGGCTTGTATTTTTTTTGGTCAAGTTTTTTCTAGTAAGGCACTACTATAACGCATAGCGTTTATTTCAGGAGGGTTCATTCATGAACACAGGTAAAGTAAAATGGTTTAACTCAGAAAAAGGTTACGGCTTCATCGAAATGGAAGGCGGAGACGACGTATTCGTACACTTCTCAGCAATCCAAGGCGACGGCTTCAAAACACTTGAAGAAGGCCAAGAAGTAACTTTCGAAATCACAGACGGAGCTCGTGGACCACAAGCTTCTAACGTTGAAAAAATCTAATCTTTCTTTCTAAGGAATATGATACCTGCTCGCATCGGCGAGCAGGTTTTTTTGTGTTTAATCGTGTAGTTTGAGGGAACAGTATACGAGCGACAAATCATGAAGGAGGAATTCGGAATGAGTGCAAAAGAAACAGCTTTAAAGATCTTAGATTCAAGTGATGTAGGGACGATGGCGACCGTGTATAAAGTGAAGCCACATAGTCGTTACATGACATTTTTCCATGATGATTTTACACTCTACACAGCAACCTCGAACGATACAGATAAGGTGGAGGAATTAGAGAAGAATCCATATACGCATATTTTGATTGGTTATGACGGAGATGGAGTGGGGGACACCTACTTAGAAATCTTAGGGAAAGCGACTGTGTCAGACGATGAATCGATGAAAGAAAAAGTGTGGAACGACAAACTCGAAGGCTGGTTTGATGGTCCGGACGATCCGAAATTGGTCATTCTCAAAATCGAACCAGAATCGATGCGTGTGATGAACAAGAAAGGGCAGCCACCTCAAGAAGTAACGTTGTAAACTTCTCAAAGACGCCTCGAGTAGGCGTCTTTTTGCTGGATGTGAATAGAGTGTGACGTACATATGGACGAATCATGAACAAAGCAAAATACATATGTGAAATAGTGAACATAGGTGGTATATTGTGAATGTAATCACATTATTCATTTATTCAACTTCTTGAAAGGGAGGAATCATCATGTTCACGAAATTTTGGCAAAATCATAACATCGCTACGGCAATCTTGACGGTGTTACGTGTATGGCTCGGGTATCATTGGTTAACAGCAGGTTGGGGTAAAATCACAGGTGGCTTTGGAACGGAAGGATTCTTAAACAACGCGGTGACACTCGCGACTGGAGAACATCCAGCCGTCGCAGGATGGTGGGCTGCATTCTTAGAAAACGTTGCGATTCCGAACGCTGGATTATTCGATGTCCTGATTCCTTATGGTGAATTTTTGGTCGGGTTGGGGTTATTGCTCGGAGCACTCACACGTAGCGCGGCGTTCTTCGGTCTTGTCATGAACATGGCTTTCTTGCTCTCTGGAACGGTCAGTACGAACCCAACGATGTTGATCGTATCTGTATTGATTTTGGTTGCTGGACATAACGCAGGGAAAATCGGAGTCGATGGTTTGTTCCTTCGCAACTTCGTCGAAACGAAAGTATTGCATCGTTCACCAAATCGTCAAATAGCTTCGTAACTTTTATGCACTCTCCTGTGACAAACCTCTCATGTTTCGGCTACGATAGATATAGCCTACAGAGATAAAGGAGAACGCATATGACTACGACTCATTTTAAATGGCTTGGCTACACAGAAGGTGTGTCCTTCTTGTTGTTACTGTTTATCGCGATGCCATTGAAGTATATGGCGGGTATTCCACTCGCGGTCAGTATTGTCGGCGCAGCGCACGGTTTCTTGTTTGTGGCCTACGTACTTGCGGCCATGTACATGGCGTGGCGCTTGCGCTGGGGATTCAAAGTGCTGACGCTTGCCGTCATGGCATCCGTCATCCCATTCGGACCATTTTTATTAGAAAAGCGGGTACTCCCGTCAACAGAGAAGACATCGAACTGATTCGTTCGATGTCTTTTTTCTATGATACGCGATCCATTGACTGAGCTGAATCTCGTTCTGCTCGAATGTCTTGACGTATTCGGTACGTGAGG
Source organism: Exiguobacterium sp. RM11 (assembly GCF_059821525.1). Taxonomy (NCBI): domain Bacteria; kingdom Bacillati; phylum Bacillota; class Bacilli; order Caryophanales; genus Exiguobacterium; species Exiguobacterium sp. RM11. Next base: position 2,626,972 of record NZ_CM187558.1, on the reverse strand, counting down.
ACGAACGTGCAGATGAGTAGACCCACCATACAAGCGGTGTAGAGATGGGCAACAGAGACGAGATCACTCAATACCCCAAATAGGATAAATCCAATCGGCGTAATCCCCATCGCGAGTGATTCGAGCACACCGATGACGCGCCCTAAATAGTTCGGATCCGTATTCGTTTGGAGGAACAATTGAATCGGGATGTTGACACGTACGATCAAGAAACCACTCAATAAAGCGAAGACCGCGAAAAAGAAAATTGACGTGAGGACGTTGAAGTTAAAATATAATGGAATGGCGGGTCCGACGAACAGAACGCTAAGAATGGTCAACGCGGATCGCATCGTTGCTAAGCGATGTTTGATTTTGAATAACGGTAAGGCATGAAGTAAGGAAGCGACTAAAAAACCAATGGCGACCATGCTTTCAAGGAGTCCGAATTGAAACGGGGACACACCGACCTCTTGTAGCGCGGCTATCGGGAACAACACTTCTGTCGCGACGAAAAAGAAATTCAAGAAGGCAGCTAGAACGGCGACTGTCCATAAAACGCGTTGCTGCTTCAAATAAGAGAGACCAGACCGTACATCTTCCCAGGTGGATTGTTCGATTGGAGCAACCTCTTTCTGATGAAATGTGAGTCGAGAAGCAAGCAAGGCGGCAATCATGAAGAATAGGGCTGAGCTGAATAAAAAAGCTGGAATCGGTATAAGTTTAAACAGTGCTCCGGCAAGAAGCGGAGTGCCGATACTTGAGATGGAGATGATGCTCTGAATGAGAGAGTTGGCACGTTGAAGCTCTTCCTCTTCGAATAGAAGGGGGATCGAACTCGATAGCGTGACCGATAAGAAGGTGGAAACGATAGATAAGAAGAATGTGATGACATAAAAGGCAGGTGCTTCGAACGTCCAAAGCAAACTTGCGATCCCTGCGAGTAAAAATAATCCTCCATTCAGAGACTCCATTTTGATGATGACTCGTTTTCGGTCAAGTTTGTCCGCATAAGCGCCTGCAAATGGCGACAAAAGAACGCGTGGCAATGTGCCTGCCAGTAAAACAAATGCGAATTGTAATCCAGATCCAGTCGTCGTCAACACCGTTAATCCTGCTACGAACGTAAATAAGTTGGATGCGAACAGTGACATGAATTTACCGAGTAATAATATCGATAAATTGGAAGAAAAGAATTTCATAGAGAACACTCCTTTGCAAATTAGTTAAATGTGATTTAACATTAGCATAAAGGCAAGCGAGTGAAATGTAAACATAAAGTTCAATATAATTTAACTTATAGAGGTGGCATATGATTGGTGAACGAATTAAAACGTTACGAAAACAGAAGAAAATGACCCAAACGCAGTTGGCGGAAGGGATCGTCACGAAATCGATGCTCAGTATGATTGAAAATGGGAAAGCGGAGGCATCGATGCGTAGCTTACGAGAACTCGCAAGTCGGTTAGATGTGTCGATGCAGCAGTTATTGACTGACCCGAAAGAAGCTGAACTACAGACGATGGTCGAGCAGTTAGAATATGAAGAAATGACACTCGTTTCGCGGCCAGATCAAGAAATACGACAGATGCTTTCCCCATACTTAAAAGAAGAAATGAACTCCGTGTGGCAAGGTAAAGCATACATGTTGTATGGGGATACGTACTTTCAAGAAGGAGAAAATGAGAAGGTATTGACCTACTACGATCGTGCCATTGAAATTTTTGAGAAGCTAGGTGAGTCTGAGGAATTGGCAATGGGACGAATCAGCCAGGCTTATTATTTATTGATGTGGAACCGATTTGAAGAATCGCTTGAACGGATTGACGCGATCGAACTTCTTGATGCGAAATACATGAAAACGAAAACGAGAACTGAGTACGTCATGTTGATTGTATTTAAAAACCTTCTTTGTGATGAGGATTTGGAAGATTCGATTCGACAGCTTGAAGACGTGCTCGAGTATATGAAACGAACAAGAATCTACTACCGTGCGGACGACGTGTATCGCACCATTTCGATTTGTGCGCTCTATTTGAACGATGAAATGCAAGTTCGTGAGTCTTTACAAAAGGCGAAGCAATACATTCAATTCACGGAAGACCGCTTGGCAGAAATCAAAGTGGCACTTTCCGAAGCGCTCTATGCGATGGAATATCGACATATTGATCTGTTAGGGGAAAACGTCAAGTTGATGGAATCACTCACGACAGAGGTTGAGCCGTTCATTGCGGCGATTTCGATGGCGAAAGGTGTGTACTACGCTTTTCGAGGGGAATCGGAAAAAGGAAGAGAGTGTTTATTGGCACTATGGGAAAACAGAGACGAGTGGAAAGCACATAGTTTAGTCGATATCGCGATTTACTACGAAGGGTTATTAAGGGGAACATTGAACGGATGCGGAGACGACTGGGTATCGGTCATCGAAGAACAAGTAGCGAAATTCCCGCAAGGACTGTTTCGCAAACGTTTAGAATTATTACTACAACAAATCAAGGGCTGACGCATCAGCCCTTGAACGTTTGAATCAAAGTCCCTTGATCATGCTCGACTTGGACGGAAGCGTGGGCCCCATTGACGAGCGTCATCTGCGGCGGAACGTGTCCGAAATCGATATCGAAAAAGATAGGAACCTCTAACATGTGGTGGAGCTCCTCATACACCATCTCAGTCGTATAGTCTTGATGCACAGATGGGGCATCACTTCGTCCAAACAGAATACCAGACGTCTGATCGAACCAACCGGCCCACTTCATTTGAAGGAGGGTCCTTTTTAATGCGGGGACGTTCATCTCGGCATTCTCAAAATACCAAAGAATCGGTTCATCATTCAGGTAATCGTGTTGGAATGTCCTGACGTCGCCATACGGTGTCCCGATTGTATGTAAGAGCACATCGAGACATCCACCAAGCAATCGACCTGTCGCGTGTTGACCCCCAATCGCTTTCCATTCCGTTGTTTCACTCAAATGAAACAGGTGTGGCGTCGGATTGTCATGCTGCCATTCCTTTTGAAACTTCTCAGACGAGCGTTGGATGACCGTCTCGTCGACCCGCGTCGACAATACATCTAACCAGCGTGAACTCGTCTCATCCCAAATATCCGCACGTAAATCGACCAGGTTCGGACCATGGGCCGAGGCGATTCCGGTTTTTAATGTATAGACGAAGAGTAACAAACTCGTATCTGAATAACCGAGCATCCATTTCGCGGGTAAGGATTGCCAATCGATTTGATCGAGGATTTCCATTAAGAGTTCCCCACCCCAGGGCGGGATGATCAAGTCGACATTGTCGTTTTGAAGGAGATTGGTCAATTCATTTACTCGTACGCGAGCCGGGGAGGACTTCCCTAATTGTTGTTTCCACGCATTCGGAGTGAATTGTAACGTGAACCCTCGATCGGAAAACTTCTGTTCTGCTTGATGCAATAAATGGTGTAATTCTGTTGGTATACCTGACGAGGGAGCGGTGACACCGATTTGATGACCGGTAAACTGTGGATAATGAATCATGACGACCTCCTGTGGATAAGTGATAAATGAAATCGGTTAAAACGGTTATCCACATGTGGACAACTAGTTGGAGCGCATCCGTTCCGCGTGACGCATTCCCCATTCGTTCATCGCTTCGAGAATCGGGATTAGTGTTTTCCCATACTCGCTTAAGCGATAATCGACACGGGGAGGGACTTCTGGATAGACGGTCCGGATGACGATATCTTGTTCTTCTAAATCACGGAGTTGTGCGGTCAGTATCTTTTGACTGATTTTTGGTAACGCTCGTTTCAACTCACTGAAGCGTAACGTATCCCCATTGATCAGGACGAGGAGGATGGAGTGCTTCCATTTTCCTGTAATCAGTTCGAGTGCCGTATCGACTTCGCAGCTTGTTATCTTGGTCACATCGTTCTTCCTTTCCATTAGTATCGTTGAAGTAACTATACCACCTTTTTGTGCCTACTTCTGCAATGTGAGCCGAGCGGGTATAGTGAAGGTGAGGTGATTGTATATGAAAATCGAAAATATTGAACTAGGACCGGTGACGCTACGCGTCCGTGACATCGAACAGATGAAACAATTTTATGTAGACGTGATTGGGATGAGTGTCCTTGAAGAAACCAAAGAGCTTGCCACGCTCGGTACGAAAGAGCGTCCGCTCGTCATCTTGCACCATGTTCCACAGGCGAAGACGAATCCGCGGGCGGCAGGGTTGTTTCATTTAGCGATTCTATTACCGGATCGTGTAGCGTTAGGAAGCATCTTGGCGCATCTTATCGAACAACGCATCGAAGTCGGACAAGGCGATCATTTAGTGAGCGAGGCATTCTATTTGAGTGACCCAGAAGGGAACGGGATTGAGCTATATGCCGATCGTCCGAAGGAACAATGGAGTTATGAATCAAACGGGCATGTGAAGATGGCGACTGAACCAGTCGACTATGAATCGATGCTTCAAGCTGCAGTGAATCGACCATTCGCAGGGTTACCGATTGGCACGACGATGGGACATGTGCACTTTAAAGTCCGGTCGATCGAAGCAGCGAAACGCTTCTACCATGACCGACTCGGGTTTTCTGTTACGACGGATTCTTATCCGGGGGCACTGTTCTTAGCGGCAGACGGGTATCATCATCACATCGGCACGAACGTGTGGGCACGTCCGAGTGAGGTTCTAGGAGTCGAAGCAGGACTCGAAGCGTGGACACTTCTTGTCAACGAAGAAACAAACCAGGCATTAGGCGGAACATCGTCTGAATGGACGTTGACGGATGAAGATGGTATTACCGTGCATATAAAAAGAACGGACGCATGAGCGACCGTTCTTTTTAACGTGCGGATGTTTTCTTCTGACCTGCATTGAAGGAGAGACGAAGTCCGCGTTTTTGATACGCTTGCTCGACCCGCTTCGGGTTGAGGCTGAGCTCGAGATGAGCCAACTTCAAATGGTCAAGTGCCGGCACCGTGACATCAAGACGAACGAGCTCCATGTTGCGCTCTGCTTTCTTGCGTGTTCGTCTCAAGTTACGGGGCACCTCCTCTGACGTCAGTGCCGCGATCGTTTCATTTACTTGTTGTCGTTTATCACCTTTGATACTCAAGGCAGAATACAGCTTATCGAGCGAACCGAATCGTTTGATCAGTTGAACCGATTGGTTTTCGTCAAGTCCCGCAACAGGTGGAATTCCGTCTGAACGGTCTCCCGTCAACGCTTTAACGGCTGACAGCTGTTTCGGTTTCAACCCTTCGTATAACGCCGCAATCTCTTCTGGTCGAATTTCTAAATGACGTTTGAGCGGTAACGGACGGTTATCACGAATGTCACAGCGAGCTTGCATTTGCTGAAGCTCCTGTGTTTGCAACCAAACGGTGATTCGTGGACTGACAAGCTGTAACAAGTCTTTGTCTTTTGTCATGATGACCACAGGTGCACTGCAACTGAATTTACGTGCGATGTGGGCGATTAAATCTTCCCCTTCATAGCCTTCTACTTGGAATTGTGGAATTCCACTATCCTCAAGCAGTTGGCGCATGAGTTCCATCTGTGCTTTCAATTCAGGCGGTGTTTGACGTCTGCGGCGTTTATAGCCCGGGTAGAGTTCTCGACGCCATAATGTTTCACGTGAGACGTCCCAGACGACGACAAAGTGAGTCGGACGATGTCTACGTAGAATCGTCCGGATGAGGCCGGTCATTCCGATGACGGCACTCCGATCGTTTTTGGATACCTCGCGTCCTTTTTTCGTTCGGCTCGCGGCGGCACCATAGTAAGCACTGGCCAGCATGGAGTTACCGTCAATCAAAAATAGTTTGCGTTCCATGCGTAACCTTCTTTCTATTTCTTTCTGTTTAAACCGAACATCTCGCCATGTTTCGGTGATGTTGTGTCATTGAGTGCGTGACACTCAAATAAGCAACATATGTGCAGTATATCACGGCAAGAGGCGAAAATATAGCGACAGTTCGGTTCACACATGAAAAACCCTTCTCCAAATCAAGGAGAAGGGTTTGACAGAAACCTTATTCTGAGAGAGGCTCTTCCTCTTCATGTGAGGCCAAAATCAGGTCGACGAAGACGATTCGGTGGTTATCGACTTCACTGACAATCAATTCATGGTCGCCAGGTAAGAGGAAGCGTTCGCCTGTCCGAGCATTCGCTTTTTGCGATAAGACAAATCCGCCAACCGTATCGACATCATCTTCGATTTCGATCCCAAACCGTTCCTCAAGTTCTTGTGTTAACACAAGTCCGGAGAGACGGTAGTGTTTCGGAGCAATTTCAGTAATTTCTGCTTGTTCATCTCGGTCGAACTCGTCGCGAATCTCACCGACGATTTCTTCTAGGATATCTTCAATCGTTAAGAGGCCGGCAGTACCCCCGTACTCATCGATGACTAAGCACATCATCGTCTGCGCGTTTTGCATCTTCACCATCGCTTCTTGAAGCGGCGTGAACTCGGTGACGAGTGGCAATTGATGAATGAACGATTCGAACGGTGCGTCATTTTTCGAAAGTTGAGCAGTGAAGAGTTGTTTTGCATTCACAAATCCGAGCACGTCGTCACGGTCGCCATCTCGTGTGACCGGATAACGCGTATACTGGTGCTCTTCGACAACTGAAATGATCTCTTCAATCGTATCTTCTTCATCGATTGTGACCATGTTCATACGTGGAACCATGGCATCCTTAGCGATTCGTTCGTCAAACGAGAAGATGTTTTGTACATATGCCAACTCGTTTTCGTTGATTTCACCACTGCGGAAACTTTCCGTCATGATGATTTTCAGCTCTTCTTCTGAGTGTGCCGTCTCCTGAGCCGTTGTCTGCACCCCGAATAAGCGGAGGGTGAGACGTGCCATGCTGTTCAAGGCACGAATGAACGGGTAGAAGATTTTCGTGAACACGTAGAGTGGACGTGCGACAAGGAGCGTCAACTTTTCGGCTTCATGGACCGCAAGTGTTTTCGGCACAAGTTCTCCAATGACGACGTGCAGGAACGCGATGAGTAGGAATGCGATCAGGAACGACAAGAATGTCACAAGAGATGGCGATAAGTTTAGCTGGTCGACCAACGTGTGGATATATGTTTCGATTTGGTCGGCACCAATCCACCCGAGCCCGAGTGCAGAAAGCGTAATCCCGAACTGAGATGCAGAAAGGGAGTCGTCGATATTCTCGATGACTTTTTTTGCGCTGACCGCTTTCTTGTTTCCTTCAAGCACGAGCTGGTCGAGTCGAGCGCCACGCACTTTCACAATTGAAAATTCGGCTGCCACGAAAAAGGCAGTCAAAAAGATTAAGAGCGCAACGATGAGTAAGCTGAGTAACATGGGACTGTCCAACAATTCCCCCAAAAATCGGGGAGTCACCTCCATTGAGTATAAGATCAAACGTCTTTCAGGCAGTTCCTGAAAACGAATAGTTTGTTTCAGTATAGTTGATTTGTTTCAAATATTCAAAATGCAGCCAATCATGTTTGATGAAGAGGGGAATGTGGGAACTAAAAACGAGAAGATGAAGGAGGAATTCACATGGCAAACTATCCAGAGTTAAAAGGAAAAGTCGCGGTCATCACGGGAAGCTCGAAAGGTCTCGGTCGCGCAATCGGTGAGCGTTATGCGAAAGAAGGGATGAACGTCGTCCTAAACTATCGTAGTAGTGAAAAAGAGATGGAAGAAGTCATCCGTGGCATCGAGGCAGGTGGTGGGAAAGCCGTCGCTGTAAAAGGGGACGTCTCGGAAGAAGGACTCGCGGAGAAAATGATTGAGAAAGCCATTGCTGAGTTCGGAAAAATGGATATTTTCGTGAATAACGCCGGCGTTCAAGTCGAGGCGAAGACACATGAGATGGAATTCGACAATTGGAAGAAGATTATCGACGTCAACTTGAACGGAACGTTCCTTGGTGTCCGTGCTGCTTTGAAGTACTTCGTTGAGAACGAAATCGAAGGCAATATCATCAACATGTCTTCCGTTCACGAAGTCATTCCACGTCCTGGTTATACACATTACGCAGCAAGTAAGGGCGGCGTAAAAATGTTTACGAAATCAGTCGCTCTCGAATATGCACCGAATCACATTCGTGTGAATGCGATCGCACCAGGGGCAATCGATACACCAATCAACGAAGAGACGATGAGCGACCCAGAAGAGAAGAAAGGGTTAGAGGCACTCATCCCATCTCACGTCATCGGGAAACCGGAACAAATCGCCGCCGTTGCCGCTTGGCTCGCGTCGGATGAATCGTCATATGTCACAGGGACAACGATCTTTGCGGATGGTGGACTGTCACTTTACCCGTCATTCGGTCCAGAGAATAAAGTACAGTAAACAAGAGGGTGCGCTATCGCACCCTCTTTTCGTTTAGCTACTCATCTGACTCGTTACATCCATTTTCGGAAGACTGACGGTGAAAATGGACCCTTTACCGATGTTCGAGGTGGCGTGAATTGTGCCGCCATGACCTTCTGCAATCTCTTTACAAATCGCGAGACCAAGGCCGGTTCCTCCGATTTTGCGGCTAGCGGAATTGTCGACGCGATAAAACTTGTCAAACAACTTCGACAGCGCGGTTTGAGGGATCCCGATTCCATGGTCTTCAATCGAAATATCAATCCAATCCGGTCGCTCACATGCGACACGGACATGGATGTCTCCCCCATGAGGAGAATACTTCACAGCATTATGAAGTAGATTCATGAAGAGTTGATTGAGTCGCGTTCGGTCTCCATATACGTAAAGATCTTCCTGACAATCAAACGAAATATGATGATGTTGGCTTGCTCCTTGATGCACTGCAATGGCCTGTTTCAGGATGTCGGACAGGCGCTCGGATTCGTTATGATACGTCTGTTGTCCTGATTCCATCCGTTGAACATCGAGCAAGTTGGAAATCAAATCTTCGAGACGCAATGTCTCTTGATGAATCATCCCCAAATATTTCTCCGAACGTTCGGGAGATAGCTGTCGAAAACGAAGAAGTTCGGTGAATCCGATGATACTTGTGAGTGGGGTACGAAGCTCGTGAGAGACGGTCGAAACGAGTTCGGTTTTCAAACGGTCGACCTCAGTCTCATGCGTCACATCACGGAAGACGAGCATCGTGCCGTGACGTGTTCCTCTCAAGTAAATCTTCTCCGCATACATTTGAATGAAGCGCTCTTCCTGATTCATCGAGAACGTGACGCTCTCTTCTTTACACTGTCCGTCAAACGACCGCTCCATGAACGCGAAAAAGTCATCCTTTTGGTCGACCTGCAGTCCAAGTTCTTCGAGGCTGGCGTCTAAACGGTATAAGTCGACTTCGTTTCGCTTTGTGATCGGTTGGTTAAACAAGACGAAGAGTGCTTGGTTGGCCACTTTTTCGCTGGTTGCGTGCTCGACATAGATGACGGCATCGCGGATGGAGTGAAGGAGACGCGCTGTCTTCTCACGCTCTTCCTCAATTCGATGACGTTGTGTCGTAAGTGACGAAGCCATCTGACGGAATGAGGTTGTCAGTTGACCGACTTCGTTTTTAGATTGAACGGTGACCGGCGTGACCGGCTGCTTCTCTCCGGCAAGACGCTTACTGTTCTCAATCAACTCCTGAAGTTGACCCGTTAAGCGTCTGACGTAAGGTCGAGCGACGATGAAGAGAATGAATAGGACTCCGAGTAAGGAGAGGAGCCAGAGAGCTTGTGCCCATTTCGTATGTGTCGCAAGTTGAGCACGGAGCGCATCCTCTTCTGCGTTCAGTGAGTTCCGATATTCCGTGAAGACGCTCTCCATATCAACGATGCTCGCGCTCATATCTGCGGCACTTTTCGAGTTGATTTTAAATTTACGGTCTGCCGGCGGCTCTTTTTGAGGGTTTACCTTCCCGAGCGTTGGCATTTTTAAAAAGGGTTCGGTCACACTTCCGTCCCGCTTTCCTTCTACATAACGTTCAAGGCTCGGCATGACGCGTTCTTGATAAGCAACAAACAGTGTACGGGCATCGCTCGCATACGTTTTTTCCTTATCGGTTACGGCGTTCTGTTCGAACCAAGTCGTCTGTTCGTCAATTAAGACTTGTTTATCTTGTACGCGCTCTAGCATCGCATCGTCTCCGAGGAGTACGTAGCCGCGCATTTCATATTGCATCGACTGCCATGTCTCAAACAATTCGGTCGCATTCGTGCGCCGTTCACTGATGTTTTCGAGCGATGACGTCGTCTGTTCGATTTGGTTTTCCGTATACACGTATACGGCAAGCGACGTGAGGAGGATCAGTCCGATGAATAAGTAGAAGACAAATAAAAACTGTCTTCCGATCCGTTGGTCAATCCATGACTTCATAAAGACCGTTCCTTCCTAGAATGATGAACATTCCGACTGTGACAAATATCCTACGAGTGTCGTTCTTTTATTGTACAGATTCACCTCCTCAGAAGCTAGATATTGAGAAATCAGGGGAATGAATACTATTGTTTATTGAATAGTAGTGATTGATGTGCTATTGTTCTATGTATAGTAGGGGGTGGGATGATGAATCCTCAATTCAAGAAGGGTGTACTCAATCTTTGTGTGCTGGCGCTTGTAGCGGAACAAGACCGCTACGGCTATGAACTCGTCCAAGCGATTTCGGCTAAAGTAGCGATTTCAGAAGGTGCCGTCTATCCGTTGTTACGTCGATTGACGACAGAGGGTTATTTCACGACATATTTAATGGAGTCCGGAGAAGGCCCTCCACGGAAGTACTATCAGATCACGGAACAAGGGCGAACACATTTGGCTGAGTTGCGAACGGAATGGGATGTATTCACGAACGGCGTCAATGACTTAATCCGAGGGGGAGACGACAGATGAATGAAGAACAGTACTTGTCAGAGCTTGAGCAATTATTGATGAACGTGAAGGTGAAAGATCGCCTCGATATTTTACGAGATGTGTCTGAGTACTTCACGAGCGGTCGATTAGAAGGAAGAAGTGATGAAGAGATGGCGCGCGAGTTAGGGGAACCGAGCGTGCTCGCATCGGAACTACTTGCCTCTGTCGATTTTGAAGTAGCGGAGTCGACACGACCGCCTGCAGTTGTCAAAAGTTCGACCGTCGCTTTCCAAAGTGTCCTCATTCAAGTTCAACATGCGCAGGTGTTCGTGACACCATCACAAGATGGGTATGCGTACGCGACACTTGAAACAGAGACCGACCATGGGGTAGTCATGGATATCGTCGGGGACACGTTAGAAATCCGGATTGAATCCGAACGTCGTTTCGGTCTGTCTGATTTGTTTTCGTGGTTTGGGTCAAAAGCACCGGTCCTTCGGGTCGAGCTACCTCATCACGCCTATCATCAAATTCAATTGAAGAATCGTCACGGTTCAAGTGATGTACAAAATCTTCAAGCGGAACGTTTACTCGTAGAGAGTGAGAATGGACGAATCATCGCACATCACATTCAAGCACGTCATGGCGAACTTCGCACATCGAACGGGAAAGTGCTCGCATCAGACTGTCATGGTCACGATTGGGAGCTTCATTCCTCAAACGGTCGTGTTGAAGCGAAGCACTCTCAGCTAGAGCGCATCAACATCCATTCCTCGAACGGTCGAATCGATGTTGATCACGTCACAGGAGCCATTGATGCCAAGACTTCGAACGGCCGGATTGACTGCCTCGTTCAATCGATTCAAGCACCGATTCGTTTGAAGACCAACAACGGAAAGATTGACTTGCACGTCGATGAACGTCCGGAAGATGTGACGATTCGGGCGAAGTCACGGAATGGAAAAGTCAATGTGTTCGGAGAACGGTCGAAAGAGTGCGTGTTCGGTGAAGGATCTATTGAAGTGAAATTAACAAGCTCAAATGGGAGCGTCACGTTATCAGGATAAACGTAGCCCCTCCATCGATCGATGGAGGGGCTTTGTTTATAAGTCATGTACCAACACATAGGCAACTCGGACAGGTCCATGAACACCGACAATCAGGTTCATCTCGATGTCGGCTGAGTTCGACGGACCGGAGATGAAATTGACACCGTTCGGGGAATGGAGACCATCTCGATCGAGTGCGGCAAGCTGTTGTGCCGTTTGCGTCATACGTGGAACAAGGACAGATTTCGGGATAATCGCAATATGGTCTTGCGGTAACAGACTGATTGTCCGTGATTTTCCAGGCTTCGCATATTGGACGATTGTTGCACTTTCCGCAAACGCTGCATCCGCGATCGTGATGCCGATGTCGGCACGTGCGGCGAGCTCTCGGCTCGTGTCCGGCTTTGTCGAATCCCACCATGCGAACGTCTCGCTCGTTGAGGGAGCCCAAGCGGAAATTCGGTCATCGTTTTCCGCAAGGATCCGTGTTCCTTCGTAACGTTCAATCAAGAGGCGAAGCGTATCATCGAGATGTGCTGATTCACATTCCACCAAATCGGTGTGGATTCGTGTCGCGACCATGCGAAACGTCTCGAGTAGCTCTTCTTCGCTCGCATCTTTTAACACGTCGTCTTGTGGGCGATGTTTGTATTCGCGTTTCGGTGGGGTGAGGTCGACCTCACGCCCGAGCTGTTTGGCGATGCGTTGTAAAAAGTCTTCACGGTTTGTGATTGTACCAGGATTCATCAGGCATTCCCCCGTTTCTTGAACCAATCTCGGACGGTCTGTTTGTTCGGCTGTGGCAAGTCTTTCGAGTCCGTCCAAGCCGGCAGTCCTTTTTCGATTTGACCGGATGTGGCGAACGGTGATGTCGCAAACGGTGCGACATGTTCCGCTGCTTCAAATAAGAACGGACTTGATGCTGTGACGGCAAAACCTTTCATCGCAATCCGTTCCACGAAAGGTGATTGTTTCTTTTCCTCAACGATGACGCGGCGGTGTTCAATCAACAGCTCGTGTAACGGAATCTTCACGGGGCATGCCTCTGTACAGGCACCACAAAGACTCGACGCATAAGGAAGTTCTTTATAATTCTCGTATCCATCTAGCAGTGGGGCTAAGACGGCACCAATCGGACCAGGATAGATTGAACCGTACGCATGACCGCCGATGTGGCGATAGACAGGACAGACGTTGATACAGGCCGCACAACGGATGCATTGCAGGACCGATTGGAACTGTGTACCGAGAATGCCGGAACGCTTATTGTCGACGATGACGAGGTGGAATTCTTCAGGACCATCGACTTCACCGACCGCGCGCGTCCCGGCGAATGTCGTGATGTATGACGTGAGGCGTTGGCCGACCGCGCTTCGACAAAGCATATTGACGAGTACCTCGAACTCTTCATAAGAAGGGACGACACGTTCCATCCCCATGACGGAGATGACCGTGTCAGGAAGTGACGTCACCATGCGCCCGTTCCCTTCATTGGTCACAAGCCCGACGGCTCCACTCTCTGCAATGGCAAAATTACAGCCGGTGATGCCGACTTCTGCCTTTAAAAAGTCTTTTCGTAGTTCTTGTCGTGCATAGCGCCCGAGTTCAGTCGGATCATTTGAACCGGCATAGCCGTGAGCGGTGAACGTCTCATGGACAGCATTGCGGTCTTTGTGCAGGGCAGGGGCGACGATATGAGACGGTGGGTCTTCGTCGAGTTGCAAAATCCATTCCCCAAGGTCGGACTCGACGACGGTACATCCTTCTTCCTGGAGCGCCTCGTTCAACCCAATCTCTTCTGTGACCATCGATTTTGATTTCACGACATGTTTGGCTTGTTTCGAACGAACGACTTCCCGAATGTAACGGTTCGCTTCTTCTGGCGTCTCTGCGAAGAAGACGCTCCCGCCTCGTTTTGAGACATTCTCGCTCAATTGATACAAGTAATAGTCGAGATGCTCGAGCACGTGTTGACGAATCTCTTCCGAGTGGTCACGGAACGCTTCCCAGTCTCCGAGTTCACCCGCAGCATCCAACCGTCCATCCCGTAGCCGGTTTTGAGCTGAACTGACGGCTTGCCGCATGAACGCATCCTCAATCCCGTCCTTGCGGCGATCCTGAAACTTCTCATCTAACCGAATCCCCATGCTCATGCTCGTTTCACTCCTTCGTTCAAGACTTCGGCAATATGCATCACTTTAATCGGATGTCCCTGTTTATGAAGGCGTCCGCCGATGTTCATCAGACACGATGCATCCGCCCCGATCAAAACGTCTGCACCGGACTGTAAAATCGATTCGACTTTCTCATCCACCATCTGCACCGACACGTCCGGCATCTTGACGGAGAACGTCCCGCCGAACCCGCAACAGTTATGTACGTTCGCAAGGGGAACCATCGTCAAGCCATCAACGTTTCCTAGCAACTTTCCAGGCGCCGCTTCAATTCCGAGAAGGCGGGTCATATGACAAGACGCATGATAGGTCGCTTTGGCGGGGAATTTGGCGCCGACATCAGTGACTTCGAGCACATCGACGATGAACTGTGTCAGCTCAAACGTTTTGGCGGCATGTGCCTCTGCCCGAGGACCCCATACCGGATCACCTTGGAACAAATGCGGATAGTCGCGCATCATCATGACACATGATCCCGATGGTCCGACGATATATTCCGCATCTGCTTGTTCGAACGTTTCAATCATATGCTTGGCAATCTTTTTCGTTTCCTCATGATAGCCGCTGTTATAAGCAGGTTGCCCACAACACGTCTGTTCAAAAGGGAACGTCACCTCACACCCTAAATGTTCGAGCAGTTCGACTGTCGCTTGTCCGACGGATGGAAACAACGTATCAGATAAACAAGTGACGAATAAAGCTACATTCGGCATAGCCATTCCTTCTTTCTTCTCATGATAGCGATTTCACCGTCATTATTTCATAATACGTAGAAAAGTGACAGAAAAATGGAGAGAAAAAATGATTTATTTGTAAAATCCTGTCTAATTGATAATGTATCTCACTGAATGATAATTCATCCGTAGTCTGATATAAAACAGCATTCCGCTACATATAACAGAAAAAGACCCTCGTCACATGACAAGGGTCTTGTATCTAAATTATAGGAAAAACATTTCCAAGATGAAGAGTGCGCCGAACAAGTAGATGAGCGGGTGAACCGTCTCTTTGTTCATCGCTTTGAAGATCGGGTACAAGATGAACCCGAATGCGATCCCACGTTCGATACTTCCTGAAAGCGGCATGATCAAAATGGTCATGAAGGCCGGGAAGTATTCGCTAAAGTCGCTCCAGTCGATATAACGTACGTTCGTCAACATGAGCGCCCCGACGATGATGAGTGCAGGAGCTGTGATCGCCGCAACGCCAGAGATGGCACCGATGAGCGGGCTGAAGAAGAGCGTCAATCCGAACAAACCAGCGACGACGGCCGTTGTGAGACCTGTACGTCCACCTTGTGCGACACCGGCTGCAGACTCGATGTATGCCGTCGAAGGACTCGTCCCGACGAGTGAACCACCCATTGTGGCAAGTGAGTCGGCAAAGAGTGCACGGTGACCATTTTCAATCGTTCCGTCTTCTTTTAAGAGACCAGCTTGTTTCCCGACACCGACAAGTGTACCTGTCGTATCGAACAATGTGACGAGGAAGAACGAGAGGACGGCACCGAATAATCCATATTGAATGACATCACTAAATGCTGTTACCGGGTTGACCATGAGTCCTTCTGGAAGTGTCGGCATTGCCGTGACACCGTTGATTTGTAAGATGTCCATGAAGTAAGCCGCGATTCCAGTGAGTAGCATCCCGATCAATAAAGAACCGGGAACATTTCTCGAGAAGAGAAGTGCCGAGACGATTAAACCACCGAGTACGAGTAACACTTCTGGTGAGGATACGTCACCGAGACGCACCAAGTTTGCCTCATCTGCGACAATCAATCCTGATAACTTCAATCCGAGCGAAGCGATGAAGAGACCGATTCCGGTCGTGATCGCATGTTTCAACGAAGTCGGGATCGCCTGAATCAGTTTTGTCCGAATCGGAGAAAGCGACAAGATTAAAAAGAAGACGGACGAGACGAAGACGACGCCGAGTGCGGCGGATGGTGCGATTTGTTCTTGGGCGACGAGCGTGTAAGCGAAGAAAGCGTTGAGACCCATACCGGGTGCCACAGCAATCGGCAAGTTCGCATAAAATGCCATTAAGCCTGTTCCGATGAGGATGGCAATGATCGTCGCCGTGAAAGCTTGAGCAAATGGAATCCCAGCGTCAGATAGAATGGCCGGGTTGACGACAGAGATATATGCCATCGTCACGAACGTTGTGATTCCGGCTGTCACTTCTTGTTTAACATTCGTACCATGTTGTTTCAATTGAAAAATATTCATCGATAAAACTCCTTATTTCGATCTATTTCCGAACATTAATTGAGAAAAATGTTTAAATTAACGTTATCAACTTGATGACTATACAAAAATGTTTGATTCCCGTCAATTGTTTTGAGTAAAAAACATGAAAAATGAAAGTTACCAATAAATAATGTTCGGAAATAAACTTTTTTCAAAAAAGACCTTGCTCTGAAACGCGTTTCAGAAGATACGGTATAGACAAAGGGAGGGGAACCGATATGAAACCGACAACGTGGAAGACATGGTGCAGTGGAATCGTATACGAACTCGTCATCAATCAGTTGTATACACCGTTCGGGAAAATGTTGTGTAGCCGTTTCCAGGAAGAGTTTCTTCACTTACCGTTAGAGGAGCGCTTCCGTCTCGTTCAAGCGATTCGAAGTCAAGTCGTCGAAAGAGGTGACAGTCAGCAAGTAGAGTGGGTACACTATATGCAAAGACTGACAAGTTGAGGTGGGGCGAATGGCAAACATTCGAGATATCGCGAAGCACGCTGACGTATCGGTGACGACGGTCTCGCGCGTGTTGAACGAGCATCCGTATGTATCGAAGGAAAAACGGACCCGTGTCCATGCGGCGATGAAAGAGCTCGGGTATTTGCGAAATCAACAGGCGTTGACGTTGTCGACGGGGAAAACACAACGCGTCGTCGTTATCTTACCTTATATGGATCATCCGTATTACGGTCTCTTCGTCAACGGGCTTGCGAAAGCGGCCCTCGAGCACGATTACCGACTCGTCATGTGGCAGACGGAGTATAAGCTGAGTGAGGAGCGACAAGCACTCGATTTATTGAAGCATCGCGAAGTCGATGGGGCGATCGTCTTGTCGCACGAAATGTCCTTTAAGGAAATGGAGACGTATCGTGCATACGGACCGATTGCCGTAGCGACCGTCGGCGCACCGGAGACGATCTCATCCATCCATGTCGACCATTATGCGTCGTTCGTGTCAGGTATTCATGTGCTACAGGAGCATGGATATGAAGAGATTGGAATCATCTTGTCAAGAAGCCATAGTCCGAGCTCCCTTGCGCGTCAGCAAGCCTATTTCGATGAAGTAGCACATGCGCGTGAGCAATGGATTTGGACCGGTTATTTGACGAGTGAGGACGGTATTCGGTTAGCAGAAACGTTCCTCTCTCAAAAAGAGCGTCCTCGAGCGCTCTTTTTCTCGTCGGATTATGTCGCTCTTGGATTTTTGGGAGAGATGCAACGACGGCACGTCGCCATTCCTGAGGAAGTCGCCATGCTAGGGTTTGACGGACATCCGATTAGTCGGGCATTCGGGCTGTCGACGATGCTTTCTCCGAATGAACAGATTGGTCGTCAACTGTTTGAAACGACGCTCGCTGAAATGAACGGAGCCATTCCAGAGATCCACGGGATGACCGTCAGCTATCAAGCGGGAATGACACTTTAGGCAACATCCTCGCTCGACTCTTTTGAAACGTTTAGAATGAAAGAAGTAGTCGAGAGGAGGAAATGTTATGAAGATTCAAGTAACAGAAGAAGCGCTCCAATGGTTTAAAGAAGAAATGGAAGTCGAAGCGGGTCAAACGGTTCGTTTGTTTGCAAAATACGGGGGCTCGACAGACTTGACGCACGGTTTCTCCGTGGGAGTCATCACAGAAGACGTGAACAATGCGGCTGTTGAGACCGAAGAAGACGGCATTCGTTTCGTCGTGGCGGAACAAGATGAGTGGTTGTTCCAAGGACAAGATGTGAAAGTCGAACTTCGTGGAGAAGAAATCGTCTTCGTTCAAGCCTGACGTTTCAGTTTGTTTACGTTTGATGAAATGTCGTTTGACGAAATCTGGCTTGGGGAACAGATTACGACAAGTCGGATTCTCGAAAGGATGACACGATATGTCAGACAAAGAAAAGCGTGAACAAGAAGAAAAAGAGAAGTTGAAACGAGATCAACCGGATATCTCCCACGAAGAAGATTCAAAAGGAGATCATTCCGACCTCGAGGAGACAGATGAAGACGAACAATCTTAAGAGCCGACACGGCTCTTTTTGTTTGGGGAATTGAAAGAAATGCCGTGGACGTTATAATGGATAAGGGAAAACTATTTAGTGAGGAGAATGAGACATGAGTACAGTACTAGTCTTCGGACATAAAAATCCAGATACCGATACGATCACATCAGCGCTCGCCTATGCCGAGTTGAAAAAGAAATTAGGGATGGACGCAGAAGCGGTCCGTCTCGGTGAAGTGAACGGAGAAACGCAATATGCACTTGATCACTTCCGCGTGAAGGCACCGCGTTTGATTGAAAGCGTAACAGGTGAGGCAGAAGAAGTCATCTTAGTCGACCACAACGAGTTCCAGCAAAGTGCAGACGGCATCGAAGACGTGCGAATCCTTGAAGTCATCGATCACCACCGCATCGCGAACTTCCAAACGGCAGACCCGCTCTACTATCGTGCCGAGCCAGTCGGATGTACAGCGACGATTTTATTGAAGTTGTATAAAGAGCACGGTGTTGAAATCGCAGCGGACATGGCCGGTTTGATGCTTTCAGCCATCATCTCGGACTCACTTCTCTTCAAATCACCGACATGCACGGGTGAGGATATCAAAGCAGCGAAAGAACTTGCTGAGATTGCTGGCGTCGATGCGGAAGCATACGGGCTTGAAATGCTCAAAGCCGGTGCAGACCTTAGCCAAAAAACGATTGAAGAGCTCATCTCACTCGATGCGAAAGAATTCGCAATGGGCGACTATCGTGTCGAGATCGCGCAAGTGAACACGGTCGATGCGAATGATGTCTTGAACCGTAAAGAGGAAGTCGAAGCGGCGATCGCTAACACGGTTGCGGCGAAAAACTTAGACTTGTTCGTCTTTGCCATCACGAACATTTTGACGAACGATTCAGAAGCAATCGTCGTCGGACCAAAACCAGAACTCTTCGAACAAGCGTTCAATGTGACGCTCCAAAACGGATTGGCGACACTTCCGGGCGTCGTCTCGCGTAAGAAGCAAATCGTGCCATTCTTAACGGAAGCGGCGACAAAATAAAAACCCGAAGCCTTGGCCTCGAGCGGAACTGCAGACGTTCATACGTCTGCAGTTTTAATTTTGTTTGAGAAGAGTCTTTTTCAAATAATATTGTTGATGCTCTACTGTCGGGTGGTGTTCGATTACCCCAACGACTTCATAACCGAGCCCGATATAAAAGTCAGGTGCCTGGAAACTGAACGTGTCGAGTTGTATGAGACCGCACTGATGCTCGATGGCGCACTGTTCAATACGCTTCATCAATCTCGTTCCATATCCCTCTCCCCGAAGCTGTTCGTCCACCCATAAGAAATGAATGTGCATCGTGTACCAAAACACCGTACCGGTCACCCCACCGACAATCTGATCGTCGTCATCTCGAACGATGAAACTTACATGTTCGACGGGGTGCTTCACTTCATCCGGTAATTGAGATGCATTATATTCAATCAATCGCTGTCGAATATATTCGCGATCTTCCTGATTCCACTGTTGAACAATCTTCATCCACTCACCCTTTCCTCATTAAGAACCTGTACTTGCAAAAGCGCGCAGTCCAAACAACCAAAATCGATAGGCGATGACGAGTGAGAGGATTGCGACAAGCGGTGTTGCTAGTGCAAACATGGTGAACCCCCGTCCTTCAAAGAAGTACATCGCCGGATAAAATGCCGTGAAGCCGAACGGGATGATGTACGTTAAGACGAACATGATCACCTTCGAGTAAATCGTCATCGGGTAACGGGCGAAATCACTCAAACTGAATACGGCGAACACGACGGGCAAACTATCAATCATCCAAAACGAGAACGTCGCAAAGAATAAATTGACCGCGATATAAATCATGCCGCTCGCGAGGACCATGATGAGAAGGACAATCACGTCCATCACACTCCACGACATCCCGAGTTCGTTCGATGCGAGCCAGAGTACGCTCCCCCCAATCAAGAGTTGACCGAATCCGTCTTGTTGAACCCGCTCTGCGACGATTTGGAACAGCGGATTCACGGGACGCATGAGAATACGGTCCAAGTTTCCCGTACGGATGTACTGCCAGCCAATCGTCCAAAGGTTATCAAAAAAGATATGATGGACAGCCCGACCTAAAAACGCGATGCCATAGATGAACAAAATCTCGTAAAAGCCCCAGCCGTTCAGCGATTCGATGTGCTGAAAGACAATCGATAAAAAGAAGAGGGCGGCAAATTGTTGACCAAAGACCGATAACACGCCAATCAAGAAATCCATCCGATATTCCATCATCACTTTGAAGTGATTTTTGGCATAGAGCCAATATAGTTTCGCATATCGTTTCATCCGCCAAACACCGTCACTTTCCGAACCGCATACGCGAATAAGAGTCGTACAAATAGAAAGAAGGTCCCGACCCAAGCGACTTGAATCAAAATCGACGGCCATATACCGGATGCTTGTATGTCACCTGTATAGATGGCAACAGGCACATAGACGAGTGAGGCGAACGGTAAATACAAGCTGATCGTCTGGAACCAGTCAGGGAAGAGTGTCAGCGGGATGATTGCCCCGGACATGATGGTAATGACAGCCTCCTGTAAAACGGAAAGTCCCCATACGTTCACCGTATAAAAGGACAACACGCCGACGAGTAAATCAATCAGTGTCGCAAGTAAAATCGCGAGTATGACACTAATTGAGAAGGCGAACACACTCTCGAGGGAAGTCGGAGGGTCAACCCCGATAAACAGCATCGCAATGACGAGGAGAGGTAGCGTCGATCGGAAAAATGTCGACGTTTTTGTCCCGATATCTTGAGCGAGTAACTTATCAAGTAAATGATAGGGGCGGAGCAGTTCGACGGCGACACCACCATGTTTGATGAGATGCGCGAGTTCACGTCCGGCACCACCACGGAATTGATCGAGCATCGTCGCAAGTACCGCATACGTCAACATCATCGAAAGCGAGATGCCTGATACATCGGTCTTGTTTTCGTAAACGGCCTGCCAAAAGAAATATAGGATGAACAGGCGCATCGTCACCGAGAACATGCTCGCCCAGTACCAAGCTGTGTAGGCCATGTCGACTTTGATTTGCGAGACGGCGAGTGCTACATATTTTTGGAGCCTCATGCACTCACCTCAGGCTGATACAGGTTCCGAATCAACGTCTCCATTTTCGGTACAACGACGGATAAATCTTTTACTTGATTACAGTTCACGATTTCACGAATCAATTGTCCGCTTGAAATCTCATGATGGTTGAATGCTAGTTGAATCGAATCTGTCTCTGAAGCGAGTTCGGTGACGAGTCCTGTCACCGACGGCGGAATGACAAATGCCGTTCCCTCGTCGAGTGTGATTTCAAGTGTTCGCTCATTGTTAAACGTTTGTTTGAGCGTCTCAATGCGGTCATCGTAAATGATTCGTCCCTCATCCAGGACGATGACTCGATCACACACTTCTTCGATATCCTGCATATCGTGTGTCGTCAAAATGAGCGTCGTACCCCAAGCATCACTGATTTCCCGAATGAACGCACGAATCGTCTCTTTAATGTCAATATCGAGACCGATTGTCGGCTCATCCAAATACACGACACGAGGACGGTGCAAGAAGGCGGCTGCGAGCTCACATCGCATTTTTTGTCCGAGTGATAATTGACGGACAGGCACGTCGAGAAGAGGTTCCAGCTGGAGTTGTTCGATAAACCAGGCAACCGTTTCCTCGAACTCTGAACGCGGCACTTCATAGATTTCCCGAAGTAAGTCGAATGACTCCCGGACAGGAATATCCCAAAACAATTGTGTCCGCTGACCAAAGACCGCTCCGATTTGACGGGCGTTTTGGATTCGGTTTTCGTGTGGATCGATGCCAAAGACACGGACGGATCCGGCATCAGGACGAAGGACGCCGGCGAGCATTTTGATCGTTGTCGATTTTCCAGCACCGTTAAAGCCGATGTATCCGACGCGTTCGCCTGGAGCGATGGACAAGTCGATTCCTTTTACGGCTTCTTTGATGCGATACTTTCTTGAAAATAGGGCTTTAATGGCGCCTTTTAAGCCGGCATCACGTTCTAAAATTTGATAGTGTTTCACGAGATCGCGGACCTCGATGGCTGTCTGTGACATACGTTCCTCCTCATTCATGCAAGCGTTTTCCTTCATCAGAATAGCATGTGAATCTGGAATTTCCTACCTGTACAAAAAAAGACCGGACAATGAAGTCCGATCTTAGGATGATTTCGTTTGTCTTCCATACGTCCCTAAGCGCCATAGCTTCTCAAATGGTCCGTAACGGTGATGCTTCAGCCACCACATCGAGAAGAACGCCTGGACAATCAAGATCCCGATGCTGATGAATAACCCTTCGGTCAAAGAAAGCGCCCCGTATGCCCCGAGTGCGATTACCGGTATGAAGACAATCAGTGTATGCGTCAAATAATTCGTGAGTGCCATCCGACCGAGCGCTTGAAGCGGCACGAACGTACGACCTTTACGAACGGCTACCGTGAACAGACAGACGTAAGTCGTGGCGAGTAACTTCCCGGAAATCAAGACGGCGAACAAGTTCAGCCAAAAGTATGGATACCCTTCACCATAGTGATGCCAAATGATCACGCCGAAGAATGGAAGGGCGAGGACGGCGCAAATGATGGCCGTTCGCATTAAGCCTTCTAGACGCCACGTCAGGAGTTTTCGTTCGCGTCCGATGTACAGTCCGAATAAGAATAAACTGAGAATCTCGAAGCCGACAACGAAAGAGTTGGAGAAGGCGTTAAAGATCTCAACAGAATATCGATAATCGAACCAGGCACCAAACCCTTGATTGAATACATCAGGGAACGGGATGCCGCCATAATAGCTTCCACCCATGCTCCATTCACTCAACGCGGAAGTTCCGTACAACAGAAGGATACTTCCGATCAACAAGCCCCATGCCCACGTCAGAATGGCACGGTTGCTCAACTTATAGAAAAGGGGAAGCAATAAGCCCCACATCGCGTACGTATGGAGGATATCACCTGACCAAATCGCCAAGTGCGCGAGACCGAACAAGAAGAGGATCAAAATCCGGCGTATGTAACGACTGACCGATTCGCCACGAGCGTAAGAACGCTCGAGGAAAATCGAAAAGCCGATCCCAAATAAGAGGGAGAAAATCGTATAAAATTTCGTCTGCACGAACAAGTCAAAGAGCGTGCGGACGAACAAGTCGCTCCCATAATAATCGGGACGACCGAACATCCAGTCGCTCCCGAGCATACTCGGGATATTGACGAGGAAAATGCCGCAGAGGGCAAACCCTCGGATAATGTCATACAAAATAATCCGTTCATTCGTTTGAATTGGGGTCGCCATACGACACGTCCTTTACTGAATTAAAATACTTTCGTTGTCCACGACTCACAGTTCCAGACGTCTGTGACGATATCTTCATAGAATTCTGGTTCGTGACTGATGAGGAGGACACTTCCTTTGTACTCTTTCAACGCACGCTTCAACTCTTCCTTCGCGTCGACGTCCAAGTGGTTCGTCGGCTCATCGAGTAAGAGAAGGTTTGTCTCGTTGTTGAGAAGTTTACAAAGACGAACTTTCGCTTTTTCACCACCACTGAGGACGGAAATCTTACTTTCGATGTGTTTCGTCATGAGTCCGCACTTCGCGAGCATCGCGCGTACTTGTTGTTGGTTGAGTGACGGGAACTCGCTCCAAATCTCTTCGATACATGTGTTGTTGCTCGTTGCTGCTTCTTGTTCGAAGTAACCCATTTCGAGGAACTCACCACGTTCGACGGTTCCTTCAAGCGGATTGATCAATCCGAGCAAGCTCTTTAAGAGCGTCGTCTTCCCGATTCCGTTCGCTCCGACGAGGGCAATCTTTTGACCGCGCTCCATCTGAAGGTCGAGCGGACGTGAGAGTGGCTCGTCGTATCCGATGACGAGACCTTTCGCATCAAAGATGAGGCGCCCCGATGTACGTGCCTGCAGGAAGCGGAATTCCGGTTTCGGACGCTCTGCACTCAATTCGATGACATCCATCTTATCGAGTTTCTTTTGACGTGACATCGCCATGTTTCGTGTCGAGACGCGCGCCTTGTTCCGGGCGACGAAGTCTTTCAAGTCAGCAATCTCAGCTTGTTGACGCTTATAGGCTGCTTCAAGCTGCGAGCGTTTCATCTCATACACTTCCATGAACTTGTCATAGTCTCCGACGTAGCGGTTCAACTCTTGGTTCTCCATATGGTAGACCAAGTTGATGACACTATTTAAGAACGGGATATCGTGTGAGATCAAAATGAAGGCATTGTCATAGTTTTGGAGGTAGCGTTTCAACCACTCGATATGCACTTCATCCAAATAGTTGGTCGGCTCATCGAGGAGCAAGATATCTGGCTTCTCCAAAAGCAACTTCGCAAGCAATACTTTCGTACGCTGCCCACCTGACAAGTCCGTGACGTCCCGGTCGAGACCGACATCTAAAATACCGAGACCGCGTGCGACTTCTTCTACTTTCGCATCGATGATATAAAAGTCGTTCGAGTCGAGCGTCTCTTGAAGTTCACCGACTTCAGCGAGCATGTCTTCCATCTGTTCAGGTGTCGCGTCACCCATCTCCATGTAGAGTTCGCCGATGCGCGTCTCCATGTCAATCAAGTATTGGAAAGCACCTTTTAAGACGTCACGAATCGTCATCCCGCGCTCGAGCACCGCATGTTGATCGAGGTAACCGACACGGACATTTTTCGCCCATTCGATTTTCCCTTCATCCGGTTGCAGTTTGCGTGTGATGATGTTCATGAACGTTGATTTTCCTTCACCGTTCGCTCCGACGAGACCGATGTGTTCCCCTTTTAAGAGGCGGAAAGAGACATCGTTCAAAATAGCGCGGTCACCAAAGCCGTGGCTCAAGTTTTGTACCGTTAATATACTCATAATTCGTTTTCGTTCCTTTCAAAGTAAACTACCCGATATTGTAGCATGAATCCAATCAAATTAGTACGCCAGTCCGACTGACTCCCGTACATGTTCATTCTCTTCGATGGCGTGAAGCATGAACTGGGCGACATCTGCCCGTGAGATGTGTTTCCCGTTATCCGGTACCTCATCGATGGCCGTACGATAAGTCGAGGTGCGAGGACCGTCCGTCAATTGCATCGGTCGTACAATCGTATAATCGAATGACGAGTTGCGCCACAGGTCCACGGCTGCCCGATGATCACGGAGCGGTTTTCGGAGCATGAACGTAATGGCTTTCCCTGCAAGTCCCGGTATCTCATTGTCGATTCCAGCTGAGGCCAAATAGACGACGCGTGAGATGCCATTCGTCTTCATCGCAGGGACGAGCTTGTCCGTGACACTCGCTAAAAAGTCCGGATCGCTCAAATCCGTTCCGAGACAGCTGATGACCGCATCATGACCATGCATCGCTTCTGTTAACGCATCGATGTCATATAAGTCGCCTTCGATGATTTCAAGTTGTGGGGTCCGAATCAACTTTTTCTGTTCACGTACGAACGCGGTGACGTCATGACCGTGCTCGATGGCTTGGTCGATGAATTGATGTCCGGTCCGACCGGTTGCGCCTAATACGAATAACTTCATAAGGGCAAGGCTCCTCTCTCATATCCAATACATACAGTATACAGCAGTTTCAGAAAAATCGAACATTTCACCGTTTGATTCCAACCTATTGCATTTCTCGTCAGCTCGTCTACAATAAAGTTTATCTTATATAAATAGATTCGCACTCGTATATCAGCGGAAATATGGTCCGCAAGTCTCTACCGAACTACCGTAAATGGTTCGACTACGGGTGGCGCTTGTCGTATGCTGTCGTTGATTTCCATGCGGTTCGTTGCCTCCCGATGAGGGGTGACGAATCGCATTTTTTATTGGAGGGAAAACAATGAAACAGTTAGAAGACAAAATCCGTGAAGAGGGTCGGGCCTTATCCGATCAAGTGTTGAAAGTTGACGCTTTCTTGAATCATCAAGTCGATTCCGCACTCATGCAAGCCATCGGAAAAGAGTTCGCAGAACGTTTCAAAGACGCTCAAATCGACCGAATCGTCACACTCGAATCGAGCGGAATCGCACCGGCGATGATGACGGCGCTTGAAATGGGCGTCCCGTTCGTATTCGCGCGTAAGCGGAAATCGCTGACGCTCCAAGACGACCTCGTCGAAGCGGACGTGTATTCGTTCACGAAACAGGAGACGAACCGCATTAGCTTGAGCCGACGTTTCGTCTTACCAGGCGAACGCGTTCTCGTCATCGATGACTTCCTCGCAAACGGGGAAGCGGCACTCGGGCTGACACAACTCGTCGAAGCGGCAGGTGCAGAAGTTTCGGGTGTTGGCATCGTCATCGAAAAATCGTTCCAACCAGGGCGCGACAAATTGATCGAGTGCGGTTATCGAGTCGAATCGCTAGCGCGCATCGCGAAATTAGAGAAAGACCACATCTCATTCGTGGAGGTCGTTCGATGAATACGTTCAAGACAGCAAGTCTCGGATTTCAGCATCTGCTCGCCATGTACACGGGAGCAGCCATCGTCCCGCTCATCGTAGGGGGCGCCATCGGTCTTGGTCCAACCGAGCTCGCCTATCTCGTCGCAATTGATTTATTCATGTGTGGGGTGGCGACGCTTTTACAAGTATGGACGACACGCTTTACGGGTGTTGGATTGCCGGTCGTCCTCGGATGTACGTTCACGGCGGTCGGTCCGATGATCGCGATTGGAAGCGCAAATGGAATTACGGCTATTTATGGCGCTTTGATTGCCAGTGGGCTCATCGTCATCCTCATTTCTGGATTTGTCGGGAAGCTCGCACGTTTCTTCCCGCCGGTCGTTCTCGGTTCGGTCGTGACGATCATCGGTCTCTCACTGATTCCGGTCGCTATCAATGACATCGGTGGCGGGATGCCAGGTGAGCCTGGATTCGCATCGATGCAGAATCTCGGGTTAGGTGGTTTGACGATTTTACTCATTCTCATCTTGAACCGTGTTGGTACTGTCTTCACACGCGCCGCTGCTGTCCTCTTTGCCGTACTCATCGGAACAGGGGTTGCTGCTTCGCTCGGTCTCGTGGACTTCAGTCCTGTCCGTGAAGCGGGATGGTTCCAAATGGTTCAACCGTTCTACTTTGGGATGCCGACATTCGATGTGTCTGCCATCCTCGTCATGACGCTCGTCGCCATTATTTCGATGATTGAATCGACAGGTGTATTCTTGGCGCTCAGCGATATCACGAAAAAGCCGATTGGTGCGAACGAATTGACGAAAGGGTATCGTGCGGAAGGTGTCGCAACGATTCTCGGAGGGATTTTCAACAGCTTCCCGTACACGACGTTTAGTCAAAATGTCGGACTCGTTCAATTGTCAGGTGTGAAATCGCGCCGTGTCATCTTCTGGACAGGTGGGTTACTCATCTTGCTCGGATTCCTTCCGAAAGTCGCCACATTCACGACATTGATTCCAAAGCCTGTTTTAGGTGGAGCGATGCTCGTCATGTTCGGAACGGTCGCCGCTTCCGGCATTCGGATTCTAAGCCAGGTCGATTTTTCGAAAAACGAGAATTTGATTACCATCGCACTCTCGATTGGTGTCGGACTCGGCATCACCGCTAACCCAGCGATTGTTGCCAACATGCCGGAATGGCTTCAATTGTTTACAGACAGTGCCATCGTGGCAGGTTCGTTCACGGCGCTCCTATTGAACGGATTCTTCCGTATGATGGACCGTTTCCGTCCCACGACGATTATTGCCGAAGAACGGCAAGTCAGCTAGACTGAAGGAAATAGTAGTCTAGGAGGAGTCACGAATGGGGAAAACTGCACTTGTCGTAGGCGCGACCGGCTTGATTGGCCGCGAATTGGTAGAACAGCTGTTAGAGAGTGACCGTTATGAGTCGGTCTGGATTGTCGTCCGTCGCTCGAAGAGATGGAGTCATCCGAAACTACACGAGGTCGTCGGATTCGAGGAGATGGATGCTTCACTTCCACACATCGATGACGTGTATTGTGCACTTGGCACGACGATCGCGGTCGCTGGCTCACAAGAAGCGTTCAAGCAAGTTGATTTGGAGTTGCCGCTTGAAGTCGCTCGTATTGCCAAGGCACACGGTGCGACACGCTATGCGGTCGTATCGGCACAAGGCGCATCGTTACGTTCATCTTTCTTTTACAACCGGGTAAAAGGGGAGCTTGAAAACGGATTGCGCATCTTCAACTTCCATCATCTCATTATCGCGCGTCCTTCGTTGTTACTCGGCGAGCGTGATTCATTCCGACTCGGGGAAAAAGCGGCTGAGGTCATCAGTCGCCCGTTCCAGTCGCTGTTGGTGGAAAAGGCACCAGAAGTCGCACCGATTCAAGCGCTGCATGTCGCACGTGCGTTGATCATGGCGTCTGAAGAAGGCGAAGGAATCGAAGTGTTGACGTCGGGTATGATGCAGAGGATGAGCCGATGAATCCATTGACGAAGAAACGAACGAAAGCGGTCTTGATTGACAGTGTCATCGCAGGACTCGTCAGCTATGGCGTGGAGCAACTCGTGCGAAAGAAAGTGAAGAGCGAGTTCGTGCATGCGGTCGTCACACCGACACTGCTCACATACGCGATGGAAGCCTGCCAAATGAGTCGAGGCGGACAAACCATTGGCTATAAGTTGATGGGGCTCGAGTTGAAAAATGATGACGGCACAGCTGTCACGGCGAAACAGGCGCTACAGCGTGCTCTTTACCGTGATACGTTGTCAGGGGTGCGATACTGGAAAGACCGTGCGCATTTTGAACAAGAAGAAGGCGCCGTGTTACCGCACGATGCCCGTTATCATATGCATGTACGTGAAAAGAACTGACCGTTATTATGGTCAGTTCTTTTTTCAATCCTTGATTTTACTTAAGATAGCTGTCGTCAAAGCGACGATCGTTCCGAGGACGAGTCCGTTTGAGAAGACGGTCGCAAGGAGCGGCGGCAAATCATTCATCGAACCAGGTGGCAAGAGCATCGCCCCGGCACCGATGACGAGCGGGAGACCGACCGTAAGAGAAGCCGTCGATTGTTTTAATTCGAAGGCAGCCTCATTGATTCCGATGATGATCATCGTTGCGATAAGTGGTGTCACGATCGCATAGCCGACAGCGGCTGGGATACTCGCAATCAACGAGACGAATGGTCCGATGAGTGCTAATCCCATCATGAGGGCATGGGCAATCAAGTGAGGAGCGCGCTGGACGCTCTCCGTCGAAGAGAGGAATCCGGCCGTCCCGGAGATTGCGACAGGACCTGGTGTTCCGAACAGACCAGCCACGATTTGACTGACCCCACTTGCAACACCAGACGCGGGAACGTTCCCTTTGATTTCACGTTTTTCACGAGAGCTGACGATACGTTCAATCAACTTGATGTTCGCGAGGACGTTCGTCATGAGAAGCAAGGTGATAACGAAAGCCGTCGGCAACAAGTTCCAATCCCACACCCAACTTCCGAAGGGAAGAAGTTCCGGTACGAGGAAGAACGATTCTGAGCGGACGATTGGATTTCCAAGGTCGAGCAAGTGGAATAAACCGAACCCGACGAAAAGCGTCATGACGAGTCCATATTGTTTAAAGCGACTTTGTTCAAGCGTGAGTGCAAACAAGACGAGACCAGCCGTTGCGACGGCTTGAACAATATTGATTCCGTCTTCCGTCACCCCGAAGCCACCTTTAATGACGGCTCCTGACAATTGGAGGACGAGTAAAATCATATAGACACCGAGTACTTGAGGTGTAAACAGGGCAAGCATGCGTCTTAAGATACCGGTGACGGTCAGCAACACGCCAAGGATTCCGCTTAAGAACAACATAAATCCAAGTGCCTGCAACGTCTCTTGTTGACTTCCGTATAAGGCGGGTCCGATGGATGCGTATAAGGTGAAGACGCCCCACCAAATGCCGGCGGGTCCTTCAAGTATCGGGAGGCGATGTCCGAGCAACGTCTGGATGATGCTAAAGAGTGCGAAGATGAAGAGTGAGCGGGATATGAAGGTCATCGTCTCATCTGGTGACAGTTCAAACAAGGCGGCGATGGAGAGTGGTGGTACAATATTTGTAGCTAAAATAAAAATAAACCACTGAATCGTCGTGGTTACATTACTTCTGGTCATGGTGTCCCCCTGATCATGCTTTTTCTTATTAGTGTAACGTTATGAGGAAGTGGATGCAAATGGAGGCTATATAATGAAGAAATTCTTCAAGTGGGCCGCACTCTCAATCGTAGGATTGCTTGTTGTCGCGGTAGCAGGCTTTTTGATTTGGACACAGTTCACGTATGGACCGACCGATGAATCGACACAGTATGCCGAAGAGGGGAAAGTGGTCGACAACCGTCTCGAGTTTGGAGATCCGACGAGTGAGATCGGCGTCATTCTTTATCCAGGGGCGAAAGTCGAGAAAGAGGCGTATGCCTATTACGGAACACGATTAGCGGAAGAGGGTGTCTTTGTCGCCATTCCGTCGCTTCGTCTCAATTTAGGTATTTTAGATATCGATGCGGCAGCTCCAATCATCGAGGCACATTCGGAGATTGAACGCTGGATCGTGGCCGGTCATTCACTCGGAGGTTCTGCGGCATCGGGGTATGCACTGGAGCATCAAGAATTGGTAGAGGGTGTCATTTTCCTTGCTTCGTATCCAATCAGTTCGATGGTCGATAGTGATTTACGCGTGCTATCGATTTCAGGTGAATTGGATGGATTGGCTGTCCCAGAAGACATCGAGGCGAGTCGAAGCGACCTCCCTGACGATAGCCAATTCGTAAAAATTGAAGGCGGGAACCATGCGAACTTCGGAATGTATGGTCCACAAAAAGGAGATCAGGAAAGTCCACTCACATCAAAAGAGCAATTGGACGAAGTCCTATCAGCGATTCTCGAATGGTTATAAAGAACGTGCGCACCTGTATCGAGGTGCGCACGTTTTAGCGTTGGTCGAGCGAATAACTGACTGTGGTCAATCCGGCTGTGACGAGGGCGACCAGACCGCCGACAAGCGCGAGCGTCATGATGGGACTCGTCGCATAGACGACACCGCCGAGAGCGGAACCAAGTCCAATCCCGACGTTACTCGCCACGGGCATAAGTGACGAGGCGAGACCTTTGGCGTTCGGGTTGAACTTCTCTGCCAAATCGATCAAATAAATTTGAGTCGATGTCGTCAATAAAATCGCCATGAACGACATGAGTGCGATATTGAGAAGACCGAGCGTCACATTCGACGTCGTCACGAATAGCGCGGCCAAGACGAACGCCTGGACGAGAAAGACGAACCGTAAGCGTCCGATTGGATTGTGACTGGCGATCTTTCCGGCAGCGATATTACTGAAAATCGAAATGAATCCGTATGCGAATAAAATCGGACTGACCCAAGCGACCGGTACACCGAGTACATCTTTTAAAATCGGCACGAGATACGTATAAACGACATACGTTGCCCCGAAACCGAACGCTGGAATCAGGAAGGCGATCAAGATGCGTGGATTCGTCAGCAATGTCAATTGTTCACGAAGTGATGCTTTTTCTTGAGACAATTGGTTCGGCAAGACACGATAAATGGCAATCCAGGCGACTGCACCGAGTGTAGTCGTTAATATAAATGTGGATTCCCAACCTGCCTGTTGTCCGATGAACGTCCCGATTGGAACACCGAACACATTCGCCATCGTGAACCCACCAAAAATAAAGGAAACCGCCATACCACGCTTTGCTGGTGGGACACTCTCACTGGCGACGAGCATGGCAAGTGAGATCAAGACACCTGTGACGACGGCCGTCAACATGCGTAAGACGAGTAACCACTCATACATCGGTGCCAGGCTGCTCAACAAGTTCAGGACAGTGAACAGGATCGTCAGGCCAAGCATCAATTTACGTTTTGGAAGATGGCTCGTCAAAGACATGGTGATTGGTGTGCCGACGGCAAAACTGATTGCGAATGCCGATACGAGACTCCCGGCCGTCGCAATCGAGATGGATAACCCGTTTGCGATATCGGGTAAAATCCCGACGATGACAAATTCACTCGTTCCGAGAACGAAGGTTAATAAGGATAAAGATAATACTAAAGTCCAGTCGCTTCGACTGAGCGAGCTTGTCTTCATATTCAAACACTTCTTTCTATCTCATTCATTAGTAGTTAGACATCAGTCTTTTATCACGTTACAAGATTTTCTCCAAAAGAAAAACCCTTTTCTCCTAAGTTAGGAGAAAAAGGCGAATTAGCGCCAAAACACAGTTGCTTCAACACCGGCGTGGTCGGAGACAATCGGTCCGTTCTCACCATCAAAGACGACCGCATGGCGAGAAACGTGAATCGGGGCATTCGTTAACATCAAATCAATGCGAAGTGATTTTTTGTTTTCGTCCCACCCGGCGATTTTTCCTTGTACCGTCGCATCGCCTTCCCGTTCTGTTGCGAGATGGAACAAATCTTGGAGTCCATTCTCCATCAAGTAATCGTATCCTTCTCCTCGAATGAAGGCATCGTTATTAAAGTCGCCGAGTAGAAGGGCATGGTCGTCATGCTCGACGCGACGAATCAGTTCATCGAGTTGGTGTTTCACCGGCTCCTCTTCATCATGCCACCATCCGAGATGACACGAGTAAATAGTCGTTGGAGCATCTGCGCCTGCAATCACGGCTTTGACGATCTTACGAGACTTGTAGTTGTCTGGGTCCGTCGTCTTCGATACAAAGAACGATTCTGTTGATAGGAACGGTGTACGCGATAGGATGGCAACCCCTTCTTCGTAAATATCGTATCCATAATGGGCAAAGTCCCATGTCATATGATAGTGGACGTCCAACTCTTTTAAGCGCTCGACGAGGACGTGTGCGAAGTTGTTCTCACGGATGTTTCCGTAGATCAGTGGGGCCTCTTTATGTTGATTCACTTCTTGAAGCGCGATGAGGTCGTACTCTTCACTCGCGATACGTTCGACGATGGCGTCAATCTTTTCTTGTTGACGGTCTTCTAACCAGGCGTGACAATTGAGCGTTAAAATATTCACGATAGTCCTCCTTTAGAAAAAAAGGCCAACTCTCGAGCGAGTTGGCCAGTAGATTATGCACCGATGACGTCTTGAATGTCTGATTTCAATACGTCGGCTTTCGGGCCATAGATGGCTTGGACTCCACGGTCTTTCACGATGAGACCCATGGCGCCATTTTTCTTCCAATCTTGTTCGTCAGAGACGAGTGTGACGTCTTTAACGGTCACACGAAGACGAGTCATACATGCATCGACATCTTCAATGTTTTCTTCCCCACCAAGAAGGGCGATAATCCCCATGACTTGTTCGTTACCTGTCACAGATGACTTCTCTGTCGTCTCTTCCATGTAGTTCCCGTTACGTCCTGGTGTCGGCAAGTTCATCTTCTTGATGAAGAAGTTGAACACACCGAAGTTGAGGAAGAAGAATGCTACAGAGACGAGAACGAAGTTGATCAAGTCTTGAAGTAGTCCCGCTTTGACAATCATCGGGATGCGCGTCAAGAGTTCAATCGCACCGAAGGCGTGGACACGTAGGTCGATGATATCTGCCAATGCGAATGCAGCACCTGCCATAAGCGCGTAAACCACATAAAGGACTGGCGCGACGAACATGAACATGAACTCGATTGGTTCTGTGACACCTGTCAAGAAGACAGCGAGTCCAGCTGACAAGAACATCGGCTTGTATTGTGCTTTCTTCTCAGCGTCGACGTTACGGTACATCGCATATGCGGCACCGATCAAAGCAGCGAATGACAAGATGACTTGACCGACTTTGAAGCGGGCCGGAACGACATCAGCGAGAAGGGCGTTGTATGCAGCCGTATCACCAGCGGCACGCAAGTTGACGAGGTCTGTTACCCATGCCAACCAGAGCGGGTCTTGTCCGGCAACGACTGACCCAGCTGTCGCGCCTGTTAAAATCGTGTACGTTCCACCAAGTTCCGTGTAGTTCATTGGAACAGTGAGCATGTGGTGTAAACCGAACGGCAAGAGGAGACGCTCGAGCGCACCATAAATGAACGGAGCGAGGACTGGAGCCGTGTTGCGTGATGTGGCAATCCACTCACCAAAACTGTTGAGCGCACCTTGAATCGTTGGCCATACAATCGATAGAACGATGGCAGCAACGACTGAACCAAGGATGACGACGAATGGTACGAAGCGCTTCCCGTTGAAGAACGAGAGGGCGTTCGGCAATTTGTTGAAGTTGTAGAAACGGTTGTATAGTGCACCACCAAGGAAACCGGCGATGATCCCGACGAACACACCCATGTTGAGGGCAGGTGAGCCGAGTACAGATGTGAAGTAGTCAGCGACAACAAGGTTTGCACCGAAGAGTGACTCGATTGTCGCTTCCGGATCTTGAAGCATGGCACCGTTGACACCGAAGATGGCACCTGTGACACGGTTGATCAAGATGAAGGCGAGAAGTGCTGCGAACGCACCACCTGCACGATCTTTTGCCCACGAACCACCAATCGCGACTGCGAAGAGGATATGTAAGTTGACGATGATGCCCCAACCTAAATCTTCAATGATGCGAGCTGTTGTTAATAAAATACCGACATCTCCGGCTGACATTCCAATCAATTTACCGATGGAAATCATTAAACCGGCAGCTGGCATAACAGCGATGACGACCATCAATGCCTTACCGAGTTTTTGCCAGAAATCGAATGAGATCAATTGTTTCATGCTATACGCTTCCTTCCTGTGAGGGAGTTTTATCTATTTTTGTGTTTGCCAATAGTGCAATCGCTTGCATAAATGATTGTAATCGATTGCATAAATTCATGCAACCGTTTTCTCTATTTTCATTTGTTTTCATTTTTTGATGAAAAACGACAGATATGAAGTGAACTTGTCAGTCGAATCGAATCTAGCTACAATATGATAGGTTGAAGGGAGCGAGAACGATGGGTTGGAGACAGACCACATCTGCTTTGACGAAGGACGAGCAGATTGAATTAAAAGAAGAGTTATTGCAGAAGGGTGTATTGCAGGAGGACGACCTTCCTCTGTATGAGATGCTCATGCCAGACCGCATCAAACGGATGTATGAAGTATTGAATACACGAACGAACCATATCACGATTTTGACGGAAGGTGTAGACGATCCGCACAATCAATCCGCCGTGTTGCGTTCAGCCGATGCGTTCGGGGTGCAAACGTTACATGTCGTCGAAGGGCGGGCAAAGTTCAAACCGAACTCGATTATCGCCAAAAGCGCCGATCGCTGGGTGGACGTCGTGGAGCATGGATCGATTGAAGAAGCGGTTGATGCTTTAAAAGAAAGTGGTTACCAAGTATATGCGACGGCGCTAAGCGAGGAAGCGATTCCGCTCGAAGAAGTGGATGTGTCGAAGCCGACCGTTCTTCTATTCGGGAACGAACATAGTGGCGTCTCGGAGGCAGCGCTCAACAAGGCGGACGGGAACTTTGTCATTCCGATGCAAGGATACGTACAAAGTTTGAACATCTCGGTGGCGGCTGCAATTTCTTTGTATGATGTCACGACACGGTCACGTCATATCGTGACGGATGGCTATGAACTGCCTGTCGAAGATCAAGCGCGCATCTTCAAAGACTGGATGGTCAAGAGCTTACCGAAGCGTACGCTCGGACTATATAAACAAAAAGGTGTCACAGCTTTCGAACGGGAGACAGGAAATTCGGAATGAACGGCGAAAAGAACAGACGTACGGAATCTTTGTCCAGAAACTGAAAGGGGATGGCACGATGAGTACGACGAGTTCATTTATCGTAAAAGATGTGACGAACAACTTTAAAGATTTTGAAGAGGACTTCTTCCGACTGTACCGAACGTTATACGGTGACCTCGATCAGCTGCGATTTAAAGAGCGCCTGTATCGACATGCCAATCCGTTGGTGCTCTTAGCATTCTCGGAGGAGCAGCTGGTCGGCTTTAAAATCGGTTATGAGGCAGAGCCTTATCGATTTTATAGCTGGGCGGGTGGCGTACACCCGGACTTTCAAAAACATGGCATCGGTCGCAAGCTGATGGACACGCAACTTGAATGGGTCGAAGCGCAAGGTTTTCATTCGATTCGTACGAAAGCGCGGAATACGAACAAAGGGGTCATCATCTTGAACCTCCTTTGCGGATATGACATCATGGGCGCCTACACCGAAGACGGCGAGCCACGTATCATGATGGAGAAACAATTGAACAGTTGAATGGATGCCGCGGTCGAATGATCGCGGTTTTTTGATGAAACCGATTCGACTGAATGAACGTACATAAAGAAAAAGGGGGAATTTGAAATGACAGTGTTTGGATTTGGCGGAGATCCGTTTAGTGACTCCATGGGGGACTCATTCTTTACCGGGATTGTGTCGATATTTCCTATCGTGTTCATGGTTGTGTTCGGTCTGATTATTTTTGCATTTGTAAAAACGATTTTTCAGCATTCCAAAACATCGAGCACGTTGAAGGACTTACAACAATTCGCCTCGCAACTCGCCGATGATCCGGACGATGACACGGCCGAGCGATTGGCCGAGTATTTACGAGGTGTCGATTCCTTCTCGATTGAACGGACACGGATGGAACCGTTCCGTGTCGCACTCGGGTGCTATCAATTGGTGATGGAGTCAAGATCCGTTCGCGAGGAGACGAAAGAGCGAGTCGATCGCCAATACAAGCGTCTCGGCATTTTAGACGGGGAAAAATTTGCCGATGAGGCTCCACCACGTCACCGTTCTTCTTCATCGAACCATCATGATATCCACCACAACCACCATGACCATATGTAAAAAAGCGAAGGGATCCCTTCGCTTTTTTACATATATCGTGAAGCATCAAAGTCGATATCGGTCTGATAGCGGACGGCCTGGATGGCACTTTCGATTCGAATGGCTCGTTTCTTAATATCTCGTGCTTTCAAGCGATATAGCTCCGGGTCATATAAGGCGTGTTTGATCACGGAAACCCCGTGCACGTATTCCTTTTTCGGACGTAATGACAATTTCTCATAAAGACGTGCTTGGACACGTAACTGAATGGCGAGTTCGATTGCCTCTACGAGCGGGAGCGGACCGTCATGCGTTTCAACGACGGCTTGGACGTTCGCTTCTTGAATAAGACGGTCGAGCTGACGTAAGTCCAGACGGATGTGCTCAAGTTCCATCTCGATATCTTGAAGGGAGCGGGACTGAATCGTCGGAATGGAATCATTCACTTCGAGCGAGATGAATGCCACGTGCTCAATCTCTTCGGTCAATGTATCGATTTGCTCATGGAGCAACTGTTTTAATGTTAGGGCATCTGCAAGGTTCATATCGATTTCCTCCTTCTGCTTTCTCTAACCGTACCACATCGAGGTGGCTGAAAAAAGATGGATGACATCTCGGATTGCGGGAATAAAACCAAATAGGAAGGAGGGAGGACGATGAAAAAATGGAAGGTACAGTGGATGATTGCACTCGTCCTACTCCTGTTCGGAACAGCGACGTTCCTTTATCAATGGATCGATGTAAGTCCAGGAGACATCCGGGACTATATCATTCAATTCGGTTGGTTGGCCCCTTTGATTTATATTCTCTTGTTCACTGTTCGTCCACTCATCTTGTTTCCTACGTCCGTCTTATCGGTCGCCGGCGGTTTGGCGTTCGGGATGTTACCGGGTGTCGTCTATACCGTCATCGGGG
Organism: Exiguobacterium sp. RM11; assembly: GCF_059821525.1. Lineage (NCBI taxonomy): Bacteria > Bacillati > Bacillota > Bacilli > Caryophanales > Exiguobacterium > Exiguobacterium sp. RM11. Next base: position 2,589,034 of record NZ_CM187558.1, on the reverse strand, counting down.
CGACACTGAGTGCCCTCGTCGCATATTATGTGGCCGTTTATTTCGGCGACCGTTTCTTGCATCACTTCGAATCGAAGAACTATGAAGCCATTCAGCACAAAATCGAAGAGGACGGGTTCTTTTATGTACTCATCCTACGTCTCATCCCACTCGTCAATTTCGATTTGGTCAGCTATGCTTCCGGTTTGGCAAAAGTAAAAGTACCAGCGTATCTGTTTGCGACCGTTGTTGGTATGATTCCTGGCGCGTTCGCGAACAATTTTCTCGGAAGCAGCATTGCGAGCGGGGATTGGACGCTAATTGCGTTGGCGTTCGGGATCATGCTCGTATTGACGCTCATCGCGACCGTGTTCCGTGAACCAATCAAGCGACAGATCCATCGCTTTCAAAAAAAGTAGGCGACTCCAATTGAACTGAACCGAAAAAGTTAGACACTAAATAGTTTCTTTAGGCGACCTTTAGAACCTGCGTCCGATATTCCACCGGGCTCAGGTTTTTTAGTCGTTTCTTGATGCGACGATGATTATAGTACTCGATGTATCGCTCGAGCTCCTGTTTGAAATGGGTCATATCTTCGAACTTCCTGAGATAAAGGAGCTCGGACTTGAGCACGGCGAAGAAGCTCTCGATGGCCGCGTTGTCGAGACAGTTGCCCTTTCGGGACATACTCTGGGTGATGCCGTGTTCGCGCAGCTTCGCCGTGAATGCTCGGAACTGGTATTGCCAGCCCTGGTCAGAATGGAGGATTGGTCTCCCATCACCGTCGAGTCTTGCGATGGCTTGGTCCAACATCTCGCCGACGAACGGATATCTAGGACTGTCTGACATCGAATAGGCAATGATTTCCCGGTTGGCCAGGTCCATCATCGGTGAGAGATAGAGTTTCTCCCCGAAAAGATGGAACTCGGTGACATCGGTCACCCACTTCTGGTTTAGGCCTGTGGCCTGGAAATCCCGTTCGAGGAGGTTCGGTGCGATCGTTCCGACCTCTCCTTTGTAGGACCGATATTTCTTCATGCGGACGAGGCACTTGAGACCAAGCTCGTCCATGAGACGCAATACGGTCTTCGGGTCGTGCCTGAACCCTCGGCGCTCGAGAAGCGCATGGATGCGACGATAACCACAACGTCCTTCGTGTTCGTGGAAGAGGGTCTGAATCGCTTCCTTCACGTCCGCGTACTTGTCAACAGCCGTCAGGCGTGTCCGCCAATAGTAGTAGACGCTTCGAGCCATATCGAGCACTTGGAGGAGACCCGGTACAGGATAGGTGGCTCGCAGCTCGTCGATTACTTGGGCCTTGATCCGGTTCGTCGCGCTTCCTCTTCTTGAACCAAGGCTTTCAATTTTTTTAACGCGGCGTTCTCCATCTCGAGGTACTCGACCCGTTCCTTGAGCTTCTCGACCTCTGTCATCTCGTCAGGATTCTTTTTCTTGCGTTTCGCCATTGGGGCACGTCCTTTCGCTTTGGCTACCAGCCCCTCCACTCCTTTCCGTTCGTACGCGGACCGCCACTTGGAGATGATTCCAGGGGAGGAGATGCGGTACTTCAGGGCCGCATCCAAGCAGGACAGTCCATTGGTAGCCATATCGTTTAGTACCTCCAGTTTAAACGCCTGCGAGTGGACTGTATAGGAAGGATCGAAGATTTCCTCCCCCCAACGCTTGTAGAGATGCGCCCAGGTACGCACCTGGTTATACGAGATTCCGAACTCCTGTGACAAAACCTCAAATCCGTCCCTTCCCGTGAAGTAGCGCTGGGCGATTTGGACTTTCAATGCCTTTGAATATTTGGTCATAAAAAACACCCCATAAAAGTTGGATTTTCATGTCCAACTTTTATGGGGCAGTTCACAATGGAGCGCCTACTTTTTGATTAACGGTTGTCGACCGTCTCTGGATAGAGGTCATGGTTGAACAGACGATGTTCGGCCATCTTCTCATACTTTGTGCCAGGCTTTCCGTAATTGTAGTACGGATCAATCGAGATGCCGCCACGTGGTGTGAATTTGCCCCACACTTCGAGATAGCGTGGCTCCATCAATTTGACGAGGTCCTTCCCGATGACGTTGATGCAGTTCTCATGGAAGTCACCGTGGTTACGGAAACTGAACAAGTACAACTTCAACGATTTCGACTCAACGAGTTTCTCATCCGGGATATACGAGATGTAGATCGTCGCGAAGTCGGGTTGGTTTGTGATTGGGCACAGGGACGTGAATTCCGGCGCATTGAATTTGACGAAGTAGTCGTTCTCCGGGTGACGGTTCGGGAACGCCTCGAGGACGTCAGGTGTGTATTCAAAAATATAAGGGACGCTCTTCTGTCCGAGGAGCGAGAGGTCTTGTAAGTCTTCTGGTCTCATGTTTATTCTCCTTAGACGCCACGTTCGTTGGCGTACAGTAATGTGTGTAGTTGTGGTAGGACGCGGACGCTTTGCCATGAAGGGTCGCGTGCGACGTCTTCCCACAATTGTTTCAAACGACGGAGCTGGGCATCGGTGATATCACCGTCAGCACCTGGCTCTGGGTTACCGGCAGATAAATACATGACGTCCGGTGCATAGCGTTGTTGTACTTCTTTCGCGTAAGCGAGGTCCACTTCATCAAAGACGGCAACTTTGAATGTCGTCTGCTCCGGGCGTAGCCGTTCGACGATGGCGTCAAGTTGTTCCCAGTTTGTCTTCATGCCAGACGAAGGAGGCTTCGGGCTGAGGGTCACGTCATCGATCTGTGTGAGCCACTCTTGATAGCGGCTACCTTGCGTCTCGACGGCGAGTGTGACGCCTCGCTCTTTCAATTTCACGACGAGGTTCTCCATGGCCGCGATGAGGAGCGGGTTTCCACCCGATATGGTGACGTAATCGTACGCACCGAGTGCGTCAAGGCGATCGATGACCTCGTCGGCCGTCAGCATGTCCGGTTTTTCTGAACCGTCCCATGTGAATGCTGAATCGCACCACGAACAGCGATAATCGCAACCGGCGGTCCGGACGAACATCGTTTTCTGTCCAATGGCACGTCCTTCTCCTTGGAAGGTCGGTCCGAACACTTCTAAAACAGGGATTTTCACGATTCCACCAACCATTCACGGCGGAACTCAGCGTACGACGTCGGCGTTTCATACAAACGGACGAATTCGACGCGCACGTCGCGTTCATTTGGCAAGTGTGTCGCCAGTTGTTCAAAAATCCAATAGCACATGTTTTCTGCAGTTGTATTCATATAAGGGAGTGACTCGTTCAAATAGCGATGGTCGAGATATGGCTCAAGCTCTTCTTTGAAGATTTTTTTCAAGTCACCAAAGTCGAGCGTCATCCCGCGATTGTCGAGAAAACCGCTGACACCCATCTGGAGCTTATATGTGTGACCATGAAGGGCACGACATTTGCCATCATAATCAAATAAGTGGTGTGCCGCGTCGAACGTCACTTCTTTGACGATTTGAACACGATGCGGGCAGTAGATGAGCGACCCTTCTTGTTTCGATTCGACACTGGTCGGGGCGAGGAATGGAGCATGTTTCATACGCGCACCTCCTCGTAAGCTGTGAGTCCGTTTTGGCGAAGCTTACACGCCGGACATTCTCCACAACCTGAACCGATGACACCGTTGTAACAAGTGAGCGTACGTTCTTTGACGTAGTCGAAGGCACCGAGCTCGTCGGCAAGTGCCCACGTCTCTTTTTTATCGAGCCACATGAGCGGAGTGTCGATGACGAATGGATAATCCATCGCTAAATTGAGTGTCACGTTGAGTGATTTAATGAATTGGTCTCGGCAATCCGGGTAACCTGAAAAGTCCGTTTCACATACACCGGTCACGATGTGATGCATACCGAGTTGTTTGGCCATGACAGCCGCAAATGATAAGAATAGATGGTTGCGTCCATCGACGAACGTGTTTGGGACGTCCGCATTGTCGATGTCAAGATCGTGTCTCGTGAGCGCATTTGATGTGAGTTGTCCGAGTAGGGACAAGTCGAGGATGTGGTGTGGGACATCGAGTTCTGCCGCGATTTCTTTTGCGACCTCGATTTCCGCATCGTGGCGTTGACCATATGCGAATGTCACCGCCTCCACATGGGAGAATTGTTGTTTTGCCCAAAATAGGCAAGTGGTTGAATCTTGGCCACCACTGAAGACGACCAATGCTTTTTCGTGTTGCATGAAGCACACTTCCTTTTCGCTAGTTTTGATGTCGGAGGAGGTTACGAACTCCGGAGGTCACCCTCAAGCATATAATTTATCATAAAAAGACGTTTGACAGGGAGAAAGGAAGCGAGTATAGTAAAAAACATCACTGACGTGCTTTTGTGCATAAAAGCGTTTAAGCGGTTAGGCGAAATAATAAATAATTAGGATATAACGAAAGGAGGGGACGTCGATGCAGATGAAAGGAAAAGAAGCTGTATTCGTCGTGTTGATGAGCGGGATCACCTTGCTCGCACTGATGTTTTTGGCCAAAGCGACGCCACATATGGCGATTTTTGGCACAATGGTAATAGTAGGTGGATACGCGTATTATCGTTTACGCGACTTCAAACAGATTGAGACGGCGATGATCAACGGGATTCGTGAAGCCATCATGCCGGTGTTGATTTTGTTATTGATCGGGATGCTCATCGGAGTATGGCAAATGTCCGGGACGGTCGCGACGATCCTCTCCATCGGATTAAATACAATCTCTGCTGAATGGTTCTTACCGAGTGTCTTATTGATTACGATGATTGTCTCGACATTCACAGGAAGTGCGTTTACAACAGTCGGAACGGTCGGTGTCGCCTTGTTCGGAATCGGGACGGCACTAGGCATCTCGCCAGCTCTCGCTGCAGGTGCCATCGTGTCGGGTGCGCTCTTCGGAGACAAGATGAGCCCGTTGTCGGATACGACAAACTTTGCGCCAGCAGTGGCGGGTGTAAAATTATTTGACCATATTCGCTTCATGATGGGGACGACGATTCCAGCGTTCATCATCACACTGATTTTATTCACATTCCTCGGACGTAGTGGTCAAAGCGCGGACACGACTCAAATTGCGGAAGCACAAGCTGCGCTCAGCGGACGTTTCGACCTTTCTTGGCTCACGTTAATTGCCCCTGTGCTCGTCGCAGTGCTTGCGTTCCGTCGGATGCCAGTTTTGCCGACGATGCTCATCGGGATGTTCGCTGGTGTGTTGACGGCAGGTTTTGTTCAAGGCAACTGGAGCATCTCGAACTGGCTCGGTGTCATGCAGTCTGGATTCAAGTCAGGTGTCGAGAATGAGACGATTGCGACGGTACTCGATCGTGGTGGTCTCGAATCGATGCTTTGGTCGGTCAGCCTCGTCTTGATCGCCCTTGCATTCGGAGGGTTGTTACGTGAACTCGGTGTGTTCCAAGCGATCGTTGAATCGTTGCTCGAGCGCTTGAAGTCACCAGGAAGTTCGGTTCTATCGGTCGTCCTCAGCTCGATCGGTGTCAACTTGCTCGCAGGGGAACAGTACTTGTCGATTCTCTTGCCAGGACAGGCGTTCAAACAAGGGTTCATCGATCGCGGGATCGATCCACGCTACTTGTCACGTGCGCTTGAGGATGGCGGGACTGTGATTAACCCGCTCATTCCGTGGGGTGTCTCCGGAGCGTTCTTCGCAGCGACACTCGGTGTGCCTGTATTGGAATACGCACCATTTGCATTTTTCCTCTGGCTCAGCCCGGTCTTCTCCATCATTTTGGGATACGTCCGATTGGGGAAGCAACGTGAATCACTTAAAATCGCATCGTAATATCGAGGTGTCCTGCCATGCAGGGCATCTTTTTTGTGTGCAGGACATGACTTTTGAGAAAATAGGAGAAAGGGAGGTGGAACGATGAAGCGACTCGATCTAGCATTTTATGAACAACCGACACTCGAATTGGCACGCGCCTTACTCGGCCAATATTTGGTGCGGCGACACCCAGAAGGTGACATCATCGCGAAGATTGTCGAGACAGAGGCTTACCTCGGTGCCATCGACCGGGCGGCACATAGTTTCGGAGGGCGTCGAACGAAACGTACGGAAGTCATGTTCGGACAGCCTGGGCATGTATACACTTATCAAATGCATACACATACGCTCCTGAACGTGGTCAGTGGTCCGGTTGGTACACCGGAAGCCGTGTTGATTCGAGCCGTCGAACCGATTCAAGGACATGAATGGATTGCTTCGAACCGTCCTGGGGTGAAACGATATGACCAAACGAACGGACCAGGGAAGTTGACGAAAGCACTCGGGATCACGATGGACTTATATGGTCACTCGTTCCAACAAGACCCGCTCTATCTTGCTGAAGGTGAGACGGGAATGGTGATTGAGGCGGGTCCACGCATCGGGATTCCAAACACGGGCGAGGCGCGTGACTACCCATATCGCTTCTTTGAACGCGACAATCCGTATGTCTCGAAGTTCCGTTGAATGCATGCAATGATGTTTAAGTGATTCGTGCCAGTGGAACAGTCCCTATGTGCATAAAACAAACAGAGGGAGTGTTTAGAACATGGCAAAAGTAGCAACGCTCATTACAGATATGTTTGAAGATGTAGAATTCACGGGTCCCCGTGATGCATTGGTGGATGCGGGACATGACGTCGTGACGATTGAGAAGAAAGCGGGTAATACGGTAGAAGGGAAGCAAGGAGAGGCGAAAGTGAACATCGATCAATCGATTGACGATGTATCGCCAGAAGATTTTGACGCCCTTCTCTTACCAGGCGGATTCTCACCTGACTTGTTGCGTGAGGACGAGCGTTTCGTCTCGTTCGCCAAAGCCTTCATGGACGCGAAAAAACCTGTCTTTGCCATCTGTCACGGACCACAGCTGTTGATTACGGCGAAGACGTTAGAAGGTCGTGACGCGACCGGCTACAAATCGATTAAAGTCGACATGGAGTATGCCGGTGCAAAATATGCGGATAAAGAAGTTGTCGTCTGTCAGAACCAGCTTGTGACGAGCCGTCAGCCGGATGACATTCCGGCGTTCAATCGCGAGATTCTCAACTTATTGAAATAACACGTCAACCACGAGAGGAATCTCGTGGTTTTTTGGTGTTTTCGGGAATAGACAAGTAAGGAGGAGATTCAAATGAGAAAACGAGCACGTTCACCTAGTTAAGTTCGTCGAAACGTTGTCCGATTAGGATGGATTCGTTGGTTTGAAGGCTTGATTCCCGCATACGTGATTGAACGGCTGTTCTGGGAGTCACGCGACATCTCTATTCAGGAAGTCGTTTATTTAGAGATGGTGTATGCGCTCATCATCGTTCTGTTTGAAGTACCGACTGGTGTATGGGCGGATCATACGGCACGGCGTCGACTTGTCCAAATCGGTGTCACGTTAGAATGGCTGTCGTTTATCGTCATTTTGTATTCGTTCACGTTCACGGGTTTCTTTGTCGCAATCAGCTGTTCGGCCGTTGGGTCGGTCATTCGAAGTGGGGCAGAGAATGCGCTGCTATACGAGTCCTTACAGGAAAGTCACGAAGCGTCGTCATTCGAACGGGTTCTTGGGAAGCTGAACGCGATTGGGATTGTGGCTGCTGTGGTGGCGGCATTGAGTGGTAGTATGTTGGCTCAGTACCTTCCCTTGGAGTGGAACTATGGAATCTCGATTTTGAGTTTGATGATGGCGACACTATGTAGTGTATTTCTCGTGGAACCGACTCATCGAGAGCGGGAGGAACGTTTGACGTGGCAGCATTTGTTCAAAGGGTTCCGATTCATTTGCTCAAACCGACAACTTCGTTATGTCACAATCAGTTTTTTGGCAGCGGTATCCGCTTTTAACTTCATCGATGAATTTTGGCAACTGTACGCTCGCGATGTGTCCGTTCCGATTTATTGGTTCGGTGTCATTTCAAGTGGGTTGCTCTTGATCCAGTTACCTGGACAACTATTCGCAGGAACCATCGTGCGTGTTGCGCCTTCTGAACGTTGGTTGAAGCGATTCGGTTGGTTGATGGGTGGCGGGTTTCTCTTCATCGGCTTATTTCCGAGTCCAATTGGAATTGGTGTCATGGGATTGTTGGCACTTCTATATGGGGCGATGGAGCCGCTCTATTATGGACTTTTGCACCATCAAGTTCCTTCATCCATTCGAGCGACGACGGAATCATCTGTCTCGATGCTGTGGCATCTTGGCATTCTCGGATTAGGGGTTGTCTTTATTATAGGGACGACAGCGTCGCTATTTTTGGCGTATTCAATGATTGGGCTTGTTGTGTGGGTCGTTCATGCGACTGCACGATAATTCTCACAGGCATGGGCCATAAGCCATGCCTGTTTTTACGTCTTAAGACGGACGCAAGATGATGAGAAGAAGTGTATGATGAGAACAATCTAAAGAGTTACAGGAGAGACATCGTGGAATGGTATGAATTATTCGTAGGCTTTTTGTTAGGGGTCGTTGAGGGACTGACCGAATTTGCTCCGGTCTCGTCGACGGGTCACATGATTCTCGTGGACGGGCTTTGGTTGAACTCGAGTCAGTTTTTAGGTCAGGAAGTAGCGAACACGTTTAAAATCGTCATTCAATTAGGCTCGATTTTAGCGGTTGTTGTCGTCTTTCGAGACCGATTCAAAGCGTTACTGAATCCGAAGGCGCTACTCACACTCAGGCAGAGTGGGGCGACGCACCAATTCAATCTGATACATATTTTGATTGGACTGCTTCCGGCCGGTGTCCTCGGTATATTGTTCGAGGACTACATCGATACACACCTCTTCTCGGTCAAGACGGTGTTGATCGGGTTAGTCATTGGGGCTTTCTTTATGATTGCCGCAGATCTATCAGGTGTGAAACGACAAACGACTGCAACGCTCGATGACATCACGTATAAGCAAGCGCTTGGTGTCGGATTGATTCAATGCTTCTCGTTATGGCCAGGATTCTCGCGGTCGGGCTCGACGATTTCTGGTGGCGTCCTCCTCGGGATGAGTCACCGGGCAGCGGCAGATTTTACGTTCATCATGGCGGTACCGATCATGTTCGGCGCGAGCGCCTTGTCACTCTACAGCAAATGGACATATTTTACGCTCGATACGTTGCCGGTGTTTATCGTCGGGTTCATCAGTGCGTTTTTGTTCGCGCTTATTTCGATTAAGTTCTTTTTGAAATTGATCAACAAAGTGAAATTGATGCCGTTTGCGGTCTATCGAATCGTATTGGCCATCGTGATTTATGTTCTGTATTTCTAAAAAAAACACGTGCGAATGGCACGTGTTTGAAACCAATGAATGAAATTGTTCGTACAGTCTAGAAGAGGTGAAAACATGGGACAAATCGTTGTAGTATTCGGAACGTTAATCGGTCTTGGGACCGTTGGGGCATTGCTTTATATGACACGTCTAGCCTATGAATCATGAGAACGGATAATGATAGAAGCGCTCACGTTGGAGTAACTCCATGACGTGGGCGTTTTCTGCGTTGTCAATCGCGCGAAGTAGACCTTCCGTCTGAGAACGATGGGCAAAGAGGGAGGCTTTTTTCTGCTCGCTCTCTTCCGTCACATCGACGATCACATGAGGTTGTCCGAGTTCTTCTTCTGTGCGGCGATCGAATGCAACACCTAAAAACTCAGGGCGTGATTCTCCCATCTCTTGAAGTGCTCGTACGACAGCACGAGCTGTCGCTTCATGGTCCGGGTGAACGGCATACCCTGGATAGAACGAGATAACCGTTTCCGGCTTCACTTCGTCAATCAATGCGCGGAAGCGACCAGCGAGCTCTGTCTCATCCTCAAATTCGACCGTTTTATCACGAAGTCCCCACATGCGCAGATCTTCGATGCCCATCATCCGACAAGCTTCTTCTAATTCGTGCTTTCGAATTTTAGGGAGCTCCTCACGCGTCGTAAAGATCGGGGAACCCATGTTGCGTCCCATCTCGCCTAGTGTTAAGCAGACATACGTGACCGGGAGTCCTTTTTGACGATGTTGGATGATCGTTCCGGCCGAGCTGAACGCTTCATCGTCCGGGTGTGGGAAAATGACGAGTAATGGTCCATTCATTGATTCTCCACCTCCGATGCTCCTTGCGGGAGCGGTTTGATATCGATATGCAGCGCACACGCCAGTCGACCGAGACGATCGTGACCAGCGAGTAGTAACTGTTCGCCGTGCACTTCGTAGTCGGTCAATCCTTCGACATAGAGCCAACCGTGATCAAGTTTTAAGCCGACACGGTAAGGTCCATTTCCTTTGATTTGACCGATGCTATATTCGATTTTGGCATTACGGATAAACATCCCGGCGTTATGGAAGTCCGGGTCGTTATGTGTCGCATAGGCACCGTTTGTCGTCTCGACATGGACGAAAAGTGGTGTTGCGACATGATTGTCTAAATATTGCTGAATGTGATCAGGTTGAATCGCTTTCACGTCTGTCCCTCCAATGGAAAGGATGACCCGAAACGTCACGTTCCGGGTCATCTGTTTACGATTGTGTTGCTACTTTTTTACGGTATCCCGTATGGTTCGTCGGTCCGACGTATTGGTTGAGGCGGAATGAGTGACGAACTGCTTCTGTGATAAATTCTTTTCCGATTTCAATCGCTTCTTCGACCGTATGACCGTTTGCGAGAGAGGCCGCGATGGCAGAAGAGAACGTGCATCCACCACCGTGTGTGAACGCAGGCTCGATTTTTTCACTTTCTAGCAGGCGGAATTCGTTTCCGTCATACAAGACGTCGAATGCTGTATCGAAACCAAGTTTGCCACCGACTTTGACGATGACGATCTCAGCGCCGAGCTCATGGATCAGGCGAGCCGCTTCTTTGATTTCGTCCATCGTCGATGGTGTTTTATCGAGGCCAGCGAGCATACGCGCCTCGAATAAGTTTGGAGTGATGATTTTTGCAACTGGTACGAGATGTTGACGCATCGCGACCGCAACGTTCGGGTCAAGAATCTCATCCGCACCTTTACATGCCATGACCGGGTCGACGACGGCATTCTCGATTCCGTATTCTTTAATCTTACGTGCTGCGAGTTCAATGATTTCAGGTGTCGGGAGCATTCCCGTCTTCACTGCATCGACTCCGATCCCAGCGAGCACCGTATCGATTTGTTTCTCAATCAATGTCGTGTCGATTGGAAAGACTTCGTGGTTCCATGCGTTATGTGGATCTTGTGCCACAATGACAGTCAAAGCTGTCATACCGTACACACCGAGTTCTTCCATCGTTTTGAGGTCGGCTTGGATACCCGCGCCGCCGCTCGTATCAGAACCGGCAATCGTCAATGCTTTTTTCATCGTCATAATCGTCCATCCCCTTTGTCTGTTTGGATAGTTTCACTATAACGACTTTTTCGTATTCCGACAAATGCAAGGATTACAAGAAGTGTTCATAACTTTTCAGAAAAAGTATGCAGGATGTTCATCATATTTGGGGAATAATAATGAATAGGGTGTAGACCACTTTATTATTGGCTGGGAGGAAAACGCATGTTAGTGCATAGCTTATGTATCCCGAAGAAAGATGTTGTCACAATCAGTGAAAAGGCAACATTGCGGGAAGCGCTTCATACGCTTGAAGAAACAGGATATCGTTGTGTGCCTGTTTTAGACGAGACGGGGAAATTTTTCCGCGGTAACATTTATAAAATGCATATTTATCGTCATGGAATGAACGGGGAAAACATGGACGATAATGTGATGACGCTCATCAAAAATACGCAAAAATACGTTCATGAATCCGACGGCTTCTTCGAAGTATTTTTCTCAATCAAAGAATTGCCATACATTGCCGTATTGAAAGATGAAAGCAATGAGTTTTATGGTATTCTTCCGCACGGGAAGATGCTTGGGATGCTCGAAGAGGCATGGAGTCGTGACACAGGTAGTTACGTCTTGACGATTGCCTTGAGCGAACAGGCAGGAGCGCTCGAGAAGATTACAAAAATCGTCAACAAGTATACGTCAATCGCAAGCTTGATGACGCTTGATGCAAAAAGTAAGGTGTTGCGTCGGGTACTCGTGACGTTACCACCGGATTGCGAAGAAGACATGAAGAACAAAGTTGTTGCCAAGCTTGAACAAAAAGGCTTCCGAATCGTCGAAGTCGAGAACTTGAACAACTAAGTCAAAGCCCTTTCACACCACGTGAAAGGGTTTTTTAGTTGAGTCGTTTTTCCATCCGGATGTCGGACCAGAATTGACCGTCCCAGTAAGTGAAGTGCTCGATTCGTCCGATTTCTTCATAACCGAGTTTCGTATAGAGGCGATGGGCCGCGTGATTGAAGGCGAACACGCCGAGCTCCATGCGAGGCGTCCCCTGCGCCCGTAGTTTCTCCTCCAGCAAACGAAGGGACTCCGTGCCCACGCCTTTACCGCGTCCTACGGATTCCCCGATGACAAACCCGAGCCACGCCGTACCAGGTTCTTGACGGTACAGATGAGGGGGGTCATACATGACGTTCATTTCACCGACGAGATGGTCGTCTGCATAAATGAGAAAAATATCATGTGTCAGAAGACGATCCTCTAAATCTTCGACCGTCATCTCATAATGAGCGGTCAATTCTTCTTCAGACCGACTCGGACGAATCAAATGCACGATTTGTGGGTCATTATTCCAGCGATTGAATGTCTCGACGATTTCGTCGGATGCTGTTGTAAGTGGAACAAGCGAGATGTTGATAGGTCATTCTCCTTTCTCGCTTGTTAACATTCGGTTTCGTTCATAAAAGTCCTTCTCTTATACGGGCTTCAATACGTTCAAATGACTCGGTAAAATTTCAAATGTAAATGGCAACGTTCCACCAGTGTCACCGTCTGCATTTACAGGAAGGGATTCAGGCGAGTTGACGCTCACCCGTGTCGTACAGAATGACGTGACACTGTCCGTTTCCTTTAATTTTCCGGTGAACAGGGCAGGCGTTAATTGAAGTGCATCTTTTAGACCGAGTTCTTCAAAAATATAGACGTGCAACAGACCATCGTTCAGTCGTGCGTCCGGTTCGAAATTCTCAAATCCTCCGACCGAGTTCGTCAAAGCGATGACGACGAGATAAGCTTCGCCATCAAATTGACCGTCCTCACTTTCAATCGACAACGCATAAGGACTATGTTCGCGGAACGCCTTCACGCCTTCAATTAGATAGGCGAACGGCCCCCACTTTGTCTTTTCTTCCACACTCACTTCATCGACCGCCTCGGCAATGAGACCAATGGCAATGACGTTCATAAAATAGCCGTTCTCATATTTTCCGATATCCATCGGTGTCGGTTCAGCGTTACGAAGAGCTTCAATCGCTTTTTTTGGATCATTTGGTACACCAAGTGCGCGGGCAAGGTCATTGACCGTACCGAGCGGGATGATTCCAAAGTCGGGACGATGAGGCGCTTCCGCAAGTCCGGTGACCGCTTCGTTCAACGTCCCGTCCCCACCCATCGCAATGACGGCCTTATATTGTTTTTCTGCTGCTTCTCGTGCAAAGTTCGTCGCATCCTGTTCTTTCTCGGTGAAGCGGACATCGACGTGTCCATATCGTTCACGCAATACTTCCTCGGCATGTGTCGCGTGTTGTTCCCCCAATTCTTTTCCTGAGGATGGATTGACGATTAACATGACTGTGTCCATTCCAACATATCTCCTTTTCGGTTCGAATACTGTCCTTTATTCCCGTCTGCGAAATCGATTACTCCTAAAAAATCCCCATGATCGTCAGCACTTTCGGCTGATCTTCATGGGGATTGGAACATGTCGTTCGTTTAATAATGACGGAATGCGGACATATCTAAATGACTCGCTTCAGACTCATCCACTGCGAGTTCGATACGCAGATGTTCATGAAACGGAGAAACGAGGGCGCCCATGCAGGCGACCGGTTCATGGTCGGGGACCGGTGATTTACGTTTCGTTTTGACGAATAAATAATCCGATCGCTTCAACGTCAACAAGAAACGTTCCACGGCGTGCGGTTCACGGGTCACGTTTGGCCAAGGTAAATGATTGAACAATAAAAAGACCGCGCCTTCCTTTTCGAGCGCATAGTCCGGTGCGATGCCTTCCCGATTCAACAAATCGATGACAGCATGCAAAAACTCCCGTTTAATCGTCAATGAAATTTCGTAATACTCACGCATACGGTCCACCCTTTCTTAAAATCACAATACTACCATTCTAAACGTTTCCGACATACGCGACAATGAAGAAGTTCCTTGACGAAGTATTTTTCCCGGCTTATACTGCATAAGTCCTGCTATACTAGTGATATATGATGAACGAATTGAGGTGAAACCGACATGATTGAATCCCTTGAATTGAAGGCATGGGTCGTTCTCGCACGAACGATGGATGCCATCAGCGATCGTGTGAAAGAAGATTTACGACGCCACCAGTTAAATTCAACAGAGTTCGGTGTTTTATCCGTTTTGTATAAACGAGGAGATACCCCGTTACAACAAATCGGGGACCAGATTTTGATTACAAGTGGTAGCGTGACATACGTGATCGACAAGTTGGAAAAGCGTGGGCTGATTGAACGAATCGCCTGTCCGTCCGACCGTCGCGTCACATACGCCTCGTTAACAGAGGATGGGAAGGCGCTCATGGATGTCGTCTATCCACAGCACATCGAAATCTTTAAAGATATATACGGACCGTTAAGCGATGAAGAGACGGAACAATTGATTTCGTTATTGAAACGAGTCGGTTATAACGCAGCGGGCAAATAAAGCCCGTTGCTTTTTTCATTAATATCTTGAAGTTAAAATAATTGACGATGAGATATACAGATGATATAGTTCTAACTGTTATTGAAAAAAATTAGAGATTACCCAAATGGAGGATTACACGATGACTAAAGTATTATATGTATCGGCTAACCCGAAACCAACTGAACTTTCATACAGCAAACAAGTTGCAGAAACATTCGTATCAACACTCAAGGCTGAAAACGCATCAATCGAAGTAGAAGCAATCGAACTCTACGATGTCGATGTACAAGAAATCGATGGAGACGTGCTCAGCGCATGGGGCAAATTCGCATCAGGCGAAGCACTCACTGACGTGGAAGCGAAAAAAGTAGGCACAATGAGCGGCATGCTCGAGAAGTTCATGGAAGCGGACCTTTATGTATTCGCAACGCCAATGTGGAACTTCTTCTTCCCAGCACGCATGAAAATGTTCCTCGACAGCGTCCTCATGGCGGGTAAAACGTTCCGTTACACGGAGCAAGGTCCTGTCGGATTGCTTGAAAACAAACAAGCGATCCACATCCAAGGAACAGGTGGTATCTACACAGGAACTGACCTTAACTTTGCAGACGCATACCTCCGCCAAGCGCTCGCGTTCGTCGGTGTGTCTGAAGTAACGACGGTAGCAGTTGAAGGGATGAACCAATACCCGGACAAAATCGAAGAAATCGTTGCGGACGCGAAAGCGAAAGCAGAAGCACTTGCGAAGGAAGTTGCAGGCGCAGTAACGGTATAATGCGAAAGACGAGTCGGCTGGCTCGTCTTTTTGTATGCTCGCATTTTGGGTATCATACAAAGGGAAAGGGGAGTATGCAATGGGAGAGCAGTTATCGAGTCGATTACTTGGAGATTGGACAGACATCATCCAAGACGAGATGAGTCAACCTTATTTCCAACAGTTGAAGCAATTCGTTGATCAAGCGTATGAGGAGACGATCGTTTATCCAAACCGTGAAGACATTTGGAACGCTTTTATCTATACCAAATTCAGTGACGTGAAATGCGTGATTTTAGGGCAAGACCCCTATCACGGACCAAACCAAGCGCATGGTCTCAGTTTTTCGGTACAGGATGGGGTGCGTTTCCCACCGTCGTTACGAAATATCTTTCAAGAACTAAAAGACGACATCGGGTGTGACATTCCGGAGAGTGGGAATTTAGAAAAGTGGGCGAAACAAGGAGTCCTCCTTTTGAACACAGCGCTGACGGTCGAAGCGGGGAAAGCAGGTTCACACCGCGGAAAGGGATGGGAACAGTTCACCGACTCGGTGATCGAGCGACTAGGGAGTCGTGAAGAGCCTATCGTATTCATCCTGTGGGGGAATGACGCGAAGAAGAAAATGAAATGGATCGGAGAGCAGCATAAAGTGCTCACGTCCGTTCATCCGAGCCCACTATCATCCCATCGTGGATTCTTTGGATCAAAGCCGTTTTCTCAAGTGAATGACGCTTTAAACAAGTGGGGACAGTCCCCGATCGATTGGTGTCTTTGACAGTCTACGAAAATTCGTAGACTGTTTTTTGTTGACGCGTTGAAAAACCTTTGGTACAGTAACTAACAAGACGTCACTTTAGTGCTTAAAAGCATATATGCATAACAGCATAACTGTATAAAAGATAGAGAAATGAATACGTAGTAGAAGCGAAGAAGGAACCGAAGTAGAGACATCTTCCCTGGCCCAGAGAGCGTGTGGTGCTGCGAACACGCCCAAAAGATGAATCGAATTACAGTTCCCGAGCTCTCATGATTGAGCGGTCCCCCGTTATCGGAATAAGCGGCTAGATAATCTCTAGCAACCAGGGTGGTACCGCGGCTTTGTCGTCCCTATCGATTGAATCGATAGGGATTTTTTTTGACTTTAAAGGAGGACTTCACATGTTGACACAATCGATTCCAGCACATCTTGCCCCACATATTTCACCGCAGTTTTACAATGAATACACACCAACGGATCATGCCGTCTGGCGCTTCGTTTTAAGCTTGAATCTGCATACGTTAGAAGGAAAAGCGCACCCGTTTTACATCGAAGGTTTAAAACGGACGGGAATGGGACCAGACCGATTACCGAACGTCGAACAGATGACGGATGAGATGCGGGCAGCGGGATGGTCGACTGTCGCAGTGGATGGACTCATCCCAGGCGTTGCTTTCTTTGATTTCCAAGGAAACGGAATGTTGCCGGTCGCGACGGACATTCGAAAAGTCGAGAATATCTTATACAGTCCAGCACCTGATATCATTCATGAGGCGGCAGGTCACGCGCCGATGCTGATGGACCCGACATTCTCTGCAATCGTCAAACGTTTCGGACAACTAGGAGCAAAAGCGTTCATGAACCGAGAAGAGCATGCTTCGTTCGCGGCGTTGAAACGCTTGACAATCGTGAAAGAGAACGCCAACTCAACCGAGCAAGACATCGAGGCGGCAGAACGAGCGGTACACGAAGCGAAAGCACAAGTGACCGGTTTTTCAGAGGCACAACAAGTCGCACGTATCTTTTGGTGGACAGTTGAATTTGGATTGATTGGTGACCTTGAGAATCCGATGATTTACGGGGCGGGCCTCTTGTCATCTGTCGGTGAAAGCCGTCACTGTCTGACCGATGCGGTCGTCAAACATCCATTTGATTTGGAGCATGCGCTACAGACGAAGCAAGACGTGACGAATATGCAAAAAGAACTATTCGTCATTCCAGACTTTGAGACGCTTTCTTCCGTTTTAGATGAATTAGAGGGGAGAATGGCCATTCGAAAAGGTGGGGTTGAATCGGTCACAAAAGCATTGGCGTCGGGAAGTCAATCGACGATTCGACTCGAGGACGGTTCAGAACGTGTCGGCATCGTTCGCCACATGACAGAATCGAAGGAACATACGCTCATCCAATGGGATGAGTGCACAGTCGTAAAAAATGGTCAGTTGACGAAACGAGAACGTCACGGACTTCTCATTGTCCATGACACGGAATCGGCGCTAGACCGCGATGATCTCCTCGAGGACGGAATGACCCTTCGTCAAGCATGTGCATCGGACATGCTCGAAGGGGTGACCGTTCAACTAGAAGGACGGACGATCTCACTCGATTCACTCGAAGTACGCGTCGATTCACTTCCATCGGTCTTCCCTGGGACGACGGTGGAAGAATTGACGATCATTGAAAAACCGGTGATCATCGAACGGGATGAACGTGTATGGACGAAAGATGACCCGATGTTCAATCGCATTCACCTCATGCGTGAACGCGGGGAATCGATTGATGGTCTCGTTCCAGACATTTTATCCGAGCACCCGGATGCGTGGTTGTTACACATTGAATGTCTGGAGTTAGTAGAAGACGAGGAATTGAAGCAGGCCTTGATTGACCGACTTGAAGCACTTCGTCATACATCTCCTTCTCGAAATGAATTGATTGGACGCGCGTTCGAACTGTTACGCTAACGAAAATAAGCGACGCTCTCTGAACAGAGAACGTCGCTTATTTTTATACGGATTGATTCGTCGTTTCACGTAAGAACGTGATCAGACGGCGATACGTCGAATTTGCCGCCGGGCGGTCCATTTCGAAGTAATAGTTATGACCGAGTTCGTGTTCGTTCCGGTCATAAAATACAGTCGTCACATCCGTTCGACCTGAGAGAATTGTTGCAAATTCTTTCGCCTGATCTTCAAACGAATAGTCGTTTCCGTCAGCGATAAACGTCGGAACGAATGTGGCAGGTACGTTGACGAGCGGCGAAGCTTCAGCGACGACCGGGAGTGTTTCCCAGTTGTATGTGCCGAAATAAGCCCAACCGATGCGTTTGAACAAGAAGCGGTTCACAGATTTCGATGATTCGAGCCATGAACGTTTCAAGTCGAATGGTGCAGACAATAAGATGGTTCCAAGGATAGACGATTTCGGTACAATTTGTCTGACTTCGGCTGAAGGCGAGTAGTCGTCATTCAACTGAATCCCGACAAACTGTGCAACGAGCTGTCCACCGTTCGAATCACCCGCGAAAAAGACGCGGTCCAAATCAAGACGGAATCGATCGTTGTTTTCAGCGATGAATGTATACGCTTCTTCCATTTGCTGAAGTGGTGTCGGATACGTTACATCTGGCGCAAGCGCGTAGTTGATACTGACGACGTTGTAGCCGTTACTCGCAATCGAGGTGGCGTATTTTAAGACGTCAGATTTATCACCACCGACGAACGAACCACCATGCACCCAAAAGATTGTTGGGACAGGTTTTCGGTCGCCTTCATAGCGAATCAAATCAAACGTCCCGTTGTCATAAGAAGACAAGTAGTCGATGTCTTTTCGGACAGACGTCTTTTGAACGACTTCCTCGAATCCCTTCATCTCCACTTCGTTCCCCCCTGCGAACGAAGTTTTGATTAAACGTGTTGCGGGTTTAGGTGAAAGGAACACATAAGCCGCTCCCGCGACCGCTGTTCCAATCAGCCCGACTCCAGCGCGTTTCAACCCTTTATTCATCTTACTTCCTCCCTTTCTACAACCAGAAGCTTATTGCGTGACGAGTACGTCCGCCATATATGTCTCGATGACATGCGCAATTCCGTCTTCGTTGTTTGACTTCGTAATGAAGTCCGCTTTCCCTTTGACTGTCGTATTGGCGTTACCCATCGCAACACCGAGACCTGCCCATTCAATCATCGTCAAGTCATTGTTTCCATCTCCGCAAGCGATGACTTCTTTCTGGGCGATGCCGAGTTGATCAGCTAGGAAAGCGAGGCTTGTCCCTTTTGTGACACCGGCTTCCGTGAACTCTAGGAAGAACGGTTTTGAACGAGCGACGGCCAATTTTCCAGCCAACTCTTCTTGAAGCTTCGTCTCAATTGGAGCAAGCGTGTCACCATCGGCAAGCATCAAACATTTGACGACAGGTGCGGTCACAGCTTCTTTAAAGTCGTCGACATGAACGACCGGCATGCCTGTCAATTCACCTTCGATATCCGTATACGGGTTCGGGCGATCGGTTACGATTTCGTTACCGACGTACGTATGAATCGCGATTCCTTCCCGTTCACTGATATCATGGAGATGGGCGACTGTGTCCGGTTGAAGCGTGCTCGAGAAAATTTCCTCGTTCGTCGCGCAATTGATGACCGAGGCACCGTTGAACGATAAGATGAAGCTACCGTACTTCGCAAGTTCCAATTCACGGGCTGCATCCCACATCGCAAACGTTGGTCGGCCACTTGCAAGCACGACTTTATAGCCGCGCTCTTGCGCATCGAGAAGTGCTTCTTTTGTTTTAGGGGAAATCGTATGGTCGCTCGTGAGGAGCGTATCATCCATATCCAATACAATCATCTTGTAACTCATAGTAGTAGGGGGTCCTCCTTCAGAATCTAATGACTCCATCCTAAACCTTTTTAAGGTCAATTGACAACCTTGTCGCAAAAACGTAACTATAATGTAGAGAAGTGAACTCTAGAAGAGGTGTAAATATGAATCGAATTTTAGTAGCTGAGGACGAGCATGCGATTCGCAGCTTCATTATTGTGAATTTAAAACGAGCCGGTTTCGATGTGTTTGAGGCGACGAATGGACGAGAGGCGGTCACCGCATTTGACCGTGAACCGTTCGATGTCGTCTTATTAGACGTTATGATGCCGGAGATGGACGGGTTCGAGGCATGTGCGGCCATTCGAGATATCGATGAAAACGTCGGGATTATCATGTTGACGGCACGGACGCTCGAAGAAGATAAAATCGAAGGACTCGGAAAAGGGGCGGACGATTATATCGCCAAACCGTTCAGTCCAGGCGAATTGGTAGCACGCATTCAAGCGTTGCTGCGACGTGTGGAAAAAGTGAAACGAAAAGACTCGAAGCGGTTGAAGTCAGGACCGTTCGCGATTGATCTTGCGGCGAAGCAAGTGACGAAGTATGGTCAATCGATCGATTTGACGCCGACGGAGTATGATTTGATTTGTCATCTCGTTCAAAACGAGGAAATTGTCTTATCGCGTGATGCGCTACTCGATGCCGTATGGGGCGTCAACTACTTCGGTGACCGCAAGACCGTCGACGTCAACATTCGTCGATTGCGTCAAAAAATCGAAGATGACCCGAGTCATCCGATTTATATTGAAACATTATGGGGTCACGGATATAAATGGCGGAGACATGAAGCATGAAACAACAGTTAGTCATTCGCATGATGATTGTCGTGACGATCGTCTTGCTTTTACTCGTCAGTGTCTTGTCTTACGGGACATATCGATACTATTACGAGTATGAGTCGGAAGCGTTACTCAGTCATGCGACTACGAGTGCATATTTATATCCTCAAGCCCAAGTCGGGTTTGAGACGCCGAGTGCCTTTTCCGTTCTCGTCCGGACATTCGGATATCCCGGAACCGATTTGACGATTGTCGACCAGAGCGGTTCAATCGTCAAGACGACCGGTCAACGGACGAGGCAGGCATCTTTTTCACAAGAACAATTGCAAGAGCTATCACGAGGTGAGTCGGTCGTTCAGGACTATGACGTCGGTGACGAGCATTACTTATCGGTCACCAGTCCGATTATGACGAACGATACGTCAGAGTTCGCGATTAGTTTTACACGCCCGCTCGAAGACCTAGATACGCTGATTCGTGAGATTTGGATGACCGTCGTCATGATTGGTGTCCTCATCTGGTTACTCGCACTCTATACGGTCATTCGCATTGCTGATCGTTTCGTCCGTCCGATTCGTCAAATCATCGAAACGGCGGATGAGATGGCTCAAGGTGATTTCGACGTCGCTGTGGAGTCGAATGAGAAACATGAGCTTGGGGCATTGGCTCGGACACTTACGTATTTAGGTGCGAAAGTACAGCAGCACCAGTCGACACGTAATGAGTTTCTCTCGAGCGTCTCCCATGAATTGCGGACACCGCTCACATCGATTAAAGGATGGACGGAGACAATTCGAGGTGGCGATGAGAAGTTGTCTGAAGAAACGGAGCTTGGTCTGAGTATCATTCATTCGGAAACAGAGCGTATGATTGGTCTTGTAGAGCAGCTTCTCGATTACACGAAGATTGAAGAGAGTCGATTGGTCTTGTATCGTCAGGAACTCGATTTAGTCTCCTTGTTGCGAAAAGTGACATTGCAGTTAAAGCAGTCGCTCGAAGACAAAGGCATTACACTCATCGAACGTTATCCTCAAAAGTCAGTCGGGCTATTTGATGAGAATCGATTGAAACAAGTGTTCCTGAACATTCTTGAGAATGCGATTCGCTTTTCACCGGATGGCGGGACATTGACCATCCGTTTCGTTCAATCAGAACGTGTCGCCTTCATCTCGATCATCGATGAAGGTCCTGGTATCTCACGTGAGCATTTGCAGCGTATCACCGAAATGTTCTATCAGGCCCATGTGACGGAAGGGAGTAGCGGTCTCGGACTCGCCATCTCCAAAGAGTTGATTGAGGCACATGAAGGAAAACTCGTCATCGAGAGTGAGGTCGGACACGGGACGACCGTGACGGTTTTATTACCTCTCGACCCGAGCGAACTACATTAATAGGGTTAAACCTCCCGAATTCAGGCTACATATATAGATGTATGTAGAATGAGGGAGGTTTTTGTTATGGCCAATCAGTCATTGAAGCCGTTAAAAGGAAGTCCAAATGCCGTCTCGACGCAAACCTCGATTGAAGAGTTACGCATGTCTCCGCTCCCATATGCGGGTAGTCGCGGCCAATCAATTGAAGCGATCAAGATGGCAATGAACCAATTGCCACGGGCCGAACTGATCAAAGAAACAGATGAGGGCCTTCATTATGTGGTGACCTCGAAAGTGATGCGTTTTAAAGATGATGTGAATTTTCTATTTGATGATTCCACTCAACAAGTCGAGTTTCGGTCTGCGTCACGTGTCGGCTATTCAGACTTTGGCGTGAATCGGAAGCGGATGGAAGATGTGAGTGAACGATATCGGAGGTTGATTCGATGAAGGACTATCAGTTGATTGTCATCGGCGGTGGTGCCGCTGGGATGACGGTAGCAGCAGGAGCAGCGAACTTAGGCGCGAAAGTCGCGCTTGTTGAAAAGAACAAACATTTAGGTGGCGACTGTCTGCACGTCGGATGTGTCCCGTCGAAAGCATTGATTGCCGCCTCGAAAGAAGCGAATGCGATGATGCGCGCAGCGCGTGTTCTCGGAACAGAATTCAATGGAGGCGAGCATTATCAAATGTCGAAAGCACGAGTCGACAAGGCGCGGGCTATTATCCAAGACCATGATGGGACAGAACGTTTTGAAAAGATCGGGGTCGACGTTTACATCGGAGAGGCTTCTTTCCAAAGCCCGACAGAATTGAAAGTCGGGGACGATTTATTGATTGGGAAAAAATTCGTCATCTCAACCGGCTCAAAACCGACAGTCCCTCCAATCGACGGATTGGATCAAGTCCCATACTTAACGAACGAGACGGTTTTTGAAGAAGAGACGCTTCCGGAAAGCCTCATTGTCATCGGTGCCGGGACAGTCGGCCTCGAGCTAGCACAATCGTTTGTTCGACTCGGCTCGCAAGTTACGGTACTCGAGGCACAGGATGCGTTCTTGCCAAAAGAAGACGAAGACGTCTCAACTTACCTAAAATCTCAACTCGAGATGGCGATGCGCTTAAAAATCGGCGTGAAGGTCAACCGGGTCGATGAAGTCGACGGTCGCATTCGTGTCACGACAGAGGTGGACGGCGAGACAGTCGAATATGAAGCAGATAAACTGCTCATGGCGACAGGGCGTGTGCCACGCATCGACGCGCTTCGTCTCGATCGTGCAAACGTTCAAGTGACGAAAGGATACATCGATGTCTCCTCTTCGTATCGGACGTCACAGCCGCATATCTTTGCGATTGGCGATACGATCAAGACGTTACCGTTCACACACGCGGCTGGCGAAGAAGGGAAAGCCGTTGTTGCGAACGCACTGTTTGGACTATGGAACAAGGTAGATTACAGTAAGCTTCCTTGGATCACGTTCACAGATCCCGAAGTATTTCACGTTGGGATGACGGAGAAAGAAGCGCGTGAGCGTTACGGGGATGACATCGAGACATATGAAGCGAAACTGTCGGAAGTGGACCGTTTCATCGCCGAACGCCAAGAGGCGGGCTTTGTCAAAGTCATCACGAAGAAAAATGGAAAGATTATCGGGGCACATGCGGTTGGTGAATCAGCTGGCGACTGGATGCAAATCGTCGTCTATGCAATGCAACGCGGCGATAAGATCGGCAAGTTGTCACGCATGATTTACCCTTATCCATCGCGCAGTGAAGCGGTGAAGAAAGTGACGGATCTCTACTGGCGGAAACGCTTGTTTGAAAGTCCGCTCACAGAACTTGCGAGACGTTACTTCAAATTGACGCAATGACACAAATCACCCACTCGTTTGAGTGGGTGATTTTAGTTCGGTAAGGTGATTGTTTCAATCATTTTCGGTTCGCCCTCCGATAAGTCGACGAGCGGTTTAATCAACACTTCGACGCGTCGGTTTTTCGAACGACCTTCTTCTGTATCGTTCGTGGCGATTGGTTTGAATTCCCCGTAACTTGCGAGTGTAAACTGAGCCGGGTTCAATGCATCATTCGTTAATAATCCACGCATGAATGCCGTCGCACGTGCTGAACTGAGCTCCCAGTTCGATGGGAAGCGGGTCGTGTTGATGGGGATGTTATCCGTATGACCAGAGACGACAATTTCTCGCTTTCCAGCCTTCTCTAAGATTTGACTGATGTTTTGAGCCACATTTTGAGCATCGGCATCAAGTGTTGCTTCTCCTAAGTTGAAGAGGGCGCGATCTTGAATCGTTAAGACGAGACCACTTGAGTTAATCGTCGCTTTAATTTGGCTCTCTAACCCATTCTTCTTAATATATTGGTTCACATCTTCTTTTAACTCATCGAGCTGAGCGAGTTCGTACGTGCGCGGATTGGCGGTCGTATTCGTTTTATCCGTCCGACTGATGTCGCTGTTTGAGGCGGTCGAAGCTTGGAAGACACTGACGCCCCCAGAGAATACTTGGTTGAACGAGCGCGACATTTTCTCGAGCTTCGTTTGGTCGATGTTACTCGATGCGAACAATACGATGAAGAGCGCGAGCAAGAGTGTCAATAAGTCGGCGTAAGGAATGAGCCAACCTTCTGGAATATGTTCTTCATGATCATGCTTCTTTTTGCGTTTCATAGTCAGCTCGCTCCTTTGGAGACAAATACACAGACAGCTTATCTTCTAACGTTTTTGGAGATTCACCGCTTTGAATCGATAAAATCCCTTCAATCATCATTTCTTTGATGACGACTTCGCTCTTCGAATACTGCTTTAATTTATTGGCAAACGGGAACCAAAGCACGTACCCGGTGAAAATCCCGAATAGTGTTGCGACGAAG
This sequence comes from Exiguobacterium sp. RM11, assembly GCF_059821525.1. NCBI lineage: Bacteria > Bacillati > Bacillota > Bacilli > Caryophanales > Exiguobacterium > Exiguobacterium sp. RM11. Next base: position 2,563,934 of record NZ_CM187558.1, on the reverse strand, counting down.
GCTGCCGAAATGGCGTGTCCGAGTTTTTCAATATCCGACAAATCTTTCAGGGCAGCAATCAATCCGATTACGGCTCCGAGTACCCCGAGCGTCGGAGCATATGTCCCGGCTTGGGTGAAGATGTCGGCGTTCGCCTTATGACGCTGTTCCATGTTTTCGATATCACGTGACATGACTTCTGCAATGTATTCAGAAGGTTGACCATCGATGACCATCATCATGCCTTGGCGTAAAAATGGTTCTTCAACTTGTTCAAGTGCTGTTTCTAGGGATAATAGTCCCTCTTTCCGAGCTTGCGTCGATAAGTCGACGAATTGTGTAAGCAATCCAGATTTACTTGAGAGTTCTTGCTTTTTAAACAAGATTTTAAATAACTTCGGTACATTTTGAAGCTGTTCTTTCGATACGGCGATACTGACCGCAGCAGCTGTACCGACGAAAATGATAACGATTGCGGCAGGGTTGATCAGCGGTGCGATACCCGCTCCTTTTAATAACATTCCACCAACGAGGGTGAGGAACCCGAGTATGAGCCCGACTAACGTGACGACATCCATGTCTTTGTTTTCCACCTTTCCGAAATAAATCAGGACAAAAAAAGCGAGAGACGCTACTCGTCTCCCGCAACATGCGTTCCCGATGATTAAGCGCCGTTTTCATCAATCAGCATTTGAATGCTGATGTTTCGTTCTTCACGCTCTATATCGGTTAATACGTCGTATTTTTTTAACAATGCGTACAATTGATTCACGACTTCTTGCTCAAGTGACCAATTGAGTAACTCTTCTAGCTGAAAATAAAGGTGAGCGGGCATACATTGTGATTGGCGCTCCAACCTTCGCGAGACATCCTCTATCGAATGATCTACCGTACTAGGGTCCACGGTTTCATTCAACCTCCTCAACATTCTTAAAGTCTATCTCCCATAATACCAAAAATTTGAGGAAAGCGTTAGAGATACATTTTCTTGTTGGCATTTAGAAAGGCGAGGAGTAACATGAGGCTTAGAATAACAGAAGTGAAGGGGATGTCGTGATGCGACATAGACTGTCAGCGCGTGAAATGCGCTTGAAGCGAATCGAGGTATTTTATCGAGTCGTGTTTGAAAAACCTGCCCGTTTTATCGCGGGAGGATTTTTACTTGCGATTTTTATCGGGGCAACACTCTTATATATGCCATTTGCTCAAGAAGAACCAGTCTCTTGGATTGATTGTCTATTTATCGCAACTTCCGCGGGTACCGTGACCGGGTTGTCGACAGTCGACATCGGTTCGTCGTTCAACTTGTTCGGAGAATTGGTGATTGTCGCCCTCATTCAAATCGGGGGTCTCGGGTTCATGACAATCGCGTTGATGCTCCTCAGTGTATTAGGGAAGAAAATTGGATTGAAACAACGGATTCTCTTGCAAGAATCGCTAAACTTAGCCGGACCCGGTGGAACGGTTCGTCTCGTGCGAAATATCGTCTTCACGACGGTCATCGTTCAATTTATCGGGATGCTGTTTTTGACATTCGAGCTATATAGTACAGAGAGCTATTCTTTCGGTGCGGCACTCTACTATGGTTTTTTCCATGCAGTCTCCGCCTTTAACAATGCGGGCTTCGCGTTATTTCCGGACAGTCTGATGTCATTTGAACAAAACACGGCGATTGTCATGACGATTGCCCTCATGATCATGATTGGGGGTCTCGGGTTCACGACGATTGCCGATGCGACAGAAGTAAGAGGATGGAAACGTCTCGCCCTTCATTCGAAAATCATGATTCTGTCCCTTTTGGTCATCAATGGGGTAGCATGGTTCGTGCTCATGATGTTTGAGTGGGTATCAAATGAAGGCTCTCTCTATGGGCGGTCCATCGGTGAGGCGCTACACGTGACGTTTTTCCAAGCCGTGACGACACGTACGGCCGGTTTTAATACGATTGATATCGCAACGATGGCACCTGCCTCAATCGGCTTGATTTTAATTTTGATGTATATCGGGGCCGGTGCAGCTTCGACAGGGTCAGGGATTAAAGTGACGACGCTAGCGGTCATCTTCGCGGACATGTGGGCGTTCATTGCAGGTAAGAAAGAAACGGTCATTATGGAGCGGACGATTGATGCGTTTCAAATCAAAAAGGCATACGTTGTCGCCATCTCGAGCTTCTTCTTCATCTTGATTATCACGACACTCGTCATTTTGACGAACGGTCATATTCCAGCAAGCGCCATTTTGTTTGAGACGGTGTCGGCGTTCGGGACGGTCGGGTTATCATTGGGCATTACTGCTGATTTGAATGCTGCCGGTAAAGGGTTCATCATGTTCATGATGCTCCTTGGACGTGTCGGATCGTTGACGATTCTCTTCACGGTCGCACGACAAGCCGACCGGAAGATTCGCTATCCGAAAGAGAAGATTTTGATTGGTTAATCCAAAAAGCCCTGAACGCATTCAGGGCTTTTCGTGTGTCATGAAATATTGGACGACCTCCGGTAGGTAATCTTGAAGATCCGGACAGACGATTCCAGTCCCATCGAGCGCACGAATCGTTTGCGTCGTATCGAAATGGACAGGATGTTTGAAATAGTCTAGCAGTTCGTGCGGAACATCCAGTTGTGCGGCGTTTTTCCAAGTCGTGAATGCGACATCTGCAACAGCATGGGGAACCGTGCCGCGAGGAGGACGGTGGAACATCGTCTCATGTAGCATGCGATACACTTCACGCGCACCATGCGGGAAAGGATCCGTCAAATGAAACGTCCGTTTCGACCCGACTGGCGAGTGTGCTAGGAAGGCGGTCGCTTCCACGACATAATCATAAGGAACTAAATTCACTTCGACGTTCGCACGCCCGATATAAGGGAGCGGTCGCATCTGTTGAAGTTGCGCCATCAATTTCAATACAAAATAGACACCGTCAAACTTCTTCGTTTCACCTGTTCGACTATGTCCAATCACAATACCAGGACGAATGATAGTGATTGGCATCGCTCTCATCTCGCGGGAGACGAGTGCTTCCGCTTCATATTTAGTCGCTTCATAATGATTTTTAAATCGAGCCCGATGCCAGAGTTCGTTCTCATAGACGGTCCCTTGCCTGCGACCGGCAATATAGGCCGTACTGAAATAGACGTACCGCTTTAACTGTTTCGACCGTTTGGCGAACGCCGTGACGTGTTTCGTACCGAGGATATTGATTCGATACCCCGTGTCATACGGAATGCTCAAGTCATAGGCCGCAGCTAGATGAAAGACGTAATGCACGTCACGCTCGATGACAGAGCGCATAATCGGATCGAGAATCACTTCCGGTAACGTGATGTCCGCCTCCACTAAGACGAGCTGGCGAGGCTCGAGGGATGTCGTAGACAGCAACGTGTCTCGTAGTTCTTCCGCTTCAAGCTGTTGGTTAGGGAGATGAAGCGCATAGATAGTTCCGATTTGATGAGGCAACGACGCAAGATGTTCGATTAACTTTCCAGCTAAAAATCCAGGGAATCCGGTAAAGGCATAATCGTTCATGATAGTTCCTCCGCTAAGTCTAGTGTGAATGTAAACGTCGATCCTTTTCCGACAGTCGATTCCACTTCGATGCTGCCGCCATGGGATTCGATGATTTCTTTACAGATGGACAAGCCAAGACCGGTCCCACCAATTTTACGTGTATCGGAGTTATCGACTCGATAAAACTTTGTAAAAAGTTTCTCGAAGGCGTGTTCAGGAATACCGATTCCGAAGTCACGAATAGAGACGTGGGCCTGATTGTGGTCGTGCCGGACCCGTACTTCAATTTCTTGTTCGTTCGGCGAATACTTGATTGCATTCGAAATTAAGTTTACGAGTACTTGTTCAATGCGGTCCCGGTCAGCAATCAAGCGTAGATCTTCATCAGCGTTATCAAAATGAATGGCATGGTCATTCGTTTCACGGAAGCGTTCAACCACCTCTAAGACGAGTTCATTCAATGAGAACTGATCTTGCTTGTATTCCTGATGACCACCCTCCATGCGTTGAATGTCTAAGAAGTCATTGAGTAACGCCGTTAACCGTGACGCTTCTCGTGACATCGTCTTCAAGAAACGTTCTCGCTTATCAGGCGTCAAATCGCGAGCGAGCATCAACTCGATGTAGCCAGATAATGAAGAAAGAGGTGTCCGTAGTTCATGCGAGACCGTGCTCACTAGTTCGTTTTTAATCTGGTCCATCCGCTCTTCTTCCGTTCGGTTACGGAATACGAATAAGAAACCGCTGTCCATTCCGATTTGTCGTTTCGTATCCATCGTCGTGCCGTACATCTCGTAATATTCCTCATCTCGGTCGTTCGGTTGTGGGATGGAGAAACGCATGGACACTTCCCGAGCCGTTCCGTCTAACAGTTGATCCATCTTACGTAGCATCTCGCTTCGGTCACGTGGACGAAACGTGGAGAGAAGGGGGATCCGCTCTTGTATTTTATTCGGGGCGATCCCGGGTAAGTCCATGAGGCGTCGCGCATGGACGTTCATGAACAAGACGCTCCCGTTCGACTCGGTCAAGACGAATGCTTCGTTTGACGCCTGTAAAATCGATTGAATGATGTCTCGTTGGCGGGCAATCGCATTTTTCTCTCGTTCGAGCATGCGTTCTATTTTTTTACGATCGCTAATGTCACGCATGACGGCGACTCGTAATGTTTGGCCTAGATACGTCACTTCTTTCGGGTAGACCTCCATCTCTAGAAACGTGCCGTCCGCTCGTCGTCCAATCACTTCATATGGTGTTTGGATATGGTTGCGGATTCGTCGCAACACATCTGCCCGATATCCTTCGGCAATAAATTCAACCGTTTGCCGACCGACCATTTGCTCAGCTGGAATTTTGAAGATGGATTCCGCTGCTTTGTTCGCATCAAGAATCATCCCGTCTTCGTGGAATAGGACAGCCTCGATGACAGATTCGGCAAACATCCGATAGCGTTGTTCCTTATAACGGAGTTCTCGTTTTAGTTCAATCTCAGGACTCACATCAAATACGAAGAAAAAGAATCCGATGAGTTGCTCTTGTTCATATACCGGGTGCATAAAGAGTTTTCCGATAAAATGTGTCCGGTCTTTACATTGAAATTTCCACTCACGGTCTCCTTTGTCGAGCGCGAGGCGTAACATTTGTTCGAACGAAAGCAACCGTTCTGTCTCATCTTGATAGGCAGAACGCTTTTCGCTCAGCTCCCTTGACTCGAACAAAGCGAACGGGGTCATCTCATATAACACTTCATGAGGGGCGTAGCCGAATAGTTCCGTCGCTCCCTGGTTAAATCGAGTGATCAACATATTGGCATCCGTCATGATCATCGCCATGTCGAGCTCGGTGTTCATCATTGCTTCAAACGCATTGTGTTGAATCGTCACGCGTGTATCGAGAGGGAGTGGTTCGATGGAAAGAATGTAGTGCTTTTCCCAAGGGATGGCATGCACGCGCATCATCGGCAGTTCATACATCCATGGAAGTCCTTGCTCCATTCGGCGAGATAATTCCATCGTCATCGGAGACTGGTTGACCATATGAAAGAGGTTCGTACGAGTCTGTAGATTCTCTGGAAACTTTTCTAGGAACGGCCGGTTTGCCTGAACGATTGTTCCGTCTTTTTCTATTAAAGCAACCCCGTAAGGTAATGCATGTAATAACTCACTGTGGAGATTGGTGCGATTCTCCATGAACGATCATCCCTCCTTCGTGGTGTCAGACGAGCATATCTTCTATAACATTCGACAGATCCCCCTTTCATTTCCTGCCCTCGAAACGGTAAAGTGGGAGAGAGGACGTGGAAAGGAACGATGGGGATGATTGGATTACTTATTAGTATGGTCGGTGCTATTGGTCTATGGTGGTTCGGAGCACCACTTTGGAGCAGTATCTTACTAATCGTGTTCGGAATCGTGTGGTTCGTCTGGAGAGCCCGACTGTCGACGATTGACCGAATCGATCGGATGGATGGCCGAGAATTCGAACTGTTCTTAGAGAATGTGTTCACTGCGCTCGGATACACGGTTACCGTGACACCAGCCTCGCGTGACTTCGGGGCAGACTTGTTGCTCGAGACACCCGATGGATGGTCGATTGCGGTACAAGCGAAACGGTATGAAAAGGTAGTCGGTCTTGAAGCGGTTCAACAAATTGCGGCTGCCGTTCCGTACTATCAGGCACACGAAGGATGGGTCGTGACGAACTCGACATTTACGGACAGTGCGTATGAATTGGCGGCGCCAAATCAAGTTCGTCTGATTGCAAGAATGGAGCTTGAAGAACTCTTAAAAGAAGCGGGATATAAGCGATAAGAATAGGCATGTTCACAAGTTCGACAGAATCCAAAATGATGTCGAAAAAAAGGGCTTGTCTTTTTCTTTAATCGATGCAATAATCATCTTCGTCATATGAAATATGTAGTAGTTGAAACGAGATAAAAACTACACAGAGAAACGATTGGGGTTTCAAGAAATGCCCGACCGTACACATACAAACAATCACGGTTGGAACGTGCTAGGAGGAAAAAGCGGTGCGCAAATTAATTTATGTAAAAGGTTGCGTCTTTACGCAAGGCGAGGCGACCATTTATGATGAGACAAATGATGCGATCGGATCTGTTCACCGCGACGCGGAAGGCAGTGTCCAAGTGCACAATTTGTCTGGACGACAGATCGCTCACGGGAAGTATATCCCGAACTGCCAAAAATGGGTCGTGATGAACCATGACGGACAGGCGATTGGTCAATTGAAAGACAAGTTCTCGTTATTCGGGAAAAAGTGTGAGTACAACGTCTATGAACGCGGACTCTTCACGATTCAATACGATGTGGAACGTCATAAGTTCAGCGTCCGTGACAAAGCAGGGAAACTTGTCGCGGAGCTACGGAAACAAGAGAACGACACGTTCTGCTTAACGAAAGAAGCAGATCAGCTATCGATGTTCGAACTCCTTTCTGTCTTAAAAACGTTAACGGTTAAATCGCGGATGCCGCTCGCAGCATCTGTCTCATAACGATGACGAGCACCGGTCCTTGACCGGTGTTTTTTGATGCAAAAAAAACCGTTCCATCAAATGAAACGGTTCAAATACTGCTTGGCCTCGAGCTCGAGTGTCGTCACACGGTGTGCGTACAAACAGAGCTTTAGGACATGAATGATATTCGGATGTGTGTATTTCGTTTTTTCGAGAGAACGCTTGGCACGCGTATCGAGCAGGTCGATTGGGCTCGTCGACTTCGCATACTCTGCGTATAATCGATAAAAATCAATCGGAGTGATGAAGTCGTCTTCGTCCCGGTCAGGGTTGTTGAAGATAAGTGCCAATAAGGAACTTGTCTCTTCAAGTGAGAAAAGGTGTTTCAAGTCATCAAGAAGGTAGATGATGGCTGCTTGATGCAAGGAATACTTTTTACCGATTCGTGGGACACCGATGATTTTACGGACTTCACGCTTCGTCCAGTTTTGAATCGTTGTCGCCGAGAGATGTTCTCCGGTCAATGCGTTCGCAAGGGCAACGATTTGATTGATGGACAAGCCGTTCTTTTCAATATGAAACAAGTGGATTTTTCGAAGCTCTTTTGGAAAATGTTCACGCACGTCTTCAGGGAAGAGGGCGATGGCTCGCTCGATTTCTCCGACCTGCATGAAGTGAAGGCAATCTGCCAAAGTTTGAATTGAAGTTGCGTCGCGCATACGGCCACCCTTTCTATCACCAACATCGTACGTTGGCTATACAGTCATTTGACCTCATTCTACCAAATGTTTGAAAAGTAAGCTAGGATGGGCACTGATTAAGGTATAATGACGGTATTATACACATCCTATACATAGAGGTGGTCAAGCAATGAATGAATGGATTAGTTCGATTCTTTCCATCGTGATTGTCCTTGTATTTCTCGTCGGTCTCGAACAAGTTGGAAAGCGTCTTGGGTGGACAGACGAAACGATTCGAAAAAGTGTACATATCGCAGTCGGACATTGGTCGCTACTAGCGGTCTGGTTAATGGATTCTTGGTACGTCGCGGCAGTCCCGCTCATCTTCTTCACCTTCGCGAACGCGGCCTTGTTATATAAAAGCCCATCACCGGTACATCAGACGGAACGGAAGTCTTTCGGAACGGTCTATTATCCAATCGCTTTACTCATCATTTTATACTTCTTCTTTGAGTCGGAACCGATTGCATTTTTAGCGGGATCACTCGTCCTCGCCTGGGGGGATGGAATGGCTGCATTGATTGGACGGAAGTATGGGACAGTCATCTATGATTTGTACGGTCAAAAGCGTTCCTTCCAAGGGAGCGTCGCCATGTTCTTAAGCTCGTATGGGGTCTTATTTTTATTGTTTTTGTGGAATGATGTCGTCATGTGGCAAGTGGTAACATATGGATTTATCATTTCCATCATCGCCACACTAACTGAAGCGATTTCATACCGAGATTGGGATAACTTTACAATTCCGATTGTAGTGGCTGTAGCGACATCGCTATTGTTATAAACTAATCATGACATTGTAAGAAAAACGTTGCTTGTCACGTCCGACAATCATTTGTATACTGTGTTTCGTACTGAAACCATTCAGTGACGTGCTCGGTACGAAGAAGATGTGATCGAGACACTTAAATAGAACGTAAAGGATTGAGTGAACGCATGAGCTTTTTACAGCAACTCCAGAGTATTATTCCGGCCGAGCGCGTCCTCCAAGACGAGCCGCTGTCGGCACACACGTATACAAAACTAGGCGGGAAAGCAGATTACTTCGTAGCCCCACACACGTACGAAGAAGTCCAAGCCGTCTTAGAACTAGCCCATCAGGAAGCAATGCCGTTCATGATTCTCGGGTTCGGTTCAAACTTGATTGTCCGCGACGGGGGAATTCGCGGAGTCGTTTTAAACTTGAATGAACTAAATACGATTCGTCGCGAAGGGAACCAAATCGTGGCACAGGCTGGGGCAGCGATTATCGATGTCTCACGTCAAGCGCTTGCGGAAGGTTTATCCGGTCTTGAGTTCGCCTGTGGTATCCCTGGAACGGTCGGTGGCGCCGTCTATATGAACGCGGGTGCATATGGTGGAGAAACGAAAGACGTCATCACGTCTGCGACAGTATTGACGTCGGACGGACAAGTGCTTCATTTGTCAAAAGACGAATTAGAACTCGACTATCGTACGAGCCGTGTATCAAAAGAAGGGTTCATCGTGTTAGAAGCAACGTTCGAGCTCAAACCGAAAAACTACGAATTGATCAAAGAAGTCATGGACGATTTGACGTATAAACGTGAGTCGAAGCAACCGCTCGAATATCCTTCGTGCGGAAGTGTCTTCAAACGTCCGCCAGGCTACTTTGCCGGCAAGTTGATTCAAGACTCTGGTCTTCAGGGCAAACGAATCGGAGGGGCGGAAGTATCGCTCAAGCACGCAGGGTTCATCGTCAACATTGCGGAGGCGACTGCGACGGAATATATTTCGTTGATCCGTCACGTGCAAGCGACCGTTAAAGAGAAGTTCGAAGTGGAATTAGAACCGGAAGTGAAAATCATCGGGGAAGATATCGCTGTCGAAAACGCATAATGAGAAGAAGGGACTGAGCGATTATGTTCAGTCCCTTATTTTTTGTACGAAAAAGACGACGAGAACGGGCATCTCGTCGTCTTTCGATTACGCTTGTGTTTGTTTTGCAACTGCCTCATAGGCAGGGACGAACGGATACTCTAAATCGCGAGCGACCGCTTCGTATGTGACCGTCCCGTTGATGACGTTTAAGCCTTTGAGAAGGGCATCGTTTCCGAGGAGTGCTGGGAATACGCCTTTTTGTGCACATTCGATAATGTATGGCATCGTTGCGTTCGTAAGCCCCATTGTCGATGTGCGTGGCACGGCACCTGGCATGTTAGCGACGGCGTAATGTTGCACACCGTAACGTTCATACGTTGGCGCATCATGCGTTGTGATATGATCAATCGTTTCACAAATTCCACCTTGGTCAATGGCAACATCGACAATCACCGATCCTGGGGACATGCGTTGTACCATTTCTTCTGTGACAAGTTTCGGTGCTTTTGCTCCAGGAATCAAAACAGCACCGATGACGAGATCACTCTCAGCTACTTGTTTGGCGATATTGTATTTGTTCGAGATTAATGTGTTGATTGTGTTTCCGAACAAGTCGTCGATTTGACGAAGACGAGCTGGGCTGATGTCCATCAAAGTAACGCTTGCCCCGAGACCGATGGCGATACGCGCTGCGTTCGTTCCGACGACACCGCCCCCGATGACCGTGACGTTCGCACGAGGTACGCCCGGAAGACCTGACATGAGGATTCCTTTTCCACCGTGCGGTTTTTCGAGAATTTGTGCCCCGATTTGAGCGGCCATACGACCTGCGACTTCACTCATCGGTGTGAGAAGCGGTAACGTCCGATCGACTTCGACCGTCTCATACGCGATAGCAGTGATGCCTGATTCGACGAGTGCTTTCGTTAATTCTGGTTCTGCCGCTAAGTGCAAATACGTGAAGAGCGTCAGATCAGGACGGAAGTATTGATATTCAGACGGCTGCGGCTCTTTCACTTTGAGCGCAAGTTCGACGCCTTCCCATACTTCTTTCGCCGTTTCGACGATTGTTGCACCGGCATCGATATATTCCATATTTGTGAAACCACTGCCGAGACCGGCATTTGTTTCGACGAAGACGTCATGACCAAGTTCCGTTAACATAAATGCACCCATCGGTGTCAAAGCCACCCGATTTTCATTGTTTTTAATCTCTTTTAATACCCCGATTTTCATGGAACATTCCCCTTTCATTCCGTTGACACAAATTGTTCACACCCCTAGTATAGACCCATTCGAAAACGCTGTCTTTATCATGGATTCTAAAAACGAAGACGCTCACTTTGTGAAAAAACACAAAGCGAACGTCTAGTCTTCTAATCGATATTGACCGGCTTTAATCGCCAAATAAATCATGGACCGTTCGGGTAAGGAAACTTGCGTGATATTCGTCAACTCTTCGATACGTCGAATCCGATACAAGACGGTATTCGGATGGATATGAAGGTGGGCGGCGACCCGCTTTACATTCCCATCGAAATAAAAATACCATTCGAGCGTCTTCACGAGTTCGGTCTGATGGGATGAGTCATATTGTTGCAACCGCTCGACGGTCGGATGGGTTTCCAGTCGAAGTCCGATGCGACGTGCTAGTTCCGGGACGAGTTGATAAATCCCGATCTGTTCGAAGGCGCGAGAAGTCGCGAGCTCAAGAGGGAACTTACGACGAAGTGTTGTGACACGACGTGCCTCTTCCGCTGCGGCGTACAGCATGTCACTTTCGAAAAAACGCCGACTGATTCCGAGTCGTGGCTCAGATTCAGTGAACTTGTCTTGAAGCAACTGCTCGAACCGTTCCGCCCAAGCGAGCAATTCCACTTCTTCATCGGAAAGTTCGGATTTCATATAATGCCAGACGAGTAATTGCTGTCCATCGATGGCATGTAAGACCACTTCGATCGCTTCTTGAGTCGCGAGCACATAATGCAGACGTTCAGCGAGTTGCGGGGTGATCGGTTGAGCGCATTCAATAATCGTCAATCGACTGGCGACGGCGATGGGCGCGAGTTCGTTCAATCGTTCGCGATTGGCATCGGAAAGTGTCGGGGAAGCGAGTACATCTAACAAGAAACGCTCGAGCTCTGCGCTAATGCGTCGTTCGTGCATCGCGATTGTCATGAGCAACTTCTTGGCAATGGTCGCTCCTTCCTGCAAGATGGCTAATTCTTGAGTGGTGAACGGGTTCGTTCGAGCCAAGCTCCAAATATAACCGAGTACTTCGTCATGTTGCTTGATCACGATGGCAGCACGTTCGCCGAGCCCGACAGCGAGCCGTGCCGGAATGACGACAGGCTCATCTTGGTCGATGACTTCTCGTAAAATTCCACTTTCCCATAAGTCTTCAATGACGGCTTCCGGAACACGACGACCGATGATCGTGGCGATCCTGGCCGGGTCGGTCGAATCAGGATGGGTGCTATACGCCAGCAACTGGTGGTGGCGATTTTCAATCGTGATGGGTGCTCGAATCGCTTGACCGATTGCTTCGGCGAGTGTATCGAGAGACTCATAAGATTTCTGCAAAAAAGGCATGTCGATTCCTCCTCTCTCTGAGTATAACTTCTTCTTTGTGAAACTTCACAAAAAGAATCGAGAGTGTGAGAAATGACATACCTTTAGTGGATTACATCGGGAAAAACAATCCGACAACGAGACCGAGTAACGCCCCGACGATGACTTGGAACGGCGTGTGCCCGACAAGTTCATTTAATAGTGGAGTCTCGTGTTTGATCCCTTTGAAATAATCGTTCAATAGTCGGGCCTGAAAACCGACTGCTTGACGGACGCCGGTTGCATCGTACATGACGATGGTGGCGAAGACGACAGCGAGGGCAAACATGCTCGAGTCGATGCCTTCCATCCGTCCGATTGCCGTAGCGAGTGCGACGACCGTAGACGAGTGTGAACTCGGCATGCCGCCTGAAGCGAACATGATTTCAATTTCAAAATCCCTTGTTTTAATGAGTTCGGTTACGAGCTTGGCTGCTTGGGCGATAAACCAAGCAAGAATCGCAGCGAGTAAAGGTTCGTTAAACATGCATCTATTCACTTCCTGTCTGACATAGTAACTTCACTATACCCGAAAGCGGGGCAGACTAGACGTTAAGATTTCGTCAAAAAAAGTGTCACGGACGGCTTGTCCATGACACCTTTTGGTCGATTTTTGTTACCCGACTACTCCTTCAGTTTCCTGAAGTTTCTCTGCAATGTTGTCGATGATATAACGGTTGCGTGGGTGTTCTTGACACTCTTTCGAGCATGAACGCATTTGTTTCGGTTCACACTCTTCACAACAGAAATGCTGTACATTGCACTCCGGGTTTGCACAATTAACGTAACGAACCGTCTCAGTTCCACAGTGCATGCAGTGTGAAACAACAGTCGGGTTCACAGAGTTAACAGGGACGTTGATACGCTCGTCAAAGACGTAAAGCTCACCATCCCAGTTTTCACCTTTCGTCGCTTCGTCTTTTCCATACATTGCGACGCCACCTTTTAAGTGGAAGATGTTGTCGTGACCTTGGTCACGCATATATGCTGTAAATTTCTCGCAACGGACGCCACCAGTACAGTACGTGAGCAGTGTTTTCCCTTCGTAGAGGTCTTTGTTCTCTTCGAGCCATTCTGGCATGTAACGTGAAGCCTCTACATCGATTTTGATCGCGTTTTTAAAGTGACCAAGTTCGTACTCATAGTTGTTACGAACGTCGAGGATGACGACATCATCACGATTCATCATCTCTTTCCATTCTGCTGGTTCGAGGTATGCACCGTGTTGTTTCGGTACATCAAACTCACCATCAAAGCGCCACGTCACGAGCTCTTTCTTGTGGCGGACAAAAATTTTCTTGAACGCATGCTCTTCGACTTCATCGATTTTGAACTCGATATCGCTGAAGAGTGGGTTTGCTTTCAAGTCGTTCATGTATTGCTCAGTCTGTTCCCAAGTACCAGAGCACGTCCCGTTGATTCCTTCGGAGGAAATCAAGATGCGTCCTTTGATGCCAAGGTCTTTACAATACTTCAAATGTTCTTGCGTGAGTGTTTCTGGGTCTTCGATGTTGACGTACTTATAGTACAGCAAGACCCGCATTGGTTTTGTTTCCATGTTGTGTTGCTCCCCTGTGTTCAGTTTTTTGCAGGAAAACGAACGTTGGGTTGTGTCGTTCGACGAATAGACTTGCCTGCAACCACAAGTCCATTATTATATGATAAATATCACGACGAATTTTCGCAAATGGTTTTTAATTTTTTTTGACGAATGCAGGGAGATGCGTCTTGAAAATCGAATTCGGGTATTAGAGTAGTAGTAACGAAAGTTGAAGGTGGAACGACTATGCTCACTTCTCTCCAACAGTACATCATCCAATTAATCGAATGGCTTCAAAGTTTGCCTGGCGGTCCTTGGGCCGGACTCGGCGCTCCGTTTTTAGAAGCGATCTTTCCGTTTTTGCCACTCGTTTTAATCATTTCAGCGAATGCGGCAACATATGGTTTTTTGTTAGGGGTCCTTTTATCATGGATCGGGAACTTACTCGGAACGATTGTCGTCTTCGTGGCGGTCCGATATGTGTTTCGTAAACCGATGACGCGCTGGCTCGAGAAACATAAAGCGGCGGTCTATTGGTTAGAACGAATCAACCATATGAGTCCGATCTCACTCGGGTTCTTGTATTCGCTCCCGTTCATCCCGGTCAGTTTGATCACCTATTTGCTGGCGCTCATTCAGATGCCGCTCCGTACGTTCATTTTGGCGGCGGGATTCGGGAAACTACTCGTCGTCGTCATTTTCTCGGTCATCGGGGATCAATGGGAAGAATTTATCCAAAGCCCGTTTCGCTTATCGATGCTCGGTCTGCTTTTGGTCGCATTGTGGGCCATCAGTCGAGGACTAGAAGAAGTGCTCAAACGACGCGCTTTCAAAAAACGCAACGAGCAATTGAAGCAAGAGATGATCACTAAACGACAAACACCCCTTTGAACAAGGGGTGTTTGTCGTTTAAGACTGCTTTTTAAAACGCGGGAAGTTGAATGCAATCGCAATTCCTCCACAAATAAAGAGGAGGAACGGATAAAACATGAACGGGACGAGGTCAGGCGAAGCGGTCTTCGTCAACTCTGCGGCGATGAGAAGTTGCGCTCCGTATGGGAGAATCCCTTGTACACCACATGAGAAGATATCGAGCACACTCGCTGATTTTTTCCGTTCGATGTCGTATTCGTCCGCAATGTTCGCGGCGAGTGGTCCGGCTACGAGAATGGAAATCGTATTGTTCGCCGTCGCTACGTTCGTCGCACTGACGAGACCCGCGATACTCCACTCGGCACCAGCACGTTTTTGAATCCGTGATGTCAACGCATCACGCAAATACGTGAGTCCGCCGTTGTGCGAAATAAGTCCGACGAGGCCGCCCATGAGTAACGTCAAGAACGAGATTTCGGCCATACCGACCATGCCATCGGCGATAGCGGTCACAAATGCTGTGACGGATAAGCTTCCGTCGAGAAGACCGATGATTCCGGTTAGCGTGATTCCGCCCAACAGGACGAGAATGACGTTCAGTCCCGTTAACGCCAGTCCGATGACCGCGAGATAAGGAATCAGTTTATACCATTCGAATGCGGCGACATCGACCGTCGATTCACCGTTCGACAAGACCGCGAGTAAAATCGTCGTGATGATGGCAGCTGGTAGCACGATCCAGAAGTTCGTTCGGAACTTATCGCGCATGTTCGTCCGTTGTGTCCTGACGGCAGCAATGGTCGTGTCCGAGATGAATGAGAGATTGTCTCCGAACATGGCTCCGCCGACAACTGCCGCGGCAGCGATTGCGACGTTCACACCACTCTCTTCATGGATACCGAGGGCAATCGGCGCAAGTGCCGCAATCGTTCCGGTCGATGTACCCATTGCCATTGAAATAAAAGCAGCGATGACGAATAGTCCACTTAAGAGAAGCGATGGGGGTAAGAGCGTCAACGCGGCGTTAACCGTCGCGTCGATGGCACCGATTGATTCAGCTACCGTTGAAAAGGCACCAGCCAGTAAGAAAATAAAAATCATAATGATGATTCCCGGATTTCCGGCACCTTGTGCGATGCGTTCCACGGTTTGTGTGGCGCTTCCTTTTGTCATGAACGCTGCAACCATCAATGCGATCATGGCTGCGACGAGGACTGGAAACTTATAAAAGTCCCCATAGTAGACACCCGCCCCGATGAAAAAGAGCAAGAAGACGAGTAACGGCAGAAGTGCCCACTTGTTTGCTGTTGGTTGTTCCAAAATAATCACCTCACTAAAAAATAAAAAGGACCTTTTTCTTGAGAAAAAGGTCCTTCGTGTGAAATACCCTTTTCATCTTTCGGACGTATGTCCGCTGGATTTGGCACAGGTTCCCCGCTGCCGAGACTTCATAGGGCCAGTCCCTCCGTCTCTCTCGATAAAAAGTTAAGTTATCCTATTATCAAACACGTTCCCTAACGTACCTGTTTCAAATCTAGTTGTCAACCTAAAAACTCCCCAATTCGATGTGAGAAAGGGGAGTTTACGTCGTTAAATTGTTGAAGTGCGCCACGCGGTTACGTCCTGCATATTTTCCACCAACATACAGGGCACGGTCCGCATTTCGAATCGTATCATCGAGACGCTTGTTCCCGAACGCTTCGATTGTATCGACCCCGATAGACGCGGTGACAGAAATCTCATGGTGGTCGACAAGAAACGGTTTCGCTTCGATTTGATGGCGGATGCGCTCTGTGATTTCGATCGCTTGGTTCATGTCACAATGATTGAGCAACAAAATAAATTCTTCGCCGCCATAACGTGCAGCAAAGTCATCGGGACGAAGTACCTGACGGATTCGTCGTCCGAACTCTTGTAACACATGGTCTCCGACCTGATGACCGTACGTATCGTTGATCTTTTTGAAAAAATCAATATCGAGCATGGCGACCGATATCGGATATACCGACATATCGGATATTTGTTGAATGCCATATTCATAAAACGCACGCGCATTGGCGAGAAGCGTTAAACTGTCCGTCCGACTCTCGGTATAGAGGCGGTCCCGTTCGTGACAACGGCTAATGGTCCGGTTGAACGATTTTAACAATTTGATGATCTCGTGCTGAATAATCTTCGGATAACCGTATACAGGTTCGCCCATCATAACAATCCAGGTGCGAATCTCTTCGATTTCCTCCGAACGAACAGAAACGAAGCTGTGGTAATCGTCGTGGAAAGCATCAGAAAGGGAAGTATCCCATTCAAAGCGCATCTCATAGTCGAGGACTTGCTCGATTGGCTGACTCATGTCAAGCAACGTAAAGACGATGGGTCGATCGATGGGCTGTCGCGTCTTTAAATCAAAGTACAGGGTGCGTTCAAACAATTTAAACTCGACATACCCTTCATCATAATGATTCAGCTGTTCGCATTGACTTAAAAATACTTCGATGGCTTGCGCCTCGCTCTGTGACAAGGAAACGGCCTCTTTCGCTTCATCGTATTGCTCAATCAAAGATTTGAATGCATCTTGTCGCTCTTTTTGAATGAGGAGACGTTTAATAAAGAATGTCAACGCAGCGGCGATGCTACTGACGACGAGTAAGTTGGTCTCTCGGAAAAACGCTGCCGCTAAGATGAAAATCAAACTGACGACGTACGTGTAGAAGGCAATCTTCATAAAGTCGCTTAAAGCGATGTCGACGCGGAACCACCATTTCACCTGATATTTTTGGAATACCGTGTTTAAGAAGATGGCAAGGAACAGTCCGGCAAGCGGCACGAACGAATCTTGCGAATAAAAGTCGAGACCGGTCTCCCCACCGAGGGCGAGATAAACCGCTGCCGGGATGACAATCTCTAAGTACGCCGTAATGGCATTCCACGGATACGTGAAGCGGAAGCGACGGATGGCGACTTTCGGTTTCAAATTGGCGAATTGAAAGACGAACAACCCGATTTGGTTGACGATGAGTGCTGTTTCAAATCCAAAGAATAAAAATAAAATTAAGACGATACTTTCAGAAAATGTGAAGTACACACCTTTGACTTCGATCGAGTCGAGTTGAAAAATGATGACAAGCAATGAAATTAAAATAAACGACAACGGATCGATCGTTGGGGCGTGTAGGACATCCAATGCGAATAATGCGATGGTGAAGATGAATAAAGCACTCCATATACTCCAACCGAGCACGGACATCTTACGAAAGTGGTTCATGCGTTCCCTCCTAGCATGGGACATTTCAAGATCTAATAGTAAAGATTCGTCACGATTTCGTGTGAGTCCTGCTTCTGTTCCATGATGCTTGAATTCTAGCATTGAGTATACACGGAATATCCTCTATAATGAAATTGCTTTTCAACCGCATAGACGAATGTCGATGAAAAAGAGAGTAACGATAGTTTGGTCAACAAAGCGACCTGGGGATTGGTGAGAGCCTAGGCTGACAAACGTCGCGAAACGCACTTTTGAGATGCTATCCGAAACGAGAGTAGGCATAGCCGGAGGGAACCGTTATCACCATAAAGCGGTCTGCGTCATGCAGGCAAGAAGAGTGGTACCGCGGGAATTCCCGTCTCTTTGCATCTATGCAAAGGGCGTTTTTTTTATGAGTTGTGATACGAAGAAGGAGGACATACAAATGAGTTATGAACGCAAGTACGCAGAAGCGTTAGCACGTGTCATCGGAGACGAGCTCACGATTGACCAGATTGAAGCATTGATTGAGAAGCCAAAACACGAGGCACACGGTGACCTCGCGTTCCCATGTTTCCAATTGGCGAAAGCTTATCGTAAAGCACCTGTCATGATTGCGACAGATATCGCAAACGACTTGAATGATGAACTGTTCACAAAAGTCGAGGCGGCAGGACCTTACGTCAACGTCTTCTTGAGCCGTGACGTCGTGTCAAAAGAAATCATCAACATGGTACTCGATGAGAAGTCAGAGTACGCGACACATGCAACACGTAATGAAACGATTGTGACGGACTTCTCGTCACCAAACATTGCCAAGCCGTTCTCGATGGGTCACTTACGTTCGACGGTGATTGGGAATGCGATCAACCAAATCGCACGCAAAAACGGATATGACGTCGTCGGCGTCAACCACCTTGGAGACTGGGGTACTCAGTTCGGGAAATTGATGGTTGCCTACAAGAAGTGGGGCGATGAGGAAGCGGTACGCGCCAATCCAATTGCAGAACTCTTGAAATTATATGTTCACTTCCACGAAGAAGCGAAGACACAGCCGGAACTCGAAGACGAGGGTCGTGCCTGGTTCAAGAAGCTTGAAGACGGCGATGCGGAAGCGACAGAGCTTTGGCAATGGTTCCGTGACGAGTCACTTAAAGAGTTCCAAAAAGTATACGACCTCCTCGGTGTGAAATTCGAGAGCTTCAATGGTGAGGCATTCTACAATGATAAGATGGGACGCGTCGTCGAGATGCTCGAAGAAAAAAATCTCTTAGTCGAAAGTGAAGGCGCGATGGTCGTCTCGCTCGAAGAAGAGAATTTGCCACCATGCCTAATCAAGAAGAAAGATGGCGCGACATTGTATGCGACACGCGACTTGGCAGCAGCGATTTATCGCTACGAGACGTACAACTTCGTGCAAGCGAACTATGTCGTCGGTGGCGAACAGGCGCTACACTTCAAACAACTCTTCTCGGTTCTTCGTAAGCTCGGCTACGACTTCGTCGATGGCATGCATCACGTACCGTTCGGCTTGATCTTGCAAGAAGGGAAGAAGATGTCGACACGCAAAGGTCGCATCGTTCTTCTTGAGGAAGTGTTGAAAGAAGCAATCGAAAAAGCACAAGCGAACATCGAACAGAAGAATCCGGACCTTGCGAACGCAGAAGACGTCGCACGCATGGTCGGTGTCGGAGCGGTCGTCTTCCACGACTTGAAGAACGAACGCATCAACAACATCGAATTCGATCTCGACAGCATGCTCAAGTTTGAAGGGGAGACAGGACCTTACGTTCAATACACGAATGCTCGTGCGAACTCACTCCTCCGTAAAGGGAACTACGATGGCTCACCGTTCACTGGTGCAGATGATGACTACTCATGGAGTGTCGTCACGATGCTCAACGCGTTCCCGCACGTCATCACACGTGCGCATGAACGCCGCGAACCATCCATCATCAGCCGCTACGTACTTGACCTCGCGCAAGCGTTCAACAAGTATTACGGTCATGTCCGCGTCTTAGAAGAAGATGCAGGCAAACAATCGCGTCTCGCACTCGTGAAGGCAGTGACGCTCGTATTGACGGAAGGACTCCGCTTACTCGGTGTCGAAGCTCCGGAAGAAATGTAAGCTATACAAAAAAGGACCTCATTCGCTGAGGTCCTTTTGATTTAGCAACTTTAAAATTAAAAGTCAGAGAACATTTCATAGCCGTCTTTGAAGAAATTGAGTCGAGAACGATCCATCTGATCGGGCGACATGAACAACAAATGTTTTTCATCATCATATGTGACGATTACTTTAATCAGCTGTTCCGTGTAAGATGGAGACCCAGCTACAAATACGGTTACCTGATGCGTTGTTGTGACTTCTATGTCTTCTTGGGCTACCGTCGCATAATCGTCAAGTATTCGTTGCACTTCATCTTGCGCAAGAAGTGAAATGGGTTTACCGCGGTCGATGACGACATAAGACTGAATCGGATTCTCGAGCCGATCGACCACAAAAAGATGATCATCGGTGAAATACGCGTAGTTTTTGGGTGACTCAAAATAATTCCCTTCTACATCACCAAACTCTTCTAGAGCAAAATGACGGACAAGGTTTTGAACTTCCGATTTACTCGGAGTGGGATCGTTTGTCATTCTCCACCCCCACCATCCGAATGAAATAACCATAAAGCCCACTGTAATCAAACACATGACTTTTTTCATGGGAGTCTCCTGAATTTTGATTGCTAAAACTACTTCACACTTTCATCCGCGTCACCGTTCGGGTTTCCGTGTCATAGAGACACCATTCCCGATCAAATATGACGGCACCGACATTGATGACATATCGCTTTTTCTTCAAATGGAACGGTGTCCCGATTTCCCACGGCAAGGATCTTCCTTTCCGGTAAATCCCCGGAATGTGACTATGTCCAATGAAAACGAGTGGATATTTCCCTTTCTCAACAATCGGTTCCCAGTCTTCGTTCCATTTGACTTGATGCCCATGTAAAAAGCGTGCTTCGCCAAGAGTCGTCTGTTCCGGCAATAAAGAAATCCGTGTTTTCACGGGATGGTCGATGACGAGTACCTCGTCGATTCGCTCCTCTTGATTACCGCGTAGACTTGGGAACGTCAACAATGCTTCATAGTTCGGGTCATACGTCACGACGTCTTCCACATGATGAAAGCGCTCGTGACGTCGTTTTTTCCCGATGTGGCATTCATATAGGTCGCCAAGACAGAGAATATGCTCGGTTTCCCGCCGGACGTCATCGAGAACCGCCTTCAAATCATCAAACGAACCGTGTGGGTCACTGATGATCGCGAGTTTCATCGGAAGTTCGTGAATTGGGCATCGACAGACAACTCGAGCTCACGAACGAGCTGCATGACAGCTTGAAGGTCGTCACGCGATTTTCCGGTCACCCGGATTTGATCGTCTTGAATTTGCGATTTGACTTTAAGTTTTGATTCTTTGATGGCGTTGTTGATTTTTTTCGCGTCATCTTTGTCGATGCCACTCTTCAATTTCACACGTTGACGAACCGTGCCGCCGAGTGCGTTCTCTACTTTTTGATAGTCGAGGTTTTTTGTCGGAACGCCGCGCTTGATCAACTTCGTGATTAAGACGTCTTTCAACTGCTCAAGTTTATAGTCGTCATCCGAGATAAGGACGAGGTCGCCGTTGTCGAGCGACATCTCACTTTTTGACCCTTTAAAGTCATAACGGTTCAAAATTTCCTTCTCCGCGATTTGGATTGCGTTTTTCACTTCTTCAAGATTCATTTCGGACACGATATCGAAAGAATTGTCTTTTGCCATGTTTCATCCATCCTTTGTGTGGTTTTGTTATAATGATAGCAGATTTGAAGCAGTGAAGGAGTGAAGAGATGGAACGTACAATGGATCAACATACACATGCAGACTTAGATCACGTTGCCTATCACGGGAAAGACCTTGGGGTGACGTTTAAAGGGGAACAGATTCGACTACGTGTCTGGTCTCCGGTAGCGGAACAAATGTCGGTCAAGTTATATCGCACAGCCCGTGCACGTAAGTTTGAACGACTCGAGCTCGAACCGGCTGAGAAGGGGACTTGGGTCATTGAACTCGACCGCGCCCTGTTCGAAGGTCAATTTTATGTATTTGAAGCAATGATTGATGGGAAAAAAGTGGAATCACTCGACCCTTATGCAAAAGTCGTCGGAGTGAACGGGAAGCGTGGATGCCTGCTTGAGCCGGCATCCTTGAACCCGGACCATTGGATCAAAGAACGTCCGCTATTCAATTCTTCACAAGAGGCGGTCATTTATGAGGCGCACGTCCGTGATTTAACGAGTCATCCGGAAAGTGGCGCCACGCATCGTGGGAAGTTCTTAGGCATGACCGAGACGGGTACGACGACAACAAGCGGATACCCGACCGGTCTTGACTACATCACCTCGCTCGGTATCACACATCTTCAATTGATGCCATTCTTTGACTATGGCTCGGTGAACGAATCACGCGAGAGCGAAGATAACTATAACTGGGGATATGACCCGGTACATTACTTTGCGGTCGAGGGATCGTACGCCTCGTCAGCAGACGATCCGGCGACACGAATTATTGAACTAAAAGCAATGATTCAAGCCCTCCACGATCGAGGCATCCGTGTCATCATGGACGTCGTCTTCAACCATACGTACGATGCGTTGACGACACCGCTCGGTCAATTCGTCCCGGATTATTATTATCGACTAAATGAGGACGGAACACTCGCAGACGGTTCAGCATGTGGGAATGACACGGCATCTGAGCGTGCGATGATGCGTAAGCTCATGGTCGAGTGTGTCACATATTGGGCGAAGGAATTCATGATTGACGGATTCCGTTTCGACTTGATGGGATTACATGATGTGAAGACGATGAATCAAATTCGGAAGGCGCTTGACCGCGTCGACCCATCCATCCTGGTCATCGGAGAAGGTTGGGATTTAGACACACCACTCCCGGTCCGTAAAAAAGCGAATCAACACAATGCGCATAAGATGCCACGAATCGCGCAATTTAATGATGGGATTCGAGATGGTGTCCGTGGAGACGTGTTCATCGAGGACTTACCAGGCTGGGTGAGCGGCAACACAGACATGACAGCTGACGTGAAACGGGGAATCGCTGGCGGGATTACGAGCCAAAGTTTTGCCGATGAACCGAACCAGGTCGTCAACTATGTCGAATGTCACGATAACTTGACGCTTTGGGACAAGTTGTCCGTGACAAATCCAGAAGATGATGAGACGACACGCCGTCGCCGCCATCGTTTGGCGACATCAATCGTGCTTCTCGGACAAGGGATTCCGTTCCTCCACAGTGGGCAAGAGTTCTTCCGCACAAAAGATGGGGACGAGAATAGCTTTAACTCAGGCGAAGTCATTAACCGTGTCGATTGGACACGTGCAGAACAAGAAGCGCCGAGTGTGGAATATGTGAAAGGTCTCTTGCGCCTGCGGAAACAGTATCCGCTCTTCCGACTTGAGAACACGGAGCAGATTCGGAAACACTTACGCTTCTTCGATGAAGAAGAAGGCGTGATCGCATTCGAGTTGAGCCGCCACGTCGAAGGCTATGTAGAACGACATGTCGTGTATCACAACGCGCTAGAAGAGGCGGTCGAAATTAAACTTCCGTCCGGTAAGTTTGAAGTAAACGTGGAAGACCATACCGTCAATCTGAAGGCTCCGCGTCAAATCGAGGACCGTCATCTGACAGTCGCACCACTATCGACGCTCGTGGTGACGGAACGTCGTCCGGATTACAGCAAATATGCTGTTGCCGGAGGTGCCGCACTCGCCGTGCTTGGTCTCTGGTATGTATCGAAAAAACGAAAACGTAAAGAACAGTAACTAAAAAGGAGACGTTAATCCGTCTCCTTTGATGTGTCTTCCTCTGCTTGAGATGCCTCGAGTTGCATCATTTTTTGAACGAGAATATGCTTCGGCATATGCATCAATTCTTCGAGCGGGACGTTCAACTTTTTCGCAAGCTCAACCGCGGTCTCTGGTGATAATTGTAATGGGCGCATCGGTATACTCCTTTCTGAACCATTCATCTATACCGACAGTATACAGGAAAATCGAAAATGTGTTGAACGAACACATTCAAAATCGAATTTCGCTTAGGTCGTTGCTAAGCTGAAATTAGGAAGTGATCAAATGTACAAACAAACAGCAGACTTTCAATTTCATCAAACGATCGAATGGTTAGAGCGTGTCGGTGAAGGTTGGATGTTGTACTTGGCGCAAACCGGATTTTTGTTCTTTGACGAGTCGTCCCAAATTCGCTGGGAGATTGACTGGGCTTGGACACCGTGCGCCCTATATGTGGAACCGAATGCGACGCGTGCCGTAGCATGGTTCCGAGAAAAAGGACTTTACGGAGTCATTGATTTACAAAAAGGACAGATGGAGACGCATGCGATTCCACAACGCTTTAACGGTGACTGGTTTAGCAATTTGCACTATTGGCAAGGCGATGACATCTTCTTATATTCAGCCGAATCGGATGTCGTGGCTTTGAACCTCCACGATCATACGTTTCGATATAGTCGCTACGAAGAAGTCCCACTCTTTGGGAACATCATCGAGCTGGCGTATCAAGGGACGTATGATTTTGAACGATTCACACCTGAAACATGTGTGACCTTATTTGATGAAAACACGCATCACTTTTTAGTGGAGAATGTGAAAACGAATGAACACTGGCGTATTCCGTATGAAGGAGACCGTGAGACGGTCATCCTCGATCAAGTCGGCGAAACGACGGCAATCACTTCGACCGAAGCGTTCCACCTGTTTCGTCGAGAAGAAGAATTGTTTTGTTCGACTGTGTGCGCGGACAATCAATTGCTGAAGGTCATGCTGTTAGATGACCGAGGCGATCGACTCGTTGTTTTATCCGCACCACCACGATTTTGCCATAGTTGGCTTCAAGTTTTTGAACGACAAGAATCCTGAACCCGAAACAGGTTCAGGAATTTTTTGTGAAGTGATGATGAATGAAGAGGGAAACGGGAAGTAGATGGTTAGACAGGGAGGAGTGACAAGGATGGAATGGTTAGGTAGGCAGTTGGTTCGCTTTCGATATGGAGTACTACTCATTTGGACGATCTTACTTGCAGGGTCGGTCTATTTTGGGCTGCAGCTCCCGGGTGAGTTGAGAGGAAACGGCTTCGCGATTCAAGACGGGCGCTTCCAACAAGTAGAAGATACGTTGAATGAACGGTTCGACCGTGCAGGTGCTTCGATGATCGTCTTGTTTGAAGGCGGAGAAATAGAAACGGTCATGGACGAACAACAGCAACGGTTCGAGGAAATTCGGTCGATTGATGGTGTCATTACGCCGTCAGAGAATCCAGATGCTCGTTCAGGCGACGTCTCGTACTTTGTGCTTGAATTTGAAGACTATGAAGCAGCCGAATCTTCGATTGAGGCGGTTCGTGACGCCCTGATCACAGACACTGATACAGAAGTGCGGTTGACTGGGGAACCAGTCTTTGCAGACGACTTGAACGAGGCGTCGAAAAATGACTTGATTCGGGCGGAGTTGATCGGGATTCCGGTTGCTCTCATCGTATTGTTACTTGTTTTCGGAACGCCGCTCGCGGCACTCATGCCGTTGCTCGTCGGACTCATCACGTTCATCGTAGCGGCAGGCTCTTTATTCTTTTTTGCGCAAAACATGGAATTATCTATATTCGTCTTGAACGCCGTGGCGATGATCGCCATTGCGCTCGGGATTGATTTCTCATTGCTCCTCGTCAACCGTTACCGTGAAGAGTTGACGCGTGGACAATCAAGAGAAGAAGCCATCGTCCGAACGGTGGCGACGGCAGGACGCTCAATCCTCTTCTCTGGATTATGTGTCTTTGTCGGGTTGGCCGGTCTACTCTTTATTCAGGTCGATGTCTTCCAGGCGGTCGCACTTGGTGCGCTCATTGCCGTCGCGGGGGCGGTCTTGTCCGCACTGACACTCTTGCCGTCATCTCTGTATTTAGTCGGGGATGCCTTGAATAAAGGGAAAATCATCAAGTCTGACGAAACGAAGTCAGAAAAACGCTGGCAAAAGCTTGCTCGCTTCGTCATGAAGCGCCCTGTGACGATGACGCTCGTCGCGTTATTGTTACTGTTACCGAGTCTTTGGTTCGTCCGTGACTTAGAACTGAACATTCCGGACGCAGATGCGCTCCCGACTTCGTATGAATCACGGGCGGCACTTGAACGATTTGACGAAGTGTTCGGTGAAAACGCAACCGATGCGGTCATTTTGTTCGAAGCGAATGATTTGACGGACCCGATGATTTTAGAAGAACTGACAACGCTCACGGACGAGTTAAACGAAGTAGAGATTGTCGATAACGTCTCGACCTTTTTGACGACGTCTGGTTTGACGCCTGAAGCGTTCACCCAACTCGTTGAAGCGGCACCGGAACAACTCGCTCCGCTTGAGCGACTCGTCACACTTGATGGGAATACGGATCTCGCCCTCGTCAACGTGAGTTTCGATGTACCACCGAGTGACAAGGAAGCGCAGGCGTTCGTGCGCGATTGGCGAGACCAAGGATTCGAGGTCGGTGGACCGGCTGCCTTCAACGAAGAGATTTATGATGAGATTTACGATAGCATCCCATATGCAGTAATCACCGTCATTTTGGCGACATTCTTCATCCTCATGTGGGCATTCCGATCCATCTTGATTCCAATCAAAGCCATTCTCATGAATGTACTCGGTCTCGGAGCAACGTTCGGCTTACTCGTCATCATCTTCGAATCCGGTTATGTATATGACGCGGAGACGATCAGTATTTTGACACCGGTCTTCATCTTCTCACTCGTCTTCGGATTGTCGATGGACTATGAGGTGTTTCTCGTTTCACGAATCGAGGAATATTACCGGGAGACAGGTGACAACGACTATGCGACAGAGATGGGACTGGCGAAAACGAGTAAGATCATTACCTCGGCTGCCATCATCATGATTGTCGTGACGGGCGCGTTCGCCTTCACGGGTGTCAGCCCGATTAAACAGCTCGGTGTCGGAATCGCCCTCGCCATCTTTATCGATGCGACGATCATCCGAATCCTGCTCGTTCCATCTCTTATGAAACTGTTTGGGGATTGGAACTGGTGGTGGTTCGGTAAGAAAGATTTACCGAAACGTAACATGCACTAAAGGTAAAATTCATGAACTGAATCAAAATGTGTGGTAAACTACGTACAAGATTACGCGCAATTTGAGAAAGGAAGGTCTTTATGGATACCGAGAGGACGTGGCCTCTGTTCCAACTTCCGGACTTCTAGCGTTGAATGATCACCATGACGTGTATCAATCAACAAACGGAAGATCGGAGATGGAACAGATGGAACCGCAGCTACGACTGAGGATCCTCCTCTCCGTCAAGAACGGGGAGGACAATCGGAATGAAACGAGTTGCTACCATAGTGCTCGGAACGCTGATCATGGCGTTCGGTTATTATTATTTGAATGAACAGTTTGGTTTGGCGGAAGGTGGATTCGTTGGGTTATCGCTACTCGGTCGCTATCTATTTGATATCGACCCGGCGATCTCGATGATCGTGCTCGACATCCCATTTTTTATCATCGCATTGTGGTGGAAGGGATGGCGTTTTGTTGGGCAGGCGGTGTTAGCCGCTTCGTCCCTTTCGCTCAGTTATGCGATGTGGGACCGTCTCGATTTGCTCACGTTTGATATTCAAGTATGGCCAGCGACGTTATTCGCTGCTATCGCAAGTGGGATTGTGACCGGATATGGTCTCGGCCTCGTCTTGAAGTCAGGTGGGGCAACCGGAGGCGACGATTTATTCGCCCTCGGATTATCGAAATGGACAGGCGTGTCAGTCGGTACGATTTTAATTATCTTTGATGTGATCGTCCTTGGGATTTCACTCATTTATTTACCATTATCGAACGCATTGTATACGCTCGTCGCGGTGTCAATCGCCGGACGGGTCGTCACCAAGATGCTTGTCGTCGATGAGCCGAAAGCGACACCTGTCGTACCAAATTGGACACCAAAAAACGATCTCGCGTGAGATCGTTTTTTTAGTTCATCGAAACGGCGATATCAAATAGATCCTGCTTCGAAAGTTGATGTCCACTGTAGTCGATTGCGTATTCGACGCCATCTCGTTGCCAGCTGAGAAATGAACAGTTTTGCAATCTTAACATTATCTGTCATTGGAATTGTGTACGCGAAAAACTATATGAAACGTAAGAAACAGGCAATGTGATAAAATGGGTGGCTGATGCTACCTATTTTTCTTTTTCGTTATTTGTGCTAAACCTCACAGCGCATGCTATCACCATCCATTACACTAGTGGATGAAGGAGTGATAGGTGATGAAGTGGATGATTCCAACACAACATGGGGCATGGTCGATGCTCATTTTGCCGTTCGTTCTTGGAGGAACGGTCGGAGGATGGGCGTGGACACATGTGCCTTTTGCCATCGCATGGCTATTTGTTTATATGGGAACATTCTTCTTGTTCCAATACATCAAACAACGTAAGAAATCGCGTGAGCTTTTACGCACAGTGATGATCTATCTGATGATTGCTACATTATCCATCATTCCAGTCCTATGGATGCAATGGAGTCTCATCTGGTTCGCTTTTGCGATGATTCCATTCGGTCTCGTGAACGCCTACTTTGCCAAAATCAAAGATGAGCGAAACGTGTGGAACGACGTCAGTGCCGTCACGTCATTCTGTATCGGAGGAATGGCGAGTTATTACCACGGAACACACGTCTTTGATGAAACGATTATATGGGTATTCGTTTTACCATACCTCTATTTCCTCGGAAGCATCTTTTTCGTCAAGACGATGATCCGTGAAAAGCAGAGCCTCACGTATCGAAACCTTTCGTGGGGATATCATATGTTACTACTCATCGTTTTCATTACACTAGATTATCCTCTACTCGCATTGGCTTATGCACCAAGCCTGGTACGCGC
Organism: Exiguobacterium sp. RM11; assembly: GCF_059821525.1. NCBI lineage: Bacteria > Bacillati > Bacillota > Bacilli > Caryophanales > Exiguobacterium > Exiguobacterium sp. RM11. The sequence goes on along the minus strand of NZ_CM187558.1, from coordinate 2,535,127 downwards.
TGTTTGGTTCTACGGCAAAAAGATCCCAATCATGAAGATTGGGATTGTGGAAATCGCTAACTCGGTATTTGTGCTGGGTTGTCTCAGTTGGTATTTATTTCGCTAAGGAGAGGTTTTTAATCGCTTGACACATTACTCGAAATGATAGCCACCGTCGTTGCGGCCGTTGCAGCCTGTTGCATCGCAAGTAAATGGGTAAACGTGCCATGTAGTAATAAATCACTTGCATCCTTTTTGATGTTTTCCGCAGCGACAAGCTGTAAGGCGACCGTCAATGCATGTATATGGAACCAACGATTGCGTTCCTTCTCAGCGTTCGTAATCTCAATCACGTCGCGTCGGTCCTTTTCGTTCGGTGCCGAGACAATCGATAAAAGGGCGAGCGGAGGTAAGTGCTCCGCTTTAACAGCGATGGCTTGTGATTTCAACCACGCATGCCAATCAAGGAAGCGGGCGACGACCTCATCCGCTGACAACTCACTAAATGTGAGTAGATGCGAGACGAGTTGCAATTCATTTGAACGGGGAAGCTCGGTTTTTAATGCTTCATAATATGTTTCAATTCGCGTATTCAATGCCTCGTGGTCGTCGAACGCCTGGACGAGGACAAGTGCGGACAACAGGTCCTCCTCGCTCGTCAGCCAAGGGTGGTTTCGTTTGAACGTCTGATAGAGTGCACTCGCCTCGTCGAGTCGACGTTTGGGTTCCTCGACATTAATCAGTTGGCTCGCGATGAAAGGACGCAGCATACTGAAACGGAAGTGTTTTCGATCGAGCAACGTATCGAGACGGAGAGCCTCGTCAATTGCTGAATCGATGTCTTCATACTTTGCATCAAGAAAAGAAAGCCAGACGAAATTGTTACTGCCACGGAATTTAGAGAACAGACCGGTCTTTTGTTTTAGAGCCGCTTGGGCGTGTTCGAACCTCGCCGCATCGAACGGGGTTTCATGAATGGCATAATTAATGGCCATCAGGCGACGAAAGTCGTCGGTGAACCATTTCGTTGATTTTCGGATTGGGTCGAGAGAGTCGAGATAATTCGTATAACGCGTCAACATCAACAATTCCCCCTTTTTCTCTTTGTACGAAATCAATCGAAAGAATGTTTCAAAAAAAGCCGCCAGGAAATGTTCCGGGCGGCTTTTCATTATTGTACTTGTGTGTACAGCTTTTGCATGTACTCGTTCACTTCGTCTGCCGCTTGGAACATCATGAATGAATGTTGCAAGATGATCTCTGGTGAGAAACCGAGATCGAGGTCGAGTGTTGATGCGAGTGTGACATCACGATCGCTGTCGAGTACGCAACGGAAGTATTTGAATTCCTGGTTGAACTCGTTCAAGGCATTTAGAATCGGTAAGTCTTCTACGTAGTCTGGAACGTGCGTGACGGTCGCAGCGTATAACTCAGCGTCTGTCGTCTTTTTGTTAAAAGCGATAATCATAACGGGCTGAGCCCCGGATTTTGTTGTTTCACGCGTCAAAAACGTGACGTGCGTTTCAGTGTCGCTCTCTTTGAACGTCATGTTGCGTTCAGCGGCGAGCGCTCTAAATGATTCTACTTTTTCTTCGAAGTTCACAAGGAAATCCCCCTTAGTAAGTCGTTACTCTAACTTTCCCCCATTTGGACGGGGAAAGCAAGGGGAACTAGCGTTTCATCAACATTTTAATGGCTTCTTCGACCGTTTCTGACGTATCTTCGCCATCTGCTTGCGCTGTGATGATGCACTGTTCTAAGTTCTTGGCCACGATAATCGTCGAGGCGCGGTCGAGTGCAGAACGTGCTGCGCTCAGTTGTGTCACGACGTCACGACACTCTTTCCCTTCCTCCATCATGCGGATGATGGCGCGAATTTGTCCTTCTACCCGTTTCATACGATTCAATACTTTCGGGTCGTATTGATACTGTTCCATGTCCTTCACCTCTATAGTAAAAATTGTTCAGTTACCCAACTATTTCTTGTGTAGGCTCATCTTAATACATGGGGGAGTATGTGTCGAGCATCAACTACTTTATAAAGATGTGATGAAAAATTCTACATTTCGTCAAACTTATTTCTTGCATTTGAATACCTGAGGGGGTATATTAATGACGTGGAAGCGAAATGTTCAATAAATCACAAACTTTATTGATCGCCAGCTACCAAGCCGAATGGTATAGATTGAATCGAAAATAGAGAGGTAGATTAATGATGAAAGCATCTGCTTTAAAACGTCAAATGGACTTTGAAGTGCCTGTAAACATTGTCGACGTTCGTGAACGCGACGAGTTTCAAGAAGCGCATATCGAAGGTGCCAAAAACTATCCGTTATCAGAAATGACAATATGGATCGACACACTCGACCCTGCTGAAGAATATGTCGTTCTTTGCCGCTCTGGTGCACGTAGCACGCAAGCAACTTGGCAAATGGAGGCAAAAGGCTATAAAGTGGTCAATATAGAAGATGGCTTGATGAGTTGGCCAGGAGAAGTCGTCAGAGGAGGAAATGGACAATGAGTAAAAAAATCGTAATCGTCGGTGGGGTAGCGGGTGGTGCATCTGCTGCTGCACGACTACGTCGTTTAAATGAAGAAAACCATATCGTTATGTTCGACCGTGGGGAATACATTTCATTCGCTAACTGTGGTCTTCCATATTACATCGGGGACGTCATTCAAAATCGTCAAAAACTGCTCGTCCAAACGGTTGAAGGTATGAACAAACGTTTCCAACTCGATATCCGTAATTTGACGGAAGTCGTTAAGATCAACCGTGACGAAAAAACAGTGACGGTGAAGCATGTTCAAACAGGCGAAACGTACGATGAGTCATACGATGTCCTCATCCTTTCACCAGGAGCGAAGCCGATTCGTCCAAACATCCCTGGAATCGACGAGGCAGAAGACATCTTCACACTTCGTAACATTCCAGATACAGATAAAATCCGTGGCTACGTTGATGAGAAGGCCCCAAAACATGCAACGGTGATCGGTGGGGGCTTCATCGGCATCGAAATGGCAGAAAACTTACGTGAGCGTGGGGTGGATGTGACACTCGTTGAGATGGCAGACCAAGTCATGACACCACTCGACCGTGAAATGGTCGCACCGATTCATGAACATTTACGTCTTCACGGCGTCGAACTTCAATTGTCAGATGGCGTTTCTTCATTCTCTGAAAAAGGGAAGAAAGTTCATTTGACGAGTGGTCGTGTCATCGATACAGACATGGTCATCATGTCGATCGGGGTCACACCAGAGTCGACGATTGCGCGTGAAGCGGGACTTGAAACAGGTACGCGCGGTGCGATTCGTGTAAACGAAAAAATGATGACATCTGATCCATCGATTTACGCGATTGGGGATGCGGTCGAAGTACTCGACTATGTCTTCCAAGAGCCGACTGTCGTCCCACTCGCATGGCCAGCGAACCGTCAAGGTCGTCTCGTTGCTGACATCATCAATGGCCGTGACGTGAAATATAATGGAACGATGGGAACGGGAATCGCGAAAGTGTTTGATATGACGGTCGCATCGACTGGTTGGAACGAGAAACGTTTAAAAGCGGCTGGTAAGACGTATGAAGCCGTTCACGTGCATCCAGGCTCGCATGCCGGATACTATCCAGGGTCGACACCGGTGTCACTCAAACTCTTATTCCACCCAACGACAGGTGAGATTTACGGTGCACAAGGTGTCGGTATCAACGGAGTCGACAAGCGAATCGACGTCATTGCGACAGCGATGAAAGGCGGTTTGACGGTCCTCGACCTTCCTGATCTCGAACTCAGTTACGCACCACCGTTCAGCTCTGCGAAAGATCCAGTCAACATGATTGGGTATGTCGCTTCTAACGTCGTACTCGGTGATAACGAAGTCGTGCATTGGGATGAAATCGATGAGCTCGTGAAGAACGGAGCGACATTACTTGACGTCCGTGACGTATCAGAACATGAACTTGGGAAGATTCCAGGATCGATCAACGTCCCGCTCAACTCATTACGTGAAAATTTAGACAACTATGACCGAAACGAAACGATTTATGTGACGTGCCAAGTCGGTCTTCGTGGATATCTCGCATCACGCATCTTGCGTCAAAACGGCTTCAAGGTGAAAAACTTGAGCGGTGGCTATAAAACATGGTCACAAATCAATCGTGATTTCGAGGCGCTTGAAGAAGCGAGCACATCAAATGAAACAGCGGCTACCGTTGTAGAAGAGGAGCCAACACAAATGACGAACGCACCAATCGGTGAAGCGATCATGTTAGACACGTGTGGTCTACAATGCCCGGGACCAATTTTAGAAGTAAATAAAAAAGTTGCAGAACTCGGAGAAGGCGAAACACTTCGTGTCCTCGCAAGTGACCCAGGGTTCTTCGCAGATATCGAGGCATGGGCGAAGAAGACAGGTAACAAACTCGTCTCGAAACAATTCGTCAACGGACGCGTCGAAGCCATCCTTCAAAAAGGACAAGGTCCAGTTGCGCCACAAGCGGGCGCTCCAACAGGAGATGGCGCGTCAATGGTCGTCTTCAGCGGTGACCTCGACCGTGCGCTCGCATCTCTCATTATTGCGCAAGGTGCTGCAGCGATGGGGAAAGAAGTAACAATGTTCTTCACATTCTGGGGACTCAATGTCATCCGCAAACCGGACGCGCCGGAAGTGAAGAAACAAGGTCTTGAGAAAATGTTCGGCATGATGATGCCAGGACATGCCGGCGAACTTCCACTCTCGAACATGAACTTCGGTGGTGTCGGCCAAAAAATGATGAAGAAGGTCATGAGCGACAAAAATGTTCCTTCTGTCGAAGAAATGATCAAGTCAGCTCAAGAGGCAGGGGTGAAAATGGTAGCTTGCACGATGTCAATGGACGTCATGGGCATCAAAGAAGAAGAGTTGATTGATGGGGTCGACCTCGGTGGGGTTGCGGCGTATCTCGGCGCAGCAGAAGGTGGCAACTTAAATCTCTTTATCTAAATGAAACTGTATAACGAATCAGGTTGCGAAGGCAATCTGATTCGTTTTTTTGTTGGTGAGACGCGATTTGAAAGAAGACCTTATATGCAAGAAAACGAATTAATATTGCAATTTTCGTATAATTTACCTATAATTCTAGTCATGTTAAAAAAGTTGACATGACTTTTTCTGTTGAGATTTTTAGAATGATGGAGGATTAGTATGGAAAAATTTGTAGAGAACCTCGTTTCGCAGGCGAACGATTTGTTATGGTCACAAGTGCTCATCGTCGTACTTGTCGCATTAGGTCTTTATTTCACGGTCCGGATGGGCTTCGTTCAGTTCCGCATGATTCCTGAGATGTTCCGCCTTTTGTTCAAAGAAGGAACAGCTCGTGAGAAAGGTCAAGTGTCTTCGTTCCAAGCGTTCGCGATCGGGACGGCAGCACGTGTCGGAACAGGAAACATTGCCGGTGTGGCGACAGCGATTGCGCTAGGTGGCCCAGGGGCAGTCTTTTGGATGTGGCTCATTGCTTTGATTGGAGCAGCTTCTGCATTTGTCGAAAGTACATTGGCACAAGTGTATAAGATCCGTGACGGACGTACGTGGCGTGGAGGTCCGGCTTACTATATGGAACGTGCTCTCGGTCAACGTTGGCTCGGTGTCTTGTTCGCGATTTTAATCACGTTCTCATTCGGATTCGCGTTCAACTCTGTTCAGTCGAACACGATTTCACTTTCTGTAAGTAATCAATTCGGCATCAGCACGACAGTCGTCGGGGTTGTCCTCGCGATTGTCACAGCGATTGTCGTATTCGGTGGGGTTCAATCGATTGCGCTCTTGTCGAGCATCATCGTTCCAGTCATGGCGGGTGGCTATATTTTACTCGCGATTTGGATTATGGTGACAAACGTATCCCTCTTACCAGACGTCTTCAGCCTCATCTTCTCAGAAGGAGTTCTTGGAATCGAGCAGCTCTTCGGTGGTGCAATCGGTGCGATGGTACTCCAAGGGATCCGTCGCGGTCTCTTCTCGAACGAAGCAGGTATGGGTTCTGCGCCGAACGCCGCTGCGACAGCGGAAGTTTCACACCCTGTTAAACAAGGGTTGATTCAATCGTTCAGCGTATTCGTGGATACATTGCTCGTTTGTACGTCGACAGCGATGATCATTTTGATTTCAGGTGTTGCCGGTTCAGAATCGTTCGCCGGTGTCGAATTGACGCAAGCGGCGTTGACAGCAGAGGTCGGTTCGGTCGCGACATCGTTCTTGACGATTGCGATCTTCTTGTTCGCATTCAGCTCGATTCTTGGTAACTATTACTACGGCGAGACGAACATTCAGTTCATCTCGGATAAAAAAATCTATGTCACGCTCTATCGCATTGGTGTCGTTGGAATGGTCTTGTTTGGTGCGGTCCGCTCTGCTGGCCTCGTCTGGTCGATTGCTGACGTGTTCATGGGTCTCATGGCCCTCGTCAACTTGTACGCAATCTTCCGCTTGGCGAAAGTGGCTCGAGCCGTTCTTGACGACTACTTGTCACAGCGTCGAGCAGGACAAGATCCGGTCTTCTATGTCGACTCGGTAGAAAATCTTCCAGGCCGTGAGTATGTAGAAGCCTGGGAAAGCGAAACAGAAGAACAAAAAACAGGAACAAGTCGTTCTTAATGAATGGAACCGTCTACGAATTCACGTAGGCGGTTTTTTTACGTATACAAGACGGGTAATGTCATAAAAAGGGGGCGTTCATGTATGGAGACGACGCATTATGTACGTGTTTCCCCAGAAGTTTGGGTGTCATTTAATCAAGATCCGGAGATGATTTTAGATTGGTTGATTCATATGCATGAGCAATACCGTAATCGGGACGACACGTTAACGCTCCCAAATGTTGAATCGTTTCAACGCGTGCTCAGTCAAATCGAGGTGTATATCGATGGGGCTGACACATACAATATGGAAATGGCGCTCGTCGGCGAGGAGTTGATTGTGAATGAAGCACAGGCGGTCGTGGTCGGGATTTTGACCCCACAGCTGCTTCACATCGTCAAAGACACATTGCATGCGTTCGGACGGGATGATGTGAAAGATATGGCGCTCGTACCGAAAGATGAGTTTGAGACGATTTGGGAAGATTGGACAAAGTTGCAACAGTTCTGTGAGACGGCCGCATCCCAAGAAGAACTTGTCCTCATTTATTATGAGTAAAGATGAATCCACCATGGTATAGTGTAAAAAAATGGATAAAAGGGGATTCAATCATGGACGTGTTCGGCACACTCATTTGGCTTGGTATTCTCATCAACCCGTTTCTCGCCTATCAAACGAAACGCAGATCACTTTATCGCATCACACTCATCTTGTTCATCGTATTCTTGGTGACGTGGGGGTATGCTGTAGCGGGCGTAACAGTACCGACCCTGTTTGACACAGCGTGGAGTTTGCTGTTCATCGCTTATGTTAGTCTTTTGGTGTTGAATAGTTACTTCGTCAGTAAACGGTTCGTTCCAAATATGACATGGTTTCGTTTTAGTGTGATGGGCCTAAGCGGAGTCGTCATCAGTCAAGTGTGGTTCGGACTGAGCACGGATAACTGGGAGTGGTCCTCCTTCATGAATGGGGACGTATGGATGATGAGTGTGATCGTGTCACTACTGCTCCTTTTTTTCGTCACGATGAAGACGCTAGATCGCCAGATTGAAGTATAAAAAATCCCGAAGCGACTTCAATCGTTTCGGGATTTTGATTATTTCAAAGCTGTTTCGAGTGCCTTGACGTTTTCACGCATCAAGTCAAAATAGCTCTTATCCATCTGTTCTTTTGTGACAGATTCCAAGTTGTAAATCGTCACGCTTTCTGCGCCGATTTCTTGCTTCACGACCTCAGCTACTTTCGGTGTGACTGTGTCTTCAAAGGCAATATAGTTCAAATCGTGGAGACGAGCCTCTTCAATGATTCGTTTGAGGGCTTGTTGTGATGGTTCTTCAGAAGGTGTGAGTCCGGCGATTGGCAATTGATCGAAACCATATCGTTCAGCCAAATAGCCGTATGCTGCGTGTGTGACGAGCAACTCTGACTTCGAACCGTTCTCGACGGCTGCTTTTAACTCTGCATCGAGGGCATTCGCTTCGTCTTTAAATACACTCAACCGTTCTGAGAACTCGTCTTTATAGTCCGGCGCTTCTTCGCTGAAAGCTGCTTCTACGGCTTCTGCCATTGAAACGGCGTTCATCGGGTCAAGCCAAACGTGGGGGTCATATTGTCCGTGACCATGATCATCTTCGGCATGTGTTTCTTCTTCGTTCGCATGTCCGTCTTCCTCATGACCGTGTTCATCTTCAGAATGTCCATCTTCGCCATGAACATGGACGGTATCTGCTGAATCAAGCAACGTCACGTCCTCTGCCGTTTTGACGAAAGCGACGTTCTGCCCTTCCAAGCTCTTCTCCATGGACTCGACGTAAGGTTCAAGGTCATGGCCGATTGTCAAAAAGAGATCCGCTTCTGCAATTTGAGTCATTTGCTTTGAAGTCGGCTCATATGTGTGCGGGTCTGCTCCAGGTGGGATCACCATTTCCACATTGACGCGGTCACCACCGATTTCCTCTGCCATTGATTTTAAGGCAAAAGTCGAAGCGTAGACGGTCAGTTGATCATCTGTCGATTCGGATGCATTGTCTCCTTCGGTATTCCCACACGCGCCAAGCAAAAGCGTGCCGGCTGCGACAGCGCCTAGCCAAGTCTTCTTCATCTTTCATCGTCCACCTTTCAAATTATCTGAATATTAAATCGTAACTGTTACGTTTTATGACTGCGAGTAATATTATAGTGTGACCTTTGGAGCACGTCAAGTCCGACTTCTGATGGATAGATTTTTGAAAAAAGCGGGAATATGATTAAAAAAAGGAACGAGGAGTGGATTGTATGAGAAAGGAGACTGCCTGGTTTGTCGGGGGCGCGGCACTTGCTGCGGCGACGGCAGCCGGGGCTAGCGTGTGGAGTCAGTATGGGTCACTTGTCAGATGGCAAGAGCCCGAATTACCAATTCGACCGACAACACGCCGGCGCCACACGTATACGTATAAGATTGTCAATGATCGTCCGCTCCAATTTGATTTGTATCTCCCACCAGGGGAGGGACCGTTCCCGGTAGCGGTCTATGCACATGGAGGAGCATTTGTGAGAGGGAGCCGCAGCATGGTCACGCTGTTCCATCCGTTACTCGATCACTTTTTGGGGAAAGGGATCGCCGTCGTCAGTATCGATTACCGTCTATTTGAAGACGGCGTATATTTCCCTGACAATATCATCGATGTTTCGGACGCGCTTAGCTATTTAAAGCAGCATGAATCATTGCTCACCCTCGATACAAGTCAGTTACTCGTGTGGGGCGACTCTGCTGGAGCAGCTTTAATGCTCGCGACTGCGCTCGATCGTCACAAACAATTTGTAGGTGAACTCGGGGATGACCTTCCGACAATCAAAGGAGTCATCGCCTTATATCCACCGACGAACTTCTTGTTGTTCAAATTCATCCAAACATGGCTAGCTCATTTGAAGTTTTACGAGGGAAGCCGTGAAGAATGGCGTGAATTGATGGTGAAATGCTCACCAGTCTCCCATTTATATGCCGATGCCCCACCTATTTTACTGTTACACGGAAAGAAAGACCCAATTGTGCCGTTCGGTCAAGCGCTTCACTTCGTCGAACATGCGAGTGATGTCGGCGCGAACGTTCAGCTCATCTCGTTTCCGAATGGGACACATTCGCTGGCGAGTTTCCTACAATCGGACAACCCGATCAAAGAAGAGCAGTTGATGGCACGGATCAATCGTTTCATTGACGAATGCCTTGTCTGAAGTTGCGATTTTTAGGGAAGATGGTACGATGGGGGATGATTGAAAGAGTAAGGAGTGGAAGCAGTGACAGAGTTATGTTTAGTGAGACACGGTCAGACCGATTGGAATCGTTTAGAAATTATTCAAGGTCGTGAAGACAATCCGTTGAATGCACTCGGACGCCAACAGGCAGAAGAGAGTGCAGCTTTTTTGGGTCAAGAAACATGGGATCTCATCGTTTCTAGTCCATTAACGCGTGCGGTCCATACAGCACAGGCAATTGCGACAGCCTGTGGAATTGAGCATGATGCGATTCGATTGGACGAGCGATTTATTGAACGCGAGTTTGGAGCAGCGTCCGGACAACCCGTGAAGGGCATTTATGAAGCGGTGCAGGCCGATGACGAGCGTCGCGTTCCGGGTCTCGAATCAGAGGATGAGATGCGTGCTCGCGTCCTAAAAGGAATGGAACATTTGGTAGAGATGTATCCCGGGAAACGGATCATTGTCGTCTGCCATTCGCATGCGATTAAAGCGGCGCTCTCGGCGATCGATGACACGTATACGTTCCGTCATGCGATGCGAAACGCCTGCTCGAACTATATCATCCATCAACATGGCCAGTTTGAGGTGAAGGCGATTAATGTTGCTGATCATATCACCGATCCGGCCATCATGAAATGAGGAGAATGTCATGACGACCTTACTATGGGTATTCATCATCGCATCATTTGTGGTTGCTTTTGCCGGACTCATTTACCCGGTCATTCCAAGCGTTCTGTTCTTATTTATCGGATACATGATTTACGGATTTGGTTTTTCATTTGAACCGTTGACCTGGACATTCTGGGTGTGGCAATCGGTCTTCCTCATCTTCTTGTTTGTGGTAGACTATGTTGTCACCAGAGCAACAGTGGATAAACGTGGGGGGTCAGAACGGGCGAAATGGGGCGCAACCATTGGCTTGATTGCTGGACCGTTCATCTTCCCGCTCGTCGGGGTCCTCATCTTCCCATTTGTCTTCGCATTTTTAGCGGAGTTGACACTCGGAAAGACGACACGTGAAGCATGGAGTATCGGTGTCGGAACGGTTCTCGCGTTTCTCGGCAGCACGCTTTTAAAAGTGATTGGAATGACGATGATGGTCATCTTGTTCTTTATCTATGTGTGAGGCGGGGGTCCTTTCTCCGTCTTTTTTGTTTGAGAGGGGAATCATTTTGGGGAAAGAAAAAACAAGGCCATTCGATTACTCGAATGACCCGGTTTTGACCAATTGATTGAAGGCAGAGCGACTGAACGATTGTTGCATCTCCACTTTCTTCTCGAAGAAGGCGGGTTTCAAATTCGACGTGGCGACCCCTTCTTGAATGAGAGAGTCGAGCACTTGTTTCGTCGCATCTTGTTTTGGATTCAACATGAGTCCCTCGGCGACGAACGTATGGTGATCGCTCAAGGCTCGTTCACTCGTGAAGGTCAAGGCGAGTGCGGCAGGCGCATTCGTCGGAGATGTGATGATGGCTTCAGCGAGGATGAGGATTCGTTTGTTTAAGTAATGGTGAAGGGTGACGGCCGATTCGGTCGGCACGAGCATCTCGAGCAACCATTCTGAATCATGTTCTTTCGAGATGATCAACCCGTCGAGCAAATCGATTGGTAAATTGAGTTCATTGCCGTACTCGTCTTGAACGAGACGGACTTGGACGAGGCGAAACGTTTTCATAGGATCGTTCCTTTCCGCGTTTTCTTTAGACCATCTTAACATAGTCTGACGAATAGAATGTGTTAAGATAACGGGGAAGAAACAGAAAATTAGAGAGTGAGGGAGGCATCAAGATGAGTTGGGTTGTTGGCGTAATCGGGTATGTGACGATTCTCGCGATCGTCTACTATGGTGTCCTTTTCTTCAAAGTGAAACGGGAGCGGAGTCGGGCCGGCTATCGAATCTTTCTTTTGCTTGCCGGACTATTTTTAGTCAGTGGGAGCGATTATATCATTGCACTGTTCCGAGGGGACACCGAAGCGACGTTTTGGCAACGAACCGTCTATTTTGTCTTGATATTGCTCTCTTTGTCGATGGCGCTTTACTTTCGGAGAAAAGAAGATCAAAGCCAAGCAGGCGAGATGACGATGGTATAAGCAAACGGTTGTGGGAATGTACCCACAACCGTTTTTTTTATTTCGGTACTCGCGTTTTGCGAATCATATCGAGTTTTAAATCCCATAGTAGTTTACTGAACGTCACCGAGTACACTTCCGGTAAACGGAGGCGCTTATACTCCTCCCAGAGCCCGTTCATCTGTTCATGATGGTAAGCGCGAATCTCGGTCGTGCTTGGAAGGTCGTATACACGTTTTCCATCGAGGAAAATCGGTTGCAACAACCGTTTGACATTAAAGTTGCGCGTCTTGATTTTGAAGGCGGGGTCGCGGACGTCAATCAAGTCGATTTCGCTATACGATTCGACAGGTTCGTCGGCAAGGGCGATATAGTCCCCTTTGAACTTTTTCGTCTCCTTGTCGATAATGCGGTACAACTCTTTTTTATGAGGGGTCGTTGTCTTCACTTTAGAAGAAGACACTTTGATGACCGGTTTTAATTCTCCGGATTCACCCTCACGAGCGACCAATTTATATACCATGCCGAGCGCTGGCTGTTCGTAAGCCGTGATTCCACGCGTCCCGACGAGGAACGTATCGGCTTCTGCACCTTGCATGCGTAAGTCTTGAATGACGTATTCATCTAAATCACCAGATACGACGATTTTGACATAGTCGAGACCGGCTTCATTCAATGCTTTCCGAGCGCGTTTTGACAGATAAGCGAGGTCACCCGAATCGAGTCGTACAGACTTGAGGCGGTGTCCTTTCGCCTCGAGTTCTTTTGCGACCGTGATCGCGTTCGGAAGACCGGATTTGAGTGTGTCATACGTATCAATCAGGAGACTTGTGTTGTCTGGATACATCTCTGCGAACGAACGGAATGCACTCAATTCATCATCATGGAACTGAATGTCCGCATGTTCCATCGTCCCTCCTGTCGGCACGTCGAAATCACGTCCGGCAGAAACAAGGCTCGTCACGTCGAAACCGGCGATATAAGCGGCGCGTGTCCCGTAATAGGCGGCATCAACGCCTTGTGCGCGACGTGCTCCACCTTCGAGCAGTGTCTCGTTCGGAGCGGCCTGACGAATTCGGGCATACTTCGTCGCGATGAGTGATTCGTGGTTCGCGATATTGAGTAGCGCCGTTTGGAACAGTTTTGCTTCAAAGATGGTCGATTCGATTCGGACGACTTGCTCGTGTGGGAAGATGACCTCTCCTTCACGGACACTATATAGTGAACCAGTGAACTTAAAGTTTCGTAATACATCTTCGAATTCGTCTTCGAAGCCGAGTTGTTCTTTCAAGTAGGCGATGTCTTCTTCTGTGAACGAGACGTTCTCCAAGTAGTGGACAATGTTTTCGAGTCCGGCGAAGACGACATAGCCACCGCTGAACGGGTTCGAGCGGTAATAGAGGTCAAAGACGACTTTTTCGTTATGGCGACCTTGCTTCCAGTAGATATACATCCAGCGTGGGAGATAAAGGTCTGTGTGAAGTGCTAAATTGCGATGTAACATATGTTTTCCTTTCTGTTTTACGTCACTTTCCGACGACGGTCGCACCGAGAGTCGTGACGAAATGTTCGAGCGCCCATTCATGACCGACCGGGTTGAAGCTTTGGACGGCATCGGCGTGGACGACGATTTGATAACCGAGGTTGTAGGCATCTACGGCTGTATGGAGCACACAAATGTCTGTGCAGACACCGACAAGATGAACTTCTGTAATCCCACGTTCCCGAAGACGAAGGTCAAGGTCTGTTCCGGCAAACGCACTGTACCGTGTCTTGTCGATCCAATGGTCGGCTGTTTTGGATGCTTCTTTCACTGCACCATACAATTCACGACCTTCCGTCCCACGAATATTGTGAGGCGGGAACAACGTCGTTTCAGGATGGAACGTGTCGCCTGCATCATGGACATCGTTCGCGATGACGACATAATCCTCGGTCGAGAACGTTTTGATTAACTCGACAATCCGTTCTTCAATCTCTTGCCCGGGTTTCCCACAAGTCAAACGACCACTGTCTGCGATAAAATCAAATGTATAATCAATAACAATCAATGCGCGCATGGGAGATGCTCCTCTCTCGTAATCAAAATGATGGCTATCCATCTCATTCTAAATCATTATACATCATGCGCGGAAGATTATTTTTCTCCGGTTTGGGTAGATTAAGACAGTAGACCGTATAGGGAAAGGGGATTGTGACGATGGTATTATCACAAAGTGAATTGACAGATGAACTGTCACGGTTAAACGGTTGGGAAGAAGTGAACGGAGAGATTCAGAAGACATATCGGCTTGAGACGTTCCCGGAAGCCATCCAGTTCGTCCATCTCGTCGCGGATTTAGCTGAATCGCTTGATCATCATCCGAATATCTTGATTGAGTATCGGAACGTGACATTGACCGTATCGACCCATGACGAAGGGGGCATCACGGAGAAAGACATCACACTCGCGAAAGGGTGTGAGGAGCTTGTCTAAACTATATATGACCTTCGCGTCGGGTAGTGTGGCTGAGCGCCTCCGGAAAGAGCCGGGTGTCATCGCGGCAAATGGTCACGAAACGATTTTGCTCGCAGAAGGAGAGAAGTCTCCGTTCAAGAGTGGAAAAGTGTTTGAGATTGAAGAGACGTCCGGTGAATTCGTCAAAAAAGGAAATATCTTATATGCGAACGTGCCGACGGATGAAAATGCCCGCTCACTCCTGTTTCATCAATTGTTGACGGAAAAGGCGCCGCTCGGAGTTGGACATGATGGATTTTCGGCGTACCGTCTAGGTGTCGACCCGGACGACAATCATGCGGTTGTATTCATCCAATTCACATCTGGTGGGAAACACTTCCGAGATACAGCGGACTACGCGGTGCTTGAAGATCGCCTGAAACGGGCGGTCGAACAACGAGGTGCAGGTCCTGTCATAAAACACTATGTCGTCACCGAGTCAGATAATCTATAATAAAAGATAACGTCATGTTAGGGGAGGATTTTTATGAACAAGAATTATTTCTGGTTGGGGATGGCTGCGGGTGCAGTAATCGGCGCAGCGGCATCACTTCTCCATAGCGAAACACGTGATCAACAAGTGAGACAATTGAAAGGCATCAAGTCGAAGTTGAAGTCATCGAGCACGTCGACTGAGGCACATGCAGTCGGTCTTCAAGCGTCATCGAAAGGTAACTTGAAAGACCGAGTCATGGAATGGAAATCGCTCTACGAAGAAAACCAAGATACGATTCAAAACCTCGTCGAAGACGTGAAAGACTTAGTCGATGCGCTTCAAGAGGCTCGTCATAAAAATCAAATCTAATCAAACGACCAAGCGAATCCGCTTGGTCGTTTTTTGTTTTCTTACTTAACTTATAAGAACTGCGCCAATAAGCCAAAGATTGCCAGTCCAATAATAATGTAGAAGAACCATTTTCCGTCCCCGGAATGAATAATTGGGGGCGCGTACGAACGTTGCTTATACTTCCCGTAGCGCATCGGGCGTGTATACGGGACGGCATACCGTGAGAGTGGAATGGCAAGTAAAAATCCTGCCAAGAAGCCATACACGTGACCCCAAAGCGAAACGTTCGAACCGATGAGTGTAAAGACGGCACTGATGGCGACGAAGATATAGACCAAGCGGGCATCTTGGCTAAGCATCAACGTGCGGCGGAAACGACCAATGAACACATAGAATCCGAGAATGGCCAAGATGGCACCTGACGCACCAGCTTGTAGATAAAACAAGTTACTGACGGTGAAGTAGGTGAACAAGTTGGCAAGTGCCCCGGCGAATACATAAAATAGAGCAAACTTCACATGCCCGACCATACGTTCCATCGCTGGTCCGAAGATGATCAGCGCAAACGAATTAAATAGCAAGTGGCCGAGACTTAAATGAATAAAGTTGGCCGTCACTAAGCGATACCATTGTCCGTCGGCGAGTGCCAAATGAAACGACCCTCCTGTTGACACGATTCGTAAACCAGGAGCGAAAGAATCGATGACAAACACAAGGAGTTGGATTACAATGAACAGCGTTACGAGTGGATATGCCCGTACAAACGTTTGTACATTTTCCGTACGACTAAACATAACATCACCTCTTTCTCCAATTGTATAGGGAAACGGGGAAAAAAGGAAAGGAGCGAGTGTCCTGTGATTGTAGGAATCGGAGTCGATATCGTCGAGCTTGATCGGATGGCTCGCTCGATGAAACAACCGCGTTTTTTAAAGCGCCTGCTCACCGATGCAGAGTATGAGCTTATTCAACAATACCCACTGCCGCGTCAAATCGAGTTTGTTTCGGGTCGGTTTGCCGCAAAAGAAGCTTATGCCAAGGCAATCGGCACCGGAATCGCGCACGGTCTATCGTGGCGCCATATTGAAATTTTACCAGATGAGACAGGTCGACCTGTCATGACTGCGCCGTTTTCGGGACGAATTCATGTCAGCATCAGTCACAGCAGTGCATATGCCGTCGCACAAGTCATCTTAGAAGAGGAGGGGCAACATGTTTCGTCCTAGTCGAATCGAGATTGATCGGGCGGCCATCGCCCATAACATACAAGAGTTAACACAACGTATCCCGCAAGACATCATGGCGGTCGTCAAAGCGAATGCCTACGGTCATGGGGCTGTTGAAGTAGCGAATATTGCCCTTCAGAACGGAGCGACGATGCTTGGGGTCGCTTTATTAGAAGAAGCAATCGAACTTCGGGATGCAGGGATCGAGGCACCGATTTTAGTCATGGAAGCGCAATTTCCCCGATATGCAGGGATTGCAGCAGAACGAGACGTCACGTTGTCCGTTTTTTCTGCCGAATGGTTACA
Source organism: Exiguobacterium sp. RM11 (assembly GCF_059821525.1). NCBI lineage: Bacteria > Bacillati > Bacillota > Bacilli > Caryophanales > Exiguobacterium > Exiguobacterium sp. RM11. The sequence goes on along the minus strand of NZ_CM187558.1, from coordinate 2,518,416 downwards.
AGAAGCTGCTGCTTATATAGAAGAAAAACCGTTGACGGTTCATATTAAAGTCGACACAGGGATGGGACGTCTTGGTCTTCGTACGCGAGAACAGCTTGATGCGTTGCTTGAAGAAGCGAACGATTTATTTGTCATTGAAGGCATCTACACCCACTTTGCGACAGCGGATGAACTTGATAGCGACTTGTACTATACACAACAAGAACGTTTCGAACGCTTGATGGATGGGCTACATGAGCGGTTCCGCTATATTCATACGTCCAATTCAGCAGGGGCCATCCGAATGGCAGGACAAGACGTTCCTTATAATCTGGTTCGTGTCGGGATCGCACTCTATGGTTTATATCCGTCACATGAGATGGAGACATTCTATTCATTTCTCCGCCCGGCCTTTACGTTGAAGAGCCAGCTGATGCAGGTGAAGCGTCTCGAGGCAGGTCAAACGATCAGTTACGGAGCGACCTATACGACATCGACCGATGAATGGATTGGTACCGTCCCAGTCGGATATGCGGACGGCTGGTTACGGAAGGCGAGCGGATTTGAAGTTGAAGTAAATGGTGTTCGTTGTCCGATTGTGGGACGTGTCTGCATGGATCGCTTCATGATCCGACTTCCAAAAGAGTTTCCGGTCGGTATGGATGTGACACTTGTTGGTGGAAACGTCGCCATTGATGAACTTGCGTCATATCTAGGGACGATTAACTATGAGATCGTTTGCCAGTTCACGAGTCGATTACCGCGTCACTATGTGTGAATCACAAATCGTGTGAAATTATCTGAATTCTTTCTCGATTTCTCTATATTTTCCCATTCCCGCGTGTTATATTGATAAAGAACGCGGGAGATTTTCCGCCAGTCCATGAAACGATTCTGGAGGTGTAAGATGTTGAAGCAGCGAACTGCGGGTGCGCTAGCGTCCGTCCCAGATCGGTTCTCGCAACAAGGGGGTCCGATTTCGATGAAAGACCGTGAAACACTGTCCTTGAACGATGTAGTGACATACTTGTCTAAAGAAATTGCTGATCGACAACAAACACTGCGTGAAGAATTGGCGAAAGGCTATCAAGAGATGGCCGCGTTTAACTTGAATATGGCAGAAGAGATGCTAACGATTGAAGCCGAAGCCGAACACGCTCTCTTACGTCAAGTAAGTGGGGTGTGAGCAGAGTGATCGTAAAGCGTGGTGACGTATTTTATGCGAATCTGTCGCCCGTAGTCGGCTCAGAGCAAGGTGGCGTTCGACCCGTTCTCATCGTACAGAACGACATCGGCAATCGCTTTAGCCCGACCGTCATTGTCGCTGCGATTACAGCTCAGATTCAAAAAGCAAAACTGCCGACTCATGTGGAAGTATATCAAGAGAAGCATGGACTCGAGAGAGACTCTGTGATTTTACTTGAGCAGATTCGAACGATTGATAAGCGTCGTCTGACGGATAAAGTCACTCATCTCGATGATGAGACGATGCATAAAGTTGACCGAGCGCTAGAGATTAGTATGGGATTGATCCCTCTCTAGCCTTACATAGATCAAGACTGGTACATAGGTATCGGTCTTTTTTAAACATTTTTTAAAAAAGTGGTTTAAGATTTTGATAGTGGGGAATTAAAGTAAATCGTACTCAATTTATCTGTACGGACATTTAGGAGGGAATAGACGATGGATTTATCGATTCGTGAGCAAGTCATTGGAGAACAATTACACCTTTACGTATCCGGAGAAGTGGATACATATACTGCACCAAAATTGAAAGAAGTATTGCATCCGGCCATCAGTGAGCAAGATGTGGTCGTTCATTTAGACGAAGTGGAGTATATGGATTCGACAGGTCTCGGTGTGTTCGTCGGCGCATTGAAAATTGCCACGCGTAACGAAAAAGAGTTGTCACTTGTCGGGGTCACGGAGCGAGTCAATCGTTTGTTCGAATTGACGGGTCTCCATAAACTTCTTTCAATTAATTCGAACGTAAGAGGTGGCACGCAATGAACAATGTTGAACAGACGGTCATGACGTTCCCGGCCAAACCAGAATATGTCGGTGTGGTTCGATTAGTCGTTTCAGGAATCGCTAACCGTATGGGATATACGTACGACGAGATCGAGGATATTAAAATCGCGGTCTCGGAAGCATGCGGCAACGCAGTCCAGCATGCGTATGAAGAGCATCAAGATGGAGAAGTCAAACTCGCTTGTGGCGTATATGCAGATCGTCTTGAAATCACAATTCAAGATTCAGGCAAGACGTTCGCAGACGATGTGAAGCGTCAGGCGGCTCCGGTCGAAGAGACGACAGAAATTGAATCGCTTCACGAAGGAGGACTTGGTCTCTTCCTTATCGAAGCGTTAATGGACGATGTCTCGATCAATAAAGACAATGGTGTCAAAGTGACGATGACAAAACTCCTCAACAGGGACGAGGTGGATCAGAGTGCCAGCAAAATCTCAACAACGCCATCACAGTGATGACGAGGTACTAGAGTGGATTGAACGCTACCAACAAGACGATCAAAACGAAGAAGTGCAAATGCTACTCATCAATCGCTATTCGGACCTCGTTGAAGCACTCGCCCGTAAGTTTTCGCGTGGACGAGCGATTCACGATGATCTCGTGCAAGTTGGGATGATTGGATTATTGGCGGCACTCCGTCGATTTGATCCAGAATTCGGACGTAGCTTCGAATCGTTTGCCGTCCCGACCATCATCGGTGAAATCAAGCGATTCATCCGCGATAAAACATGGAGTGTCCATGTTCCGCGTCGGATCAAAGAGCTCGGACCGAAAATTAAGAAGACGGTTGAAGAGTTGACGACTGAATTACAACGCTCACCACGAATCGATGAGATTGCCGATCATCTTGGCGTATCAGACGAAGAAATTCTCGAAACGCTTGAGATGGGCAAGAGTTATCAAGCGCTGTCGGTCGATAGTTCAATTGAGGCCGATAACGAAGGTAGTACGGTCACGTTACTCGACTTGGTTGGTAGCCAAGAGCGTGGATATGAATCAGTCGACCAACGGCTCATTCTAGAGAAAGCGTTCAACGTCCTAAATGAACGTGAACGCGCCATCTTAGAATGCGCCTACTATAAGAACATGAGTCAAAAAGAGACTGGAGAACTTCTTGGGATCTCGCAGATGCATGTCTCCCGTTTGCAACGGCGAGCACTCGAAAAACTGCGTGAAGCCATCAAAGTCCCACTCAATGAAGTATTCTCAAGCGATGACTAATCGAGTCATCGCTTTTTTGTTTAAATGTTTGCTACACTTTGGAAGAGATCATAAAAGGAAGTGATTCAAGTGATTACGAAAGTGGCTAAGGCGTTAAACTTGAAAGTGAACCAAGTAGAGACGGTTCAACAGCTCGCATCTGAAGGGGCGACGATTCCGTTCATGGCCCGTTACCGGAAAGAAATGACGGGGAACCTGGATGAAGTCGAAATCAAAGCAATATTGGACGCCCTTCAATATGAAGAAAGTCTTCAGAAGCGGAAAACGGATGTTCTTGCTAAGTTAGAAGAGCTGGAAAAGAACACACCTGAACTAACGAAGGCGTTAGAGGCAGCGACAACCCTTCAACAAGTGGAAGATATCTACTTACCATATCGTCCGAAACGGCGGACGAAGGCGGAACAGGGACGGGAGAAAGGGTTGCAACCACTTGCGGACTGGTTCCGAGATAAGTCTCCTTACTCAACAGATATGGTTGAAGAGCTCTCGAAGGATGTAGCGCTAGAAGAAGCCCTTCCGCTCGTACAGGCCATCATCGGGGAAGAGTGGGGAGAAGAAGCAAAACTAAGGCAGATGCTTCGTGACCGCGTTCGCAAAGAAGGGTTGTTGCGTTCGAAGAAGAAAAAACAAGCGGAAGACGAAAAAGAGATTTTTGCGCAGTACTATGAATACGAAGAGAAAATCGCAGGAATCGTACCACACCGCGTACTCGCCTTGAACCGTGGGGAGCGCACTGATGTCCTTCAAGTGAAAGTCATTTTTGACGAGGCACGCTTCATGGATCAAGTCCTTCGTACATATGAGCGACTTCCGAAAGAGAAGCGTGAAGTTGTAGAGGCGGCTGTGACGGAGGCTTATAAAAAATCTGTCTTCCCAGCCATTGAACGAGAGATTCGTAGCGAGTTAACCGATAAGGCAGAGGAGCAGGCGATCGATGTATTCTCGAAAAACTTAAAGCAACTCTACATGCAACCGCCTCTTCGCGAGGTCGTCGTCTTGGGGATCGACCCGGCATATCGGACAGGATGCAAATGGGCGGTCGTCAATGAAATCGGAAAAGTCGAAGAGGTTGGTGTCTTCTATCCGACGGCACCGAAGCACGATATCGCTGGCGCTGAAAAAGTACTAACGAGACTCGCTAAGAAATATCCAATCTCCGTTATTGTTGTCGGAAACGGTACGGCATCAAGGGAGACCGAACAATTCGTTGCGGATTGGTTAAAGAAAGCAGAGCGTGAAATTGCTTACGCGATTGTGAACGAAGCGGGAGCGAGTGTCTATTCTGCATCGGAAGTGGCACGTAGTGAATTTCCGGACTTAAAAGTAGAGGAACGGTCAGCTGTCTCGATCGCACGCCGAATCCAGGATGCGATGGCGGAACTCGTCAAAGTCGACCCACAGTCGGTCGGTGTCGGGCAATATCAGCATGATGTGAGTCAGAATAAACTGAAGGCATCTTTAGAATTCGTCGTGGAGAGCGTGGTTAACATGGTCGGAATCGATGTGAACCGTGCCTCGGAGTCTTTATTGACTTACGTATCGGGATTGAACAAAACGACTGCCAAAAATATTGTGGCATATCGTGAAGAAAATGGACGCTTTGAAACGAGAAAGGAAATTAAGAAAGTGCCAAGACTTGGGGCGAAGGCGTTCGAACAAGCGGCTGGATTCTTGCGAATCATGAATGGGAAGGATGTTCTCGACCAGACGGAGATTCACCCGGAAAGTTATTCCCTCGCACTATCAATCTTAAAAGAAATCGGATCCTCGAAAGCTGAGGTCGGAACAGCTGCATTGCGTGAACGGTTACAACAAGTTGATGCGAATGTATTAAGTGAGCGATTAGATGCGGGACTTCCAACTGTCGAGGATATCTTGAAATCGTTAGCGAAACCAGGACGTGACCCACGGGAAGATATTCAAAAGCCGTTACTGCGCACGGACGTCATGAGTCTTGAAGACCTTCAAGTCGGAATGGAATTCCAAGGCACCGTTCGAAACGTCATTGATTTTGGTGCGTTCGTGGATATTGGTGTAAAACAGGATGGGCTCGTCCATATTTCGAAATTATCGAATCGCTACGTGAAGCATCCGTTAGATGTCGTGGCGGTCGGTGATATCGTTACGGTATGGATCGAACAGGTCGATGTGAACCGGGGACGAATTAGTTTGACGATGCTTGAACCGAACAATTAATAAGAAGAAACTCGAATCAGGTAAAATGTTTTTCATTTTACCTGATTTTTTTTAGAAAAAGTGTTGACGGTCTTTTTGTACCGTGATATCTTATAGAAGTCGCCGAGAGACGGCATGCGAAATAAAAGTTTTTCTAAGAAAGTGATTGACAGGTTTCTGGTTTGCGGTTACAATATAAATCGTTACTTCGATAATTTCAAGCAACGTTCCGCAATAGCTCAGTGGTAGAGCAACCGGCTGTTAACCGGTAGGTCGTAGGTTCAAATCCTACTTGCGGAGCCATTTTATTTTGGAGACGTACCCAAGAGGCTATAAGGGGCTCCCCTGCTAAGGGAGTAGGCTGGGAAACCGGTGCGAGGGTTCGAATCCCTCCGTCTCCGCCACTTAAAATTACTTAGAAGACACATACACTGGCCCGTTGGTCAAGCGGTTAAGACACCGCCCTTTCACGGCGGTAACACGGGTTCGAATCCCGTACGGGTCACCATA
>NZ_CM187558.1:2380000-2510000 GCF_059821525.1 Exiguobacterium sp. RM11 | reverse complement strand
TGGGGAGTGGTAAGTACACTTTGATCCAGAGATCTCCGAATGGGGGAACCCACCGCCGGGAGACTGGCGGGACACCCACGTGAATACATAGCGTGGCGTGAGGCACACCCGGGGAACTGAAACATCTAAGTACCCGGAGGAAGAGAAAGAAAATTCGATTCCCTGAGTAGCGGCGAGCGAAACGGGAACAGCCCAAACCAGGAAGCATGCTTCCTGGGGTTGTAGGACACTCTACACGGAGTTACAAAGGGATAGGGTAGGTGAACGACCTGGAAAGGTCGGCCAGAGAAGGTGACGGCCCTGTAGCCGAAACCCCATCCCCTCCAGAGTGGATCCTGAGTACGGCGGGACACGTGAAACCCCGTCGGAATCCGGGAGGACCATCTCCCAAGGCTAAATACTTCCTAGTGACCGATAGTGAACCAGTACCGTGAGGGAAAGGTGAAAAGCACCCCGGAAGGGGAGTGAAACAGATCCTGAAACCGTATGCCTACAAGTAGTCAGAGCCCGTTCACGGGTGATGGCGTGCCTTTTGTAGAATGAACCGGCGAGTTACGATGGCGGGCGAGGTTAAGCCGATGAGGCGGAGCCGCAGCGAAAGCGAGTCTGAACAGGGCGCATCAGTCCGTCGTCGTAGACCCGAAACCAGGTGATCTACCCATGTCCAGGATGAAGGTCAGGTAACACTGACTGGAGGTCCGAACCCACGCACGTTGAAAAGTGCGGGGATGAGGTGTGGGTAGCGGTGAAATGCCAATCGAACCTGGAGATAGCTGGTTCTCTCCGAAATAGCTTTAGGGCTAGCCTCGAGGTGAAGAGTTCTGGAGGTAGAGCACTGATTGGACTAGGGGCCCCCACAGGGTTACCGAATTCAGTCAAACTCCGAATGCCAGCAACTTGTACTCGGGAGTCAGACTGCGAGTGATAAGATCCGTAGTCGAGAGGGAAACAGCCCAGACCATCAGCTAAGGTCCCCAAGTGTATGTTAAGTGGAAAAGGATGTGGCGCTGCACAGACAACTAGGATGTTGGCTTAGAAGCAGCCACCATTCAAAGAGTGCGTAATAGCTCACTAGTCGAGTGGCGCCGCGCCGAAAATGTAACGGGGCTAAACATACCACCGAAGCTATGGATCCCGTAAGGGATGGTAGGAGAGCGTTCCAAGCAGCAGTGAAGCGGTATCGTGAGGAGCCGTGGAGCGCTTGGAAGTGAGAATGCCGGTGTGAGTAGCGAAAAGAGGGGTGAGAATCCCCTCCGTCGAAAGCCTAAGGTTTCCTGAGGAAGGCTCGTCCGCTCAGGGTTAGTCTGGACCTAAGCCGAGGCCGAAAGGCGTAGGCGATGGACAACAGGTCGATATTCCTGTACCGCCGTACCACCGTTTGAACGATGGGGGGACGCAGAAGGATAAGGTGACCGTGCGACTGGAAGTGCACGGACAAGCAGCGAGGCCGTCGGGTTGGCAAATCCGCCCGGCATTAAGGTTGAGCTGTGACGTGGAGCCCGTAGGGCGAAGCACCGGATTTCACGCTGCCAAGAAAAGCCTCTAGTGAGGAGGTCGGCGCCAGTACCGCAAACCGACACAGGTAGGCGAGATGAGAATTCTAAGACGCGCGGGATAACTCTCGTTAAGGAACTCGGCAAAATGGTCCCGTAACTTCGGGAGAAGGGACGCTTATGGCAACATAAGCCGCAGTGAATAGGCCCAAACGACTGTTTAGCAAAAACACAGGTCTCTGCTAAATCGCAAGATGAAGTATAGGGGCTGACGCCTGCCCGGTGCTGGAAGGTTAAGGGGATGTGTCATCGCAAGAGAAGCACTGAACCGAAGCCCCAGTAAACGGCGGCCGTAACTATAACGGTCCTAAGGTAGCGAAATTCCTTGTCGGGTAAGTTCCGACCCGCACGAAAGGCGTAACGATTTGGGCACTGTCTCAACGAGAGACCCGGTGAAATCATAGTACCTGTGAAGATGCAGGTTACCCGCGACAGGACGGAAAGACCCCATGGAGCTTTACTACAGCCTGATATTGAGGCTTTGTACGCGATGTACAGGATAGGTGGGAGTTTGTGAAGCCGGAGCGCCAGCTTCGGTGGAGACACCCTTGGGATACCACCCTTTGCGTATAGAGTCTCTAACTCGCAGCCGTTAATCCGGCTGGAGGACCGTGTCAGGCGGGTAGTTTGACTGGGGCGGTCGCCTCCTAAACAGTAACGGAGGCGCCCAAAGGTTCCCTCAGAATGGTTGGAAATCATTCGAAGAGTGCAAAGGCAGAAGGGAGCTTGACTGCGAGACCTACAAGTCGAGCAGGGACGAAAGTCGGGCTTAGTCGATCCGGTGGTTCCGCATGGAAGGGCCATCGCTCAACGGATAAAAGCTACCCTGGGGATAACAGGCTAATCTCCCCCAAGAGTCCACATCGACGGGGAGGTTTGGCACCTCGATGTCGGCTCATCGCATCCTGGGGCTGGAGTAGGTCCCAAGGGTTGGGCTGTTCGCCCATTAAAGCGGTACGCGAGCTGGGTTCAGAACGTCGTGAGACAGTTCGGTCCCTATCCGTCGTGGGCGCAGGAAATTTGAGGAGAGCTGTCCTTAGTACGAGAGGACCGGGATGGACGCACCGCTGGTGTACCAGTTGTTCCGCCAGGAGCATCGCTGGGTAGCTACGTGCGGACGGGATAAGTGCTGAAAGCATCTAAGCATGAAGCCCCCTCCGAGATGAGATTTCCCTTTGAGCAATCAAGAAAGACCCCTCAGAGACGATGAGGTAGATAGGTCATGGGTGGAAGCGTGGTGACACGTGGAGCTGAATGATACTAATCGGTCGAGGCTTTGATCTAGTCTAATGGTTTGTGTTGATGAATCCTCAGTTTTCAGGGAATAAACCCTAAACATTATTGACATGCGTATGACGTGGTGTTAATATTCATTTTGTCTGGTGGCGATAGCGAGACGGCCACACCCGTTCCCATGCCGAACACGGAAGTTAAGCGTCTCAGCGCCGAAAGTAGTTGGGGGATCTCCCCCTGTGAGGATAGGACGTTGCCAGGCAACAACAGAGAGGACGACCGAGCATACGCTCGGTCGTCTTTTTTGTTTCATTGAAACTTTATCTCTTCTTTCCTCGTAGTGAATATGAGAAAGAGGGGATTTTTTTATGAACAATATGTCTCCTTACAGTGATTCATCGGGGAAACAAAACGAGAGGGGAAGCATAATGAAAGATCTTCAGCAAATCCAATTAGACCTACAACAACGTATCGCCGAGCGTGATCGACTTGTCCGCAAACAAAAGACACTTGAAAAACAGCTAAAGGAACATGAAGCGGTACGGAAAGAATTATTGAATACATTTACGAAAGAACAGCGCGATGTTTACGATCTTGAGAGCTTTTCGCTCGTCAATACATGGCGAAAGTGGAGAGGGACATTTGATGAAGAACGTAAAAGGGAAGTAGAAGAAGCGGCTAGGGCCGAACTGAAATTACGGGAGCACGAGGCGATGATTGACGAATTGACGCTCGAACATCGTGATTTACAAGAAAAGCTTGAGACATATGAAGAAATCGATGCTGAGTGGGAGACATTCTTAGAAACAAAAGAAGCACATCTCACAAAAGATCCGACTGTCCAAAAAAATCTTCACCGTCTCACACGTCTACTAGCCGAGATGGATGAACTTCTCATTGAATATCGGGAAGCAATCATTGCGGGGAAAGCTGCGAGAGCGACGATTGCGAAGACACTCAAGCATTTAGATAGTGCGAAGGGTTGGTCAACGTATGACACGTTCTTCGGAGGAGGGTTGATTGCGACCGCGATGAAGCATGATGCTTTAGATGCTTCCGAACAGACGATGCATGAACTTCAATCGGCGTTGGAGCGTTTTTCCCGTGAATTAGCTGACGTGCAGGAAGTGGTCGAGGTGTTACATGTTGAGCGCGGCTCCCTCATTCAGTTTGCGGATTACTTCTTGGATGATATTTTCTCTGAATGGACGATGCACGGCAGAATCAATGAATCACTTGAACAAGTGAATGGACTGGATCGGGAAATCAGTCAGTTGATTACGCATATGACGACAAAAATGGAACAGTTGGGAGAAAGACTCGAAGAGGTTGGTGAAAAAAGAAGACAGCTCATCCTCACGCGATGAGCTGCTTATTTACTCCGGTCGTTTTAGCCAATGGCGTAGTCCTTTCCCTGCATGAGGACCTGTCTCGTAACGAGGAATGACGTGCAGATGGGCATGACGAACAGTTTGGTTTGATGCCGTGCCGACGTTCCAACCGAGCGTATATCCGTCAGGTTGAAACGCTTGATCAAGATGTTCCTTGGCCTGATGAAGTAATTCATATGTATGTTGCCATTCTAAAGGTGTTAAGTCGAATGTTGTCGCGCGGTGTGCTTTCGGGACAATCACACCCGAGCCGACGAGGACGTCCTGCTCATGGTCATGCATGAGAAAGTAACAAGAGTCATTCTCGGCAATAATGGTTTGATGTGGATCGAGTGTCGGGTGACAAAATGGACAAGTAGACATGAGATAGGTACACTTCCTTTCTATATCAAGTGTACCAAAGGGGGAGAATCATGGAACGACTCATCAATGAAATCGTGCAAAATGTGCAAACAGGAGAACGAACGCTGATTGCTATCTCCGGACATGGGGCAGCAGGAAAGTCGACGCTGGCCGAAAAATTACGGGAACGACTCGGTGATATAAACCTGCTTCACACAGATCCATACATCATCGATTCACAGTTACGGAAACAAACGATCCTCACATATCAACACGATGGAAAAACCCATCATTATAAGATGACGGCGTGTCATCCGGCTGCGCATCATCTGCTGTCACTCGAGCGTGACGTTCTTATGATTCGAGAGGGAATCGGCTTTTACACCATCGATGTCTCATATTTAGAACGTACGTGGATTGACCCGAAAAAAATGATTACGATTATTGAGGGCATGAGTGTCGCATTTCTGGATCTCTCTTCTTTTGACCAGTCGATTTATCTTTATACGGACGGAGAGACAGAATTTAGACGCAGAGCGAATCGTGATATCCAGGAACGAGGAATGGAAATGGATGACTTACGCGCCTCGCATGACGAGCGACGTCTTCAATATGAGTTGTTCATGCATCCGTATTGCCATCACTTCCAAACCATCGTCAATACGAGTGGGGATATGATTCAAATTGAAAAAACCGCTCATGAGGAGCGGTGACTGCGTAGCGTATCTTGAATGCCGAGACCGAGCTGTTCTTGCTCTCGTTCGAGTTGTTCCCAGGTGAGGGAGCGATGACGCAATTCGACGTCGGTCGCCATCGATTCGAGCGTGCGCTGAGTCTCGATATTGTCGAGCCAATAGTAGAGGTCGATCCCGTCTTCGTGGAGGCGCCAAAACGATTTGACGACCTCAAACTCGTCGGCCCACTCACCGATTGGCTTGAATCCATACTTTTCGACGAACGGATAAGGACGCTCTTCTCCGAGCGGGTCAATCACGTTCCGAACAAACATCGGTTCAAGTCCAGCATGAGCCGTTGCGTCGAGCAATCGTTTCAGTTCAGGCATCGGTTCGATTTCAATGTGTTCAATCACGTCAAACCAGACACGTTTCATGTCCTTGTCCCATAACGTTGCTTCCACGCTGTATGGGGCGCCAGCAGACGAAGGGGCATACATCGTCAATTCGAAGGAGAACGGAACATCTTCCTTCCCACCAGGTTCTAGTACGACAGTGAGTGGAATCGGGATCTCTTGGATGTCGGCTTCTCGATTGAACTCATTTCCTTCCATGGTGATGTCTTTAAATGTCGTCAAAAAGTTAAGTGTCAGTTCTTGTAACCGGACGACAGTCGTCGTCGGGTTGGATACGTGCAGGGTCCCGGTCACTATCTGCTTCGGAATGAGTGCTGCCGGGTCAAACGTGATGTCGGCTTCGATCTCCGAAAAGAACCATTTCTTGAATCGGTTTCCCCATTTGGACATGGCGGTCGCGCCCCTTTTCTCTAAATTCTATGCTGTTATACCTGTTCCCGATTCCATTTTTCAAAAAACATTGAGAAAAAGGTTGCTTTTTATAACTGTCTCACTTATTATAGAGGATGTCGAAACAATTCAAACCATCGCGGGGTGGAGCAGTCTGGTAGCTCGTCGGGCTCATAACCCGAAGGTCGTCGGTTCAAATCCGGCCCCCGCAACCAATTTTTATTTAATTTCATATGTCGTCGCGGGGTGGAGCAGTCTGGTAGCTCGTCGGGCTCATAACCCGAAGGTCGTTGGTTCAAATCCAGCCCCCGCAACCAATTTTTAAATGAGATAGCGAAACGATAGCGTTTCGTGTTTTTTTTTGCTTAAAATGAAGTGTACAATGAGTACGTATGAGAAGTGATAAAAGGAGAACCATTCATGTATACATTGATTACGCATTCTGCGGCGGAAACGCAGGCAGTGGCAGAACGTTTGGCCACGCTCGTCGAAGCAGGAACGGTCATCACGTTAAACGGTGACCTTGGTGCCGGCAAGACGACGTTCACACAAGGGTTCGCAAAAGGACTCGGTGTCACACGGAACGTCAACAGTCCGACCTTCACCATTATGAAACAATACAAAGGGCGCTTACCGCTCTATCATATGGATGTCTATCGACTCGAGGATACGGGGGATGACATCGGTCTTGAGGAATATATTAACGGTGACGGTGTCGCCATCGTAGAGTGGTCGAACTTGATCGAGTCTTCTCTTCCGGAAGAACGCTTGGCGATTACGATTGAACGGGTCAGTGATGAAGAACGGAAATTGACACTCGCTCCAACGGGTGAGCGTTACGTTCAAATCGTCAAGGAGGTGCTCGCATGAAGCAATTGATGATTGATACCGCGACGACACGTTTATCTGTCGCATTAAGTGAGGCTGGAGAAATTCAAGCAGAAGCGACGGTCATGGTCTCGAAAAACCATGCGGTCACACTCATGCCGATGATTGAACAACTCATGGCAGCTGTGAAATGGACTCCGAATATGCTCGAACGCATCGTTGTTACGACAGGTCCTGGGTCGTACACGGGGATTCGGATTGGAGTGACGACGGCGAAGACACTTGCTTATACGTTGAACATTCCACTAATCGGCGTGTCTGCCCTTCAACTCATGGCAGCGGCCCCGAATACGGACTTGCCTGTCGTATCATTAATTGACGCGCGACGCGGTAACGCCTATATCGGATATTATCAACAGAACAAGGCACTGACACACGATCAACATGCGTCTGTCGCCGACTGGCTACGACTGAATATTCAAGGACGTTTCCTCGTCGTTGGAGATGTCGAACCGTTCCGTGACGTGTTGAGTGAATATGAGTACGTCGAAGCACCGGCTGCACATCGTTACGGCCGCGCGAGTGATTTGGTCGTCTTTAGCGATGAGACAAGTGATGTCCATGCGTTTGAACCAGAGTATTTGCGACTCGCTGAAGCGGAAGCGAAATGGTTAGAGGGTCAAAACAATGGCTGACGTTAAAATTCGTCGAATGACGTGGCTCGATGTCGAAGAAGTGACGAAAGTCGAAGAAGCGTCGTTCTCCATTCCTTGGACAAAAGAGGCGTTCATGAACGAGATGCTTCGAAATGAACAGGCTATTTATTTTGTCGCGGTCCATGACAAACGGGTCGTCGGTTTTGTCGGAGTATGGCAAATCGTCGACGAAGGACACATCACGAACATTGCCGTCTTACCTGAATTTCGTGGACAAGGGATCGGCAATCAACTGTTAGCGGAACTTGTCGCGTTTGCCAAGTCAAAGGGGCTTGTCGGATTGACGTTAGAAGTCCGCGTGTCGAACGTAGGGGCGCAAAAACTGTATGAACAGTTTGGGTTTATGCAAGCGGGACGAAGAAGACGCTACTATCAGGATAATAATGAAGACGCCTATATTTATTGGGCGAAGTTAGGAAGTGACTCAGAATGAACACATCACTGATTCTCTCGATCGAGTCGAGCTGTGACGAGACGTCTGTTGCGCTCGTCAAAGACGGAAAGACGCTCTTGTCGAACGTCGTCTCTTCTCAAATTGAGAGCCATAAACGATTTGGTGGCGTCGTCCCTGAAGTGGCGTCTCGTCATCACGTGGAGCGGATCACGTATGTCATTGACGATGCGTTGAGCGAAGCAGGCGTGACGATGGAAGACGTCGATGCGGTCGCCGTCACACAAGGACCGGGTCTCGTCGGTGCCCTTCTCGTCGGGATTAGTGCGGCCAAAGCATTGTCGTTCGCCCATCAAAAACCGCTCATCGGCGTCCATCATATCGCGGGACACATTTACGCGAACGAACTCGTCGAAGAGATGGAGTTCCCACTCGTCTGTCTCGTTGTCTCGGGTGGACATACAGAACTCGTCTATATGCCAGAACACGGTGTCTTCGAAGTCATCGGGGAGACACGTGACGACGCAGCAGGTGAGGCATACGATAAGGTCGCGCGCACGCTCAGTCTCCCATATCCGGGAGGTCCTGCGATTGACCGCTTGGCAGCGGTTGGGGAAGATACGTACAACTTCCCACGTGTTCGTCTCGAACCGGGTAGCTTCGACTTCAGCTTTAGTGGCTTGAAGTCATCGGTCATCAACGCCGTACACAATGCGGAGCAACGTGGGGAGACGGTCATTCCGGAAAACTTGGCAGCGAGTTTTCAAGCAAGTGTCGTCGAAGTGCTCGTTGAGAAAGCGATTCGCGCTGTAAAAGAAAAAGGAGCGAAGCAATTGCTCGTTGCTGGTGGTGTCGCGGCAAACCGTGGACTTCGCGCAGCGCTTCAAGAAGCGACTGCTGCTGAAGGGATTCAACTTGTCATCCCACCACTCGATCTTTGTGGAGACAATGCCGGCATGATTGGGGTCGCGGCACATCACGCGTATGTGCGCGGGAAGCGCGATACACTAGCGATGAATGCGGTTCCTGGGTTATCCTTAGAAGAGAGCATGACAGTCTAGGGGGAAATAGAGACATGACGAAACGCATCATCATTGGAGGACTCATCGTACTACTCGTCGTCGCGACGTTTTTACAAGTACGAGAAATCATCCGCGCTTACAATATCGCCTATCAAGAGGAAATTGTGCCAAAAGAGACACGAGTGAAGTCGTTGACTGGAGAAGAGTCATTAGAGGGTATTGGTCGTGTGACCGGAGAGAATACGCTCATCGAGTCATTGTATGGTTACACAAGTGTCATCGACCAAGAGCCAGAGCGTGTGATCGTCGTTGATCGTAATCTCGGCGTTCAGCCAAAAGCAAGCGATGCTTACTATGAAATTGAGCGGGGTCGCGAGGCAACAGAAGAAGAGGCTGCGAAGTTTGATGATTTGATCGAGGAGCTCGACGAACAGCAACTGTTCGCACAAGTCATCTCGACACACGAGGCACGCTATGTGACGAATGACGAAAAATCGATGACGTTCTATAAAGTGTTCACACGTGACGTCGATACGAACGAGGCGGTCTTCTTTATCGCTGAGGACGGGACGAAGCTCGATTTCCATACGGTAGGATTCCAACCGTTACGATACTTTTAAGATAAAGAGAGGCCAGCGTATTAAAAACGCTGACCTCTTTTTTGCTGTTCACGCTTTCGGTTGTCGATAATTCTCCCGATGCCACGTGTTGATGCGGCTCACGATGAACACGAGAAGGGCGAGGATCCACATGAAGAGCGTCTCTTCATAAAAGTGGGCCCACACTGATCCCGGTGCATAGAACGTGTGAACCGTCACATCGACCGGCCAGACGACGATACGGATGAAGAGTGTGCTCATGAGCAGGCCACTGAAAAGACTGAGTAGAATCCCTGGCCACGTCTGAATGATGAAGCCGATCACGACCGGTAAAAAGTAAAAAAGAATAGAAGGGACAATCGTCGGCTCCCCGCGGATGAGTTCAGATACGAACTCGGTCCCGGTTGGCACGATATAGGCCAGTCCCGTGAGGAACGCTTGAATGAACTCGATTCGCATGGCACGTGTACGCATCATGTATGGAGTTCCTCCCATTCCGCATAGAGTGCGGTGATTGATTCTTTCGCTGCGTCCGATTCGGTCGACAACTCCTGGGCACGGGCGAAGTCGTTGAAGACGTCCGGCTCACAAAGCAACTGTTCAATCTCGTCGAGACGATTCTCATGTTGCTCAATCGCTTGCTCAATCTCTTCGATGCGCTGTTTGATTCGGCGCTCTTCCCGTTGTTGTTCCTTATCGGCACGCTGTTTTTTCACGACGACCTGCTTCGTCTCTTCACGGGCGAGTCGTGCGAGTTCTTCGAGCTCTTCTTTCTTCTCGACGTAGTACGAGTAGTCACCGAGATATTCATCGATGCCGTTCGGCGTGATTTCTAACACACGCGTCGCGAGACGGTCGATGAAGTAGCGGTCGTGCGAGACGAAGAGAATCGTACCTGGATAGTCGAGAAGGGCGTTCTCTAAGATCATCTTCGAGTCGAGGTCCAAGTGGTTCGTCGGCTCGTCCAAAATGAGGAGGTTCGGTTGCTCAAGCTTCAGCTTGGCCAACGTGAGACGTGCGCGTTCGCCACCGGATAGTTCATGGACACGCTTCATGACGTCATCCCCGCTGAAGAGGAACTGTCCGAGAAGGCTGCGTACTTCTTGCTCGCGCATGAGCGGCCAGTCGTTCCAAATCTCGTCGATGACACGGTTCGCGTCCGACAAGTTTTGTTGTTCCTGGTCGTAATAACCGATCTCGACGCCGGTTCCGTAACGAATCTCACCCGTGAGGGCGGCTTGTTGTTTCGTCAATACTTTGAGAAGTGTCGACTTTCCGACCCCGTTCGGACCCACGAGAGCGACGGATTCCCCGCGTTGTAGCTGGAAACGGAGATTTTGGGCAATCGGTTCTTCATACCCGATGGCGAGGTCACTCGCGCTCAACACATCGTTCCCGCTCTGTCGTTTGATGGAGAACGAGAGGACAGCACTGCGTTCGTCACCGTCCGGAGCATCGAGGCGGTCGACTTTCTCCAGACGCTTCCGTACGCTTTGCGCCCGTTTCGTCGTCGTCGCCCGGGCGATGTTTCGCTGAATGAAGTCCTGCATCTTGGCAATCTCTTCTTGTTGCGACTCAAACTGCTTCTTCTCTTGTTCGTAGAGAGCGGCCTTTTGTTCGAGATACTTCGTGTAGTTCCCGACGAAGCGGCGGCTCCGATGACGTGACAGCTCATAGACAACCGAGACGACGCGGTCGAGGAAGTAGCGGTCGTGGGAGACGATGAGGACGGCACCTTTATAGCCGCTCAAGTACTTCTCAAGCCAGGCGAGCGTCTCGATGTCCAAATGGTTCGTCGGCTCGTCCAAGATGAGCAGGTCGGGACTTTGAAGGAGCATCTTCGCCAAGGCGAGACGCGTCCGTTGTCCCCCGGAGAGCGTGTCGATCCGACGTTCGAAGTCGTCCGGATAGAAGCGCATCCCGTGAAGGACCGAGCGGATGGTTGCTTCATACTGGTAACCACCGCGCTCTTTGAACGTGTGCTGCTCTTCATCGTAAGAGGAGAGGAGGCGTTCGTACGCAGCGGCGTCGTTTAGAATCCGTTCGGATCCCATGTCGGCCTCCATGCGACGGAGCGTCTTCTCTTGCTCGATCAAGTCCGTGAAGACGGTGAGCATCTCGTTCCAGATCGTCTCGTCGGATTCGAGCCCTGAGTCTTGGGCGAGATAGCCGATGGTGACGTCTTTTGGTTTCATGATGTCCCCGGAGTCATAGTTGTATTCACCGGCGATGACTTTCAAAAGCGTCGACTTCCCGGCCCCGTTTCGGCCGACGAGGGCGACGCGTTCGCCTTCCTGGATTTCGAGTTTGACGTTTTCTAAAATCGGCTCGACGCCGAAGGATTTGGATAAGTTATTGACTTGCAGTAGGATCAAGTGAAAAACCCCTTTCTCTCTATTTAGTATACTGTATTTTTCAGCGATTTTAGGTATATTCGTTGAGTGGTCATGTGAATTCGTTTACAATCAAGGTGTATGAAATTCAGATTCGTTTGTAACGTGTCGTAAAAAGGAGGCTCTTTCCGTTGAGTCAAAACGAACCAAAGATTCCACAAGCGACAGCCAAACGGTTGCCACTATACTATCGATTTATTCAAAGCCTGCACGCATCAGGTAAACAACGTGTCTCTTCAGCAGAACTGAGTGAGGCGGTCAAGGTCGATTCGGCTACGATTCGCCGTGATTTCTCGTACTTCGGTGCGCTCGGTAAAAAGGGATATGGCTATAACGTGCAGTATCTGTTAGACTTTTTCCGAAAGACACTGAATCAGGACGAGATTACGAATGTCGCCTTGGTCGGGGTCGGTCACCTTGGGACGGCATTCGTCAACTATAACTTCCTTAAAAACAATAACACACATATCGTCGTCGGGTTCGATGCAGACGAGACAAAAGTCGGCACGACGATGTCAGGTGTCCCAATTCATCACGTCGATGAGATGGAACAGATCATGAAGCAAAACAAGATCGACGTCGCCATTTTGACGGTACCTTCTGCCTATGCGCAGTCCGTCGCAGACGACTTGGTCCGTTTCGGCATCAAGGGCATCTTGAACTTTACACCGGCACGACTTACCGTACCGGACACGGTTCGCGTCCATCACATCGATTTGTCGATTGAGCTGCAGTCACTCATTTACTTTATGCAACACTATCCAACCGCTGAGGGGGTCCATCAATAATGGAATTACTAGCATCATCACTCGTCGTCGGGATTCCGGGTGGGGCGAGTCTATTCATCATCGCCATCATCGCGCTCATCATCTTCGGACCGAAGAAATTACCGGAGTTTGGTCGCGCGGCCGGACAAACGCTTCGTGAGTTCAAAAATGCAACGAACGGCATGATGAACGAGCACGACGAGAACGACAAGAAAGCTATCGAAAAGAAAGAGCAGTAAGCCATGAATCATCAACCTGATCAAGAGCGGGAACTCACCGATCACTTGACAGAGCTGCGGAGACGACTGATGCTATCTGCATTTGTCGTCTTTGCCTTCTTTTTGATGGCTTTGCCGAGTGTCAAATATGTACTCGCGTACTTGCAAGAAGATCTCGTCGAACGCGGGCTCGAACTGAACGCCTTTGGGGTCGCGGACCCGCTCATGATTTACTTGAACTTGGCGCTCATCATCGGCCTGATTGCGGCGAGCCCATTCCTACTGTATCAAGTGTGGGCGTTTGTCGCACCCGGTCTGCATCCGAATGAACGAAAAGGTACGCTCGCTTATATCCCGATCATCTTCGGATTATTCTTGATTGGCCTTGCGTTCGCCTACTACTGGTTATTCCCGCTTGTCCTCGATATCTCGACGGACCTCGGGCAAGACCTTGGACTCGAACAAATCATCGGAGCGAACAATTACTTCACGTTCTTGTTGCAACTGACGATTCCGTTCGGTCTATTGTTCCAATTGCCGGTCGTGACGATGTTCTTGACCCGGATTGGTGTCGTGACACCATACTTCTTATCGAAGATTCGTAAGTATGCGTACTTCGCGCTATTCGTAGTCGCGGCATTCATCACACCACCGGATTTGACGTCGCACCTTATGGTGTCATTGCCACTCTTCTTCCTATATGAAATCAGTTTATCGATTTCACGCGTCGCCTACAAAGGGGTGTTGCGCCGGGAGAAAGAAGCGATGGTGCAAGAACAGATGGATTTAATGAAACAGATGAATGAAAAATGAGCATCGTTCCGTAAGTGGAATGATGCTTTTTTGTTGTGACATACTGTTATGATAGGATACGAGCGATTGAGAAATTTTTCCATTTTGTATGCTATAATAAAACGAGGCACATATGTAAGGGAGGATGCACGATGATTCGGGAGTACAACGGAGAGGACTTTATATTGCTAGGCACGATGACAACCATCTTACTGTTTTTCTTATTTTTCTCTATACAATCTCGATTGCGACGTCAATTCATCGTTTCGTCGTTGCTACTCGTGACTGGCTATATCTTCTTTTTTGTCGGAATGACAATCGTACGTGGTTGGGACGCGATCGGCTGGCTTGCACTAGGGCTGATCTTGTACGTGCTTGGTATGATTCTTCACGTTGGCATTGTCATTTATCAGAGAGTGAAAAGTAGACGTGAAGGAGAGTCTTGAAAGAGTCGTTCCAATCAAGTTATGAGGAGGTAAAAAGGATGAATGACATTATCATTTTGCTCGTATTGCTGTTTGGACTGACACTGGGAGTCATCATTTCAACGTATCAAATGATTCGAACGAAGAAACAAAGGCCTTTTCCATTCATCTTGAATACAGTATTGGTCGTAAGTGGCTATACGCTATTGGTTGGCAGTTTGATGCTTGGATACGGATGGGGAGCATTGTGGTGGGCGGTCGTCGGGCTCGCTATGAACGTCTTCGGTTTGATCGTGCATCTATTTGTAATAATCTATCATCTATTATTGAAAAAGCGGCGAGTCCGGTCATGAGAATGAGCGGATTTTTTCTGTTCAAACTTTAGACACTTTTACGTGAAAAAGTGAGCAAAGTCATTGAATCTTATATTGTGAAATAGTACACTAAGGTCAAGAAGTAAATGTGATGTTTATCACAATATAAAACGAAACGTATTGTTTAACATAAAAGGAGAGACGACTCATATGAAAATCGCAGTCATCGGATGTACACACGCAGGAACAGCAGCAGTCAAAGGATTACTCGCCAAGCACGACAATCTCGATATCACCGTTTACGAGCGGAACGATAACGTTAGCTTCCTCTCGTGTGGGATTGCGCTCCACGTTGGTGGTGTCGTCCAACGTGCGGAAGAGTTATTCTACTCGTCACCACGTGAACTTGAAGAACTCGGTGCGACGATGCGCATGAAACATGACGTCTTGTCGATCGACTCCGAAGCGAAGACGGTCCACGCTAAAAATCTTGAGACCGGTGAAGACGTGCATGACACGTATGACCGCTTGATCGTCACGACGGGTTCATGGCCGATCGTCCCGACGCTCCCAGGAATCGAAATGAATGGAATCGAGCTCTGTAAAAACTACGCGCACGCCCAACGCATCATCGAGCGGGCGACAGACGCGACGAAGATTGCCGTCATCGGGGCTGGCTATATCGGGGTCGAGCTCGTCGAAGCGTTCGAATCATACGGAAAACACGTCACATTCATCGATAGTGCCGACCGCATCTTGAATAAGTATCTCGACAAGTCGTTCACGGATCAATTGGAAGCGGATATGACCAGTCGCGGAATCGACCTCGAACTCGGTCAGACGGTCGAGGCATTCCGTGGAACGAGCGGAAATGTCACACATGTCGTAACAGACAAAGGTGAATTCGAAGCGGATCTCGTCATTCTCTGTGTCGGATTCCGTCCGAACACAGGACTCTTAGAAGGACAGATCGATATGCTTGGGAACGGTGCCATCATCGTCGATGAATATATGCGTACGAGCAACCCAGATATCTTTGCGGCAGGGGACAGCTGTGCCGTCTACTATAACCCGGCGCGTACACACGCCTATATCCCACTTGCGACGAACGCTGTCCGCATGGGAACACTCGTCGCGGAGAACATGATGCAACCACGCGTCCGCTACCAAGGGACACAAGGAACGTCGGGACTTCGACTTTATGACTGGAATATCGCGTCATCTGGTCTGACGGAAGAAGCGGCAGCACTCTTTGGACTCGAAGTGGAAAGTGTCGTCATCGAGGACGCGTATCGTCCGGAGTTCATGCCGACCGCAGAGAAAGTCGAATTCAAACTCGTCTATGAAAAAGGGACACATCGTATTGTCGGTGGACAAGTGTTATCGAAAGCGGATTTGACGCAAGCGGTCAACACGCTCTCCCTCGCCATTCAAAACGAGATGACGATTGAAGAGCTCGCCTATGTCGACTTCTTCTTCCAACCGCACTACAACAAGCCATGGCACTTCCTGAACAGCGGAGCGCTTGAAGCGATGAAAGACAAAGTGAATGCCTAACAAAAAACGCGGAAGCGAACAGCTTCTGCGTTTTTTATAGATAGTGTGGTTCATCTTTCATCAAATTGGCAAGAAGGATGTAGATGAGAAAGTTAGCCGGCAAAAAGACAAATAGTAGCCGAATACCGAGTGATGAGATATTCACGTATTCAGCGATCCCGCCGCATACTCCGGCAATAGAGCGGTCCGTCGCCGACTTTCGAAGTGTACGTTGCATAGTAAAGCTCCTTATGAGTTGATATGTAAATTTTACCATATGAGTGTATAAAAAAGCGCATCAATTTAATTGATGCGCTACTGTTTATTTCAAGATGTCGACGAGTTCATCGAGCACTTGGTTGGCAGACAAGACGCCACCAGACGTGTTCCAAATGTCATCACTGACTTCTGTCACTTCCCCTGCTTTGACAGCATCGAGGTCTTTCCACAACTGATTCGATTGCCATTCTTCGGCTGTCTTCGACCCGTCTGCTCCACCATATGTGAAGTAGACAATATGGTCACCATCCATCTCTGGGATGCGTTCCATCGCGACTGGCTCAGCGAATTCCGCTTTATCTTGTGACGCTGGACGTTTGATGCCGACATCGTTAAGGATGACGCCGGAGAAGCTGTCATTGAAGTAGATGCGTGACTCGCCAGGAAGGAAGCGGACGACCGAGAGTTCTTTATTCACGGCGTCTCCGAGTTCCGCTTTCGTATCTTCGACGTGCTGATCGTAGTCGGCCAACGCTTGGTTGCCTTCCTCTTCTAGGTTGAGTGCGTTCGCATAAAGGGCGAAGTTCTCTTGCCAATCACCTTTGAGCGTCTCTGACATGACCGTCGGTGCGATGGCGTTTAATTTGTCATAGATGTTCTCTTGACGAAGTTTCGTTCCGATGATGAGATCGGGTTTCAATTTTGCGATGGCCTCTAGATTGACTTCGCTTTCTGTTCCGACTTCTGTGACGTCTGTCATCTCGGACTCAATGTGCGGGTACCACGGGTCGCCGTTCCATGATTTGACGGCTCCGACTGGTTTGACGCCGAGGGCGAGAAGGGCTTCTGTCCCTTCGTTCGTCAAGATGACGACACGTTCCGGGTTTTCAGGTACGTCCGCCGTTCCCATCGCGTGCTCAATCGAGCGAGTCGCTGTTTCTGAACTTGTATCGTTCTCTGTATCGTCAGACCCGCCGCAAGCAGCGAGGACGACGGTTAAGCAAAGCGTAAGTAACGCGAGCATCCACTTTTTCATTACCATTCTCCTCTATGTAGGTGATTTTCCTTCCTGACTATAAGTGATAATGATTCTCAATGTCAACCCCTTTTTCTGGAACGCAATATTTGCTATGGTAGGAAAGGAAAGAAGTGAGGACATGAAAAAACCTTGGATCAAATTACTTCTCTTGATCATTTGCTTACCAATTTTAAGCTATATCAGCTTGCGCGTCGGTGTCATCGCCGTCAGTCATGAAGATCTGATGACGTTCCAAGCAGACAATTCATCACAAGCGATGATTGCGTTGGCAGACAATCGGATCCCACGTACAGTCGTTGCGCTACTCGTCGGGAGCGTACTCGGTCTCGCCGGTCTCATCTTTCAACTTGTGACGCGTAACCCGCTCGCATCTCCCGATATTTTGGCTGTGAACGCAGGTGCGAGCCTGGCCATCGTGCTCGTGACCCTTTTTGGGTTTAGCAGTATTGCCTCATTCACGACAGCTTCGCTCATCGGAGCGTTTGTTGCCGGCGTGATTGTCTATCTACTGAGTGCGAACGGAGGAAACGTCATGTATATGACGCTTGCCGGGGCGTCGCTTGCCGCTCTATTCAGCTCATTTACCCAGTCAATCATCGCGTATGAGGAAGGTGCGCTTGATGAGGTACTGTTCTGGTTGACCGGATCAGTCGCCGGACGATCGCTCACGCTCGTCGAGACGTTGTTGCCATGGATGGCGGCGGCGGTCATTCTCGTTCTCTTGCTCAGTAAAGAGTTAGAGACGTTATCGCTCGGAGACCAGGTCGCCCGTTCACTCGGGCAAAATGTCGGCATCATCAAGTTCGTCGCCGTGACGCTCGCCGTCGTGCTCTCCGCATTCGGGGTGGCACTTGCCGGACCAATCGCATTTGTTGGTCTGCTCGCTCCCCATTTGGCGAAATATCTGTTCGGGACGGCGTTTTTTGCACGTCTTGCGGGAAGTGCCCTGCTCGGAAGCGTCCTGTTGCTTGCGGCCGATATTTTAGGACGCGTCATCCTGTTCCCACGCGAAGTGACAGTGGGCGTCGTGCTCGCGGTCGTCGGTGGGGCATTCTTCATCTATCTCGTCAGTGTCAGACAAGGAGTCTTTAAATCATGAAAACATATCGCTTTCGAAAAGGTCCTGTCTCGTTCACGCTCCGAAAGCGTGAAATCGAGTTGGCTCTTCTACTGATTACAGGGTTATTCCTGTCAATCTATTTCGGGCTCGCAATCGGTGACACATTCCTTAGTCCCGCCTCACTCGCTGCTTTGTTCGTCGGGGCGGGGGATGCGTTCGAACAGCTCGTCGTCTTCGAGTTTCGGATGCCACGCGTGTTGATGGCGATCACTGCCGGCGCAAGTCTCGCCGTCAGCGGTCACTTGTTACAACTGACGATCAAAAACGAACTGGCATCCCCGGAGATTTTCGGGATTGTCGGAGGTGCAGGGGTTGCGACGGCTACGTTCTTCACCGTTTTCTCGGATGAGCGAACGAATCAGCTGTCAGTGCCGCTCGCCTATATCCCAATCGCTTCGTTCCTTGGGGCGATTGTTGTCGGGATGTTCCTCTTCTATTTGTTGAAACGTGGAGTTCCACCTGTCCGGCTAGCACTTGTTGGGATTGGAATCAGCATCTTCTCGCAAGGAATCGTTCAGTTCATGATGCTCGCCTCGAACGTTTACCGAAAGAATGATATCCAACAATGGCTCACCGGTACAGTCTACGCCGCGACGTGGAATCAATTGAAGATTATGGTGCCGTTCGTCCTTCTCTTTTTGCTGGCAGCCTTCTTGATTGAACGTCATGTTCGTCCGCTTCATATCAGTGAAGCGACAGCGACGAGCATCGGCGTACCGGTACGAGGGATTCAGCGTGGGACGTTGTTGCTTTCCTGTTTACTCGCCGGTATTGGTGTCGCTTTTGTCGGTGCAATCGGTTTTGTTGGGTTGATGGCACCTCATATCGCTCGACAAGGGTTGAAGCTCCCTTACATTTGGGCGACGCTGCTTGTAGGGGCGACGATTGTCGTGTTGGCGGACGTACTCGCTCGGACGATTTTTTATCCGTATGAACTACGGACCGGCGTGATGACAGCCGTCATCGGAGCACCGTATTTCTTCTACTTACTTCGACGGATGATGAAAGGAAGCATGAGATGAACACATTTGATTTGAACCACGTAACCATCGGATATGAACAGAAGACGGTGCTCGATCAATTATCATTCTCCATCCCACATGGGAAAATCACCGTCCTTCTCGGGGCGAACGGATGTGGGAAGTCAACCCTCCTCTCGACGCTCGCGCGCCAACGTGATGCATTAGGTGGGGAGATTGCATTTCGGGGAAAACCGCTTGATTCGTATCGCGCGAAAGAGGCGGCTCGACTCATGGCCTTCATGCCGCAAGTGAACGTGGCACCGGATGGATTGACCGTCGAACAACTTGTCCGCTTCGGTCGTTATCCGTATCAGACGTTCTTCAAACGATACTCGGAAGACGATGAACGTGCGGTTGAGCGGGCACTCGCCTTCACGGATACGGTGTCGCTCCGTGACACGCTCGTCAGCAACCTTTCCGGTGGACAAAAGCAACGGGTGTGGATTGCGTTGGCACTTGCCCAAGAGTCGGAGACGATTCTGCTCGATGAACCGACGACATACTTGGATATGTCGCACCAAATCGAGATTTTGGATTTGATGTATCGATTGAATCGTTTAGAAGGCAAAACCATCATCATGGTACTTCATGACCTTCATCTCGCTTGTCGCTATGCCGATCATGTCATCGCACTAGCTGGTGGTAACGTGTATCGGGAAGGAAGTCCGAACGATGTCGTCGACGAGACGTTCATGAAAGACGTATTCGGTCTCAAGGTCGTCGTAACCGAAGACCCCCTATATGGGACACCGCTCTGTGTACCGTATTCGCACTACGAGTTGAATGAAAAACGACCGACCTGAACCTAGTCTACGGACTAGGTTTTTTTACGGAAAAGCAGGGAAAAAGAGTAGGGTAAGTGCGCGTCATGTTTTCTACCTTAAAGGAGGAAATTGTCATGGCTAAAAAGGAAAAACAACCGTATCATATCGTCACGTTCACGTTCCCAGAAGAGGCGATTTCGTATCAAGCGTTCAGTAAACTGAAAAAGTACCATTCGGATGGGCTCGTCGGTTTTGAACAATTGGTCGTCATCAAGCGTGAAGAAAACGGGGCGTTCTCGTTTGAGGATGCGGCGCAGCTAGCACCCGTCAACAAGTCAACGAAAGGTGCGCTCATCGGGATGGCGGTTGGGATCCTCGGAGGTCCGTTCGGAATCCTGTTCGGGACACTTACAGGTGGTCTCATCGGCGGTACGAAAGACGTAAAACATTTACAAGGCATCCAAGACACGTTCAAGCGGACGGTCGGAAACATCGAACCGGGTCAGACGGGCGTCATGGCCATCGGGGAGGAATTCGACCCATCGATTTTAGACGGACTTGCAGAAGAGTATGGAGGAACGGTCACACGGACAGACGAGGAGTTGTGAGACATGAAACTCGGAATCTTAGGTGCCGGGAAAGTCGGTCGCACGCTCGGGGAGCAATTCGAACAGGCCGGTTATGAGGTGCTGTACGGGACACGGACGGAGCGGGAAGGGACGTTGACGTTACAAGAAGTCGCCTCAGCAAGCGATGTGCTCCTCCTTTGTACGCCTTTTGCGGCAGCGGTCGATCTGCTACCGACACTTGATGGACTGAATGGGAAAGTGTTGATTGATGTGACGAATCCGATCGCCATCGAGTTTAACGAGGTCGAGCGACCGGATGGGGTTTCGGGCGCGGAGTATTTGCAACGGCTCGTTCCTGATACGAAAGTCGTCAAAGCGTTCAATCAGACGGGCGTCGAGAATTTAGGTAATCCGGATGGTTCTGTCATGTTCATCGCAGGAGATGATGAAGAAGCGGTGCGACTTGTCGTCGAGCTATCGAACAAGATCGGCTTCGATACGCATCCGCTCCATGGGTTGAAGCTTGCCCGTGAACTAGAAGGGTTAGCGTGGCTATGGATTCATTATGCGGTGAAAGAACGGAAGACACGGGACTTCGCATTCTACTTAAAAGAACAGTGAAAAACGATCGGGGCGAGTAGCCTCGATCGTTTTTTGATTAGAACCCTGTGTAGCGGTCAGAGCGTGTTTGCAGTAGCTCGATCGTCTCACGTTCGATTTGTTCGACTTCGCGCTGTTGCCAACCTGGCATGAGGAACGCATCGACGAGTGCCCAGATTCCTGTGATGATGACACCGAAACCGAGCGTCAAGACGACGAGGAGGACCATCGCAATTCCTGACCCAATCTTTTTGAAATAAAAGCGATGTGCACCGAGTGCACCGAGGAAAAACCAAAGTAAGTACGCGACGAGTAAGCTGCGCTTGCGATTCTCGACTTCGCTGTTGACGAGCTGCATTTCTTCCGTCGTCAAATCCATGCGTGACACATTCATCGGATTTCAACTCCCTATCCATAATTGTTATAATAAGTTCGGACTCTAGTATATCGGAAAATGGATTTGTTTCCATGATTTCCTAAAAAGAAAAGAGGTTTGCTATGCTTTTTCCGATTTTGACGTTCATCGTCGCGTTTGTTCACGTCGTCGGTGGGGCGATTGCGCTGTATCAATATCCACAATATAAACGAATGGCCATCAGTGCCATCGTACTCGGATTCGTCTACGGTGGGTTGACTGTGGCTGTGATCGGGTTATGAAGTGGGGGGCAAATGGACCACTTCGTTCGCGTCTTCACATGCAGAGTGGCTATCAGTTGGGGACATATCTATTTTTAGGTCTCATCATCTTTGATTTACTTTTAGGTGACGTTCCGAGAACCTCATTTGCGATGTATGCCTTGTTCTTTTACTTTTGGCAACGGGAACGTGTCGAGAAAGAAGACAAGGCGTTAGCCGAAAAGATGAAGCAGCGGTCGAACGAGTGGACGATCACACTCGTCATCTTGCTTTGCTTCGTAGGCTATGCCGTCTCGCTCGGTTTACAAGAACCTTCTATTTCATTGCTCGAACTGAGCATTTACGGCTTCTCGACAATCTTTTGTATCCGGGCGTTGACATTGATTTATGCCATGCACCAAGAACAGCTCGACTAAAACCCATCCCTTCGCATGAGAAAGGATGGGTTTTATTTAAGAAACCGCTCGTCGTAGGGCGAGCTTTTCTTTTACATAGATACCGCTATAGACGAGGAAGCAGCCGAAGCTGACCAACAGTCCGATGTAGACGCTCATCATGAACGGGGTGAGAAGCGACCCAATCAAAATCGTCGAGCGCGATAAGAAGTCGGCACCGGCGAACGACGTCCCGGCAAACGCCGAGTACGCACCACGTCGGTCTTCTGGCATCATGTTCGCCTTCTCCGTATTTAACACCGGAGAGTACAACAATTCTCCGAACGTGGCGATGAGCATGAAGCCGAGAAGGAGCATCATCGAATTCGCACTCGTGATAACCGCGTAGCCGATTGTGTACAACGCGAGCCCACCGAGTAACGTGTGCTTGTTTGAGAAACGGGAGGCGAGACGTTGAATGAAGAACGTCAACGCGACGACGATAAGCGTATTTTCGATTTGAATGAGACTCATCATCCGCACCCCATTGATCGTCCAGTTTTCGAACGAGAGCGGTTCAAATGAATCGGCGAGTCGGACGGCGACGTAACTGCCCATGGAGAACTCAGCGGCGAGGATACACATCGAGCCGAAGACGACTTTAACGAACGGACGGTCACGCCAGGCAATTTGATAGCTTTGGAACACGTCGACGAAGACGAGTTTGAGCTTTTGTGAGGTCCACGTGCGTTTCGTGTCTTCGAGGAAGATGGCGTACGCAATCGGCAACATGCTCGACGTGAACGTCAAAATCCAAAACAGTAACAGCTGATTGCTGACATAGAGCCAGCCCCCGAGCGCCGTCCCAATCGTGATCGATAAGTTGATCAACCAGTAATCGAGCGCGTATACGGCTTTTCGGTTCTCCGGCGTCGTCGCATCGATGATGATCGCGCTCATCGCCGGCCGACCGAGGTTATTTGTGACCGTGAAGATCGTATAGGCGATCATGAAGACGATCATTTGGTCGAACTGGAGACTGAGCGTCATGACGAGAAACATCGATGCTGTGAGGCTAGCCGTCAACACGAGGAGTCGCTTCCGTGAAAATTTATCAGCGAGGTATCCCCCGATTAACCCGATGACGTATCCGAGACAGACGAGCGAGACTAAGAAGATGCCTGCAATCCATTCATTGAACGCTTTGACAAAGAGAAGTGCCATGAACGGCATGATGGCGAAAGAGATCGAGCGGTTGAAAAACGATGTCACGAGTCGGACTTTTATGGGTTTAGGTATATCTTTCCATTTCATATTGTCACCTTCCATTCTGTACCTGTATGATAAACAAGACAACGGATTTAAAAAATGGACGACATGGGGAAGTGATGTCCACTTTTAAGGGGGAAATGTGACGTGGATGCATATTTATTTCGATTGTGGAAAGAATGTCGGGACGGGGCTTACACGATTTCTGATATGGCGGAAGCTATCCATTTAAGCCCGAAGCAGACGAAGCGTCATTTGGCACGATGGCAAGAGGAAGGATGGCTCACGTATACGAGCGGACGCGGTCGCGGAAACTTGACGCGACTTGAATGGCTGCGACACGTGGAGCGCGACTTGGCGAAACAGCTACTCGAACGCATGGAGAAAGAGTCGGTCGAGGCGGTGACGAGTCAGCTCGAATGGGACTGGTCGCCTGCGCAGGCAGGGCGCTTCATGCGCCAGCTTGAGAAGAAGTTCGGTTACGTCCAAACATCGAGCGATGCGCTCATCATTCCGCGCCGTCGTCACTTTTTAACGACACATCCGCTTGAGGCGGCTGACATTCATAGCGCTCACCTCGTCCAAAACGTATTCAATCGTCTCTTCATGATTGATGCGTCCGGAGAGGTCACAGGAGAACTTGCCCATCATTACGAATGGCAAGGAAGTACGCTCGTCTTGTTTCTTCGGAAAGGCGTCCGTTTTCATGACGGGTCGCTCATGACGAGTAAAGACGTGACGAAGAGTTTACGCACACTCGTTCAGTCGGATGTGTATCGCTATATGTATCGGCACGTCCGGCATATCGCATCGAACGGCACGTATCGCGTCGATGTCACGCTCGACCGTCGCCGAAATTCCTACATCCCGAAATTGTCGATGATTCATACGAGCATCGCGAAAGGGAGCGTTGGGACAGGACCGTTTCAATTGGATCGCCACGACAAGGAGAAGACGGTCCTTCTCGCTTTCGAGAACTATTTTGGAGTTCGAGCACTCTTGGATCGTGTCGAGTTCATCAAAGTGCCAGACGGATATGACCCGACATATCGGATCTCGTCGCGGGATTCCAAAGAGACAGGACTGATCTCGACACCGTCCGGGTTCGGGCTTGTCATCTTAAACAGTCATCCGAATAGTGTGTTCGCTAATGAAGAGGCGAGGCATTATATACATCGCTTGATTGCGGAGATTCGTCCGGAGATTGGGACGTTGAATGAGCGAAGAACGCCGAACGACCGAGGTTTTCTCGGTTCGCTGAGTGAGACGTATGATGTTCCGGAAGGAGCACTCGTCACGTTCAATCGTCCGATACGAATCAAACAGACGGACTACACGAACGATACGACCGACTGGATTGCGGAGATGTTGACACGTCACGGGATTGCCTATGAGTTCGTGCCCATCAGTTTCAAAGATTCGATCCACGACAAAACGTATTATGAATATGTCGACTTGGTCGTTCACGGGGAAGTATTCGAGCGGAACGTCACGCTCGGGTTCGTACAATTCATGACGAACGAGTACTCTCCGCCGCATAAAGTGTTCCCTTACATGGAGGGATTAGCGGAACGAATCGAACGGTATGACGACTTGCCATTTGAGGACTGGTTGCAGTTGCACCGAGAAATCGAGCGCGAGTTGAAGGAGAAGTCGTACTTTATTCCGCTCTATAACGAGGAGCGAACGATTCCGTTCCCAGTTGAACTAAAGGACGTCTGTGTCGACTTGTTCGGTTATTTTGATTTTGCAAAACTATGGATTCCGTCGTAAGGAGGGGTATGGTGCGTAAGAAGTTACTCATTGGGTTCATGATCTTTTTTGTGGGGCTGTTTTTGTTCGCGCTATGGGATGGTGTGTTTCTTAGCATAACAATCGTGGGTCTAGGATTCACAATCTATGGTTATCGACACGAAGAAATTGAAAAGCTTGAGGATAAGGTGAGTAAGAGAATCATGAGACAAGTCGATGCGACACTCATGAACATCACGATTTACGGTATGCTGGTCATTGGCGTGGTCATCAATTTCTTCTTGGATGAACCGCAATTCCTACTGATTGATGTCGTTTATGTCGCCTTAGGTGTGTTGTTCGGTCTGCGTGGACTGCTCATTCGGAGTGTCTATCAAGAAGAAATACAGGATCAATCGAAAGTGACAACGATAAGAAAAAACCCGAGCTCGTAAGACTCGGGGTTTCGTTATGCGGATTTGTCCGTGCCTTCTTTTTTGACTTTTCGGGCGAGTGCCAAGATTTGATACACTTTGAAAAAGTCGTAAGCGGCGACGGCGATGATGAAGTACGTCCAGAAGCTGAACCCATACTCTTGTACCGAGAAGTACGCGAGGACGGTGAACAACACACCGAACGAGAGACTAAAGAGCAACATCACTTTTAATTGTCGCGGCATAACTGCCACCTCATTTCTACATTAAAAATAGTACGAGCATCACGAGCGCGTTGTTGAACGCGTGGATGGCGATTGGAACGATTAATCGTCTCGTCTTCGCATACGCGTATGAGAACGCGAAGCTCATCGCGATATACACGAGGAACCGATTGTCTTGGTGAATGAGCGCGAATAGGATCGAACTGACCCCAAAGGCAATCCAGAATCCGAAGCGAGCGTTCAAGTTTCCGAACAAAATATGGCGGAAGAGAATCTCTTCGATAATCGGTCCGAGCAAGACGACCGGCAAAATCATGAGTGGAATGACTTCCACCATTTCAGCAATATTTTGTGTGTTCATCGACTCGACCAGTTCACCAGAGATGGCCGTTTCAATCAAGTTCGCCACGATGACGAGCCCGTATTGCATCAAAATCCCGAGCCCGATCCATTTGACCGTGTCGTTCAAGTTCGACTGAATGCCTTGCGCCTTGTATTGTTTCAAGTCTGGCCAGATGAGTAAAATCGACAGAACAATCGTCACACCGAATCCGATGGCGAGCCAGAGTCCGACGAACGTTTCTGTTAACCATTCCGGTCGCACTTCGCTAATCACGATCGGGAATAGTTGAACGAACGCATATAATAAAATCGGGGTGAGGTGCCGGAGACGAATGTTAGGCGCCATCGAAAAACGGGTATTTATCGATTGGTTTGAGTTTAATGTAGCCAATTCAACACGTCCTTAATCATAAGAATGAACCTACCTTTTTCTCATTGTAACAAATAAGTTCTCTTGACCGCGAGTAGGAGCATTTTTTGATGTTCCCCACTTGATTTTTTAATCGTCGCATACTACACTTATCAATGTTAGCACTCCTTTTAACTGAGTGCTAAAACCTTACGATACACATTACATCATTCATATTCGGAGGAGGGTTTTTCCATGTTAAAACCACTAGGCGATCGTGTCATCATCGAAGTCGTGGAGAAAGAAGAAAAGACGATCGGGGGCATCGTGCTTCCTGATACGGCGAAAGAAAAGCCGCAACAAGGGAAAGTCATCGCAGTCGGAACGGGCCGTGTGACAGACCAAGGCGAGCGTATCGCTCTCGACGTGAAAGAAAATGATTTGGTCATCTACTCGAAGTACGCAGGTACCGAAGTGAAGCATGATGGAAAAGAGTACTTAATCGTTCGCGAGAGCGACATTCTCGCAATCGTAGGCTAAGCACCATTATTCAAAAACTTTTTTAGGGGGAAATGAACGATGGCAAAAGATATCAAATTCTCAGAAGATGCACGTCACGCGATGCTTCGCGGCGTCGACGCACTTGCTGACGCAGTCAAAGTAACGATTGGACCAAAAGGACGTAACGTCGTCCTCGAGAAGAAATTCGGTTCACCACTCATCACAAACGATGGCGTGACAATCGCGAAAGAAATCGAACTCGAAGACCGCTTCGAAAACATGGGCGCGAAACTCGTTGCTGAAGTCGCGTCGAAGACGAACGAAGTCGCAGGGGACGGTACGACAACAGCGACAGTCCTCGCACAAGCGATGATTCGTGAAGGGCTCAAGAACGTTACAGCGGGCGCGAACCCGATGATCCTTCGTAAAGGAATCGACAAAGCGGTACGTCGTGCACTCGAAGAATTGAAATTGATTTCAAAACCGATCGAGTCGAAAGAAGCGATTGCACAAGTCGCAGCCATCTCGGCAGCTGACGAAGAAGTCGGTGAATTGATCGCAGAAGCGATGGAGCGCGTCGGTAACGACGGTGTCATCACAATCGAAGAATCACGCGGCTTCACGACTGAACTCGACGTCGTCGAAGGGATGCAGTTCGACCGTGGCTACTTGTCACCTTACATGATTTCAGACTCTGACAAGATGGAAGCGTCACTCGACAATCCATACATCTTGATCACAGACAAGAAAATCTCAAACATTCAAGAAATCATCCCAGTGCTCGAGCAAGTCGTACAACAAGGGAAGCCGATCTTGATTGTCGCAGAAGATATCGAAGGCGATGCCCTCGCGACACTCGTCTTGAACAAACTCCGTGGTACGTTCAACGCGGTAGCCGTCAAAGCACCAGGATTCGGTGACCGTCGTAAAGCGATGCTTGAAGACCTCGCGACACTCACAGGTGGTCAAGTCATCACAGAAGACCTCGGTCTCGACCTCAAATCGGCATCACTCGATATGCTCGGTCGCGCGTCGAAAGTCGTCGTCACAAAAGACACAACGACTGTCGTCGAAGGTGCAGGGAACGAAGAAACAATCAAAGCACGCGTTCAAACGATTCGTAACCAAATCGAAGAGACAACGTCTGACTTCGATCGTGAAAAACTCCAAGAGCGTCTCGCGAAACTCGCAGGTGGCGTAGCCGTCGTCAAAGTCGGTGCAGCTACGGAGACAGAGCTCAAAGAGCGTAAACTCCGCATCGAAGACGCCCTCAACGCGACACGTGCGGCCGTTGAAGAAGGAATCGTTGCAGGTGGTGGTACATCACTCATCAACGTCATCCCAGCCGTTCGTGCGTTGCTTGCGGAAGTGACAGCGGATGAAGCAACTGGTGTCAAACTCGTCCTTCGCGCCCTCGAAGCACCGGTCCGTCAAATCGCGGAAAACGCGGGTGAAGAAGGTTCGGTCATCGTCGAGAAGCTCAAGAACGAGTCAGTCGGTGTCGGGTACAACGCGGCAACTGGCGAATACGTCGATATGATCGCACACGGTATCGTCGACCCGGCGAAAGTGACGCGTTCAGCACTTCAAAACGCAGCATCTGTCTCAGCGATGTTCCTCACAACTGAGGCTGTCATCGCAGACAAGCCAGAAAAAGACGCTCCTGCAATGCCTGACATGGGCGGCATGGGTGGAATGGGCGGCATGATGTAAGTCATACGCTTTTACAGAAACCATTCATCAGCGAAAGCTGGTGGGTGGTTTTTTTGTGTTAATGAGAATTAAGTATTGATTTTATCTAGATATCTCGAGATAATAGGTATATAAAATAAAGGAGGTCATTGTTGTGCCTAAAGAGACTGATTTTGCAGTTTTTGACCGGATTGCTAATAGTTTAGAGAGTATTGAAAAGTCTTTAAGACAGATAGCTAATAAACAGTTACCTTCGGGCAAACAAAGCAAAGTAATCGGTGAAGAAGCATCATTAGAATTAGACTTTTTGCAAAGAATTACTCAAGTCTATGTTAAAGAAGAAAAAATGAAAAAAGAAAAGAGTTTAAAAAGAAAATCTGCTGTTAGAGTGTCGAATGAGCTCGGGGGAACTATAGCTGATTTTTTAAATGAGCATATGGTAAATTTAATTGCTTCATCGCAAGAAGGCTACATCTTATTGCAAAGAGAAGGCGAGAATAAAGCATTATTTCGCTTTCAAACAGATTTAGGTTTTTGCAGAGGGGAAGCGTACTATGATGCCGTTAAGCACGGTTTAATGACAGCAAGAAGACATGGAGTGCCAGAAGAAAATACGTTTTTCATGATTGGATCGATAAAAAACAGTATTGACCATGCTCACGTCCAAAAAATCTTAAATCGTGAAAATGTTCCTAGCAATTCGGTCATTATGACTTCTTCTAATCACGAACTATTGGATGAATACCTTCAAGGTTATGTGAATTCTATCCCTCATCTAACTAATCCGGATAAACATATCTTTTTCCTAACTACTGATATTCATCCGAATACACTTGCTTGGGAGATTTTAAATGAAAACAAAAATGTTTGGGATAATGTTACATTTTTAAAACCGTCCATTTCGAAATTGATGGAGACGCTCAACTCAATTAAGTAAAGGAGGAAATGTATTTATGATCACTGTTCCTAAAAACAAGGGGAAAGTATATACCGAGGCAGAGATGAAGAAGTTAGACGATTGTGCAGCAAAAATCACTTCGAGAAAAGAGCTAGAACAGGAAGCAGAAAAATTATCGGAAGAAATGGATAGAACTTTAGCAGGTGTAGCCAAGCAACTCGAAAATAGATTAGATAGGCACTGGAACGAAAAGTTTTAAAATGTTATGAGAAAATAGGGTCTTCAAGATTCTAGTTTTTTGGCGCAATTTAACTTCGTGATTTAACTTGATGAAATGTCGATGAGTGAATATACTTTGGTACTTCGATCAATATATTTTTAGACATCAATCATCGTTGAATGTTCAGGCATCGCCAAACATCGTGCATCGCTATTCTTTTCAAATCAGTTACTAGAGTTGCAACTTCATATGATTGAGGTTGAGTTTGGATATCTCACGACATGTAGTGTTTCATTTTATAATCTCAAATCGATTCTAATAAATCTCTTCACAGTTTATTGATATATTCTACAGTTTCAGAGAGATCAATTCACTTAAGAATTAAATCCTTATATTCCTTAGACCCCATATAATGGTATGATTTTTCTAAAAGAGGAGAGTGAGATTTTGAAGAAAATGATGTGTATCATACCGTTACTGCTATTGTTCGGATGCGCTAGCGCAGATGACACGGGTGCCGACAAGAAACTCGAAGAGAAGAATGCGACGCTGATGGCTGAGAATGAGGAATTGTCGAAACAATTGGAGGACTCGAAAGCAGAACTCGATAAATTCAAAGAAGAGGCAGAAGCGCGTGAGAAAGAGTTAGATGAGAAGCTCAAAAAAACTGAGAAAGAGCTGGAAGAACTATATGCATCGACAGGTGTAGTCGATGAGAGCGAGGATCTAGGTCGCGGCATCCCGACACCGGGAGACCCTGCCCTCCCTTCGCCAAAACCGGGCACGTATGTTCCTACGGCTAGTGAGCAGGAGCGGATGGAATACTTAGATCCATCTGAGGAACGTTATGCCTATGCGAAGACTGACGGCAGTGTGTTGCATGTTCGGGATAAACCTTCTAAAGAAGGCAAGATTTTGACTAGCCTCACGGACGGATACGAGATGCGTATTTTGGCTTACAGTGAGGACCAGCTGTGGTGCTATATCGAAACGACCACTTATGATGGAGAAGCGATATCTGGATTCATCTCAGCTGAGTTCACATTCGTACCATGAACATAACTAAAAAGGATTGGTCCGTCGTTTCAAAGACGGACCAATCCTTTTGTTTATGATTCGAGAGGTGGCCCTTCCACATTTTCAACGAATCTTCCTTAAAGTTAGTTTCGTCACTTGGAGTGGTAGACACTTCGTCTTCAATCGATTGTCACCTTTACGATATACGGTGATGCATATCGAAATGTGTCTGTCAGACCAGTTTGATTCCACATCAATATCTATTTTTCAAATAAGTGTGAGAACTGATGCGAATCAACGTCTACCATGTTTTATTGTACAGCACATTATGGACGAACTAGACTTACATACCACGTCGAATCAGATGATGGGCCTCTTCTTTGACCATATCATAGAATGTGCGAACCTCTAACAAGCTCGGTTCGACATGGTTCTCAAGCTGATGATAAACCTTGAGTTGTATGCTGGCCATTAAGGGATGATCGACTGTTCCATGTTCTCGATAGTGCCTGGATATCAATGACATCGATGATGGGATATCACGAAGAATGAGGCGCATGTACTGCCTCAACTCCTTATTCGAAGATATTTTGTGGTCCGGAGGTGAGAATTTCGCATTCGTTCCGACTGCCACGGTCACGACCTCCGATGAGGAGAGACGACGAAGGTCAGGAGAAATCCAACCCGCCAACAAGATAAGCGTAGTCAAGTAAGGGAGATAGGGTGTCTTCTCTGTAAAGACCAACACCAAGAATCCGATGAGAAATAGGGTGGTGAGCCAAATGACATGGTTTTTCAAAGACGTGCAGCCCCTTTCCTAATATATACGAACCTTGACCGTAGATTTTTCAATGTACTCATCGTCAAAAAACACCAGAGTGACCTCACGGACGGAGGTAGGGATTTCAAAGTAAAGCTCATAATCGAGAAGTTCACCAGGGTAAACGGTCATGTAATCATATGGATTTCCAATCACCGATGCGAGTCCTGTCCCCAGTTCTTCGTAGTAGAGAGCGAATTGTTCGTTACGTATGTCTACAGACCAGTCTGATAACCCGAACACCTGGATTGTGAATGATACACCCACATAGTGTGGGCTCGATTGATCGGGGAAGTTCATGGACTTGAGATAGAGTGACATCTCTCCGTCCTCATGCCAGTAAGATTCGATGGACCGATTCTTATATGGGGTCTGTCCAATTGCCTCTTCTCGTTTTTTCTCGGCGGCAGCGGCAATCTGTCGTTGTTCTTTCTCTTCTTTTTCTTTTTTCTCATCAATCTTTTTTTGTGCGGCGTCTTTCTTTTTCTGCTCCTCGGCCTGTTTCTCTTTCTTTTCCCGTGCCTCTTTTTGTTTCTTATCCTGCAACCGCTTGGCCTCTTCGATTCGTTTCTCTTCTTCTTTCATCAATGCCTTCTGTTTCTCTTCTTCGGCTCGGACCGTCTCTCGTTTAATCGAGGCCTTTTCCATTTCGGCTGCTAACGTGTCGACTCGATACAATACTCTTGCGTCTCCGACAAGCGAGAACCAATGCGGCACCATAAGTAAAATCACCAGCGCAGCGGCGAGCTGGACCAATGTTCCCGTTTTCGTAGTCCTAGCAGGAGTCAGGTTCATGGAAGATATGAAAAATCCAAAAAGACAACCGAACAAGAAGCTCGATAACGCGAGTGATTGTATAGGTGATGGTAGATAGAACCATTGAAAGAACATCATCAACAAGAATAATCTATAGAGAGACAGTTCGGAGTAGACATAGATGAACCCGTTTCTGAGTTGGGAAATCAGTAGCATGCCTGCTATCCCATACACCCAAATCGCAAGTCCAGAGAAGTGAATCCCTTCAAATCTATAAATCCCGAATAAGGCAGTGAACAGACTCAACAATATTAATTGAAGTGTGAATTTGACGGAACCGAGATGCCTCTCGACTTTATATCCCAGATAGTAAAATGCGACCATAAACAAAAGGTTCATCGCCAGATTTTCCGTCAAGACCATCGGATAGAGCAACAGCTCTTTCATCTCTTTAAGATTGGTCTCGTCGCTGGATAATGATAACTTTTCTAGCATGCCTGTCAGCGAAAGGAAAATGACAGAGAAAAGGATAAGGACCGTGACCGGTGCTTTCTGCGACCCATCCTTTAATTTCTCAATAACCTTCGACATGAGAGGCCACGAAATCGGAAATCAGGGTTATCCCATTGTCGACATTCTGATAAGAGGAGTTTCCGGCCAGGACTCCCCAAAAGTATAGATAGTCCCCGTCCAGGACGTCCAATGGACCCTCATAGATGATACGTAAAGGATATTGGAAGTTCTCATCGCTGATGTAGAACGTCGTCAAGATACCACCGTCCTCATCCTCTTGTTCACTCACGTCATAAATTGTACCTTCATAAGACAAGAGCGCACCCTCGTAATCTTTTGGGTTCTTATTAATCGACTGTATGTCGGTATAGGTCAGAGGGGTCGCATGTCCCTTCACCCAGTCAATCTGTCCATCGGAGGCAGGGAAGACATTTTCGTGCTCGTCGATATAGGAGGCAGATGCAGGGGATATCTTTGTCTGATTCTCCTCATTGCCAAGATAAAGATAGATATTTTGATAATATTCACTTTTCGTCGTGGCGACCTGTGCCGCTTCTTCCGGGGAATCGATTGATGCCTCAGAGCACCCGCTCAATAACATGAAAGCGGCTGAGAGTATGGTGATCGATACGAATCTCAATTCATCACTCCTGAAATAAAATGGTATACATAAATGATAATCTACCAATTTTAATTAGGTCAATCCAATAATTGTATTTAGCCATCGTTTGGGGAAATGCTCTATACATTTTATTATCCATGGAAGTGTGCCTTTTGATTGATTAATCAGGTTAATTCAAGATTTTTACAATATAATCATAAGGCAGGTTGTCGTACATGGATAGTTCGGGTGTACAACTAATCAATCAAATAGGGGAGTTCAATATGCAGGGAAGAATCAAACATTATAATACGGAAAAAGGGTTTGGATTTATCATCGGGGAGGACTCAAAGGATTATTTCTTTCATGTCTCTAGTTTTAAAGCATCTATCCTCCCCAGTCAGGGAATGGCACTCTCTTTCAAACCGGGTCGAAATGATAAAGGATTTGTTGCGGAGGACGTCACTGTCGTTCAAGATGTACATCCATTCCTTTCGATCAATGGTCATGACATTAAAAAAAGCAACATCAAGAATTATGGCATCTCAGGAGAATATCGCTATTATCAGAGGGTTTATACTCTGGTCAAAGAGAAGAATGTACATGAGGGCGGTAAACTCAAGACCTTATTCAAAGAAATGCTTTACGGAACACATACGTTCACGTACGTGAAGTCTGAAAAGATGCATCGAATTAGCGAGGAGAGGTTCAACAAAGTCATCGGGGAGAAGAGGCATG
Organism: Exiguobacterium sp. RM11; assembly: GCF_059821525.1. Taxonomy (NCBI): domain Bacteria; kingdom Bacillati; phylum Bacillota; class Bacilli; order Caryophanales; genus Exiguobacterium; species Exiguobacterium sp. RM11. The sequence goes on along the minus strand of NZ_CM187558.1, from coordinate 2,475,552 downwards.
TTTATCATGTCTTGAAAGCGGTACAGGGCGAGCAAATCGGTTGGCAATTGATCTCGAGCTCCTATGATGACCGAAAGCAAGAGGAACCGATTATCGCCCCTTTCAGCGGTTACATCGATTTGAATCACAATGATTTCGGCTGGAAGCTCAGTGATAGCAATGAGACGATTGATAAGTCCGATGTGATGCGGCGCAAGGAGAGATTCATATATATCACGACCTATCAGGGTGATAACTTCAAGTTCTATGAGAATCAATTCACGGAAACATTGGAAGAGCGTTTGGATCAGGTGAAGCTGGAACTCGTTCGATGAACGCCTGAGTCGGAACGAAATGAAGATATCAAATAAAACCGGAAAGCTTCATTTTCGAAGCTTTCCGGTTTTATTTTCTTGATTCTAAATGATGTAGCAACTCTTTATACAATGCGGGTGGGATATTCATCTGACTCAGTAGCATCTCCTCGTGCCTCGAAAAGCTGATCGCATAATCATGTATCTCTGAGGTGACCAATCGGATGCTTTCTCGCTCTCTTGGATAAGACAAGGTGATGATGAAGCCCGGGTTGTCATTACGTTGAAACGGACACGTACGGGAGAATGGCTTAGTTTCCTAAGTAGCTATGGTCTTATACACATTTTCTGTGTGTCGCTCAGTTTCGAAAAGCGACCAGGATGTTAAACATCTCTGAGAAGGATTATTTTAATCGGTCATCAATAACGAAACCACGTCGTTGCAGCAGTTGAAGTTGGTCAATCATAGATTTGAATACCTTTTCCGATATCGACATAGACTAGTTCTTTCATAAATATGTTTTTAAATATAGATAGTATCAAATAAACGGCCCTTACCGAAAGGTAAAGAGGCCGTTGTTGGCTAGTCAGTCGAGCCTGCTAGTTGATTACTGATAATATATTTGATTAGGGAAGTATATGTCAATAATTTCGAAACGATCCAGTGATTCTATCTTGTACGTCAATATATGATCTTAAAAAAATATGGACGATACAGGTGTGGAAAATAATGGGTAGGGTATCCCTTTCGAAAACCAATCAAAACCGCTATAATTCTTAGTGTGGAATAATTTTTTATTGCTAAACTTCGAATATCAGATAGGGGAAAAAAGACATGTCAGCATTGAACCAAAAACTGTTCAGCGCAGCGGACAACCTTCGCAGCAAAATGGACGCCTCAGAATATAAAAATTACCTTCTAGGTCTCATCTTCTATAAGTATCTCTCAGACAAACTCTTGGAAAAGGTGGTCGTGAGTGCGGATGCCTCGCTAGAGGAATATGACACGCAGAAGAAACAGACGGAACTTTACATAGAGCTCATGTCGGATGATGAGATCAAGGATGACTTGGTCGAGACATTGGTCGACACGCTCGGTTATGACATCGCGCCAGAATATCTTTTCAACGTCTTAGCCGACCATGCGCAGCAAAATATTTTCCAATTGAACGACCTCAACAAGGCGTTCGTCGATTTAGCCTCAAAATATGAGCAATTTAACGGCCTGTTCGATGACGTTGATTTGAAGTCGAAGAAACTCGGTTCAGACGATCAACAACGGAACATTACGATTACCGAAGTGTTGAAAAAATTGGCTCATGTCGACCTCGTCGGTCATGGTGGGGATGTCATCGGGGACGCATATGAGTTCCTGATCAGCCAATTCGCATCAGAGGCAGGGAAAAAAGCCGGAGAGTTCTATACCCCGCACGAGGTATCGGATATGATGGCACGCATCGTCACCATCGGACAAGAAGACAAAAAACTCTTCAGTACCTTTGACCCGACAATGGGCTCGGGATCTCTCATGTTGAACGTCCGGAACTATCTCAACTATCCGGACAGCGTGAAGTATCACGGTCAAGAGTTGAACACGACGACGTTCAACTTGGCGAAGATGAACTTGATCCTTCATGGTGTCGACAGTGAGGACATGCGCTTACGTAACGGGGACACGTTGAACAAGGACTGGCCTACAGATGAGCCATATACGTTCGACTCGGTCCTCATGAACCCACCGTATTCGGCAAAGTGGTCAGCGGACGACACGTTCCTTGATGACTCTCGTTTCAACCGTTACGGCAAGCTGGCACCGAAGACGAAAGCAGACTTCGCCTTCCTCCTGCATGGCTTTTATCACTTGAAGGATTCAGGAACGATGGCGATTGTCTTGCCTCACGGGATTCTTTTCCGTGGAGCGGCAGAAGGTGTCATTCGTAAGAAGTTGTTGGAGGATGGTAGTATCGATGCAGTCATCGGATTACCAGGAAACATGTTCTTTGGAACATCGATTCCGACGACAGTCGTCATCTTGAAGAAGAACCGTGAGACACGGGATGTTCTCTTCATCGATGCGAGCAAGGACTTTGTTAAAGGGAAGAATCAGAACAAACTTTCGATTGAAAACATTGACCGAATCGTAGAGACATATAAAAAGCGTGAGAATGTAGACAAATATGCTTATGTCGCAAGTTTTGATGAAATCAAAGAAAATGATTTTAACTTAAATATTCCACGGTATGTTGATACTTTTGAAAGAGAAGATGATATAGATTTGACATCAGTAGGGGTTGAACTTAGAGCTATTCGCTCTAAGAGAACAGAACTAGAGAAAAGTCTGACTGATATAATATCGTCACTACATTACGAAAAAGATAATGATGAATGGGTAAAAGGGGCTCTTGAGGTGTTTCAAAATGAAAGATAAGCAGTTACCTGATGTTAGATTTGGTATTCATAAAGATGGCTGGAAGAGAATTAAAGCAAAAGAAATATTTATAAGCATTTCAGATAAGAATCATCCTACACTCCCTGTTTTATCAGCATCCCAGGAAAGAGGCATGGTTTTCCGTGATCAGATTGGTATCGACATAAAATATGAGAAAGATTCGGTAAAAGGCTATAAACGTGTAAAACCAGGGCAGTTCGTCATTCATCTAAGATCCTTTCAAGGGGGATTCGCATATTCTTCAGTCGAAGGAATAACTTCTCCTGCATATACAATCATCGATTTTAAAAATCCTGAAGAACATGACGACTTGTTTTGGAAAATTATTTTTAGTAGTCGAAATTTTATTAAAAGTCTAGAGGCTGTCACTTATGGGATTCGAGACGGTAGGAGCATAAGTTTTAATGACTTCGGTACCCTTTCGATGCATGTCCCTTCTAGAGAAGAGCAAACCAAGATCGGTTCATTCTTTAAAAGCTTAGACGATACGATTTCTCTTCATCAGCAAGAGCTTGAAGCCCTCAAACAAACGAAACAAGGTTTCTTGCAAAAGATGTTTCCGAAAAATGAAGATGCTGTTCCAGAAATTCGCCTTAAAGGTTTTACTGACGAATGGACGCTGTGTGAATTGAAAAATGTTGCGACGTTTATTAACGGAAGAGCTTATAAACAAAACGAACTGTTGGATTCAGGGAAATATAAAGTGTTGAGAGTAGGAAATTTTTATACAAATACTTCATGGTACTATTCAGATTTAGAATTGGGTGAAAAGTATTATGCGAACTTTGGTGATTTATTGTATACGTGGTCGGCATCTTTTGGACCCCATATTTGGAAAGGCGATAAAGTAATATATCATTATCATATTTGGAGAGTTGATTTAAAAGATGGATTTGATAAACACTTTATAGTTCAATTGTTTGAATATGACAAAGCTAAGATAATGAGTGATAAAAACGGATCTACAATGGTTCATATCACAAAAAAAGGTATGGAAGAGAAAATCGTCCGCATTCCATCTTATGATGAACAAGTCAAAATCGGTGAGTTCTTCCGACAACTGGATGAGGTCATCGAACTAAAGGAGAAAGAACTTGAAGTCTTAATGGAAACGAAGAAGGGCTTTCTTCAAAAGATGTTCGTATAATCGAATGAGACGAAAAGGGGAATCGTGGTGAAGACGACACATAGTGATGAGCTCGCGGTCGAACATCGACTGATCGAGGTGCTCGGGGAAGGGCACAACCAATGGAACTATCGACCGGATTTGAAATCGGAGGCGGACCTCTGGGACAACCTCCGTCATAAGATCACGCGCAACAACCTATCGGAAATCGGAGAACATCCGATTACGGACAAAGAGTTCGATACCATCAAGACGGAGCTCCTCTCGAAGACGCAGACACCGTTCGACGCGGCACGTTGGCTGAAAGGGGAGAACGGCATCGCACGCATCACTATCGAGCGGGAAGATGCCTCGCTCGGCTCGATGTCGCTCATCCTCTACTCGAACCGTGACATCGGGGGCGGGATCTCGACGTATGAGGTCGTCCATCAGATCGCCAAGCAGAAGGTGGACGAGGACGGGCGTGACCGTCGTTTCGATGTGACCCTCCTCATCAACGGCCTCCCGATCGTCCAGATCGAGTTGAAGAAGGTGACGGCGAAGGACGGGGTCTACCAGGCGCACAACCAGATCAAGAAGTATGCGGAAGAGGGATTGTTCCGCAACAATATCTTCTCGACGCTTCAATTGTTCGTCATCTCGAACGAACAGACGACGCGCTATTTCGCGAACGCGCTCCCGAAAGACATGCATCGGAAGTTCGTCTTCAGCTGGCGCACGACCGAGAACCGGAAAGTCGACAACTTATACGAGTTCGTGAAACAGATGTTGAACATCCCGGACGCGCACCGCTTGATTGCGAACTACACGATTGTCAGCGAGGACCAGGACAACAAGGCGCTCATGGTCCTGCATCCGTATCAGATCCATGCCATCGAGGCACTTTTTGCATCGGCAGCGCGACATGAGTCGGGGTTCGTCTGGCACGCGACCGGGTCCGGGAAGACCTTGACGAGCTTCGTGTCGACGAAACTCCTCGCCCGGAAGCCCGGGGTCGACCGGACCATTATGTTGATCGACCGTAAGGACCTCGACAGCCAGACGACGAGCGAGTTCACGAAGTTTGCCTCGGAGTTCAACACCGGCATCTCGTCGGGGAACGCCGCAGCCAACAGTCTGATCGTTGGGACGTCAAGCTCGAAGAAGCTGAGTGAGACGCTCCTGTCCGACACGAACTCGAACACGGTCATCATCACGACGCGTCAGAAGCTCGAGGCGGCGCTCCGGATCGCACAGAAGCAGGAAGAGGAGAAGGGCACACACCGCTTCCAAAAACTCATCGGGCAACATATCGTCTTCGTCGTCGATGAGTGTCACCGGGCGCTTAGTGCGGAAGGGATGGAGGCCATCAAAGGCTTCTTCCCGAACTCGACCTGGTTTGGCTTCACCGGCACACCGATCTTCAACGAGAACAAGAAGCAGGCGCAAGGCCAGCTCGCCCGCACAACTCGTGACCAGTATGGGGAGCTGCTCCATTCGTATACGATCAAGAACGCGCTCGAGGACGGGGCCGTGCTCGGCTTCCAGGTCGAGCATGAGGACACGATCGAACCGACCTCGCTGAACAACCGCATCTTCAGCATCCTACGTCAGGACGAGAGGCATGCCGACCTTTCCGACAACGAGTTGAACGAGCTCATCGACCAGATGGACGCGATGGAGAAGGAGAAGCATATCCCGAACGACCTGTACGAGCGTGACGAGCATATCCAGAAGGTCATCCATAAGATGTTCCGCCCGGACAATGCCTACACGAAGTTCGACTTCAAGAACGGTCGCCCACAGAAGTCGGCGATTCTGACGACGAGCTCGATCGCGATGGCGAAACGCTATTATCAGGCTATCCAGGCGATGAAGCAAGACCCGGACTGGATGATGAATGAGTTTGCCGGCCAACCGATTCGGAAAGGACGTACTATCGAAGACCCGGACTTCCCACGCATTGCCATCACGTACTCGATGCAGGAGAATGAGGACAACTCGAAGCAGGTCGAAGACGAAATGAGACAGGTCATCTGCGACTATAACGCGTACTATGGAACGGCGTGGTCGATCGAGGACATCGAGCGCTACAACGGGGACATCAACAACCGTCTCGCGCGTAAGAAGGCCGAGTTTAAAGAGTTCGGGAACCAGATCGACCTCGTCATCGTCGTCGACCGACTGCTCACCGGGTTCGATGCGCCGACCATCCAAACGCTATTCGTCGACCGAAACCTGAGCTATGCGAACCTAATTCAGGCGTTCTCCCGAACGAACCGCACTTTCCCGGGCAAAACGAAAGGATTGATTGTCACGTTCCGGAAGCCGGCCCTCATGGAGAAGAACGTCCAGGATGCGACCCGCCTCTATTCAAACGAAAACGACGATTCAAGCCTCGTTTATCCGACGTACGAGGAATCGAAGAAACGATTCAAGAAAGCACATAAAGCACTGCATGCGATTTCCTCAAGTCCGGACGATATCGATGAGCATTCGCCAATCGAGGATAAAATTGAATTTGTCAAAGCGTATCAAGAGTTAAACAATGCCTTTGGTGCACTTGTCACATATGATGACTATAACGATGATATGGAAAAGTCGAACGCATTGCCTGACAAGGTCAAAACTTTGGAAGAGTATACGGCTATCTACAATACGATTAAAGGTTCATTAATCGCAGAAGAACCTTCAGAGTACGAAACGGAAGTCCCTGATTACTCCGAACTTGAATTTTATGGTGAGAATTCAGCGATTTTATATGATGTCGATTCACGATATATCGATAAATTGCTTGGAGATTATTCTGCCAACGACCAAGATATCCGCTCTGAAATCGAGAAAGCCTTGCAAAAAATGAACAAACCAGAAGTGGTTAAAGATGTGTATCGCTCAATTTTGAATGCGATTGACGATGGAGAAATTCAAGAAGAAAGTATCTTTGCGGTCAAACGTCGTTTCTTCACACGTTCTTATGATCAAGCCATTTCTGATTTTGCTGCGACTTGGTTTGTGGAGGAAGATGAGTTGTATGCTTCTGCCGTTCAATATCATATTGGGGCCGACCCGATTCCACACATCGGTCGTATCATCAGCAGCAACAATTTTGAAAAGTATAAAGAAGCGAATCCAGGTGCGATGAAATTGAAATATGGACCTGGACTGAAGCGACAATGGCGAATGTTATTAGACGAAGTCGTCATTCCGCTCGGGCAAGAGTTGAAGTGATATTTTTATAAAATACAAAAAGGTGTGTCCGCATACAAGCAGACACACCATTTTTTCATGCGAACAAATCCATGACGTAATGTCGTTTCAACTGATCGTGCAAGTACTGGTTGCGATATGAACGCAAGCAAGTATAACAACTTGTATCTGCATCACACGTACAATGTTGAATACTGTTTTTGACGTGTTCCATAATTTCAGGTAATCGTTCACTGACAGCACGAACGAAGCCGGCACCACCTGGAACATCATCGTATAGAATCAAATCATACGTACCTGTGGCAGACACGTAATGAATGACGCCCCCTAAGCTATCTTCACTGATTTGAAGCACATAACTCGCTGAGCGAATCAATGCGTACAAGAGAGAATGGGCTTGGTTTGATTCGTATAGAAAGCTACCGTTATTGAAGTTAAAGCTCATCCGTAAAATGTCCGTTGTAAATTGATGTCCTAATGAAATCGGAGCATTTCGAACAGTAAGTCGCTTTTTAGAAGAGCACTTGTGTCCTAACGGAGACGTGTGAGGACGTTTATGATCCACATGTGATCCGCATGATTCGCACACGAAGTATTGCTGTCCTTTGTTGTCATTGACGATGGATAGATTCCCATAGTGAGAATATAGATAATCTAGTTCGTAGCCATTGCCTTCCATGTGTAAAGGCTGGATTGATTCCTCAGTGTGATCTGCAAAAAAGACACGTGATCCATACGCTTTATCAGGACGACGTTCCGTGCTCAATTCTTTAGCTTTTCCATAGAAACCGAACTTCGGAATCGCATAGTACTTCACTCGTAAAGGCTCCATGCATTTGTCACAAGGAATTTCAGTTTCGTCATTGACGCCATACTTTCCAACATAGGTGTACTTGTTACAGTTTTTACAGTAAGTGTAGTGGTGAAGCGGCAATTGTTTTCCGTCAATCAGCTTTAAACCGGTTGATTCAATTAACATGCCGTTCGCGACTAACTTACTACCAGGCGCATATTCCGATACGGCTAATTTTAGATCCCGTTGAAGTCTCAAGTTAGAGCGATTTGATTTGTCCATCAGTTTCATTTCGACCGTATCGACTGGGAAGCCGTACTTCGGTAAGAATCCTTTACTGGATAGATAGCCAATCAAAGAATCATCTTTAAGCGTTTTAATCATTTTGGCATACGTATCGCCTAACCCTAAGTCTTTCGTTTTTTCAGCATGAATCTCTATTAAACTCTTTAAGTCAGTTTCATATTGGAGTGCCGCAGTATAAAACGATTCATCTTCATTTTTTACTACTTCAATCCATCGCCAATCGTCCAACCCAAAAGTAGAATAGAGTGTACTGGGGACGATGGAGAAAAGTTGGTGCTTTAAGTGAGTTGGATGTGAGTCCAACCATTGAATAAACTGTTCAGGTCCTTTCGCAGAAGACTCGTTAAAGCGATAAAACGTCTGACAGTTGCCATAAAATTCACGACGTTCTTTAAAGAATAGAGCTAACGCAGTAGCGTGAATATGACGGCGAATGATTTTTTCATTTTCTAATGAGAAGATTGGTGCTTTGACGTTACCCGCAATCATGTCCTTCGGGTTTTCGAAGTAAGTGAGGTCATGTGATTTTTTCTGGGCGAACGTTAATGCGAACGCAGCGGCGGAAGAACTTCGTCCGGCCCGCCCGGCCCGTTGAATATAGTTACTTGTTTTCGGCGGAACGTTTCGCATAAACACGGACTCTAAACTTCCGACGTCGATGCCCATCTCAAACGTCGTCGAACAGGACAGTACATTGATTTCACGACGAATAAACTCATTTTGGTATTGTTGACCCAGTCGGTTAGAAAGTTGAGCGGTATGTTCCTTTACGACCATATCAATCGGAAGTAAGTCGCGATACATCTCCCGATAATGTTGTCCCCGTTCTAGCTCTTCCACGCGAACTTCGTTTAACTGCCCGTCACAGTTGCGCGTCTTACAGATCCCTGCATCATGCGTATGAACCGTTTTACAAAGCGAGCATTCATACACCGTTTGAGGTCGATACGCTTTGAAGTGTGAGGCTTGTAGCGTCCAGAGCTCCGAACGATTTTGTTCAGGCGGTAAGTGATCAAACAAATCATTTAGCGGAGATGACGGGTGCGTTAATAGTCTGGTGAATAAGTCATTTAGGTTGCCCTTTATGTCTTCGGTAGAATAGGGAACTTCATATCTTGTGTAGTAGCGTTCAAACAATTGTAGAAAGACATTTGTTCGTTCGGGGACAAAGTTTTTTACATAATTGGTAGGATGTCCGCCTGTCGCTACAATTCCATATTCATATTGTTTAGGCGCAAGAATGAGATGCTTACGATTCAAATCTTTAGAAATACTCACGATGGCCTGCAAGCGCAAGTAATAAAAGACAGTCATTAAGAAGGCCCAGGCGTGTTCGTGTTTAATTTGAAAGTTTTTACTGATTAGCTCTTCTAGTTTGGCTTTTTTATCAGGTGGAAGGTTCAGTTCAAATCCGATTATACCAAGATTTTCGAGAGAAAAGTCATCGTCACTTAAAATGAATTCTCGGAATAAACGTAACTTTACTTCATGTTCGACGTCTAGTTCATCAAACCGATGAATTGAACGAGAACCTGGAAGATTGATAACGATATTTTTCCACTCTTCAATCGAAATCAGTCCTTCACGATTTTCGATGGCACGCCAAAAGTAAGAGCGCCATAAGTAATTTCGGTACGTGCGATCTAAAAACGGTGCAAAGAAAGCAGCATCTTGTCTGGAATCTGAAAAGACGATTAAGTTCTGTTTTTCGTACGCGGGTAGTTCTTCTGTAGTCTCTGCTTCTTCGTCATCAAACCAGCTATCTTGTATTTGTTTTTGATTTTCTTGACGTTTCGGATTGCCAATGACCAATTCTTGATAGAGTTGAGCAGCCAGAGCGGAAGTCACGCCGTCTGCACCTGTATAAAATGGTCGAATCGCATCGGTTCGAAGAGAGGTGAGACCGCAAGATAAACAGATTGGTTTTTCTTCTTGTAGATTAATGGTCTGAATCTTTTGTAAGGACACATGACAGTCACAAGGTTCATGCTGTTCTCCCGGGAATCTAGTAGCTCCACAACTAGGGCACCACTCTTTAACAGACACCTTCGTCTCTTCTTCGTCCTCTAAATCAGAAGTGATCATTTTTTCATCCGTAGAAAGGCGGAACAACACATTCGGGGCATCGCCATCACTACTCCTTGAATGAATGTGACCGACGTGAGGCGAGTGACCGTAACCATGTATTTCTCCACACCGCCGACAAACACCAATTTCATAAATCGGATGACCGTCTTCAGACTGTTGTTTTGGGAACAAATGCAACTTTCTTGTTGGGTAGAACTCTAAATATGCCCCTTCTAACGCACGGAAGAACGTATGATACTTAGCCGGAAGTAACTTCGGACGAGTATCATCCTTCACTAACGTAGCCACGTCGATCAATTGAATCAAATACTCAAGCGCCTGCTCATCGGACTCACCTGGGAAGATATCATTGGCCAAATCAGAGAGTAAGTGCACATCGCTCAAGTGTTTTCGTAAACGATGTAACCGTCGATCATGTGCCAATAATTCATAGATGAGCGATTTAGGAGAACCTTCATATAAGTTTAAATAGTTGTACTCGGTGATGTCAGGAGACTCATCCTGTTCATAACAACGTTTCAAGTAGGTATAAACGGTCGGGTCAGGCAGCTCGACCGCTGCGTATAATTCATCATAATCAATGCGCTCGGAGGTAATAAGCTGACCCGACTCTAAACTGAAAGGCTGACCAAACAACTTTTCAGCAAATGACATCACATCTCGTTTAGCTTGTTCTGAAGAACCGAGTGTAGCCGACGTGGCGATGAATTGAAGGGGTGTTTGTTGTTCGACTTCGGTCCGGAGACGTCGAAGCAACATAGCGACTTCCGCCCCGGTCGCGCCATCGTACGTATGGGCTTCATCGAGTACAACAAAGCGCCAATGATCTCGGTAGTGCCCGGAAAATAAAGTGTTATCTTCAGGACGCATCATTAAATATTCAAGCATGGCATAATTCGTTAACAAGATGTGTGGTGGGTTACGGCGAATTTCTTCTCGAGATAATCGCTCGTTCGGCAACGGATTTTTGCCATGCTGACTATAAAATGATTTCCGAGCATCTTGTGTCTTCTCGATTGTCTCTCCAGTAAATCGACCGAACGTGATGTCCGGAGTGTCCTTTAACAATTCACGTAGGCGATCAAGCTGATCGTTAGCAAGAGCGTTCATCGGATAGAGTAATAAAGCTCTCACACCATCGTTTAACTGACCGTTGTCACGTTGTGTTAGAAGGTGGTTGAAAATCGGAAGAATAAAACTTTCTGTTTTACCAGACCCGGTTCCGGTCGCAACGACAAAAGACTGCCCATTTTTTGCGGTTCGAATCGCTCGTTCCTGATGGAGATATAGACGAAAGTTGTCCTCACCTGGTAGGAAGCGGGTAATGTCAGAGTGGACGGTCCCATCATCTACTAAGTCAGTAATTCTTCGACCTGGCTTGTAGGGGAGAGTTGCTTCAAGATAAGGTCCTTTTAAAAACTGTTTGTCGTGTCTTAACCCGTCAATAAATTGCTGATTAAGGTCGGCATCATTGATTTTAAAGTAAGAAGTCAAGTAGTCCATATATCTGTCTTGCAGACGAGCGGTTGCTTGAATCGGGTGAATACTCATAGCGTTTTGTCCTCCCATGCTGTGGCAAAATGATAGCTGTTATGACATACATCTTTAATCGACAATGCGGGAATTTGATTGAGTCTTTTATGGATTTTCAATTTTCCTTTGACACTTAAATTTGGCTTTGTGCCTAGTGCTAGAAGTTTCGTCTGTACCAATATATATAAGAGAGTAGGGTATTGGTTGAATTCGATTTTTGGTGGAAATAGTCGTTTCGTCAATAATTCTTGAACACGAGGTGGGATATCCTGTTGTCGTTCAGTAAGTTTTGATTCAATCCAACTTAACTGCGTTTGGGCATCTTGTTTGTAGGCTATTAATTGAGTTGTACTTTGATAAAAATCGTCTTCAAGATAACGTTTACAACTAGCGAGAACGCTGTATTCTAAAGGATGTACATCTTGAGGAAGTAATAATCTGCTGAACTGTTGAAGTAACTGTTGGCGATTTGTGGGATTCAATGATGAAAATGTTTGAAGATGACCGAATTTAGAATGAATGAGAGGGTAAATTTCGGCCTTTTCGTAAAAACGTTTCTGTTGTTCATATTTCCACAAGTACACACCGAATAGCGTAACCCAGCGTTCCCAGGATACTCTTTCTGCGTCAAACCGAGAGAGCAAAATTTCAATCAAATCAGGAGAACAAAGCACCTTTTCAATAAGTGATGGATTAGCGACCGATTCGAGCGCTCGTAGATATGCAGCCCCATATTCGTTTAACTTATCGATGAATAGTCCCCAACTTGTTTCATCTAAGGAATCAATAAATAGATAAACTTCTGTACGATTTAGTTTATGACTTAACTTCGGAAAAAGAATTTCTGTTTCATCATCGAACCAACTGGTTTCCTCTTGTTTCACCCCATTTACAATAACTCGAGAATCAGGAAATGGATGAAGCATCTTATAGGTTTTTCCTTGTTCGAATGTAAAGACATGAGATTTATTTTCTAAAGAGTAGGGATGAAAGACTTTAAAGCTAATTTCATATGGTAGCGCATGTGATAAATGGACCGTATACGATTCGTCCATAGAGAGGAGCGAATGAAGCTCATCAGTAAACTGACCAATCAATTCCGTTTGGCCATTTATACTTAACGTAATCTGACCAGATTGAAAACGATGAATGACATGCTGACAAATTGAAAGAGAGACCAAATTTGATTTCTGATTGCGTTTTAATGGGATAGGAACATACTCTTCCTGCATTTGATTTCGAACAATTAAATGTGCATGAATTGATTCATCGGAGTGAAAGCGAGTTGTCACACGAATCATGAGTGACTGCATTTCTTCTTGTGTAAAAATTTGATGTCGGCCTTCGGAAGAGATGATCTCATATTCGTAAAAAGTCTTACTAAAAGACGTAGTGTACAATGAGTGTCCTGCAATCGTTAACGTTAACAGGACAGAGTGATTCACCTCGTGGAGTGGGATTGTTACTTTTTGTTGATGAGGTGCATAAGATTTCTGATCAATGCGCACACGTTGCAAGTATCTTGACTCAAATTGGATTGAACCTTGACTCATCTTGTACGAGAAATCTTGTGGTAATAAAGTGAAACGAAATGTATAAGTATCATTACGTTCAGTGTTTCGAAGTTTTAGAGTGATGTCTTCAAGTAAATTCCGATGGAGCTTAAGAGCCCGGATATCAAGCAATACATCATCTTCATCTTGGAGAAATGCGCCATGGAAATCTTCTAACCCGAAAACATTGTCTTTTACGTTTACTTTCCAATGGAGCAAGTCATGAATATCTAGGTCGTGAAATCTTAGAGAAGGAAAATCGGTATAGTGATTTCGATCGGAATAAAAGAGCGGTCGGCTGTCAATTGTAACTTCAGCGCGTGGTGATGTGACAAGTTGGCGATAAATCGTTTGATCCGGAGTATGGAAATAAAGTTCAACATCTTCATTCAGTTGTACTTTTTTGTACTCATATTCATGCCATTTTGAATCTGAGACAGGGTGATAGGAGTCGATTGTAGAGTAATTGCTTGGTTTAACGATAATTAACTCCGTCCCTGGAGCCACATACTTTCCTCGTAGCAGCTCCCATTGTTCATTTTGATCTTTCTGTTTAAAGATCATAGGATAGGTAGAGGGTAATTCATAAACTTCATCTTCATTGTCAATCGTGATGCAAGCCGTAGTGATGTTTGGAGAAAAATCGACGATTGAATCATGCGGATGAAATCGAATGGCATGCGGCAATACTTCGCGACTACATTGGACTGTGGTATCACCAATTCGCCAATATGCTGACTTAGCATCTTCTCGATAAATCTTAGGAAGCTTAATACGAGGACGGGACGCGAGTTCGTCCCAAAAAATGAACTGCCGACGAGAGCGCCGTTGCTGGTCCTTCTTCACGATAGTTTGTATGATTTGTAGATTGTTACGCATATAAGGCGGGAACGATTGAATTTTCCGTTGTTCCATAAAGAACTCTTTAAGACGCAATAAAGGTTCTGGGTTATTGATACTCTGTTCAATGTATAGCTTTACCGGTTTGTTTAACTGTTCATTCCATGGCCATTCGTTTTGTGTGACTTGTTTGATTGCACTAGGAAGCTGTCTTCGATCTTCAATCACATGGCTTATAAAATGGTTGTAGATATTCTCAAGTGCGTACACTGATGTGATACCTGAATGAATCAATGCGGTTAAATAATATTTTAAGTTACCGTCTACTGCTGTGAATATATGTTGATGTATTAATGTTTGATGCATTGTAGTTTTCCAATAGCCGACAAAGTTGTCACTGATTGAGTAGAAGTCACTAAAAAGCGTCCAAAAGCCCCGATCTTCTTGATGTAGTGCAATCATCGACGTACCGATTAAACAAGTAAGTGGATATAGCCGCCAAAGACGCTCTGTTAAGAGCGAAGCGGAGGAATGACGTTGATGAGTCATTTGAAATTTTAACCAATCTTGAACAGCTGTGATTTCTTCATTTTTTAGCGGAAGTTCATGGACAAAATGTAAATCATGTTCTTTCCAATAAGTTGACCATTCTTTTTCTTTAAAGGATGCATTAAATTCGGACATGACCTTATTCTCCTTCCCCCGAAAATTAAATGACTATTTTTAATTTTTACTTCTATATTTGTATGAATATTCCCTTTAATGTAAATGAAAAGACCTATTCTCTTTCGAAAGAATAAGTCTCACGCAATTTATTTTAAAGCATTATTTAAAAAATAAGAGTCTTGATCGTCTACGCGTTTTTCAGGAAACTCTTTATAATATAGCTCCGCTACTGAATATCGAGAGTAATCCGATAAATACTGGAATGTATCTTGATTTTCATCCCACTTAACGAGGTTATATCCTTTTTCTTCGAGTACTTTAATTCGAAATTTCTCCATTCGATAATTGGCTCTTGCAACAGCATTGATATAATCTGCTAATTCTTCTTTGGTTTGCTTAGTATTTAATTGAATGATGGTTTGATAATAGGACATCATAGATTCATCATAACCATTAGCCCAACTGTATTTTCCGGTACTAAAATCAATTGACACAATATCTTTTAAGGAGACTCCTAAAACTTGAGCAAATGTTCGCAAAGACTCCTCATCTATAGTCGTCACATCACTTTGATTATCTATAGTCTCAATCTCATCTGAAGAGGTAGTCTGTGCATTAGATTGCTCTTCATTAGTCGTGATTTCAGTATTAGGTTCGAGTACTAAGGATACAGATTTCGTTAAGTTGAGAACCACGATTGCGCTGATACCGATAACAAACACCAACACCACTAGCATTTGTACATATTGTTTCTTCATAATTTTTCTCCGTTATCTATGACATTGAACAACTAGATGCTATGTAAAACGATGACCGTCCTTTCGAACGGTCATCAACCAAACAAAAACTTATTTACTATTTAATCGTATCGGCTCAATCCCCATCTCATCGAGCAACGCCCATAACGGCTCCATTGCCTGATCCGCATCACGGTAAAAATGGCGACCTCGGACGCGCCAGAATGTCCACCCGGCCCGTTCGAGCACTTTTTGCCGGAACATATCTTGCTCGTATACGTCAGGACCGTGCCAACGCTCACCATCACATTCGACAGCAAGGCGGTTCGATTCGCCTTCGACGACAAGATCGATACGATACCCGTTCACTTGAACTTGTGGGCGGACGAGATAACCGCGGTTCGTTAAGCGCTTATACACTTCCTCTTCAAATGGAGAGTCGAATAAATGTTGGGCCGCTTCAAACGACTCTTGATCACCGAGCGGATTCTGACAGTAGTTGACAAGTTTATAGCGCATACAGTTCTGATTGCCGATGTCTTGTAGCGTCACAGAGTGGAACAAAATCATCTGATCTCGAGCCCGGCTTGCCGCAACGTTGAAGCGCTGGCTGTCGGTCTCTTTCGTAAGTGCCGTAAAGCGACGGTTCGGTGCAACGACGAGTGACAGCAACATGACGTCACGCTCATCACCCTGGAACGTATAGGCGTCACCGAATCGGACGTTGTGCTCAATCAGCTTATCAATACCAATCAAGTCAGTCGCCATTCGCTCGATTTGGTCCGTTTGGGCTTTCCCAAGGAGCGAAATAACTCCGAACGTCCGCTTCGCGTAGCGTGGATCATCGATCAACTGTTTCAAATGATTGACGAGCGCTTTCGCTTCCGGGATGTTGAACTTGTCTTTCGTTGTTTCAGCAACGTTCCCATCTTCGACAAAGACGTGCTGGACCGCTGGAGTCAATCGCTCGGCGCGTTGCGGTAGTCGGAGCGGTATGATTCGACCTTCGTACACATGAGCATTACTAAACCCGATGATCTCTGGTACGCAACGGAAGTGTTCACGGAGGCCGACCGTCGCACTGAACTTGACGGATGCAAGATCGTATAGACTTGATGAACCATCGAATAACGTCATCGTCGTATCGTTACCAAAGTATGTCTTTTTCTTCTCTTGGATCGCGTTTTGGTCTTGGAACGTCGTCGGACTGATTTGACGGTCATCCCCGACAATGATGGCTTTTCGAGCACGCGACAAAAGCGAGATCGCATCCATCGTGCTTTGTGAGCTCTCGTCGAAGATGATGACGTCGAACAGTTCGTCGATTTCTTTGAACGATTCGAGAACGCGGTTCACCGGCATGATCCAAACTGGGATCGCGTCTTGAGCCGCAGCCATTTGACGGGCGGCTTCACGTTTGTGACGGGCCGCATGTTTCCCAGTGCCTTTCCCGATTTGGCGAATTAACTTCGCCCAACTGTTCAAACGTTCTTGTTTCGACGGCGTCATCCGCGTCAGTTGTTCTTTCCACGCATATGTCGCACACAAGTCCGCTGTCGCTCTTCCTTCCTCTTTCTCCAACTGTTTCATTTTCTCTCGATAATCATCATCACTAAGTGCTTCGAGCAGCGTCAAGATACGTGCTACTTTCCAATCGAGTTCGAACGTCTGAAGTTGAAGTGTCGGGGCAGTTCCGTCATAAAATGCATTCAACCAACCCGGGGCAACTTGTTTGATACGTACTGTCAGTTCTTTTAGGCGTGTCGCTTTCATATTTTGTTGTTCGAGTAATGCCAACTCTTCAATGGACTGCGTGTAACATGCGGCATTCCAAGTTTGCATCGCTTGTTTGATACGTAACGCCGCTGGATGGATGTGCGTATCATGGATGAGTGATAAATAGGATGTCTGGATTGTCTGTAGCTCCTTCATCTCATCGAGCGCCAGCGAGGCATCTAGCTCTTGTTTCGCTTGCGTCAACCAATCTTTCTCATAATGGAATCGTTCGTTGTACAGACGGAAAATCGGAACCATTGACTCGTTGTACGTCACAAAGACAGCTTTCCATTCACGGAGTGCATGAAGCGCCGTCCGATAAGACGAAAATTCAGGCGTCTCTAACTCGAGCTCAAAGTGCTCACACGCGTATTTGAAACGACGTGACAATGTCGTCAACGATGATTTCAATTCCTCGAATTGTTTCAACAGTTGAAGGTCGGCACTCGATTGCGGAGCCTTGCCGTCAATTTTAGTTTCATCAAGTAAGACGGCATATTTTTTACGTTTCGTCAGCTTAAAGAAAAAGCCATCGGTTTTTCCTGCGTCTAAAATAGGGCCAAGTTCGTCAGCGAGTGTCCAGACATCATTTGGCAAGGTAGCAGGCAATTCGATGTCATGGACAGCGAGTTTACGCTCCAACGACTCGAGTGCTTTGACATCACGTTCAAACGTCTGACAATCCTCTTCACATTGCACTTCATCGCTACGATGGGTGGTCCAGTAGCTGTATCGTTCACGTAGCCACTCGGGTTGTCGATCAATCGACTCGAGCAACGTCTGAATATGGTCTCGCGTCTGTTGACGAAGTGACGTCGATTTTTCCTGTAACCACGACGCGGCGACCTGTGTCTGTTCGAGAGCGACAAGTTCTTCGTAACGACCACTTTGAGCTAAGAACGTTTCAACAGTAGGAAGTGTTGTAGTTGCTGGATAAGTCGTCACATTCGGTCCTTGATTAAGCGTTTCTCGTTCTGCCATAAGTTGATAAAAGTCCGCCAACTCATCTGCCGTCATCGGACAAGTATCCGTCAAAATAGGGACTGGAAGTTGCATCGTGACTTTTTGTTCACTCGTCCATTTAGCCCAATCGGTCGGGGAACGAGTCTCGTCAAGATACGGAATCTCTGTGTGTTCACTGGCAGCTTGTTCAATCATTTTTCGGCGTAAACGGGCAATCTCTTCTCGTGTTTCATACAGCTTTTGTTGCTTTTGTTTTCCTTTATCCTCTAACTCTAAAGCAGTCGTGCGATTCAACTCCGAAGCGATTGCTTGAAGGGAACTTTCCGTCTGCTTTGTCGTCTTTGAATCCGACCCGAGGACGGATACCGCGAGTTGACGAATTTGGGCAGGGAGTTTATCGCGCAAGACGTTTAACGCATGTTCTTTTTCACTGGTGACGAGAACGCGTTTTCCGTGAGCAAGCAAATGTGAGATTAAGTTAGAAATCGTGTGACTTTTCCCTGTTCCAGGAGGACCTTGTACAACCACGCCAGCATGATTACTGAGTTGACTTAAAATTCGTTTTTGTTCCTCGTTGTAAGGGAGTGGAAACAGAATTTCTTCCCCGACAGGTTTCCACGCGTCTCGATCGAGCGCATCAAGTGCGTGAATTTCTTCATCGCTTGATGTTAAGAATTGCTGTAGTGCAGGTGAGGGAGATAGCCCGTCTTCAATCAACGTGGCCAAGTTCTCATGTTCTTCGACCCATGCATGTGCTGACTTCTTGCGAACGTATAAGCACATGCCCGGCATCGCGTAGACAGTCGCGACTTCTCCATAAGCGTGATCGTCGTGTAACAGTTTCAGTACGCGCTCGGACTGATCCTTTAGTTCTGTCTCAATCCACGGTTTAAAGTCAAAAGTGAGTTCTTCTTTGAAATCGACCTCATATCGGGATAGTTCAGATGACATCCAAACGTGGTCACGGTCGAGCATATCGAGTTCAAGTTTTGTCGGTATAGCTGACGCTTCAATGCGGAACAGACTCTTCTCTTGATCAAATTCAAGTACGGCAGCTCTTGTAAATAGTGGACGCTCGACTTTGTCATTTGGCCAGTGCAGCATTCCGAAGGAGTAGACGAGTTCGTATGTATCGCTCTCGGTCGATAAAAGTTGCATCGTTCGATACATCGAATCGTATAGTTTCCGAGCAGATTCGTGTGCTGTTTTCTTTTGTTCCCAATCTTCAATTGAAGCTAAAAAATCATTGAAGGTCTTATCTAGCTTTTCAGGGAATAATTCCGTACGTTTATATGTTTCGCCTTCTTGGAGGACATATGCATAGAGTTCTCGCGGTAAACTTGGTCGTTTCTCTGCGAATGGCGAGAGAAAATGCACTTCGATAGAGAGCTCTTCATCTCGGGTGATGTGAACGTTTGGATACGTTAACGCTTCTAGAGATAAAAGAAGTTCATAGCCTTTTGTATCGGTTTCAGTACGGATATCCATCCGTTTAACAGCGGCTAAAAATTTAAATAAGTCAGCTGTTTTTTGTTGAGTTGTTGGATTCATGATGTAGTCCTTCCTTTTTAAAACGATGATGTGGCATTCGTCTTATTCCAAACAAAGGGAATGTTTCCCGTTAATTTAGGAATCAACTAACATTATAACGTCCGTTTTAAAAGAAAGGGAGATAAAAATTATAATAGGTGGTATGTGTTTCTAACTTCAATTAAAGAATTTACCCCTTTAAATAAAAACGTAATTTTACGTCTGGAATATTTGGTAAAATGAGGATATATAATAATGTGGGAGTGCAGATTATGAAAGTGATTTTAGAAAATGAACAGCAACGACTTGATAACTTTTGTATGGTGATCGAGTCTCATCTAAATGGGAAGACGGCAGGGGACAAACCAGGTCTTGAATCAAGTGACTATGAAATGATTGATATGCGAGGACATTCACGTCAATCGGAGAGCGCGCAGGAACGCCAAAAGTATGAAGACGCTCTGAAAGAACTGTATTCGTTCACATTCGTAATTGAGGACGAAGGGGAAGAAGAGATTTATCCGGTCGGGAAGTTCGGGGTGGCGCACCCTCGCTCACCTGAAATTCCGCTCGTCCTAGATTGGCGGAGCGAGATGGCGATGCGTGCGTCCATGTTTAACGGAGAGACAATTGAGACGCCAGGTGGTGACATCATCGGGATGACACAGCTCGAGCTTGATCGAAGACAGCGACGTGTCGTTCAGGCAAATCATCGTCGTGCTCCAAAACGGGAATCGAGCTCACTGACAAAACGATTTACCGAGCAAATCAAATCGACATTTAAAAAGCCGTCGACGGTGCCTGACGTTCCACAAGAGAGTTTTATGGAGAAAGAGTTGACGAAGAAGCAAAAAGATCGTTCTATTGATGGATTCATTGCGACGCGGCAAGCCGAACAAAACAACATTATTCAGGCACCCGTGAATACATATATGATTGTCCAAGGGGCGGCGGGAACTGGGAAATCGTTAACGGCGCTACATCGTATGTCTTATTTGCAGTATCAAGATGAACGCCGAAAGATGCTTTATTTAGCTCCGAACGAAGCGACGATTCATCAACTGTTGAAGGATGCGGAGCATTTACAAATTCAATCAGTTTCTACAATGGCATTTGATGAATGGTTAAAGACTGTATCGTCTAAAGACTTCTCCGCAAGTATCGTTCAAGAACTTCTTCCGTTATATCAAGGACACGACTTATTCGAGTGGGCTGATGCGGCAATTGAGGAGTGGTATGACGATGTTGCTGTGTTGCTTCGACGGTATGAGCCGATTAAGACGCTAGAAGATTTACATGAGCGTGCGTTAGCCATTTGGTTTGGACAAGAACGGCCAGGTCCTGCTCAAACAGAGCAAATTTTACAGATGCTGCGCAGTGAGTCTGAACGAACAGCTATCTTGAATAAAGAGAAGTACAAGAATGAGTTAATTACGGATATGCAGAGATGGAGCGGAGATTTAGATTCGACGAAAACTCGTACGCTTGATCAGATTATGCAAGAAAATATGAAGCGTCAATTGGCACGTGAAAAGCGAGAGCATCTTCAATTAATCGACTTTTGGAAGAAGACGACCAAGCTAGAGGCTGCGACGGTTTGGTCGATTATGAAGCAACCAGGTCGTCTTGTTTATCTCAAGAAAACCCAGTCAGAAGAATTGTTAGAGATGTGGCATAAATTAAAGCGACCAACACAACTTGATCGTTTCTTTTGGATGTATCTGCACTATGAAACAAATGGGTATCCAGATAAATGGAGTCATCTGTTTGTCGATGAGGGACAGACGCTTCGACCGCTAGACATTTTCGTACTCGAGAAGTTGTGTCACGGGATGACGATATTTGGTGACACACTCCAAAGCTATCGTTCGCTCGAAATGATTTCTTGGGAACCGATTAAAGAGCACGGACAATCAAATTGGAAAATCGAGTACTTAACAAAAACGTTCCGTACTGCGAAACCTATTGTTGATTTAGCTAAAGGGGTATTGGCTGATACTGGTCATGATACGAGTTGGATCGATCCATTTGAAAGGGACGGGAAGCCGATTGAACTATTAAGATCAAAAAAGAGTCGTGAATTAAAAGAGTTGCTATCTCGATGGGGTAAAGAAGAATATTCAATTTGTATCATCACACCAACGATGGAGCGTGCGTCTTTCTTGCATTCAAAGTTACAGTTGCCGACGCAACTCATTCAATCGGAAACTACAAAAGTCAGTGACGAGATTGTCATCTCGACAATCGATTACTTGCGGGGAATGGAATTCGATGCAGTATTGATGATGGACGTGGATGAAATGAACTACTTTGATACTCCTCAGGAAGCTCGACAGTTATATGTTTCTCTAACAAGGGCGTTACATGAAGTAGTTCTTCATACTACAAATGAATACTCACTTTTGTTAGCTGATCAGCTGTTGGAAGTGTGAAAGGAGAATAAAAATGGGGGACCTTAAACTATTTCAAATAAGCGAACAAGGTACGAAAGAATTATATGGCCAGTCGATGACCATTGAGAAATCGCTCCAACAATTGTTTGAAAAAAATTTAGAGCAGTTGCTTGGTATTCGTTTTGTTGCTTCTGAGTACAGCACGGGTCGTACACACGGTGGCCGGATTGATACGCTGGGTTTAGATGAGAACAATTCACCTGTTATTATTGAATACAAGCGGTCGACAAACGAAAATGTGATTAATCAAGGATTGTTCTATTTGGACTGGTTACTCGACCACCAAGCGGAGTTCGAGTTGTCAATTTTGAAGCAGTACGGGAAAGGCGTGTCCGACACAATTGATTGGAGTAATCCACGTCTCGTCTGTATCGCCGGTGGCTTCACGAAGTATGATGAGCACGCTGTTAAACAAATCAATCGCAATATCGAATTGTATCAATACAAATACTATGAGAATGATCTGTTGCTACTTGATCTCGTCAACGCAACGACAGCAAAGCCTATCACGACTTCAACGGAGTTCTCTGTGACAAGTAAGACGGTCAGCGACTACTTGAAACAAGCAACGGAAGAATCAAGAGACTTATTTGATGGTCTCGTTTCATATCTTATAGCACTAGGTGATGACGTGCAGGAAAATGTGACGAAGCACTATATTGCATATAAGCGTATTAAAAACTTCGCATGTGTGGAGTTTCACCCAAGTACTCAAAAGATTTTG
This sequence comes from Exiguobacterium sp. RM11, assembly GCF_059821525.1. Taxonomy (NCBI): domain Bacteria; kingdom Bacillati; phylum Bacillota; class Bacilli; order Caryophanales; genus Exiguobacterium; species Exiguobacterium sp. RM11. The sequence goes on along the minus strand of NZ_CM187558.1, from coordinate 2,452,536 downwards.
ATGTATGTGAAAGTAGACCCAGATACCGTAGCACTCGAACCTGGCTTTACGAGAGATATGCGAGGGATTGGTCACTATGGAACTGGAGATTTAGAGATTGTCTTGTATTCTTACGAAGATTTTGAAAAAGCGAAGCCTTACATCGAGAAAAGCTATGAAGCGAATTAATTAAGGGAAGCCCATCGGATTGATGGGCTTCTTGTTTTGTCTCATAAGTAAACTTCTCATTTGAACCCTATTCGTTATTTTATCTACCTAATATTAGGAAATCCGTTATAGTGGATGCAAGAATTGAACAACGGGGAAGGATGAGCTAAAGATGAACCAATATTATTTAACAGAATGGCGAGCGTTAACGACAGCAACGGAAGTGACACTCCATCTCTATACCGTACCGCTCAAAGATCCATCATCACGAAATACGCAGGGTGGGAAGTTGATTTTTCACTTGAATAAATTGAACAATTTTCAACCGATGGTGTTTTTCGATCAGTACATTGCTTCATTTGAGGAAATCAAACAATGGGGAGACGAGACGTTTCTTCAATATGAGGCGCGTCCGATCAGTCCATCACGGAATGTCGAGCGAACATTACTTGAACGTCTGTTGAAAAAACAATTGGAGCGATTGGCTCATCCAAATTACATGATGAACCGTGGAAAGTTCCGCTCGAAACAGGCGCACCCACAGTCTACAAGTGGGCTGCTCATTTATCCGGCATTAGATCTCAATGTGAATGTATCTGAGAAGGCTGAAATTGTATTCGGATTCGATTTGACTCATCAATTTGAATACCGTGAAAACTTATTGCAGCAGATTAAGAGTGATCCGAAATCCGTATCTGCAGGGATGCGCGTCATCGATTCGACTCACCCGAAATCGTATGAGTACGAATTTGTAGAGGTCGCACCATACCGAGCGAATGAAGTGAGCACGATTATGAAATGTTCGATCATTGATTATTTCGCAAAGAAAGACCCGAAACGAGTCATAGCACCCGACGCGCTCGTCGTACACGTCAAAGATCGAAACAATCAGATCCTTATCTACTTACCTGAGCAACTGAAACAGAGTTGTTCATTTGAAACGATTCCCACTCATCAATTCGGTGCAGTCAATCGGATCATCAAACTGTCGCCTGACGCACGCATGTCGAAACTTATGCCGGAAGCGCTTGCGTTAATTGGTCGTCTCCCAATGCTTCAGTTTGAGCGACAAGATGTACGAGCAGCTCGTCTTGGTTACTCAATTCAAACGTTGCCTTCGCCACGTCTCCGATTCGGTAAAGGGAGGACCACGAGTTATGCAAAAACTGGATTAAAGCAAGGTGGTGTGTTTGAAACAGGAGAGGCGACCGTCAGTTTCTTTGTCGACCCGAAATTACGAGATCATCAAAAACTGCAAGTCCTAGAGTTTATCAATAAACTAAAAACTACCTCTGAGCGCTTTGGGGTGACTCTCAATGTCTCGCATAAACCAAAAGGATTGAGTCAGAAACTACCTTCTGATTTGTTGCAGACAGAAGATGTTCTATACCAACTGAAGAGTATCCCTCAACAATTTGAGGGTGTCGTCGTTGTCATTGCCGAGGAAGCATCGCTCCAACATTCATATCAAGCCATCAAAAGGCAGTTTGGCGGGAAACAGGATGTGGTGACGCAATGCGTCGAGTTACATGACCGTGTATTGAATTCTGAGGACACGCTATACAACATTCTACTGGGGATTTACGTGAAGGCAGGTTTACAACCCTGGATTCTTGGTGAGCCACTCCATTCGGATTGTTTTGTCGGATTAGACGTAAGTCATGAGAATGGTAAACATGCAGCAGGCATCATTCAAATCATTGGGAAAGACGGGGCGATGATCAAGCAGAAAGCACTCTCGACAAGTGAAGCGGGGGAGAAAATCAGTTCTGAGACGATGCGGGAAATTGTCTATGATACACTTCATGCGTTTGAAGAACAGTACGGACATGCCCCTAAGCATATCACGTTCCATCGAGATGGATTTGGGCGTGAAGATTTGACTCTTATTGATTCAATTCTATCTCCGCGTGAAATTCAATTCGACTACGTGGAAATTTTGAAGAATATCAATCGACGGATGGCGATTCATGAAGATGAGTGGAAAACTTCACAGGGACTCAGTTATACAAAAGAGCGCATGGGCTATCTCCTCTCGACGAATCCTCATACGCGTGTCGGGATGGCAAAACCACTCAAAGTCGTACAACAAACAACTACCTTGCCGTTTGAAGCCATTTTGACGGATGTCTATCGCTTATCGTTCATGCACGTCCACTCGCTATTGAAAACAAGACTGCCGATCACAACGCATTATGCAGATTTAAGTTCGACGTTCCATAATCGCGGCTTACTCAATGCAAATACAGAACATGAAGAGGCATTGCCGTTTGTATAACATGTAAAGTTGAAAGTTGTCATATCGTTATTATCAGTATTCCTGTTTGTCGAATATTGGGTATCATATCATTGAACTGAGATTACACTAGGAGGTAGAGTGATGAGTGAAAAAGGAGAAATTGTTCAATCTGCAAAACAGCTTATGGGAGATGAACATGAGATGAATGACATCCCTTTTCAACAATACGAAATGATATTGAAGCATACTCCAGACGTCATAAATGCCGTTAGCAACATGGGAGGAGTTGGCTCAAAATCGCAAGACAAAGTATACAATACGATTGATAGAGCGATTGATGTCTTTTCCGAGCAACTTAAAGAAGAAAACCTATCAGATGAAACTAGAGACAAACTCAATGATCGTATTGAACGAATGGTAGATAAGTCATTTCAAAAAGATTCGGAGTTCAAGAAATGGATGGGGGCATCGATTGTAGCAGGAGTCAGTGGTGCCGCATTAGCATTAGCAAAAAATCCAGAAGTGAGAAAAACACTTACTAATTTGCTGACGAAAAAAGACTGATTTTTGAAAGTCTGATTGGAATACGAAGTATATAAGAAAAGCAGGAGCGACGAGTTAATTCGTCGCTCTTTCTAATTTGCACAAATGTTCATTTAAGTGTACATTTGTGCAAAGGGGTGTGACTGAATGTCAGAAGAACTGAAGAGGCTTTACGAAGTAGCGCATTTGTATTACGAACAGAATCAAACACAACACCAGATTGCAGAGACGCTCGATGTCAATCGGGCAACTATCAGTCGCATGTTAAAACGTATTCGGGAATTAGGGATCGTGAAGTTCCAAATCGATTATGATCGCTTTCAATCGATTGACGTGGCAGCTCAACTAAAAGAGCAATTCGGTCTAAAGCATGTCATCTTAGTGCCCGAAAAGTCAGGACAACGTGAAGAGACGTTACAACGTATGGGGGAAGCATGCGCAACATACGTCGAGTCGATGGTGACCGATGACGATGTGATCGGCTTTTCTTGGGGAACAGCACTCGCTGCCGTCGTGGAAGCACTGACACCGAAAGAGGAATATTCAACTATCCAATGTGTTCCACTCATCGGTGGGCCGGACGGAAAGCTCGAAAGTCGTTTTCATGCGAACACGTTAGCGTATGACGCCTCACGGAAATGGCGTGGGCGTTCGAAACTAATCGATGTTCCTGCTATTTTACCGAATGCCGCCATCAAACAAGCATTGACGCAGTCAACACATGCTCAAGAAGTCGAGAAGCTATGGGGGCGGATGAACATCGCCCTCTTTGGGATTGGTTCGGCCCAACTGAATCAGGAATCCAACTGGTTGGCTTTCTATGGTCAAACGTTTACCGAAGAAATGAACGAACTCCAAATCATCGGAGACCTTTGCTCGCACTTCTATAATCAAAATGGAGAGACCGTGACCACTTCGTTATCGGATCGAACAGTCCATATTGAGCATCAACAACTCGCGAAGGTGCCGCTTAAAATCGGAGTGGCCTATGGAAGTGAGAAAGTAGAGGCGATTCGAGTCGCCGCCGAGCATCGGTTGATTGATGTCATCGTGACAACTGATCGCACGGCCCAACAACTGTTACAGGGGGAATGAACAGATGGATGTAAAAGAGAAGTGTGCGGAAGCCGCGCTCCCTTGGATTGAATCGGGGATGACAATCGGTCTTGGGGGTGGCAGTACGATTCAACACCTCATCAATATGATTCATGCGAATGAACTGGACGTGACAATCGTGACGCCTTCTTTTGTCACACGACGCGCTTGTCTGGAAAAAGGGCTTCGGGTTGTTGAGACGAGGGATGTCTCGCTGATCGACCTTGCCTTTGACGGTTGTGACCAAGTCGATACACGACACCACGCCTTGAAGAGCGGAGGTGGGATTCATACGGAAGAAAAACTTATTGCGACCATGGCGAAGCGATACGTATTACTGGTGGATGATTCTAAATTTGTTAAACAATTGACGTTTGATCATCCGGTTGTCTTAGAAGTTCTTCCACAAGCATTCACCTATGTGAGCGAGAAAGTCCGAGAGCTCCCATGGGTGGAATCTCTACAAGTTCGTCAAAGTTTGAACAGTGATGGGGCCTTGGTGACCGTGAACGGAAACCGATTACTCGACGTGGTCGTCCACCCGTCTGAAGATTCGATTGAGGTGCACCACCAGTTATCTCAAGTACGTGGCGTGGTTGATACGTCCTTGTTCACAGATGTCGTCACGGATGTCATCGTCGCATCGCATCATGATACAGTCGTCTATTCAACAGAAACGGGGGAAGTGAAATGAAGCAATGGGGAATCATTGGACCAGGTACGATTGCGACAGAATTCGCTCAAGCACTCGAGCAATCAGATGGCATTGCCTACGGGGTGTGGGGACGAGATGTTGAAAAAGCCGAACAATTTGCGAAAAAATATGGTGTGAGACATGTATACCAAACATTAGATGAGATGTTGTCTTCACCTAACATCGACATCGTCTACGTGGCGACACCTCATCACCTCCATTATTCGATGATGGAACAAGCCATCGCACATGGAAAACATGTCCTTTGCGAAAAAGCCATCACACTAAACAGTGAAGAGCTCGAGAACATTCAACGTCTGGCTGATGATCAAGGGGTGATTGTGCTCGAAGCAATGACGATTTATCATATGCCGCTCTTTGAAGAGTTGAGACGGCGTGTTCAGGAAGGTGCAATCGGACGAGTCAATATGATTCATGTGACGTTCGGGAGTTATAAAGAAGATGATCCGTCTAACCGATTCTTCAATCCGGAATTGGCTGGGGGTGCGATGCTCGATATCGGGACATACGCCTTATCGTTCGCTAGAAATTTCTTGGACGAAGAAGTAGTGGAAGTGTTGACGACGATGAAGCCATACAAAACCGGGGTCGATGAACAATCAAGTATGATCCTTCGTACGGATTCTGATCAGATGGTGAACATTACCCTTGCGATGCGTACAAAGTTACCGAAACAAGGAGTAGTCGCTGGAGAAGACGGGTACATTACCGTCAATGCGTTTCCTCGTGCAACGGAGGCGACCATCACGTATACGAAAGATGGCTCGGTTGAGACCGTTCAGCTCGGGGAGACGGAGCAGGCATTACGCTATGAAATCGACGCGATGCACCGTGTCATTTCTGGTGAATCTGACGAGACGCGACTTTATTCACGGGATGTCATGACGTGGATGGATCGGATCCGTCAACAATGGAAGGGGACTCATCATGAACAGAGGAATTGATCACATCGGAATGACGGTGCCTTCTATTGAGGAGGCAACTACTTTTTTGAAGGATGCGTTCCACGCTGAGATTTGTTACGACGTGCAACGTCCAGAAGATGAGCCGATGGAAGGGAAAGAAGCGGAGCAGCAACTGGACTTACCAGACGGACAACAAATCATTCATATGCGGCTGCTTCAAATCAAATCAGGACCGTCTATCGAGTTGTTTCAAGTCGCACGAGTAAATGAAACCGAACCGACAGGAATCTCATCGTACGGTTTACATCATTTCGCGATTTATGTGGATGATATGCAAGAGGCGGCTCAGCGCTTTGAACGTGCAGGTGGGCAGTTGTTGTCGAAACCGCATCTGTTAACCGGTGTCGAAGACAGTGGGAATAACCAAGGTGTGTATGGGAAGGCACCATGGGGATCACTCATCGAGCTGATTGCTTATCCGGATGGAATTGATTATCCTGCGTCGAGTGAACAGGAGCGTTGGACACCCGCGCAACATAAATGAGTGTATACGAAAAGAATCGCCCGTTCTCAGGCGATTCTTTTTTCAGTCCGTCTGTTTTCGGTTATACATCAAAACGCTACCGACGAATGCAGCAAGCGCCCAAGCTGTGAGCAAACCTAGTTCTAGCCCGACGGCACCGAAGTTCGCACCGTCTTCCACTTGATGAGCCACATCAATCAAGAGCACGTTCGGTAAATACTCGAGCACTCCGATGATGGCGAAACGGTCTTGTAGTGGCAACAACATCGGTGAGAACGAGAAGAAAAAGAACGGCAACATGACAATCAATGAAGCTTCCATGACCGTCTTCGACATCAAGCCGAACATCGTTCCGATTCCGATATAAAAGAATGTCGAGACGATGAGCGCGAGGGCGATTACAGCCAGATTTTGCGGAGCATAATCCATCAAAAATGTCGAGGCTACGATGAGGATCATCGTCGTCACGAATGTGAGAGCACTCTTTCCGAGCAAGATGTCGAGCGTACTCGCCGGGGACAACATGAGCCCGCGAAGCGTGTTCTTCTCTTTCTCTTCGGCAATCAATGCACACTGTACGAAGATCGCCACGAGGCTGAACGTGATGTTGATGACGAAGTACGTGATATCGACGCCGCCGTCACCGATTCGCGAATAGAAGACAGCGAAGAAGAACGGCATGATCAAGGTCGACGAGACGAACAAGTTTCGAGACAAATCTTTATAGTCTTTTTGGAAAATGGCGAGTGCGCGTTTCAATGAAAAAGTCATGATAATTTCCTCCCTGTCACTTCGATAAAGATGTCGCCGAGTGTCGGCTCATTGGAATGGATCGATGCGATATTTTTAGCACGCATCTGTTTATGGAGCCAGTCTGCGCCTTCATCGGTTTGCGTCACTTCATGCGTCTGACCGTTGTTCAATTCGACTCGCATCGAACCAGTCGCATATTTCCTGCGCAATACGTTCGGGGCATCGAGCAGTTGAATCGACCCTTGATGTAAGAAAGCGACACGATCACACAGCTCTTCGGCTTCCTGCATATCGTGTGTCGTCAGAAAGATGGTCGTTCCGTTTGCCTTCAACCGTTCAATCCCTTTATAGATATGTCGAGAGTTGACGGGGTCGAGAGCCGAGGTCGGTTCATCTAGAAACAGGAGCTCTGGCTCATGAAGAAGAGCGCGTGCGAGCGTCACCCGTTGCAACATCCCTCTAGAGAGCTTGTCGATGCGCTTTTTCCGTTCCCCGCTAAGATTGACCATGTTCAATACCTCATCGATCCGGGTCTTTGGTTCATCATAGAGGTCACAATATAAGCTCAAGTTCTCTTCTATAGAAAGTCGTGTATAGAGACCGCTATTGTCCGTCAACACGCCGATGCGTTTGCGGTACTGTTCTTGTTTCAAGTCAGCGACCGGCACACCGAATACGGTGGCATCGCCAGCTGTCTGTGCGAGTTGTGACGTCAAAATTTTAATCGTCGTCGTCTTTCCTGAACCACTCGGTCCCAAGAAGCCGAACACTTCTCCTTTTCCAACTGTAAACGTCACATCATGTAACGCTTCCTCGTTCCCAAACAATTTCTTTAACCCGTTCACTTGAATGATTGGTTCCATTCCCGTTCCTCCTTGTCGATGTCGTCTTGCTTGCCTCTATCGTATAGGGAATGGGGGAAGGCTGCACTAAAATGGCGATAAATGGCGCTTATCAGGAGTTGAATGAAATGAATAGAACTGTGAATGGAGACTATTTGAGCCCCATCATCGTCTTCAATTCTGCCATTTTTGTCTTGGATAACGGAATCGTTGTTTTCTCTGAATCATCCAAGACGAGACTGAAGCTATTTTTCGTATAGGTGATGACTTCGCGCACACGTTGTAAGTTCACGAGATAGGACCGATGGCAGCGGAAGAAACCGTACGGAGTCAAACGCGTCTCGAGCTCGTTCATCGTGAAGACACTCGGGAACTGATCCGATTGACTATGTAAAATCGACTGTCCGTCCTGACTTTCGATGAAGTCGATTTCAGGAGGATCAAGTAAAATGATTTTTTCATTCACTTTCGTCGGGATTTTCTCGAAACGGACATGGATGACCTCAGATGAGATGTCTGTCTCATCCGTTTCTTCTGGTTCCACGTCTAACAGGCGCAAGTGACGATGGTCGATCCGATAAACGGTCGATGTCATGAAGAGCGCACTCTCTATGTTGCTCGTCAACACGAGGACGGCTTTTTGTCTCGACGTCAATGTCTGTAACATATCGCGTAAAAGGTGGCGTGTCTCTTGGTCCACGTCTTGGTCCGGTTCTTCAAACACATACAGGTCGCGGTCCTGGAGAAGCAGCGCGGCGTACTGTGTGCGTCTGACAAGGGAACGATTGAGACGATGGAGGCGTTGCTTGCGGTAAGTTGTGAGTTGGAGCTGTTGCATCACCGAGTCGACTGATTCGGATGAGTCATAAAGACGCTTGGTGAAGCGTAAATATTCCTCGATGGTGAGACGGTCGTATAAACCGTCACGGATGGAGAAGAGGGATAGCGTTGAAGCGTGGTTGATGTTCCCGGTATATGTCGAAATCTCCTGACTGATGAGACCGAAGATGATTTCTCGGGAAATGACGCCACAATGAATGGCGGCCAACTCACCTGGTTGGATTGTAAATGAAATGTTTTCGAGAATGAGTGTATCTTGTTGACGAACCGAGACGCTTTGGAAAGTAAGCACCGAATCCCTCCCTTTTTAGTTGGAGTATAACATTTTACAGAGAAGGGCTTAAGAGGAAGATGATTACACATGAAAGTTACATCTTTTGGTAAAATGAGATGTATGTCGAATTAGTAAAGGGGAGTGACTCTATTCAATGGATAAGCAATTCGAAGAGATGCAAACACGCATGTTCGAGTTAGAATCTCAAGTTGAGATGCTTCAATCCCTTCTACTTCGAGTGATTGAGCAAGATTCAATACTACATAATCAGTAAAAACGGAATTAGAATACGTCTTACTAAAGCATGATTTACCAGTCGGAAAGAGACATGACGTTTCATTTTTTCTGATTCGTCTCGAAAAGGCGTATAAGTTTGAAAACAAAATACCAACGTTGATTTCATTTCATGAAGAATTGAAACAAATACTTGAATTAGAAGACTTATCGGAAGAGGTTTCCGTTCGACTGATTCAAGAGTATGTAAGACGTGGAGTTTTTACTGTGGGTAACATGATTGAATATTAATAGTGAGGAAGTGTATGTATGAACGAAGTACATCGATTAATGGACGAGGTCATTAAATTCCGAGATGAGCGCGATTGGGCGTTTCACCATAACCCGAAAGACTTGGCACTTTCCTTGTCGCTCGAGGCGAGTGAGTTACTTGAAGTGTTCCAGTGGATCTCGAGTGAAGAAGCGCTTGAAACGAAAAAAACGGAGATGGAAGAAGAACTTGCCGACGTATTGATCTATGCGCTGACGTTCGCGCATGCTGCTAACATCAATGTGTCGAAAGCGATTGAAGACAAGCTCGTGAAAAACGCAGTGAAGTATTCGATTTTGAGTGCAGAAGATTCACGATGAAATCCAATCATCGATTGTTATTCGTCATGTATCTTGGAGCAGGCATATTGAGTTTGGCTCTCTTTCTTGCGATTCCTTTGTTCTACATAGAACGTTCGAACTGGATGAACGTCATGTTTCCGCTACTAACAATCATTTGGTTTGCGAATGCGTTTGTGCATTGGAGAGGGATGAAGCAGAATAAAGCTTAATAAAATCGATTGTAGCCATAGAAAATCAATTGAGTGAAAAGGAGATAACGATGTCACACGAGGAACGTCTAGATCAGTTAAGTCGAAGCCATGTTCATACCATTCATTTGAGTTTCATTTTTTCCGTGATTTTTATTATGAGTGGATTGCTGGTTTGGTGGTTAGGGTGGCTCACCGTTGCTCAAGCATTGTTTGGAAGTGTATTGCTCGCTCCACTCCTTTTGATGCTTCCGATGTGGAAACGCACACAGACGTTGCTACGTTTCAATAAGGACGTTGCATATCGTCATACTGTGTGGCTTGAGTTGATTTGCGCGCTGATTGTCGTGCTTTTAAATATTGGGATTGCGATTGCAATCATTGTTACCGAAATATATAGCTTCACGATTATTTCGTTCTTATTGATGTTCGTTGTGTCGATGATATCCAGACATGTTGATCAGCGGATGAAGCAACATGACCCGGAACATGTGACCTATTTAGATATGGCTCAATATAAGACAAAACGCAGTTGACCTGAGTCAGCTGCGTTTTGTGTTCGAGTCCAATTGTTGTTCGATTCGATCGAGACGTTCAATTAACACTCGAAACTGTTCAATGTTTTGACGCTCCAATTCGAGTTTTTCTGCTGCGCGTTTTTCAAATCGATTAACCACTTTGACAAGCCATACAATTCCGAAGACAATGGCGATGATGGGTAAGAAAAACGCAAGACTTGCAAATAATGAACTGATGATAATATTCACGAGAACTTCCTCCTTTACCTTTACACTCCATTATACTTCCAAATACATCCATCGTAACAGGGTCGACAGTAGAATTTTATATCAGACATTCGGTAGGCTAAGCATATAGAAAAGAGGTCTTGATCAGAATGAATTCAACAAATCGACAGCGTACTTTGAAGTGTCCGACCCGTCTTGGAACGGACGAGGATGGTTACGTCATCAACCAAACGTCCATCAAACATATTCAGCCTGAGTTTGAAACAATCCTCTTCAAATCAATTGAATTGGTGAAAGAAGCATTCGATGAACAGCTACATAGCATATACCTATATGGAAGCATCGGTCGCGGGACGGCTGTTGCCGGGCAATCGGATTTAGATTTGACGGTGCTCGTGCATGAGGATATCGATGCGACGAAATTGGTGGAACAGACGGAGCAACTACTAACGGAACATCCGAAAGTCATCAAAATCGACTACGATATCGGACGTCTGGATGTGGCACTGGATCCGGCGAACCGTTTTGAATGGGGCTTTTGGCTAAGACATCTCTGTACGTTTGTTTACGGGGAAGATGTTTCGACTCAATTCCCACTCATGAAGCCGGATGCTCGTGTGAGCATGGCACTGAATCAGGATTTAGTTTCCTCGATTGAAACGACGAAGGCCAAATTACTTCATGGAGAGATGTCACATATCGAGAAGCGCTCAATCGTAAAGCGAGTCATTCGAGGTTGGTATTTGACGATTAACGTGAAGGATGAAAGTTTCGCAACGACTGTAGAAGCGTGCTTATTGATTCTAAAACTCTATTTCCCGGGAGAACAGCGTGTAGAGCAAGGGGATACGTTGTTAAGGCAAGGCGACATTACAAATCAACAGCTTCTAGACTATTTGAATGAAATAGATTGGATGTGAGTACGATGAAACAACAAATCGCCATCATTGGAGCTGGTGTCAGCGGGCTTTATGCTGCAATCCAACTTCATCAAAAGGGATATGACGTCACCATCTTTGAGGCTCGTGATCGTATTGGTGGTCGTATCTTGACGAAGGACGGTTATGACCTCGGACCGACATGGTATTGGCCGGATACGGAGAAGACGATCTCGGAACTCGTGGATACACTTGGACTCGAGTCATTCCTTCAACATACGACAGGGGAGATGGTGCTCGAACGCCAGGCGACGACTGCGCCAGAACGACATGTGCTGCCGGAGGAAAGCATTGTCCGATCGAAACGTGTAGTCGGTGGGATGACGAGTTTAGTGGAAGCCCTGTACGCGAAGTTGCCCGATGACATCGTCCGGCTTGGGCATCGCCTCACGTCCATCGATCGACAGACAGACCGACTCCAATTGACGTTCCAAAATGGGTCGGTGCATCACACGGATGACGTGATTCTTGCACTTCCTCCACGCCTTGTCGCCAATCTAACAATCGAGCCTGAATTGCCAGCTTCAACGCGAAATGCACTCAAGACGACTCCAACTTGGATGGCATCTCAGGCGAAGGCACTGATTGTATACGAGACACCGTTCTGGCGAGAAGAGGGTCTGTCTGGCTTTGGGATGAGCTGGGTCGGTCCGCTCCAAGAGATTCATGACGCCTCGCAGATTGACGGTCAAGGCGCGCTATTCGGATTCTTCCGTCTGTCACCCGGAGAACGAGAAGCGCTAGGGGAAGGACAAGTGAAGACACGTGTCATTGAGCAACTGGAGAAGTTATACGGTCCGAAAGCGAATGACTTCTTGCGATTTCACTATATGGACTGGTCGACAGAATCTGAAACGGCGATATCGGACGACCTCATGCCGCTCACAGCATTCCCGGTTTACGGTCCAATCGAACTCGGGGAACATCTCCATCTGATCGGTTCAGAGACGGATGCGCAGTTTGGGGGACATATCGAAGGGGCATTACGGTCTGTCAAGGTGATGCTCCAGAAGTTTTGAAGTGAATCGAAAGTAAAGGAAGGAGGGTTGATCCCTCCTTTTTTTAATTTGTAAAATAACGGAACTTTTTTCATGCGCATCCCGTATAGTGAAATAAGAGGTGAATGAGATGAACAAGCAAGAACGACTACATACAATCAAACGATCAAATCGAAAGCGCCTCCTGCGACGCTTACTCTTAGCGCTTCCGGCAGGTCTTGCAGTTTACTTCCTCATGCGAACGGACGGGAACATTTGGATTGGGTTCACAATCATCGGTGGGGTGTTACTTGCGACGCGTTACTTCTTTTCGAATGAAGCAGAGGCAATCAGTCAATTGTCGGAGCAAGAACAGGTGAAGCGTGTCGTGACACTGCAGTATCATCTGGACTTCCTCTTTATCGCATTGCTCGGATTGGTGAATCCGTTGGCCATTCGAATCATAGAGTGGTCTTGGATTCCTGCGGTTCTCATCGGTGGGGCATTGCTTTATATCTTATGGGCTCAAGAGAAGCTCGATCAACAAATCCGCTGGCTCGACCCGGAACAACCGACACGTCGCGAGATTCGACGATTCTGAAAGGGTGAATGGGATGAATAAACAAGAACGAATCAATACGATTTATCGTTATCAACAGCGTTGGCTCCTGCTGCGCTCAATTCTTGCAATATTGATAGGTGGACTTGTCGTACTCGTGCTTCAATCTAATGGAGAGCCGATGTACACCATTCCATTAGCGTTCACACTCACGATTATGCTTTACATCATTGGACGAGAGCGTCGCTTCGTCAGGAAGTTAACGAACGTGGAACAAGCCAAACGGATCATCGATTGGCAGTATGTATCGGAAATGGGGCTACTCGTCTTATTAGCCATCCTCTTTCCATTCATCGTTCTGATCGGTTGGCCGGGATGGTCGCTCTTCGTTGTCTTTTTAAGTGGAGTCATCTTATTGCATTTCTTACAGAAGATGCTCGACAGACAGATTTCCGAGTATGATGCGGATCAACCGATGCGCCGCGAAATCAAACTCGACTTCGTGAAAGATTGAGGTGACAGCGTGGACAAGGCGGAACGACTTCAACGAATTGAGCAGTTTGAGAAGCGCTTCAATCGTCTGAATATAATCGCAAGCGTGGTCATGTTTGGCGTATCGATTTATTTTCTGTCGACATGGAGTCCGTATAGCATTCTCCTACCAGGAGTCGCACTTCTTTATGCGACATGGCTTGAATGGAAGAAGATGAGATTACAGCAATCCTTCAACGAATCGACACGCTATCATCGTCTGTTACGAATGGATTTTACTGTCATGTTAATCAGTCTGATGTGGTTCGTGATTTTGATTGTCATGCATTTCAACGGAATCGATCTCTTACCGTGGATGAGTTGGACGCTCCTCATCGGCGGACCGTGTCTCATATTGATTCCACGCTGGATTGACCGAAAGCAGTCCGCGCTTGATGAGCACCACGTCACATCTGGCGAATGGACCCGGGCAAACCGTGAGCGTTTGAAACATGCGTTAGATGATATTTCAAGGAAAGGTCGTAAAGAGTCATGACGAAACAAGAACGAATTCAATATATCGGGGCATATCGGAAAATGCATCAAAATACGAGCATCTGGCTTACAGCGGCTCTTATTGTCTGTAACAGTTTCGTGCTCGGTTTTGACATATGGTGGATATGGGGAATCGGGTCGACGCTAGCAGCGACTGGACTCATGTATCTAACACGTCAAGAAAGTAAACAGTTGCAAACCATGACGTCCGGAAAAGCCGAGTTACTCACGAAACGCTTGTACCGCCTCTATTCTTACTGGATTGGAACGGTCACAGGAATGGTCCTTCTCAGTCGCCTTGAGGTTTCATCAATCGGTCTAGGCTTCATTATCCTGGGCATCATTGGTCTAGGTATCGTCCTGTTAGCATGGGCCCACTATCAGACCGTCCGGCAATTACGACAAGCCGACCCGAATCAACCGACACGGGATGAGGTGACGAAGCACTATCGATCTTACGAAGGGAGTACATATGCTGACGAAAGAAAAGCGAATTGAACAGTTGCTCAAACAAGATGACAGTCATTGGCGTTGGCGGTGGGGCGTCGCCGTCGCGACCGTCGTGATGACATTCCTCATCGCTGCGCAGTACAGACTGTACGCTCCGCTCATCGTGTTCATCAGTTTTTTTCCATATCTCTGTCTCGAGTGGCGGAAGACAAAACTGCTTCTTACCTTTAACGAGGATGCGCGTTATCAACGTCTGGTGTATACAGACTTTGGGATCCAGTGGCTCTGCTTCGTCTCAAACATCTGCCTACTAGCCGCCTATTATGCTGATTCGTTGTCGCCCGTCGTTGCCATTGCCGGGTTATTCGGGATCGGTGGGCTGTCGATTCTGGCACCTTATACCATCAATCGAAATCTGCATAAGTTCGATGTGCATCACGTACTTGGGAAAGAATTGCGTGAAGCACGCAATCAGCGTTTCCATGAGTCCAAAACGAACACCTGAAAAGGGTTCGTTTTTTATTTGAGGACATCGGTCCTTTTCTTCTTGGGTACGGAGGCGTAAGCTGACAATGTATAGAGAACTAGTAGAAGAATCGAGGAAGATAGTCATGTTAGCTATTTTGATTGGATTGACGATTGGGATTTTGTTGCCGATGCAGACGAGTGTGAACTCTCGTTTGCGCCAAGTGGTCGGCTCCCCGTTCGTCGCATCGTTTTTATCGTTTAGTGTCGGGACCATCTTTTTATCTCTGTTACTCCTTTTGACCGGACAGTCATTCGGGTTTGACGGCTCAGTGATTCAGGAAGGTCCAGGGTGGATGTGGATCGGTGGACTGTTAGGGGTCTTGTTCTTAACGGGAAATATCTTGTTGTTCCCAAGGCTCGGAAGTGTCCAGACGGTCATCATGCCGATTTTTGGACAGATTTTGATGGGCTTGTTGATTGACCATTTTGGTTGGTTCAACTCCGTTGAGCATCCGATCACGGCGCTTCGTTTGTTCGGAGCTGTGCTCGTCTTACTTGGCGTCATCGGAACGGTCGCCTTATCCGACTGGCTCAACCGCCGAAGAGGCAAGTTGGTCGTCTCCATGGAAACGGACACCGGGAACCTGAATCTTTGGCGACTGTTTGGAATTTTCACAGGAATGATGAGTGCCACGCAAACGGCCATTAACGGCTATTTGGGTACGGTGCTCGAATCGGCTCTGAAAGGGGCATTGGTCTCTTTCGTTGTCGGGACGTTGGCGCTCTTACTCATCTTGCTCGTCTCACGCCAACCCGTTCCGCTCGGTCAACTGAAAGGTCAACCGTGGTGGATCTGGCTCGGTGGGATCATCGGGGCGCTCTTCATCGGAGGAAACGTCCTTATTGTTCCAATCGTCGGGACGGGGATTGCTGTCATCATCGTCATTGTCGGACTGTTATGTGGAAGTTTACTGATCGACCGTTTCGGTTGGTTCGGAGCGAAGAAGAACCCGGTCACTGGTGTGCAAATCATCAGTCTGATTGTCATGGTGATCGGAATTGTATTGATTCGTCTATCTTAAAGGGGGAGAACGATGCGAGGAGTGTTGTTTGCAATCAGCGGAGGCTTCTTTTTGACGTTACAAAGTGTGGCGAATGCGCTAATCAGTTCACAGATTGGGACGTGGCAAGCAGCGACGTTGACACAGTTCACAGGGTTCATCGTCGCGCTCCTCGTCATGTTGACGTTACGCGACCGCACGTATATCGAGATGCGTCACGTGAACCCGCTCTATTTATCGGGCGGAGCGTTCGCGGCAATCATCTTGTTCAGTAATATGACAGCCGTCCACGAGCTCGGGGTCACGCTCACGATTTCCTTGTTTCTCATTGCGCAGTTGGCGCTCGCGCTCGTCATTGACTGGCGCGGATGGTTTGGGATGGTGCGTCGGAACTTGAACGGGATGCAGTTGTTCGGGGTGTTCATGATGATTGCGGGCGTCATATTATTGAAATGGTAGGGGGAAACATGCATGGTTGACGCGTATGTGAAGCAATTTGAATTGTCTGTCTTACCTGTCGCTGCGCAGAACGAATTGAAGCTCGTCCGATACGAGCCAGGAGACGTCATCTGTACGCAAGGCGATGAAGCGGAGCATCTTCGGTTCTTAGTGAAAGGGAAGATTCGTGTCTCTCATACTTCCGCTACCGGTAAGCGTCTCGTCCTTTCTTTCAAATATCCACTCGATTTGATTGGGGACATCGAATATATTCAACGAACCCCTTATTTGAATACGGTTGAAGCGGTCACAGAAGTTGAGATGCTTGTCATCCGATTCGAGAACTTGGTTCGTCATGCGCACCAAAATGTTGCGTGGTTACACTATTTATTAGAAGAAATCACGCGAAAGTTCGAACGGAAGTCGCAATCCCTCAGCTTCAACTTGTTCTATCCCGTTGAGGTTCGCTTAGCGAGTTATTTATTGTCGATGACGCCAGATGACCAAACACTCGGCTCGACCGTCGACCAATTGACGGATATCGCTGATTTGATTGGGACGAGTTATCGTCATGTGAACCGGACGCTTCGGCGTTTCGTCGAGGCAGGATTGATTGAACGAAATCGGCGGATGATTACCATCATCGACCGGGAAGGGTTGTTGGAGATTGTCGGGGAGAGTATTTATGAATAGGAGGGGAGAACCATGGCGATTGGGATGATGCTTGCTGTCATCGGCGGAATGCTCGTCTGTATGCAAAACACGTTTAACGCCAACGTCAAGAAGCGTGTCGGGGCGTGGGCGACGACGACACTCGTCCTTGGACTCGGATTTTTAGCATCGCTCCTGATTGGTCTATTCCAAGAAGGGAGTGCCTTGTTCCGAGTAGAGGAGATGGAGACATGGTACTGGTTCAGCGGAATCCTCGGCGTCGGAGTCGTCATGAGTGTGACGCAAGGTGTCGAGCGACTCGGACCGAGTTATGCCATCTCGATTGTCATGGTGTCTCAAATCTTGTTCGCGCTCCTCTGGGATACGTTAGGATGGTTCGGCTTGACGGCTGTTCCGTTCACATGGAAGACGGTCGTCGGGATTGTGTTGATTGTTGGTGGGGTGCTCGTGTTTCAGTTGAGTGGGAAGACACCCGTCACATCAGCGAAAGTTTCAAAAGCCGGATAACGAGAAGCATCTGATAACATCAGGTGCTTTTTTCTTTTTAATGGAAAATCCTCGAAAGTTTGCTTTTAGATTGTTAGGATAAACATGTAGAGAGAATTGGATGTTTTTTACTGTTGGAGGTGTGTGATGTGTTACGAGAAGAACGAATGGAGTATTTGTACGACAAATCGTGGAATAAAAAAGGTCCGCTCTTTGTGATGATAGTCGGTGTAGTGACAGCACTTTGGTTATGGTTCAATGACTCAAGAATGAACCTGTCACTCTTCATCTTTTGTGCGGCAGTGTTCATGCCACTTCTGGTTGCGACGTGGCACAAACTGCAGTTGTTTTTACAGTTCAATGACTCATCTACATACCAACGCTTCATTTATTTGAAAGGCGCGATCCAGTTCGTCCTTTTGATTGGTGTCATGTCAATGTTGATGTTCTATTCATTGAAGTACATTACGCTAGACACGATGAGTCTTGGGGGAGCTGTTCTCATCGCGAGTTGCCTACTTCTTGAGTCATGGGTGGATTGGAAGGTTCTGAAGATTGATGACGAACATGTCGTCGAGAGTTTATTGGAGTTGATGAATCGGGAGAAGCGTAAGGGATGAAACGAATCGAGAATAGGTTTCGTACATAAAACTAACGAGAACACTCGAGGGGGATTCGATGGTAGACCATGAAGTTAGATTAGAACGAATGTTGAAAGATGATGAGAAACGAAAGAGACAAATGGTGATTCCGCTAATCGGCGTCATGTTGCTCTTCTTTTTATATTTTTGGAAGACGGATATTCTCTTATTGTTACCGATGCTTCTCGTTGGACAAGTTCCGCTCTTGTATCATGCATGGCATCGCAAAAAGTTACTCCTTTTATTTAACGAGGACACGCGATACCAACAACTTGTGCGGTTCGAGTTTTTATTGAATTTTGCTCAGCCGCTTCTGCTTCTCATCCTGATTGCTTGTATAGAGCTTGAATGGATTACATTACTCACGTTCATCATCGCAGCGTTTATCGGAATCATCAGCTTGTTGACGTTAAGCGTTCGCTTAGACCGCAAGCTAAAAGAAATCGACCCGTTACATGTGACGGGTGTCGAGCTCGGCCATGTCCAATTTGAGCGGAAGAAACAAAAAAGGAGGAAGGTGAATGGATAAACAAGAGCGTCTCCCCAAAATGGTCGAACAGGACCTTGACGCCCGAGGGATCAGCGCGATATTCGGGATCATCGGTCTGTTTCTCTTACTGGTTGTTTCGGTCATAAAAGGGATCACGGTGACGACGGTTGCCTTCTCTTTTCTCGTGACCCAACTGCCGATGCTCTATCAAGCATGGCGACGGATGAAACTGTTACGCACATTCAACGAAGACGAGGAATATCAACGCCTCGTGCGCCGAGAATTTCTAATCATCGTCACTATGTTTGTGTCACTTGGTGTATTCACTTTCCTCACGAAGTTCGTACTCGATTCGATGCAGGAACTACTCGGTGTCGCATTGATAGGCGTCATCCCGCTTCTCATCTTGTACATCCCGATGGACCGTAAATTACGTGAAGCGGATCCTGAGCATGTGACCAATCGAGAGTTACGACGCGCACGTCGTGAACAATAAAAATCAGCTCTGACGTGTGTCAGAGCTGATTTTCTTATGAGAACATGGAGATGAGAAAGCCGCAGACGACCATGCCGATCGTATAGAATGTAAACCGGTGTCGTTCCCAAAACGAGTCGTTCATTGTGTCACCGCCACATCATCAAGCGGTGTGTCGACCATCCGAACGAACGCTTCATCCGGGTCGGTCGTTCCAGATTCTTTGAGCCAGTCCTGGAAGTCCCCTTCATACAAAATACGTCCGCCGTGTAGGAAGATGACGTGGGCATCGAGTTGAACTAAGTCATGCAACTGATGCGTCGAGATGAGGCATGTCTTACCGTCATCGACGAGTCGCTGCAGGCGACGCATGATTTGAATGCGTGACGCCGGGTCGACCCCGCTCGTTGGCTCATCGAATAAGTAGAGGGAACGCTTGATGGAAGACAATAGTGTCACGAAGAGCCATTTTTTCTCCCCGACAGACATCTTCCCGAGTTTCATCGTCCATAGATGTTCGAACAGTTCTTGTTCTCGGGACGTCGAAAGATTGTTTATATAAGACTCAAGTTTCTTGAAGTCGGGGCGCTTTGACAGACGTCCGATGAAATAGGCGAAGTCTTTTCCTGTCAACTCATGATGGTTGTACATGAGTTGTGTCAAATACAACATGTCCGTTGTCGGAACGAGGTCGAGTGACGCTTTGTCAACGGGAAGGGTACCCGTCATACTATCAAACAGTGTCGTCTTGCCGGCACCGTTTTGTCCGATCAACACATTCAGCTTATTTGGTTGCAGGGTGAACGAGACGCCGTCGAGTACAGGGCGCGTCGCTTTCGGATAGCGATACGTGAGTTGGTTTACGTGCATAAGAACCTCCTAGCGTGTGATGAGTGAGACGAGACTGAAGCGTTTCAACGCAATCGCACCGATGATGAAGTAACCGAGTACGGAAAGGAATGTCGCCCATACTCCGAACGAGAGATCGACTTGAGTCGTCAGATGCAGCAACCCGAGCGCGAATTCATGGAGCGCGTAGAACGGGTTGAGGAAGCTGAACCATTGATTAGGTGACTTGATTGCCAATAAAAAGAGTGGGAACATGAGAATGTTCGCAAACGTTCCGAGACTCGATACTTTCACTGGAAGTGCCGTGATGGCAACACTGGCAACCGCGAACGGGATACTCCCAATCAATACGAGTAGAGACGTTGCAATCAATTTGAACGAGAAGAATCCGTGTACGAGCGTAACGACCGTTGTGAATAAAAGTAGGCTGATGGAGGCGAATAGAAGTTGCGCCAAGATGACGGCGATGACGTATGTCAGTTTGTTCCCGGAAATCATCACGTATGTTTTCATCAGTCCATATTCGCGCATGCGGGCGAGTTCGATGCCCACACCGTTCACATATGTAGCAAGAATAATATACACCCAGAAATAAGAGAGTCCTGGGTAGTATTCTGCTGTCGTTGCTTGGCGAATATCTGCAAACGACTGCGTCAAGGCGATGACAAGTGGAATCCCTAGTGTCCAAAAGAATGGAACTTTATCCGTGACGACAACTTTGGCATACATAAAGAAATAACTTGTGATTTGATGCATCCTGTTCCTCCGTTTGTCTATTTGATTGTTTGTATCGTACCACACTATACGGAATGGATTTGGAAAAAGTTTCAAAAAAATAATCCCTCATATCGAATGAGGGATGAAAGAAAGTCATTTCACTTTGTCGCGCTTCGCGATTTTGTCGCTCACTTGCTGACCGCTGAGCGTCACCATCGGCATGCCACCGCCCGGGTTGACGGTTCCCCCGACAAAGTAGAGGTTGTGATAGAGTTCGCTCTGCTTCTTATGCTTGAATCCACCGTTCCGATTTTTGTCGGCGACCGTACCATAAATGGCACCTCGGTCTGACCCATACGTCCGCTCGATATCATGAGGTGTCCATACGTCACGCGTCACCGTATGTTCACGCAGACCATCAAGACCCATGCGTTCTAACTTATCGAGTACACGCTCTTCAAAGGCGGCGTACTCTTCTTCGGTGAACGGATTGTCTTGGATATACGGGATGTGTGGCAAGATTTTAATGTTCTCATGTCCCGGTGGCGCTTGAGTCGCATCGGTCTTGTTGACGTTGACGAGATAAATCGTCGGGTCGTCTGGAAGTTCGTGTTTCTCAAAGATTTTATCCATCTGCTCATGCAAATTTTCAGAGAAGAAGAAGTTATGATGCGCAAGCTGAGGATAGGCTTTCTTCACCCCGAGATGGAGGACGAATCCAGAGCTGGCCGGTTCATATTTATCGACGAGTTTGTCGACGTACTGTTCGTCCGCGTCGACCATTTTCTGATAGAACGGGATGACTTCCATGTTCGAGACAAAATAATCGGCCGAACGGAGACGTCCATCCTCAAGTTCGATCGCTGAGATCTTTTCATTCACCGTATGGGCACGGACGACGCCCTGACCGGTATGTAGCTTCACACCGATTTCTTCGGCAAGCTTTGTCAATCCTTCCGCGAGCTTGTGGGTCCCACCTTCGACGTACCAACAGCCTTGGGCGTACTGCATGTAAATCATCATGTTTAAGACGGCTGGTGCGTTATAAGGAGACGACCCGACATATTTGACGTAATACGACAGCATGTCCCGAAGATGCGGATTACTGATGCGCTTCTTGATGGCGCTATACATCGTCGACGTCAAATCGAACCCAAAGAGCGTTGGGAAGATCCCCGTCTTCATGACGGCTTCTAAAGGTGACTCAAACCCTTCAGCTAAGTAGCCTTTCTCGGTCGTCTTATAAATGCGGGCTGCGTAATTCAACAGTTCACGATATTCTTGCATGTCTTTTCGAGAGAGGGAGGGATTCGCGCGTTGCATCTGTTCGAGGTCATGATAGAGGTCGAGCACAGTCTCGTCCGGGAAGAACGAGCGCCATTCGAGCTCAAGCCGCTGGATGGAAACATAGTCCTCCATCCGTTTGCCGCTTCCGCGGAACAGTTTGTCGAAGATATGGGGCATCGTTAAAATCGAGGGTCCGAGGTCGAAGCCGAATCCGTCTTGTTCGAGACGGTTCACTTTCCCTCCGATGTGGTCGTTCTTTTCGTAGAGTGAGACGTCGTATCCCTTTTGAGCGAGCGAGATGGCTGCTGACAATCCACCGAGCCCTCCGCCGATGACGATGACCGATTTATCCACTGATGGCATATATTCGCCGCCTTTCCGAAGTATTATTTTCAAAAAACAGAATGATTGCTACCTCTTCTATTCCCGTTTCTAAATGAATCGAACATGCTTTTACGGATTTGCCACATCCACAAAGATGTCATCCCTGAACGGGGAAAAGTTTTGTATAGTAAGGGAACAGAGTCTGAACGAAAGTAGGAATATAAGATGATCGTAAAAACAATCACGCTTCACTTTGCGAACGGGGATGAAATCACGATCCCGTTTGATGATATCGAATCGTGTCGGATGCATGATATTCAAGACGGGATGCGTGTTGCGGCGGATGGACAATTGATCAAAGAAAAAGTGATGCATGGACTCGACCTCGTGTTAAACGACTCAGCGAATCAATTGGAATGGGATGGTGAGAGTAAACCGTTTGAACGCATCATGCGAATCGCTGACTTACAGCACCTCGCTTTTGAGTTTGAAGGGATGCGAGGAAAGTCATACCGCATTGCCTGGCATGATTTAGAGGCAGTACAGAACGCTTATCAGACGACAGCGGAAGACAATGGGAACTTGCATGTGCATGTTCGCATTCCGTAAAAAGGGCCTCTCGCAACGTGTGCGGGAGGCTTTAATTGTTTCACTTCACACCACCAGCGACGAGTGGTCCTTCAAACGTGATCGTATAGATAATCCGAGCGATGTCTTCTGCTGTCTCTTCTGCTGACGGATTATTCAACCATTCGTAGATGACCCCCATGTGCGCCGAAGAGAGATAGGCGACGAGATACGGGGGCGGCACCATCATTTTGTCCGGGTCAAACAACGTAGCAGGCGAACGCTGAAACAAGGCAGCCTGCATGAATGCACGGAGCTTCGTCTGAAATGTCGGGTCTCCGTTCGGTCCAAGCAGTGGCTTCATGATGATTTGGTTGTCTTCGATGAAGCGGATGAACGGAATGAGGTAATGGTACGAGTTGTCGGTCCGTTCGTCTCCGAAGATGTGTGGCAAGTGATAAATCAACTTCTGTTCAGCCTCTTCAAAGATTTCGTTGACGCATTTCTCCATCAACTCGAACTTATCCACATAGTGGCTATAAAAGGTTCCTCGATTGATACCGGCCCGTTCGGTCAATTGCTTGACGGTGACGGCTTCAAATCCCTGTTCTTCAATAAGACTGAAGAAGGCATCTTTGATCAACTTCTTCGTCCGGATGACGCGTAAATCAGTCTGTTCCATCCATTTTCTCCTTTTCTTCAACATATTCAGACCATCTGTCGGAAAACCGACACGATGACTGATATTGACGATTGTTGCCACCGTGAACGAGGTCTATACTAAACTTATAAACCAACACGGTGTTGATTATCTTGAGTATACACGATGAGGCGCCGAAAAGGAGTGATAAGCATGAACATTCAATTGCAACACGTCGACAAGTCGTTCGGTGACCAGCTCGCCATCGACAACATCGACTTCACGATTCCGTCCGGTGAGATTTGCTGCTTGCTCGGACCATCTGGATCGGGGAAGACGACGCTCATTCGACTCATGATTGGCGCACTTGCACCGGACAAAGGAAGTGTCCATATCGGGGAAACAAAGATGCCGAATATGGCCATGCTCCAACAAATCGGATTTATGCCGCAAAACGATGGGTTGTACGAAGACCTGGCGGCCGAGGCGAACCTTGCCTTCTTCGGTTCGATTTATAAGTTAGGGAAAAAGGCGCTTCAGGAACGGATCACCGAAGTGCTCGCGCTTGTTGATTTAACAAACGATCGACATAAACTCGTCCGTAATTTTTCGGGAGGGATGAAGAAACGTCTTTCCTTAGCCATTGCGATCCTTCATAAGCCGGACGTGTTGTTTCTCGATGAGCCGACGGTCGGGATTGATCCGATTTTACGCCGTCAGATTTGGGATCAGTTCCAAACGATTCGAGCGGAAGGGACGACCATCATCGTCTCGACACACGTCATGGATGAAGTGCTCGAGTGTGACCGTGCTGCACTCGTCTATAATGGACGATTGATTGCGTACGATCATGTGCAAGACTTGCTCGACCAGACCGAGAACGGTCGCGTGGAAGAGTTGTTCTTGATTGCTGGGAAAGAGGAGGTGGGCGGTCATGCGTAATTTAGCGAAACGTGTCATCTTCCAGACGTTGAACGACAAGCGCAGTGTCGCCTTGATTTTAATCGCACCGCTTCTCATTTTGACACTCGTCTACTTCTTACTCGGAGACTCGGATTATGTGCCGACCGTCGTCCTCGACGAAAATGCACCAGAACAGCTCGTCATCGCATTTGAGGACGAGACGCTCGAAGTGGAACAGGCATCGTTCGATGATTCGAAGACGTATATCGAAGACAATGAACAGGTCGATGCCGTTTTTGAAATGAATCAGGAAGGTACGACTATCACGTTACGTGAGCCGTCGACGAAGTCTTCGAAGGCGGTTCGCGAGATTCAAGATGCGTTGACGACGCTCAATCCTGCAGCCGAGATCGATACGGCATTCGTCTATGGAGAAGAAGACCAATCTACGTTCGATTCGTTCGGCTTCGTCTTCCTATCCCTCTTTTCATTCTTCTTCGTGTTCATCCTTTCTGCGATGGCACTCGTCAAAGAACGGAGTGGCGGAACGCTCGAACGACTCTTGATGACTCCAATCAAGCGAGGACAAGTCATTTTAGGATATACGCTCGGGTACGGAACGTTTGCGGTCGTTCAGTCGATTTTCATCGTGCTCTATTCGATTTATGTGCTCGGTCTTTCTTCTCTTGGGAACATGGCATGGGTCATGTTGACGATGCTACTCATGGCGGGTACGGCGGTTCTCTTCGGAGCGACCATCTCGGTGTTTGCCCGTTCGGAATTACAAGTCGTACAGATGATTCCGTTCACCATCATCCCGCAGGTGTTCTTCTCGGGACTCATCCCGCTCGACTTGATTCCATATGGTCTCGGGAACTTGAGTTACGTCATGCCAATCTTTTACGGAGCAACAGCAATCAAGGAAGTCATGATTTACGGTAGCGGCTTCTCAGGCATCTGGGTGTATTTACTCGGATTGATTCTCTATGCAGGTGTCTTGTATCTCTTAAATATGCGGGCACTCGGAAAATACAGAGGACATTGAGTTAAATAAACGTTAGCGAAAGCCGTGGTACTTATAGAGCGCCATGGCTTTTTGTTTATCCACAAAAAAAGCACTCGGACAATTGCCCGAAATGCTCATTAGCGCTTGAGTAACAACATCACGCCGGTCACGAATAGTGCGATTCCGCTCGCGAGTCTAACTTGTTTGCACGTCACGTTCTTTCACCCCTACATTTCTTCATCGTTTTGCTTTAGCGACACGTTTCGGTGTTTTCGACATTTCTTGATAAATCGAAAGAATCTCGTTTCCGTAATTTCCTTTTGGCTGCATGGCCCACTTTCGGTGAAGTGACGGCCAAGTCGTCGCAGAGCCCCGTTTGACGAGGTGGAAGCGTGGATCGACTTTTGTCATATTCAATGCATCTTTTGAGGCGTATGCCTTTAGATGCTGAATTTGAGCGGTTACGCCTTGGTGTGGTGAACGGAAAAAGTGTCCCTTCACGCCGTTCCCAGTCGTCCCAATCCCTGAGTAGTTATGCTGCTTTGGAAGGACATCGCCGCCATAACGGAAATACCCTGTCTCTTTTAGTGCCTGTGCGAACGCAACATCACCACGGACGCCTTCTTTTGCACCGATGATGACGAAAAGTTTCGCCAAATCTTCGACAGACGTTTTCGCGAGCCGGACATCACGAGGATTCTTTTGTTTTACGTAATCCGCCATTTGTTGCGGAGTTAAAGCCGATACTCCCATGATAGCACGATTCTGCTTCTTTGGGGCCGCCTCAACGATTAAGTCAGTCGAGACGAAAGATGAAGTGACCAGAAGAACAACAATGATAAAGCCGAACACTTTTTTCATAATATGTACCCTCCTAAACGAATCCTATCCATTGAGAAATAATACCATATATGTATTGAAGTTTAATTTCATATTTATGCATGAAGGAAATGAGAAATTAAAAGCCGTTCTGAATCGATCATTCAGAACGGCTTTTCCTATTAATTTGCTTGTTTCAATTCTTCGACGGTCTCTACTTGATCATCAAACTTACGAACATCCACTCGTTTTACGAAGAACGCAAGGACAAGCGCCAAGAGGTTCATCCCGAGTGCGACATAAAATGAATATTGAATTCCAGATAAGAGGGCTTGTTGAGTGATGGCACCCATCGAGCTTTCTGTGAGCGTCGCAGGATCGACTCCCGTCATCAATGATTCAGCTTCCGTACGTGTCACCGAGTTCATAATAGTGACGAGTACTGCCGTACCAATCGCACCAGATACTTGTTGGGCCGTGTTGTTGATAGCCGTTCCATGCGGATTAAGGCGAGTCGGTAATTGGTTCAATCCATTAGTCATGATCGGCATCATGACCATTGACATCCCAAACATACGCAACGTGTACGTTAAGACGATGTATGTGTAGGTCGAGTCAAGTTGGACGTTTGCGAGCATGTACGTCGACACGGCGGTGATTGTCAATCCGGTAAGTGCCAATAGTTTTGGTCCGAATCGGTCAAACAGTTTACCTGTGATCGGCGACATGATTCCCATGATGATCGCACCAGGGAGAAGCATGAGCCCTGAATCGAGTGGTGAGATGCCACGAACGCTTTGGACGTAAGCCGGTGTCAAAATCATACCGGAGAACATCGCGACTGCGTTGACCATCGCAATGACTGACGCGAGTGCGAACATCGGATGTTTATAAGCACGCAAGTCGAGTAATGGTTTTTCCATATGGAGCTGACGATAAATGAATGCGATCAACGAGATGGTACCGACAATCATCGTCGCCAAGACGATTGGGTTATCCCAGCCGTCCGAGCTTGCTGAGCTGACACCGTACAAAATCCCACCAAATCCGAGCGTCGATAAGACGAGTGACAAGTAATCGAGTGACTGATCTTTATTTTGGACCATGACGTTCTCCGCTTTCCAAACAGCGAGCGCGAGACCGATGATGGCGAGCGGTAAAATCATTTCGAATAAGACGCGCCAGTCATAGTACTCGACGATATAACCCGAGAGTGTCGGTCCAATCGCAGGTGCCGAGATCATGACGAGCCCGAAGATTCCCATCGCCATCCCACGTTTTTCACGCGGGAAACTGACGAGCATGACGTTCATTAAGAGTGGCCCCATCGTGGAGGCTCCGACGGCCTGAATCATCCGACCGCTCAACAACCAGCCAAAGTTTGGCGAGAAGGCCGCGATCGCCGTACCGATGGCGAAGATACTCATCGAGGTGATGAACAAGCTTCGGTTAGAAAAACGAGTGATTAAATAGGCGGATGCCGGGACGAGTACACCTGTCACGAGCATAAAGCCTGTCGCAAGCCATTGTACGGTCGAGTAGTCTGCAATCTCGAGATCGACCATGATCGATGGGAGCGCGACGTTGAGTAATGAGTTGTTTAAAAATGCGATAAACGCACCCGCAAAGAGGACCGCCAACATGACGTAAGGCGGTTTCTTTTGGAATTCTGGTTTCATATGGATGGCTCCTTTATTTTCTAAATAGTTATGTGTTGGTAAATGTCGATGAAATGATTTTATACCCGTTGTATAAATAAAGCAACCATTTTGTACTATTAGTCTAAAATGGTTTTCGGTGCTATAGTAAAGGTACAAACCAGACAGAACGGAGTCATGAAAGAATGAAAGAGAAAAAGCGAAAAGTCGCAGATATTGCCATGTCTCTCTTCATCGAAAATGGAGTGCAACACACATCGGTGCAAGAGATTATCGACCGTGCCAATATCTCAAAAGGGACGTTTTATAACTACTTCTCATCGAAGACGGATTGTGTGGCCAGTATCCTCGAGAACTTACGATATGATGCCGGGCAGCGCCGGATTGAGATGCAGATGGGACGAGATAAACGAGATCGTGATGTCTTTATCGAGCAAATCTCGATATTGATTCAATTGAACGAAGAACGGAACTTGCACGCGTTATTTGAATCGATCATGTCGTCAAACGAGAATGAACTGAAGAAACTCGTACTTCAACATCGCATTTATGAAATTGAATGGATTGCGATGCGTTTGACGGAAATCATCGGAGAGGCTGTCAGACCGTATTCGATGGAATTGACGGTGCTCTTCAACGGAATGTTGCAACATATCTTGTTCACGAACCGGATCACGAATGCCGCTTACTCTCCTCAAAAAGTCGTAAGGAGTTTATATACGTACGTAGAACTGATTGCTGCACGAATGATAGAGACAGGGGAGCACGTCTTGAACCCGGTCACGGTCGATCAAATGCGTGGCACGACAGATAAACATCTCATTACGATTGAAGAATTGATTGAGATGGCTGCTCGCATCGAAGAACATGTCGAGATGACGGAAGAACAACGAGATTTGTTCGATGCAATCTCACATGAACTGAAACAAGAACGCCTTCGGAAAATTGTCTTAGAGCAATTGTTGAAGCCGTTTCAGCGTCTATTTAAAGGCGTGACAGGCGAGACGGAAGTCCAAAAGTTTACGAATCTTGTTTGGCTGTATACACGGACACATTAAGGACAAAAATTTCCCGATACAGTAATATAGAAGAAACAAGGAATGGAAAAAAGAATCAAAAAGTTTCCTCGAAAAAGAATTGATTCCTACAAATTCATGCGCTACAATCAAATTACCGAAAGCGCTTTCGGGAAGAGGAGAATAACATGGGTACGATTTATGATTTAGCCAAAAAAACAGGATTCTCAATCACGACAGTGTCCAAAGCGTTGAACAACTACAAAGACGTGAGCGACAAGACGAGAGCAAAGATTCTTCAAGCCGCTGCTGAGATGGACTACTTGCCGAACGCACATGCCCAGTCGTTATCGACGAAAAAATCATGGGCGATCGGGGTCATGTTCTCAGAAGCGAATGAAGTGGGGATGAAACACCCGTTCTTCAACGGAATCATTGAAAGTTTTCGTCACGCGACAGAGGAGCAAGGCTACGATTTAATCTTCGCCTCGCGTAACCTGCGCAACCGTGATATGAGTTATCTCGAACACTTCAAACACCGTGCGGTCGACGGCATCGTCGTCATCTGCTCGGACCGAATGGATGAGCAAGTTCAGGAGCTCATGCGAAGCGACATCCCGATCGTCGTCGTCGATATGGACAGCGCCAATTGTAGCGTCGTCTATTCCGACAACATCGAAGGGGCGCGTCTCGCTGTGAATTATCTGTATGAACTTGGTCATCGAAAAATTGCCCACATCGCTGGGGATGAGACGATTGACGCTGGAGCGGCACGGATCAAAGGATATGAACTTGCGATGCAAGAGCTGAACCTTCCGATTCGACCGGGCTACCTCGTCAACGCCGGTTTCTTCTCAGTAGGAGAAGGGAAGCAAGCGATGGAACGATTGCTTGAACTCGACGATCAACCGACTGCAGTCTTTGTGGCCGGGGATCAAATGGCAATTGGCGTCATCGAAGCGATTCACGAACACGGTCTTCACGTCCCGAATGACATCTCTGTCATCGGATACGACGACATTGAAATGATTCAATACATTACGCCGAAACTGACCACGATTCGCCAAGATACGGATGAAATCGGGGAAGCGGCAGCAGAACTTTTACTTGAACAAATGACCGCGAAAGAGCGACTCACCGAACGTCGCATCATTCCGGTACGCTTAGTAGAACGGGCATCTTGTGCGCCGGTCAAACAGTGATTTATAGCCAATGATATTTCGAAGTCGCTCTCTTTTCTTCAGCGGATGGAGAGGGGAGCGCGATTTCGAAAGTCATTTTTAGAGAAAATCGAAACCGCTTTCGATATTTTATTTCGGATAAACCGAAAGCGCTTTCGACAATTATTCACCTCTTTTTGCAAGCGCTTTCTAATACTACTTATAAAAGGGATGGGAACAACACATGCGTAAATTAGTCAGCTTACTTACACTCGGAGCACTTTCAGTTGGCGTCTTGAGCGGTTGCTCAGACAGCGAAGGCGGAGCTTCAGAATCAAAAGATGACGTCTTAAAAGTCTGGTCGTTTACGGACGAATTAAAAGAACCAATTAAAACATATGAAGAGAAAAACGGTGTCAAAGTTGAATTGACAATCGTTCCAATCGCTGACTATCCAACAAAATTAAAGCCAGCACTTGAAAGCGGCGTTGGCGCACCAGACGTCTTCACAGGAGAAATCGCGTTCCTCAAACAATGGGTAGACGCTGGATATTGGGAAAATCTTTCGGACGAACCATATAGCGTTGATGAAATTGCAGACAACTATGTCCCTTACGTGTTTGATCTTGGAAAAGACAAGGACGGAAACGTTCGCGCTCTTTCATGGCAAACGACACCAGGTGGAATTTACTACAAACGTAGCTTAGCAAAAGAAGTACTCGGTACAGATGACCCAACTGAAATCGGCGAAATGATGAGCTCGATGGACGGCGTCTTCGAAGTTGCGGAGAAGATGAAGCAAAAAGGATATAAAATGTTCCCAGACGAAGGTGCCATCCGTTGGTTCTCACAAGGAGCAAACCCAGAAGCGTGGGTCAACGATAAAAACGAACTCGTCTTAACGGAAGATAAAATCAACTACATGGACTATGCAAAAGAACTTCGTGAGAATCAATACACGGCTCTCGCACCAGAATGGTCACCATCTTGGTTCGAAGGAATGGATAAGCCAATCAAAGTAAAAGAGAACGGAAAAGAGACAGAGACACAAGTCTTCTCATACGTCCTCCCAACATGGGGTCTCCACTCTGTATTGAAAGAAAACGCGAAGCAAACTGCGGGTGACTGGGCTGTCACAAGCGGACCAAGCCCATACTTCTGGGGTGGTACATGGCTCGGTGTTTATGAAGGATCGAAAAATAAAGAAGCAGCTTACGACTTCGTCAAACTCATGACGCAAGATGAAGAGTTCTTGACAGACTGGGCACAAGAAACAGGAGATGTACTTGCCTTCAACCCAGTTACAGACAAAATCAAAGACGACTTCAGTGAAGAGTTCCTCGGTGGACAGAACAACTATGAGTTCTTCCTCGATGAAGCGGATGAAATCACACCAGGAATCGTCACGAAATACGACCAACAGCTCGATACGCTTTACGGAGCATCAGTCCTTCAATACGTAGAAGGTAAGAAGTCAAAAGAAGAAGCGATTGAAGAATTCAAGAAACAAGCGAAAAACGCTTACCCAGACATCGTAGTAAACTGACGATGACCAACACGAGGGGGAACTCCCCCCTCGGTTCTTATGGAAGGAGAAATACACGTGAAAAAACTAGATCGTTACGGCTATCTGTTCATCGCCCCGTTCTGGGTCGTCTTCTTGACGTTCAGCATCTATCCGGTTCTCTTAACACTTTACTATAGCTTCACGAACTATACGGGGAGTCCTGGTGAGGAAGTTGTCGGGTTTGCGAACTATACACGGTTGTTGACGGATACGTACTTTATCGAGGCGTTTTTCAACACCATCAAGATTTGGGGAATTAACTTCGTCTTGCAGATCGGGTTGGCACTTCTATTAGCACTCATCTTCTCAGATCTTCGCTTGAAGTTAAAAGGACTCTCGTTCTTCCGCTCGTTCTTCTATCTTCCAAACTTGATCACGATCAGCTCGGTCGCGCTCTTGTTCGGTATTTTGCTCGACTGGCAACACGGTTCACTCAACATGGTGTTGATGAAAATCGGCTTGATTTCGGATCCAATCAACTGGTTAGCAGAACCAGTGACGGCACAGTTATCCGTTTCGCTCATCTTGACATGGATGTGGTTCGGTCACTCCTTCATCATCGTCATGGCAGGGGTGTCGGGGATCTCGACAGATTACTTCGAAGCCGCTCACATCGACGGTGCGAACCGTTGGCAGATGTTTACGAAAGTGACGTTGCCGCTCCTGAAACCAATCCTTCTCTACATCATGATCACATCGCTCATCGGTGGACTCCAATTGTTCGACCTCCCGATGTTGATTACAGACGGAATTGGATCACCGGACGGTTCATTGAACACGATGGTACTTTACTTGTACAACCAAGCCTTCAAGTACAACAACTACGGCTATGCGTCAGCAGTCGCTTACGGCCTATTCTTGATTACGCTCATCTTCTCAGCGGTCGTCTTCAAGGGTATGTTCCGCAAAGAGCGCGCGACACAGAAGGGGGCGTAAGCAATGGAACAAAATGCAGAATCGCGGCGTATGCTTCCAGATAGCGAAGCGCAGCCGAAACGAAAAGAGGAGCGCCCGTTAAAAGTAGCGCCTCCTTCAAAGAAAAAAACGAATAAACGATTCGTACGAGGCTTGATCTATGCAGTACTCATCCTCCTAGCAATCGTCTGCTTCATTCCGTTTCTCATGATGATCGTCAATGCGACACGGACGAATGGAGAAATCATGGCTGGGTTCTCACTAATTCCGGGAACAGCGCTCACAGAGAACTATGCGACGCTTAGTGAGTACATCAACATCTGGAACGGATTCAAGAACAGCTTGATTATCTCTGTATCGGTTACGGTACTGTCAGGTTACTTCTCAGCCCTTACGGCTTACGGATTCACGTTCTATAACTTCAAAGGGAAAAACGCGATGTTCATCTTCATGCTCGTCATGATGATGGTACCTGCACAACTTGGACTCATCGGATTCTATGAGATTTCGAAGACACTCGGTATTCTCGATACGTTCATTCCATTGATTGTCCCTGCGATTGCAACACCGTTCACGGTCTTCTTCATCCGCCAGTACACGCAAGCGACACTTCACATCAGCTTGATTGAAGCGGCACGGATTGACGGTGCGAGCGAGTTACGTATTTTCCATACAATCGCGCTCCCAATGATGATGCCAGCGATTGCGACGATGTCGATCTTCACGTTCATCGGCTCGTGGAACAACTACTTGATGCCACTTGTCCTCTTATTCTCTCCTGAGAAATACACGTTGCCTGTCTTGATGGGCTTCTTGAAAGGATCACAAGTCGCAGAAAACCTTGGCGCGCTTTACCTAGGAATCGCGATCTCGGTCGTACCGATCATGATTGCCTTCTTGTTCCTCTCGAAGTACATCGTCAGCAGTATTTCGGCAGGTGCTGTCAAAGAATAAATATAGAGAAAAGAGGAAAACACTATGCATTTTAAGAAAGACTTCGTATTCGGGACAGCCACGTCCTCATACCAAATTGAAGGCGCACACAATGAAGGGGGACGTACCCCTTCCATCTGGGATATGTTCTGTGACATCGACGGGCGCGTGTTTGAAAAGCATAACGGCGATGTCGCATGTGACCACTACCATCGTTACGAAGAAGACATCCAGCACATCAAAAAGCTAGGTGTCGATACGTATCGATTCTCCATCGCGTGGCCACGAATCTTCCCTGCCAAGGGAGAGTATAACCCAGAAGGTATGGCGTTCTACAAAAACTTGGCGCTGCGTCTCCGTGAAGAAGGAATCAAACCAGCCGTCACGATTTACCACTGGGACCTTCCAATGTGGGCTCATGAAGAAGGTGGCTGGGTCAACCGTGAGTCGGTTGACTGGTTCCTCGATTATGCGAAAGTCTGTTTTGAAGAGCTTGATGACATCGTCGACTCTTGGAT
Organism: Exiguobacterium sp. RM11; assembly: GCF_059821525.1. Classification (NCBI taxonomy): domain Bacteria; kingdom Bacillati; phylum Bacillota; class Bacilli; order Caryophanales; genus Exiguobacterium; species Exiguobacterium sp. RM11. The sequence continues at coordinate 2,418,320 of NZ_CM187558.1, read as the reverse complement.
CACCCACAATGAGCCTTGGTGTGCCGGCTTCCTCGGCTACCATGTCGGTGTTCACGCACCGGGTCATCGTGACATGAACGAAGCGGTACGCGCCGTGCACCACATCTTGTTGTCGCACGGAAAAGCGGTCGAATTGTTGAAGCGAGAGATGACATCCACGACACCGATTGGCATCACGCTCAACTTGTCACCGATGTACGCGAAGACGGATTCGGCGAATGACCGCCTTGCGATGAACAATGCCGACGGGTATTCGAATCGCTGGTTCCTCGATCCGGTCTTCAAAGGCCAGTATCCGGTCGACATGATGAACTTGTTCTCCAAATATGTGCATAACTTCGATTTCATCCAATCGGGTGATATGGAGACGATCTCGACAGCTTGCGATTTCTTCGGCATTAACTTCTACAGCCGTGGCATTGTCGAGTTCAACGCAGCAAATGATTTCTTGAAGGCAGACGCTTATTCGGACTATGAGAAGACGGGCATGGGCTGGGATATCGCCCCGAACGAATTCAAAGACCTGATCCGTCGTTTACGCGCCGAGTATACTGACCTTCCCATCTACATCACAGAGAACGGCGCCGCATTTGACGACGTGCTGGAAAATGGCGAAGTCCATGACGATAACCGGATCGACTACGTCCGCCAGCACCTCGAAGCCGTTTCTGACTTGAACGATGAAGGCATGAACATTCAAGGCTACTACCTCTGGTCACTCATGGATAACTTCGAATGGAGCTTCGGATACGAGAAGCGCTTCGGAATCCTCTATATCGACTTTGAGACACAAGAGCGTATCTGGAAAGATAGCGCGAAGTGGTATGCCGGTGTCATCGCCGACCATAAAGCCGAACACGCGGATAGCGTCGAGGCGTAACATGCATCCATCCCTGCCGCTACGGGGATGGATTTTTTGTGTGGAATCTTTTTATTATGGGAACGAGTAGAAGGGAGGGATGTTTATGAAGCGTGAATTTTCGATGTATGAAGTTACAGGCTATGACGACCAAGGGAAGATCAAGTTCGTTCATTTGAGAGAAGGGGAGTTCGTGTTGCCGGTTGAGATTAAAGGAGACGACTTACGAAAAATCAAGAAGATGATGGAACTCAACCCGGGCGTCACCGTGATTGTTCATGCAGCGATTGACCAGAGACGGATGCGACTGCTTGAGGTAGACGGATACTCACTCCGGAAAGAAGACATGTAAAAACGCCAACACCGAAAACGGGCTGGCGTTTGTTTATGGAATCAAGAGGATCTTCCCTTGGCTCTTCCGACTTTCTAAAAAGGCGTGGGCCGATGCCCCGTCTGACAAAGCGAACGTCGTCGGTGATGGAATGATGAGTGAACCGTCCTCAATCCAGCTGAACAATTCGTGTGACCGACGAATTCGCTCCTCTTTTGAGGTGAGAACGTTCCATAAGTCGCCACCTGTCAACGTCTTCGATGTGTCCATGAGCATACGCGGGTCGACCGGTTTTGGGTCGCCTCCGGCCATACCGTAGAAGACGACCGTCCCACCGATGCGCGTCGCTTCGAAGCTGTTTTCTAATGTCGCGCCGACCGAGTCATAAACGACATCGGCACCGTGACCGTCCATGGTGTTACGAATCTCTTCGACCCATGCTTCGTCGTAGCGATAGGCACGGGCACCATGAGCTTGGACAGTTGCCGCTTTTTCGGCTGTGGACGTGAGACCGATGGCCCGACCGCCGAGGCGCTGAATCATTTGCGTCAACAATTGACCGACGCCGCCAGCGGCCGCATGTACGACCGCGACATCATCAGGTTGAATCCGATAACTGTCGTGAACGAGGTAATGAGCCGTCAATCCTTGAAGCATGACAGATGCGGCCGTTTCAAATGAGATGGCATCTGGAAGGGGGATGGCCTTGTCGAGCGGAACGGCAACAAATTCTGCGTTGGCATGCGGAACATCCGCAAAGGCAATCCGGTCCCCGACTTGAAGCGATGTGACGTTCGCCCCGACCGCTTCGATGACGCCGGCTCCTTCATATCCGAGAATGTAGGGAGGTTCTCCGACGAGATGGTAGTTTCCTTTCCGGCGATACACATCGGCATAGTTCAATCCGATGGCTTTCGTCCGAACCAATACTTCATCGACTTGTGGCATCGGTGTCGGGACTTCTTCATATGTTAAAACATCAGGACCACCGAACCGATGGAAGACGAGTGCCTTCATGCTGATCACTTCCTTCGTTAGATTCACTCAAACTATAGCATACGTTGCTTGAATCACTTATAGAGATGCCCAAGACAAAGCCTGAGTCCAATTTGATGAACTCAGGCTTTCTTCGTCTCGATTTGCTTTCCTGCTTGATAGCCGGCCGCTAAAATGAATAAGATACCTACGATGAAAGGAATGACTGACTGAAAGGCAAGACCTGCTGCAAACGAGGATGAGGCAAATAGCGCGAACATGACGGTGACATTTCTTTTCATCCTACCCCAACTTTCCAATCTTTTCCTACATCATAACAGCCCTCCTCATTGCTGAGAAGGGCTGTCGTTTTTGTTTCAGGCTGACGCTTTATCTGCTTCTTCTTGTGCTTTCAATTCTTCACCATACGAAACGCGGTCTTGAATGCGAACGAATGGAAGGTAAACCGCAACGGCCATAGCAATCGTTGCAATCTGTAAGAGGGCAGCACGCCATCCACCGATCAAGAATCCAGAGATGACTGGAGGTGTCGTCCATGGTACTTGAAGGGCGTTGAACGGCTCGACCCAACCCCAAAGGATGGCAAAGTAAACCATGAATGAAGCGATAGCTGGCACGACAACGAATGGGACGAACATGATCGGGTTGAAGACGATTGGCATCCCGAAGATGACCGGCTCATTGATGTTGAAGATACTTGGCGCAAGTGATAACTTACCAAGCTGCTTCAAGTGTGCCGAACGTGCGACAATCAGTGTCGCGATGATGAAACCGATTGTGATCCCTGATCCACCGAGTTTCGTGAACACATCAAGGAACTGGATTGTAACGATTTTTGCGTTCTCACCAGCGACAAGCGTACCACCAGCATCGAGGATCGCTTGGTTTTGAAGCGCGTTCGCTGTGAGAAGAGGTCCCATGATTCCCATAAGGATTGCGGCACCGTGAATCCCACACCACCACATGACAGACATGAGCACCATGATGATAACGGCTCCAGCGAGTGTGTCAGTCAAGTTTTGAAGTGGTGCTTGAAGCACATCATAGATGACTTCTGTGAACGTACGCTCTGCAACCGCTTGGAAAATCGCAAACGTCGCAACGGCGAGTGAGATGATTGCCAAACCAGGAACAAGTGCAGAGAATGAGTTCGATACGCCTGGCGGTACACCGTCTGGCATTTTAATGCTGATCCCGCGTTTGATGAACTGCGAGTAGATGAATCCAACTGTCAATCCGACGATGATGGCAGCGAGGACACCTTGTCCACCTGTCCATACTTTTGGAATGACGCCACCGACGAATTCCCCAGATTCAGACAAGACAGAAGCTTGTGTGATGATGAGGAACGAGATGATCCCGAGAATACCAGCCGGTACCCCTTCAATCTTTTCGTTCTTGACGTACGAGTAAGCGATTCCAAAAACACCGATTAAAGCAAGAATGTCAAACGTCGCACCGACGACTTGCGTGAGCGGGAGTGACCAGTCTGCCCCGAATAGACCTGACATGAAGTCAGCCCAACCTGGAATCGGTAACGCCAGGATGAGAAGGAACAGCGACCCGATGATGGTCATCGGCATCGTGAGGATGAACCCGTCCTTAATCGCAAGGACGGGCTTGGCGTTCGCGAAGCGAACAAAAGCAGGGGTGAACTTTTCAAATACTCTTTCTAAGCGGCTCATAGGGGAACCTCCTTATAGGTCTTCAGCGCGCGTGGCGATGATCTCTTTATACCAGTGGAACGACTGTTTCTTCTTCCGTGCGAGACCGTTGTTGTGGTCAACGTAGATGAAGCCGTATTGTTTCTTATAACCGTTCAACCAACTGAGAAGGTCAATTGCAGACCAAGCGTAGTAACCGGCAACGTTAATGCCTTGTTGAACAGCGTGTTTGACTGCACGAAGGTGACCTTCGATGTACTCGATTCGTGGCGTGTCCATGATTTCACCGTCGACGATTGGGTCGACATCACCGAGACCGTTCTCTGTGATATAGATTTTGACGTCGCCGTAACGATCTTTCAACATATGCATCCCATCGAGGAACGCTTCCGGTGAGATTTCCCAATCCCATTTCGTGTACACTTTGTCGTCCATCTTGACTGTCTTGTAGACGCCATCGAATGATGGGTTACCAGGGCGACCTGTCGAGTTCTCACGTCCACCAGCCATGACGAGTGCTGAGTCATTTTTCATGACGCGCTGCGGGCTGTAGTAGTTGAGACCGATAAAGTCGTTCATCGGAGCGGTACGTTTCAAGACGTCGAGTTCTTCCTCTGTCATTTCAGGGAGAAGACCTTGTTCGTTCAGACCGTTCACGACGTACTCTGGATATTCACCTTTTAAGATCGGGTCGTAGAACCAATGTGTCGCATAAGCGTTCGCATGCATTTCGGCAAACTTGTTCTCTTCTGCGTCATCGATACTGAACGCCGGGTTGAACACGTGCGTGATCCCGATTTCGCCAGTGTGACCGTTTTGTTTGAAGAGCTCGACGGCACGGGCGTGAGCGACGAAGACGTTATGTGTCGTTTGGAAATAACCTTTGACGTCGCCTTCGATGCCTGGCGGGTGTGCGCCTGTTAAGTATCCAAGTGAGCAGAAGATGACCGCTTCGTTGAATGTGATCCAGTGGTTGACACGGTCACCGAACGATTGGAAGCAAGTATCTGCGAAACGGACGAATGCGTCAACCGTCTCTTTGTTCTTCCAGCCGCCTTTTTCTTCAAGTGCTTGTGGAAGGTCCCAATGGTAGAGTGTGACGAATGGGACGATGTCGTGTTTCAAACATTCGTCGATCAAGTTGTTGTAGAACTCAAGTCCTTTTTCGTTCACTTCACCCGTACCGTTCGGGAAGACGCGTGGCCATGAGATCGAGAAGCGATACGATTCGAGTCCCATCTCCGCCATGAGCGCGATGTCTTCTTTATAACGGTGGTAATGGTCGACTGCGACGTCGCCGTTTGTGTTTTCAAATGTCTTACCAGGAATTTTCGAGAAGACGTCCCAGTTCGAGAGACCTTTCCCGTCCTCGTTCCATGCGCCTTCGACCTGATAAGAGGCCGAAGCAGCGCCGAACAAGAAATCTTTAGGCATTTTCAAAGTCATCACCTCAGTTTATTTATTTACAAGTTTCAATGAGTGGTCTAATACTTTCGCACCGTTCATCATGCCGTAGTCGACTGTGTTGATGACATCGATTGGAACACCTTTTGGTTCGCAGATTTGCTTCCCTTTTGAAAGAAGGTACTTCACTTGTGGTCCGAGAAGTGCAACGTCGATGTTGTCAACGTACGTTTCCATCTCTGATTCTGGGTAAGCTGCGATTTCAGCTTCGATGCCACGTTCAGAGGCAACCGCTTTCATTTTTTCTACTAACATACTTGTTGACATACCTGCCGCACAGAAGAGTCCGATTTTAATCATTTTTGATCCATTCCTTTCAATTCGTTGATTTCGTTTTGCATGTTCATCATATATCCAAGCATTTCTTTAACGAGAATTGTGTTCATCAAGTGATCTTGCGCGTGCACCATGAGGACACCGACTGTTGCCGATTTACCTTGTGCTTCGAGCGTGACGAATTTCGTTTGAATCGCATGTGCTTCTTTTAATGTTGCGTCACCAGCAACGACTGCTGCCTCGGCTTCTTCTTTTTTTCCTTCTTGCATGAGGAGCATCGCTTGATGGTAGCTCGCTTTGGCGTCACCCGAGAGGGCGATGAGACCGAAAATATCTTCCGGTGAAATTTCGATTGTTTCAGAAACCATAGTATCTCTCCTTTTTGTATGGATAACTAAAATTCATAGGTACAAATATTTTCTACACGTTGATAGTAGCACGAAAGCGTTTTCGTGTAAACCCTTTCTTTTCGAAAAATTGCATAAAAAATGCGCACGAGAAAAGCATCTCTCGGGCGCGTTTAGGACTTGATGTTCGAGACTTTGAGCATTTTGACATGTTTAAAATGATGGATGGAACGAGAGACGTCGAAGATTTGACCATTTGTTAAATAGACGGTGTTGTCGACAATCAAGGCTGGGTCATTCTCGTTCAAGTCGAGCAGATCGGCGGACTCAGAATCTAAAAAGTCTGCGTAAATGACTCGGTCGGCGAATCCGATGGCAAGTTTTTGGTCACTTCGTAAATACGTATAAATCGACTTTTGAACGATGTTCTCGTCTAAGTAGATGACGAGCTCTTTTCGGAAGTATGAATCTTCCACCGAGAACGGGTGGTCATCGACGAGACGTAGACGCTTCACGAAGTAGACGGGTGTCCCGATCGGGCACTTCATACGTTCTGCGACTTCATCGTTTGCGACCGTCTGTTCGAAATGTAAGACGCGTGTCTCGACTTTTCGGCCACTGAAGTCACTCGTGAGACCTTGAAGTTTTTCAAGGTTGATGTAATCGCTATTGTAATGGTCGCGGACGAAGACGCCGCTCCCTTGAACTTGATAGACGTATCCTTTGTTGACGAGGATCTCGATTGCTTTTCGGACCGTATTGCGACTGACACCATATTTATTGGCGTACTCATCTTCGGTCAATAATTTATTCGTATGTTGGTAGACGTGATTGACAATGTCTGATTCAATCTGGCTCGCAACTTGCTTGTACTTCGGAGACATACAGTTCTACACCTTTCAAAAAAATTTGTGGGAATGAATTTGCTAACAGTATAGCAGATAACCTTTGTAAGCGGATACGTTTCATTCGTCAATTGTTGAAAAAAGTCGAACGATTCATTGCGGGAATATTCGGAAAATGTGAAACAATAATGGCATAGAGTACGTATAGAGGAGTATGCACAGGCAAGAAAGGAAGTGCTCTAGTTGACTGAGACACATTGGTATACGGAAGAAACCACATGGCGCAAGTCACACCTTCGGGTCGGTTATACATTGCTGGCGTTTATTGTACTTGCAATTATCCTATCGTTCTTCGGACGTTATGTCTGGCTGACCGTTCCGTTTGTTTTGATCGGAATCGCCATGATTGGATTAGATGTGAAAAAGTATCGGATGCGTCGTAAGCATATGGATAATCAAAATCTGATGCGATTACTGATATGGAACCTACTTTATGATTTGATCAGTTCGGGTGTCCTTATCTCACTCATTTCAGCTCTTCTCATCTTTCAATATGACAGTTTGGCGTTAGCGATAGGCCTTCTTGTATGGGGAGTGGTGAGCGATCAAGTGTCACGAACGTTTCAAAAGAAATTAAATGAACAGGTTCCATTATTAAACCAGTTGGACCAGGAACGACAAAAATGATGAATGAACGGATAACGCAAGAAAAAGCATGGAAACGTCTATTCGACCAATGGATCTTCGGCATATTTGGAACATTGGTGGTACTCATGGTTCCCATCAGTTTATGGACGGATGACCTTACATGGGGCGTGTTGTATATCGCCTGTACATTCATTCCGTTGAACATCTTATATGTGAAACGTTATCGGATGCGCCTGTCATTTCAACCAGAATTGAAAGGGTTATATCGTCGTCAACTTGTTCGGGACGGGATCAACAGTGTTGCCTTCTTTCTCGCATTGAATCATCAATTATTGTTCACATCAAACGTGGCGTATGTATGTGTCACGGTATTCATCGCAGGCGCGATGTTATGGACATGGAACGTGGAGACGCAGACAAAACGACAAGATGTAGAGTGTATCAACTTTAACAAGGAGGCGATATAAGTGGAGCAAGATGTAAAGTGGATGCAACGGATGCGAGGTTATGCCGTACCCGTCATGATTCTATATGTCACAGCCGTCATTGTCGCCCTCTTGTTAGAGAAAATGTGGCTCATTCCCATCATGGGGTCGGTTTCCGTGATTATCGTCGTGATGGGCTATCAAGAAATGCGCATCATGTGGCGAATGACCGAGCATCCAAAGGCGCATCGAATTCTCATTATTCAATACGTATTCGAATGGGTGGATGCGATTTTATTGACGACACTCATGGTGACCCTGCTGACCGCAGAAGATTTTGGTCTTATAATTGGTCTCTTTTTCGGGATATGGGGAGTACTTAGTCCGCTTCGGAAGAAGTGGTTCACAAATCAACTCCAACATATTGAACCAGGGCTTCCGACGTATGAAGAGGTGATTGAAGGGAAGGTCTCGCATGAATCGTCCATTTGAACTCACAGTAACGCATGCCAAACAGTTCGAGCGGTTCTTTGGTTGGCCCGTACTCGTCATTTTCTTGATTTCGTTCATCGTGATGTTGCGGACACAGGCGATGTGGGTCATCCCAGTCATGTTGGTCGTATCCATGGGCTTGGCTTATAAAGGATATATGGAATATCGAGTCATTCGCCATTTTGCCGAACATCAAGCGGTTGCTCGCGTGTTACGCTATCGACTCATTGATTGTTGGATTGATGCCATTTCTTTATTTGCGCTCTTCATCCCGATGTATGTAAACGAAGATGCCTTCATCCTGATTGGCGGGATCGTCGCCCTTTGGGGGTTGACGAAATCGTATCGAGAGAAGAAGTGGAAAGAGCGAATTCTTGGACATCAGTCTAGGCTACCGACGTATGAAGAAGTGTTGGAAGGAGGAGAGGACGTATGGAACTATCACCAAAAGTAAAAGCGCAAATCGACACGATTTTAAAAGTAGACCGTTGGACCGGATGGGGTGTTGGCATCATCGTCATCGGGCTCGTCGTCAGTTTTTTGATTTACGCCTCATATTGGACGCTTTCAGATGGGGTGATCACGGGATCGTTATATGTGGCACTTGCCGCAATTCTGACGAGTGTATTTATCCGATATCGGATGTGGCTACGTTTCGTGACGAATCAAAAGGCACGTAACCTCTTATCATTCAAAATGATGGCACACACGCTCGCCTTGACGGGGGTCGGGATTTACGGACTCTTTTACTTCACGAGTGAAGCGACAGGTCCACAATCGTTCCGTGTGTTCCTCCTTTCGCAGCTGACGTTTTTCGGGATTGAATATTTGGCGAAACGCTTTGACCGGGTCATTCAATCTTATGATGAGAACTATTTGACGGATCAAGATTTAAAAGAGATTCGTGAAGTCCGCGAATACGAGAAGGAGCAACGTCGTGAACAAACGTGATCAGATGAGAGAGCTTGTCACAGTGGAAACTGAAAAGAATGGAGTCTTCACTTTTCTGTCGTGGATGGTCTGTATATCGTTGTTTGTGGCGACTGAAAAAGGATGGGTGTCAGCAGGAACTGTTCTTTTGATTGGTCAATTTGCGGGATTATTTGCGATTAAAAAATCTTGGAGGAAAGAAACGATTCAATTGAAGTATTTAACGAATCGAGACGCCAAACGTCACATACACTTGATGTCGATTTTTAATTTTTTGACGTTCCCGATTTTGCTCATCCTTATGTTCGGATGGGTAACGAAACAAATTGAGACACCTTACTTTATTGGGTTGATGGTGACTGGAGGTGTCATATCCGTCATCGGTCATAAATGGTACGAGCGATATATGGTTCGTCTCGACGAGAACTATGTCACGGAACGAGAGTTAAAAGAAGAACAAAAATGGGGGGGCGCGTGACTCACTCGAGAAAGTAGGAAGATGAAGTGAGGATTGCGACATATAATATTTGGAATCATGACACGTCATGGCAAAAACGAATCGATGCGATTTGTCAAGAAGTGAAACGAATCGACGCGGACGTGATCGCACTACAAGAAGTCCGTTCTTATGAAAAAGGCAGTGTAGCTCATGACATTGCGGAAGCAACGGGTTATCCGTTCTGCGTCTTTCATGCTTACCCCGACTCCCCGGACGAAGGACTCGCTTTTTTGAGTAAAATTCCCTTGTCTTCAGTTGAAGCGATTTGGGAAGAAGATGTGGAAGAGTCAAATTTTTGTGCGACCCGAGTGACGCTTACGTTCGGCGGTCAGGAATGGGGACTCACGAACGTACATCTGAATTGGCGTTCCGTGTCGATTCGAGAACGTCAGATGGCAACGGTGCGAAGTTGGCTACACAAAGGACGTCAAAAATCGGTCGAGGTGTTATGTGGGGATTTCAATGACCATCCTCAATCCATTATCTATCATGACATATCGGATGCAGGGTGGCGGGACGTGACGACGTTTGTTGCGGAAGAGCCACGGGCGACGCTAGACGTAAAGCACAACCCGTACCTACAATCCTCTCATCTCGAGCAGTCTGAACGATACGATTGGATTTTGATCCGTTCCGAGTGGAAAGACGTTGAGGTTCAGCATATCGATGTATTCGGCGACATGCGAACGAGTAGGGATGTTGTACCGAGTGATCATTACGGTGTGATGGTCGACTTTACCGTGAAATAATGGGAGGATGTGCTGCGGCGCGTCCTTTTTTATTTGAACAGGCGAGCGATGAATCCTGCGCATGCTAGGAACGGTATGACGAAAAGGAGCCCGAGCCATTGATCGCGCCAAACAACAAACCAGAAAGCAGCTTGCAGACAAAGAATGCCAACTGCGGCAAATATCACGAATAAGAATGCTTTCTTACGGGTGGAGCGGTCGTCCCACCATTCTTTAAAGTAAGGAAAACTGCAGAAGAATGCCATGGCCATAAAGAAAATCGCAGGAAACAACATGACATCCCCTAACGTGCTATTCCCTTCAAATTCAAGCCACCTGGATAAGACAGATAACAGTATGCCAATTAACAGGAAGATGCCGCCCATGTGTTTTCCCTCATTTCTTTACTCGTTACTTGTATCATGCCCGTTCTCTCCCTAGTCGAAAACCTGAAGGAGTGATGGCTTTTTAGTGAAAGTGGTGACTTTTACATGAACGGTAAAAAAGTATTCGGCGACATTTTTTCGAATTGCTCTATCCAACACGGCTTGTACTCGATAGCATGAAAGCGTATCTGGAGAAACGGTTGGATATGAAACAGAAGCGCCAGAACTCTACGGAGTTGACGAGGACGAAGGTGATCGAGATTTCGGCGGATGCCTTCCAGTCGCGTGTCACGACTGAGAGGGTCTCGTTAAAGCGTTCGGGTGACCGGACGGACAAAGCGAGACTTGATGACATTACTCTAAAAAGCCCGTTTCCTTTTTCGAGAAATCGAAGAATAGAGGAGATTTGTTTATGTGTGGAATCGTAGGAATGATCGGACAAGTTGGAACGAAAGAGATTTTATTAAAAGGGCTTGAAAAGCTCGAGTATCGCGGCTACGACTCGGCAGGGATTGCCTTGGTCGGTGAGGACGTTCTTACATTCAAAGAAGTGGGACGAATCCAAGCACTCCGTGACATCGTACCGGCTGACGCTGAAGGAACCATCGGAATCGGTCACACGCGTTGGGCGACACACGGGGTACCGAGCGTACCGAACGCCCACCCGCACAAAAGTACGACAGGACGCTTCACGCTCGTGCATAACGGAGTGATCGAGAACGATGAACAATTGAAAGCCACACTTGATGTCCCGTTCCTTTCGGAGACGGACACGGAAGTCATCGTCCAGCTCATCGAGAAACACTTCGTCGAGCTCGGCGACGTCGAGGCGGCGTTCCGCAAGACGCTCTCGGACCTCCACGGTTCGTATGCGATCGCGATGATCGACTCAGAGGACAAAGAGCGCCTCTATATCGGGAAGAACAAGTCACCACTCCTCGTCGGACTCGGTGACGGCACGTTCAACGTCGTCGCATCAGACGCGATGGCGATGCTCCAGGTGACGGACCAGTACCTCGAACTCCACGATGGCGAGATCGTTATCCTTACACGTGAGTCGGCGACGATCAAGACGCTCGACGGCGACGTGCTCGAGCGTGCACCGTACACGGCCGAGATCGATGCGTCAGACATCGAGAAGGGCACGTACGCGCACTACATGTTGAAGGAGATGGACGAGCAACCGGCCGTCATCCGCAACATCATCCAGCATTACCAGAACGAGAACGGTGACATCGAACTCACGGACGGCGTGCGTGAACTCGTCTCGGAAGCGGACCGTGTCTATATCGTCGCATGTGGGACGAGCTATAACGCCGGACTCGTCGGAAAAGACATTTTAGAACGCATCGCCGGCATTCCGACAGAAGTGCACGTTTCTTCTGAATTTGGCTACAATATGCCGCTCTTAAGTGAACGTCCGTTGTTCGTCTTCTTATCACAATCCGGTGAGACGGCGGACAGCCGTGCCGTCCTCGTCGAAGTGAAGAAACGCGGATATAAAGCGCTCACTATGACGAATGTACCGGGTTCAACGCTCTCACGCGAAGCGAACGAGACGATGCTCCTCCACGCCGGACCGGAAATCGCCGTCGCGTCGACGAAAGCGTACACGGCACAGATTGCCGTCCTCGCGATTCTCGCATACGACATCGCTCGTGCGACAGGGAAAGAATTACCGTTCGACCTGATGCCGGAGCTTGCACGTGTTGCGACCATTATGGACTCCATCATGGCGCAAAAAGAGTTGTTCGAAGACCTCGCAGAACGTTATTTGAAAACGACACCGAACACGTTCTTCATCGGTCGTGGGCTTGACGCTTCTGTCTGTCTCGAAGGAGCGCTCAAAGTAAAAGAGATTTCGTATATCCAAGCGGAAGGATACCCAGGTGGGGAACTGAAGCACGGGTCGATCGCCTTGATTGAAGACGGAACACCGGTTATCGCGCTCATCTCGCAACCGAAGACGAACTTGAATATTCGTGGAAACGTTAAAGAGGTCGTTGCCCGTGGCGCGAACGCCTGTATCATTTCCATGCAAGGCGTCGAACATGAGAATGATGACTTCATCTTGCCGCACGTCGAGCCTCTCTTGGCACCGCTCATCAACGTATTGCCGGTTCAGTTGATGGCATATTACGCGGCGCTCGCTCGTGGATGTGACGTGGACAAGCCACGGAACTTGGCGAAATCGGTGACGGTCGAATAAACTGAACATAGTGTAAGGCACCTTTCTTCAGGAGAGGTGCTTTTTACTGCTTGCCGATATCTTTGCCAACAAGCAAAATAGTAGAAGAAGTAAGCGGTTCCAACTTATGATTAGATAAAGATAAGCGACGAAAGAAGGGCTGACATGAACGTATACATTGCTTGCCATAGCGGGTTTGTGACAAGTGCGATGGCGGCGAAGTTGTTCGCACAGGCAAGCGAGGGGCGCTTGTCTTGTACGATTACGCACGGAACGATTCAAAACATCCCGAATGAGGTGGATTTGATTCTCTATCAGGAAGGGGCGACCCCGGTCACCCATCCGACCGCACGTGTCCGGTCAGTCCGACAACTCCTGTCGCTCGAGGAATACCGACTACTTGTCGAAGAATGGATGGATGAGCATGAGACATGAGTGGACCGCGAGAGAACGGTCGATTTTACTACACTTATTGGCAACTGAGACATCGACACCGCTCGCCGAAATCGCGCAGGCGGTGAATTTGTCTGAGCGTACGATTCAACGAGAACGACAATTACTTGAAGGCATCTTAAAAGAGTTCGAACTCGAACTCGCTTGGCAACGAGGGCATGGACTGAGCCTGGTTGGCAAACCGTCTGCGAAGCAACAGTTACGAGAAGATCTCATCCTATCTGCAGAAGCGATCCCGACGAGCGAGGACCGCTTATTTGAGCTGGCGTGGCGTCTCTTGTTCGAGAAGGATACGCTCAAATTGCAGGCGGTCGCCAAACAGATGCACGTCTCTCCGAGTACGTTGACACAAGATTTGGAGAAGTTGGATCGATGGTTCGAAGAGTATCATTTAGAAGTCGAGCGGAAAAAAGGTGTCGGTGCCAGAGTGCTCGGCTATGAGTCGGAGAAACGAAAATTACTGATCAACGCGTTGCTCGCTCACTGGGATACACTTGCCTTTTACCGCTTCGTTCGTGGCGAGGATGACTACATTCCGGCCTTTTTGAAGACCGTACCATGCGAAGAGATGCTGGAAGGTCTTCGGGACGGTTATGATTATTTGAAGTCACGCTCGTTTGAGCGGATGGATGACCGCACTATCATGCGGGTCACGTTCGCCTATGGTGTGCAACAAGCACGGCTAGCGTCCGGATTCTTTTTAGAGATGTATACGAAAGGCCGGTCTGAGGACTATTTGAAAGTCGCGACCGACATGGAGGAAGCGCTTGGCATCACTTACTCGATGGCGGAACGCGTCTGGTTTGCCGAGGAGGCGAATCGACTTCGCTCGATTAAAGATCAAATGAAAGAAGATGAAGAAGAGCGGTGGATCATGCAAATTCGGGTGCATAAACTAATTCATCACGTCTCGCTCATTTACGGGTTTACCTTTACGGATGACGCAGCGCTCGAACGTGGACTGCTCGCGCACATCTTGTCGAGTATGAACACGCAGGCTTTGCCGGAAACGAGTACGGTGAAACCTCATATCGACCGCGACTATCCGGGACTCCGTTCGGCCATTCAACAGGCTGCCGACATCGTCTTTGGGACAAATACCTTCTCCGAGGAAGAGACGGTATTTTGGGCGATGCACTTCGCGGCAGCACTCGTCAAACCGGTGCGGCGTCGTGAGTATCGGGCACTCGTCGTCTGCTCGGCCGGACTCGGTTCGTCGAAAATGCTCGTCAATCGGGTACGTCAAGAGTTCCCGGAGATGCAAGACGTCGTCAACTCGTCTTTATTTGGATTAGAGCAGCACCGACTTGAGGAATATGATGTCATCTTGTCGACGGTGCCATTACCACCACTCTCGGTACCGACATTGATTGTCAATCCGTTGTTGACGAGTGAGGAAGTACAGCGCGTCCGTCATCTCTTGTTGTCGTTACCGCAATCATTCCAAACGATGACTTCAAAGCCGAGATCGACGATGCTCGATTTTGCCGAACTTGGCGAACTCGTAGAGACGTTCGAGCGAATGGATGATCAGTTTGATTTGGTCACACTCAACAATACAGAACGTTTAGAAGATATCTTGGTCGACATCGGAACGCATCTCGAGGAGCGAGACCTCGTGCAAAGCGGGATTCAGTTATCTGCGCAATTGCTCCGGCGTCACGAAGTTGCAGGTCTTGGTGTCCCAGGTACAAAACTGGCACTCTTCCATGGACGACATACTTCGATTGAGAAAGCGAGTGTGTTTGCATTTGATTTAACGACGTCAATCCCGCTTCTCATGATGGATCAATCGACTGAACCCGTGACGCGACTTCTCGTGCTCTTAGCACCAGAAGAGGCGCGCGATGTCGAACTTCAATTTTTAAGTGCGATCAGTGGGTCGCTCATTGAGAGTGAGGAACATATGCGTTTATACAGCACGGGGGCGAAAGAGGACCTTCGTTTATTGTTGCACGAATGCATGAAGAAAATGATTCATGAGACGTTGTACGAAAAATGACCGAACCATGGTCATTTTTTTGTTTGGCACAAAATGTTGCCAAAGTGTGAACTGGATTGAATTGAGAAAGCGCTTACTCTAGACATACAATATGGGTGTAGAGCACAAACCGGTTAGCTACACTACACATTCAACCTTTCACATTTTACAGACTGGAGGTTTTATACATGGCGAATACGCAAGCGAGCTCGGGCGGGGTCCGAGTCAAAGTACAACGATTCGGTAGTTTCCTCAGTGGGATGGTCATGCCGAACATCGGTGCCTTCATTGCCTGGGGGATTATCACAGCACTCTTCATTCCGACAGGATGGTGGCCAAACGAAAACTTAGCAGAACTCGTTGGTCCAACAATCACATATCTCTTACCATTACTCATCGGTTTCACAGGTGGTAAATTACTTCATGACGTACGAGGCGGTGTCGTCGGGGCGCTCGCCACGATGGGGGTCATCGTCGGGACAGACATTCCGATGTTCCTCGGAGCGATGATCATGGGTCCACTCGGTGGTTACATCATCCGCCAAGTCGACCGTGCCCTTGAAGGCAAAGTCAAAGCAGGATTCGAAATGCTCGTCAACAACTTCTCGGTCGGGATCATCGGTGGACTTCTCATGCTTGGAGGATTCGAAATCTTCGGTCCAATCATGAGTGCCCTCGATAAAGTGATGGCAGCAGGTGTTGACTGGATCGTCGGCGCGAAATTACTTCCAGTGGCGAGCTTGTTCATTGAACCAGCAAAAGTTCTCTTCTTGAACAATGCCATCAACCACGGGATTTTAAGTCCACTCGGTGTCGATCAAGTGGCAGAGGCTGGAAAGTCAGTTCTCTTCTTACTTGAGGCGAACCCAGGGCCAGGTCTTGGATTACTTCTCGCATACATGTTCTTCGCCAAAGGTGCAGCGAAACGTACAGCACCTGGTGCAGCAATCATTCACTTCCTCGGTGGGATTCATGAGATTTACTTCCCATACGTGTTGATGAAGCCAATTTTGATTCTTGCGATGATCGCAGGGGGCGCAACAGGAATCTTCACATTCGTACTCTTTGATGTCGGTCTCGTCGCACCAGCTTCACCAGGTAGTATCTTCGCTATTCTCGCGATGGCATCACGCGGTTCATACCTCGGACTCGTGGCAGGGATTTTCTTATCGGCAGCGGTCACATTTGCTGTGGCGAGCGTCATCTTGAAATCGAGCGCAGCAGAAGAAGTATCACTCGAAGAAGCGACACAAAACGTGAGCGCGATGAAAGGCAAACAGTCTTACGCATCTGCTCTCGTGACAGATCGCCTTGATAAAGTCGATCACATCATCTTCGCATGTGATGCAGGAATGGGGTCAAGTGCGATGGGGGCCTCGGTTCTCCGGAACAAGGTCAATAAAGCTAACTTACCAATCAAAGTGACGAACACGTCGATCAGCAACTTGCCGAAAGATGCGCAGTTTGTCATTACGCATGAAGATTTAACGGAGCGCGCAGAAGCGCAAGCACCGAATGCGATTCATCGTTCGGTCACAAACTTCTTGAACGCCGATTACTATGATCAATTGGTAGAAGAGATTAAAGCGGAACGCAGCAAAATTTCTTGAACACAGAACAGATAGAGATACGGTTTAGCTATTAGGAGGAAATTAAAATGCCATTCATTCAAACAGAGATGATTCGACTTAACCAAACATTCGCAACGACAGAGGAAGCAATCACAGCAGCCGGGGCAGTCCTACAAGACGCCGGCTGTGTGACGCCGGAATATGTAGAAGCGATGCATGAACGTCAAGCGATCGCAAACGTCTATATCGGAAATCACGTAGCCATTCCACATGGTACAGAAGCGGCGAAATCAGCGGTTCAGAAGACGGGAATCTCGTTCCTGCAAGTACCGGACGGTGTCGACTTTGGTGGACAGACGGCTAAACTCGTCATCGGGATTGCAGGCGTGAATGATGAACATTTAGAGCTCCTTTCGCAAATCGCGATTCTCTGCTCGGACGAAGAAAACGTGGAGCGTCTTGTTCAGGCGAAGACGAAAGAAGAAATCTTGGCGCTCTTCATGGAAGAGGTGGCATAAATGAAAGCTGTTCATTTTGGAGCAGGAAACATCGGACGCGGATTTATCGGATTGTTGCTCAATCAAAGTGGTTATGAGGTGACGTTCGTCGACATTAACGACACGGTCATCGAAGCACTCGAAGCAAAACGTCACTATGAGGTCGGATTCGCTGAAGACGGTGTCGATCGAATCGTCGTCGACCGAGTACGCGGGGTCAACAGTTTAAAAGAGCCAGCCCGTGTCGCGGCTTTGATTGCAGAAGCGGATCTCGTGACGACGGCTGTCGGACCCTCACTTCTTTCAAAAGTAGCGCCATTGATCAGTGAAGGTCTCCGTGCGCGTGAAGTTGAGGACGCGCCGGTCTATGTCATCGCATGTGAGAACATGATTGGTGGGAGTGCCATTCTTCGTCAAGAAGTAGAGGCACGTGGCGGTGTCGGGGAGGCGAACGTCTTCTTCCCGAATGCGGCAGTTGACCGTATCGTTCCCCTTCAACAGCATGAAGACCCACTTTACGTGGAAGTCGAAACGTTCCATGAGTGGGTCATTGAGACGCAAGGACTGAACGAGCAACCACCGATTCAAGGTGTGACATGGGTCGAGGAAATCGGACCGTACATTGAACGGAAGCTCTTTACAGTGAATACAGGGCACGCCATCGCCTCTTACATCGGTTCGTTGTTCGGGAAGGCGACGATTGATGAGGCGCTACAAGATCGTCGTGTGCGTCAAGTCGTTCAAGGCGCATTGTATGAAACGGGTTGGTTATTGCTTGAGAAATATGGTTTCGAGGCGAAAGAGCATAGCCAATACATCCAAAAAATCATCAAGCGCTTTGAGAATCCGAAATTGAAGGATGAAGTGTCACGGGTGGCACGTTCGCCGATTCGTAAACTCGGACCGAGCGACCGTCTCGTCAAACCAGCCCGTGAGTTGATGGATAATGGGATCGAGCCGAACGAACTCGCTTACGGGATTGCAGCGGCCCTCCATTATCACAACCCGGAGGATTCGGAATCGTCAGAACTCAATTTGTCGATTGAAGAGCACGGGATCTCATCAACGATTGAAAAATATTTGCAGCTCCATGAGGGAGACACATTGACGCAATTGATTCTCGACCAATATCATTTGATTCGGGAAGAAGAGAAAGAACGCGTGTC
Source organism: Exiguobacterium sp. RM11 (assembly GCF_059821525.1). Taxonomy (NCBI): domain Bacteria; kingdom Bacillati; phylum Bacillota; class Bacilli; order Caryophanales; genus Exiguobacterium; species Exiguobacterium sp. RM11. The sequence goes on along the minus strand of NZ_CM187558.1, from coordinate 2,399,574 downwards.
TTAACCAAAAACCGCTTCTGTCAGGTGACAGAAGCGGTTTTTTTTAGTGTTTCCCAAATTCGAGATAGGTCGTTGTTTGTTTTACGTGAAGTGGAACGTCTGTCTCGGCTAACGGGCGACTAAAATAATACCCTTGAACAAAATCGCATGACTCTTTGAGAAGCCATTCCAATTGTGCGGATGTTTCGACACCTTCCATCAGAACTTTCATGCCCAAATTGTGACCGAGTTGAATCATCGAGCGAACGATGGCCTCTTGATTACGGTCGGTAAACAAGTTCACGATGAACGACCGATCGATTTTAAGTACTTGCACCGGAAGTTCTCGAAGTTGACTGAACGAAGAATAACCCGTACCAAAATCGTCAAGGGAAATGAGAATCCCTAGTTGATGCAACTGTGTCAATTTTTCACGGGTTGAGGCTTCGTAAGAGAGCATCGAGGACTCTGTCACTTCTAATTCTAGATACATGGGGTCCATCCCCGTTTCTAAAAGAATGGATTGCAAGGTATCAACGAAATCTTCACGTGCAAATTGAAGCGGTGAGACGTTGAGAGATAGCGTGAATGGATCAATCCCACTCCGTTGCCAGCGCACCCAAGTACGACAGCCTTCCCGAATCACCCAATTGCCGATCGAATGAATCAACCCTGTGTTCTCGGCAATCGGGATAAAGTCAGAAGGTGCGATGTTCCCGATGCGGGGATGATGCCAACGAAGTAACGCTTCGACACCTTCTAATCGATTCCGCTTCAAATCAATTTTTGGTTGATAGACGAGTGTGAGTTCATCTTTACTTAATGCGGTGACGAGCGCTTTTTCAATCTCGATATTGCGTAAAATTTGAGGACGTGACGATTCTTCAAATGTCTTGATCTTATTCTTCCCGTCCCGTTTTGATTCGTGCGCAGCTAGACGAGCGAACTGAATCAGTTCATTCGGAGAATGTGTATCTTTTGGATAATGACTAATTCCTGCACTCATCGTGAGTTCAATAGTCGTCCCGTCGACATCAAACGTCGAGGAGATGGCTTTCATACATTTTTCAGCTTTTTGATGAGCGAGCGAGCTGCGTTGAGCGAATAATAAAATGATGAACTCGGATGGTCCGATTCGCGTCAGCACATCATCTGGATGAATTGTAAGTCGCAGACGATCAGCGACTTGGATGATTAATTCATCAGCTCCATGATGACCAAGAATATCACTTAAAAAACGCCAGCGGTTCACATCGATATACAAGCAGGCAACAGAACGCTCTTGTGAGATGCTCTCTTGAAGAAGCGAATCGAGTTTATGACGGTTTGGCAAATCGGTCAATACATCATGGAACGCCATATGTTCGACTAAGCGCTGTGAAGTGACCGTTTTCGTCACATCTCGGATGAACCAAAGTATTTGACGATTCGAACCATCTTGGAGCGGATACGATGTTACTTCTAACACTCGATCATTTGTCTCAATCTGAATTGGTTGGTAGAACGGTTGTTGAGCCGATAACGACGGATGATAGTCTTGAAAAAAAGGTTCTATCGGATGTCCCTCGAATAAGTGAACGAACGCTCGATTTTGATATTGGATTTCCCCATCGTTTGTCGTCGTCAATACGGCATCCGTCGTCGATTCTAATATGGTCGCTTGAAAGAGGTCACGTTTCTGAATTTGTTGATCTAACGTATAAGCGATAAAGTACATCCCGAACAAGAGGAATACGATGCTCGTGACGAGCCAAGCAAGTATAGTCGGGTCGATTGGGATTCGACTCATTACGGAACCGTCAGGTGTAATCGTCGTGGCTTTCATCCCAACGACATGCATACTAAAAATGGCTGCTCCCATTAATAGTGAGAACATCAGCTTCACGGTAAAGGTGACACGTGTTGTCGGGTAGGAAGAAAAGAAACCTACCCATAAAGCAAGAAACGAGGCTCCCCATGCGATGCCGAGTGATAAGAGAACCCAAAGATAGTCGAAAGTCAGTTGAACGCCTTGAATGGCTGCAGTCCCGATATAATGCATACTGACAATGCCCAATCCCATCAACCCGGAAGACTGAAGCAATGTCATCCATGTCGTGTTACGCGCAATTAATCCGAATGACAGAATACATCCAACAATTGCAGGCATCATAGATCCGATAATGAGCCAGATGGAATAAGTACTTTCGTGCAGAGAAGCATGACCAAGCATGGCGACAAAATGCATGGACCAGATTCCAAGTCCTAATATAGTGCCGCCAAACAAGATCCAAATTCGGTTGGATGAGGTCGATCCTCCCCTGACCCGTTTCGCTAACTCGAGTGCCATTAAGGCAGATACGCTAGCGATGATAAAGGCGAGCGTCATTAGAAATCCGTTGTGACTCATGGTCTGTGTGCTAATCTCTTCCATAGTATCCATACCTCGTAGGGTTTATTTGTAGTACGTTCAGTTTATTATATGCGGAATCGTGTCAATTACATATAAAAATATTGAAATGCTATTCTTTGCGTCAAATAACGGGTACTAAGTTGCTGAAGGGGTGCTGACTATGTATAAAAACAAATACATTCTTTACTTTTTATTGATTGCGTTCAGCTATTCATGGATTGTCTGGGCGAGCCTCTATCGGTGGACCGATTTACCGATTATGGCAATCGTCATTATCGGAGCGTTTGGACCGAGTCTTTCCGGTGTGTTGACGATGTATCGACTTCGAGGTGTAGCAGGGGTCAGGCATATTCTTCAAAAAAGTATTCAAGTGAGAATGAGTTGGAAAACGTACGCAATCCCGTTCGGATTGATTCCATTCATATTCCTTGTCGCGTATTGGTGGACGGACCGGAGTGGTGCGTTAATCGCTCGTGAACCGTGGTGGATTGCCCCTTACTTTTTATATATGCTCTTCCTGGGTGGGACGCTACAAGAAGAATACGGATGGCGAGGTTATTTGCTTGATGCGTTGCAGTCGAGATTGTCCCCATTATTGGCAAGTTTAGTGCTAGGGGGAATTTGGGCGATTTGGCATACACCGCTCTTTCTTATGGCTGGTACCGGTCAGGCAAATTTGCCGTTTTGGGCATATGGGTTGTCTGTCATGGCCTATTCGATTCTGATTAGCTGGGTATACAATGGATCATCGCGCAATTTGTGGTCCGCATTTCTCATGCATACGATGTTCAACGTCATGTTCGTGATGGTAGGCTTCGAAGCAGAAGAAGGGTATCCGATTGGCTTGATTCATTTAATGATCACGTTATGGACCGCAGCGATTTTAGTGTTATGGAAAACCTATGGGAAGTTGAATTACGAGCCGCTCGAAGAATTCATTCCTTCGTACCCGAGTGTTACGCATCGGATTCGCGAGGGTAAAGAGTAAAACAAAAAAAGAGAAAAGGAAGTGGACGTCTTGGACTTTCGCGCACTCGAACAATCAGACGTAAAATCTTTGCAACGCTTATTTATGGAGAGTTTGAGTGACTTGATTCGACGAGAGCGTTTTGAAGATGCCGATTTGCTCGATGAAGAAGTGGCGCGCCTGAATACGACCATTCAGGACCACTTTGATGACGATCAAGTTCAACTGTATGTGGTTGAGCAGGAGGGAATCCTTATCGGAGCGGGGGCTTTGCTGCCTCCAAACGATATTATATCGGGCAACTTGGAAATAAAGCGTGGTGCCATCGAACTCGGGAGCGTCTATGTCCTTCCTCGTATGCAACGTCAAGGAGTCGGGCATTTTCTATTAGAGGAAATGAAACGAGAAATCCTTGCGAGAAAGAAACACGTCTTCTATTTGGACGCGGGCTTTCCTAGTGCACAGGCATATTGGGGAAAACAATTTGGTGAACCTTCATTGACTCTTGAACATTACTGGGGTCCTGGTGCACCTCACATGATTTGGGAAGTGAACATAAAATAAGGAACTTAGCGGTGAATGCTAAGTTCCTTTTTGTTAGTAATAAGAACGCATGAACTGATGAATACCGGTCGCTGTCGCATTCGCCATCTGTTGACGATTCGTCGCATTCGTCAAATAGGCTCGATCATTTGAGTTACTGATAAAGCCATACTCAACAAGTGTGGAAGGAACGACATTTTTTCCGACAACATATACATTTTGGTATTTCACGCCACGGTTTTGAACGGCCGAAATACGTGAACCAATCTCTTGATTAATCGAAGAACCAAGCGATCGACTCGCAGAAACGTATGGATTTGTCGTGTAGCTTTCCGTTGTCGGCACGAGCACCTCATGTCCATTCGCAGAACTATACACAGATGAGTTTGCATGGAGACTAACGAAAACATCCGCTTTATACGATTTACTCAATGAGACACGTTCTGATAAGGAAAGATACATATCGGTCGAGCGTGTCAATTTGACATTGTAGTCATAGGTGTTCGTCAACGTGCTCATCAATCGTTTCGCCATATCAAGGGCAATGACTTTTTCGTATACCGATCCATAAACAGCACCAGAGTCATTCCCACCGTGTCCTGCATCGATGACGATCGTTTTTTGAGACGTGTCCGCATCTCCTCCGCTAGATGTTGTTACATACTGAGAAGAAACATAGCCCGTGACACCTTTATAAGTAACGCGATACCAAGAGCCATACGTACTCAGATACGTCACAGCACTGCCTGATGGAATGGTTAGTAAAATCGTACCTGAAGTCGATGCCATCTTGCGAAGGTTCAAGTTTGCGGTAGTATAGTAGGTTGCTGTTGAATCTGGTGTAATTGTAGAGGAAGACGTGACTTTGACATACTGGGAAGACACATACCCGATTGTTCCGTTATAAGACACGCGATACCACGAGCCATATGTACTGAGATAAATCACTTCTTTTCCGCTCGGAATCGTTGTTAAAATCGTGCCTGAAGTCGACGCCATTTTACGAAGATTCAAATTAGCTGTTGTCGTGTAGGTTTTCACAGTGGTCGGCTGATATGTTTTAAGATATTGAGAAGACACATATCCGATAGTTCCGTTATAGGAAACACGATACCATGATCCGTATGTACTGATATACGTGACGGTTTTTCCAGAAGGAATCGTCGTCAAAATCGTTCCCGAAGTCGATGCCATCTTACGAAGATTTAAATTGACGGTCGTTGTGTAATATTTCGTTGCTGCTTCAACACGATGATTAAGAGAAGATGGAGATTGGAAATCAAATGGTGTAAATGTGACAGCCGAGACGATGAGTGTCGAGCTGATAAACAATTTTGTATGTAATTTAGACTTTAACATTTTCAAAATAGTGACTCCTTTGCAGAAAAATAGTTGAACGTTTCATTATTCGATCAACAAATCACTATTATTATATAGATAATAAAGAAAAAATTGGACATTAATATTTAATTTATTTATCTTTTTTTGAAATATAAAAGACTTTTACAAATAAAAAAGACGCACGAGGCGTCTAAGATGATTGATGTAAAGGCTTGTATGTTTTTATATTTTTTAAAACATTGTCATACAATACGTGGCATTTCGTCTGCGAAAAGGATGATAGGAGCGTCAACCTTAACGATGCGCGGCATTTCATCAGCAAATAATTTGACAGGTTGCTCAACTTTAACGATACGTGGCATTTCATCTGCGTATGATTTAATTGGTTGTTCAACCTTGACGATGCGTGGCATTTCATCTGCCATCGGTTTGACTGCACTCCCTAAAAGTAAAACAGCCGTTGCTAAGAATAATACTCCTGTAATTTTTTTCATTTGAATAACCTCCATTAGATTAATTGTTTATTTGATGAAGCTGTAATTCCTAGTATGTTGAAGGTGCATGTGAATTATATTTTTGTAGATTCTAGTAAGTGACATAAAGCTTCGGATTGTGCGTAGACACGACTGTCTAGCTCGCCACTATATGAATCTGGAGAGTCTGACGGGAAAATAATAACTTTATCAGATCCATTCTCATGAGCTGTTGCTAAGATAGGGACTTGCAGTTGTTGGCTAAATAATGTGCTGCAAAGTGAGTGAGAAAGATCAGCAGAATCGGTTTTATGTTGCGGTTTCCAACAAACGTTCGTCTCAGGAAGAATGTATAAAATGTGTCCTTCTTGAATTAGTTTTTCACATTGGCTTGTTACGAAGTCAGTATCTTGCTCTACATTAATATACTCATAGTCATTATACTGTGTTTCGTAAATGGTTTTGGTACTTCTTTTTAAAATGGAAAGAGATAATTCTGGTCCTAAAATGTATAGCTTTTTAAATGAGTGAGTTTTTTTCAAAGATCTAGCGATAAGTCGGGGTAAGGATTGATAGTAATCAATTTGAAAAGCGTTTACAATAAAACCTCTAGGTGCATTCAACAATGGGGGCAGATTTTCTAAACCTGAAAAATACTGTTTATCTTCAGAAGTAAATATGTCATTCATAGTCGATGCTTGTTTTGACTTAAAGTAAATTTTAGGTTTAATGTAGTCTTCCGCGAGTAGAAAACTTAATTTTCCCATTTGTGATTTCACCCCTTATTCATAGCTAAACGTCAGTGGACTAGTTAAAAAATACTAAAGCATTCGGTAGAAGTTTTTTAACTAGTTCAATATTATCATGCTTTCTATTAATGAAGGGGACGAACAGGTTGGGAAAATCATCGTCAAAAAGTACTGTTATTTATACCTTTTTCTAATCAGTTTCTTCAATACGTGACAAAAAGCCTATTATTAAAGAAACTTAAAATACTTTAGTACTAAGGGAGTTACTAATTGATATGGAACATAATTACGGAAACGTTATTAAAGTAGAGCGCATGAGAAAGAATATGAAGCAGTCCGTTCTCGCTAGAGGCATATGCTCTATTTCCTATTTAAGTAAAATCGAGAACAACCAAACTTCTCCAAGCGAAACCGTATTAGAATTGATCTTTGAAAGATTAGAGCTAGACATCCCTCTATATTATGATTTTAGCGAAAAAGTACATCAGGTGAAGTTTGAAATTAGAGAAATTTTAAAAGAAGCAATTCTATCTCGGAAAGAAGAAAATTATTTAAAAAGAATAGAAGAATATAAAACGAATCCCGTGGTACTTCAGTCTAAAGAACTATATATAACACTAATGATTACATTGGCTAGATTTGGTATGACACCGAAAGGCAATTCAAACTATTTGATTGAAGTAGGATGGATTGAAGATCAACTAGATTTTGATAATAGATTAAGATATGACATTATTCACTGTCTGTATATGTTTCAATATCAAACAGCAGATCGAGAGACGATAATAAATTTGTTAGAACAGATTGGACAAAGATTGAAAAATACAAATATGCCTGACTGGGAAGTAGCAGATATGCATTATATCATCGGGGCATTGTATCATCGATTTACTGATTATTTGCAAGCTATTGAAAATGTACGAGCTTCACTAGGCTATTTTCAGGACAATTTTTGTTTAGAAAGAATTATTGAGTCGCATATGATTATTGGTCTTTCATTTAAGCGTCGTAAACGTTACACTACAGCTCTTGAGCATTACGAAAAAGCTGCAAAAGTCGCTGAGACCGCGAGATTAAATAATTATTTTGGGATGCTATACAATAACATTGGGGACATTCATTTTCTTATTGGTGATCAAGAAAAAGCTCAACAATACTTTTTGGATGGTTTCAATTTAAAAGAAGATAAAAAGAGTAAGCTATTGAGTGTCATGTCACTTCTTGAAGTGAATGTAGCTCAACAAAATATCGAGGGAATCATGAAGTGGTTAGAAACAGGTTATGAGTTAAAGGGTAATGAAGATAATTTAATAGAGTTTCGTTATCATTTTGATATTTACTTGAATAAATATAAATTTGAAGATCACAACGCTTTTATTGAAAGTTTAAAAAGAGCAGTGGGCTATTTTGAAGCGTATGATGAATATTATACGCATAAATACGCGTTGTGGTTATCAAGAGAATTAAGAAACGCAGGGAAATATAAGCTGGCTACAGAATATTATGAAAAAACTGTAGCAATTATGTCACGCTGGGAATAAATAAAAAAGAACTCGAAATCAGTAAGCGTACCGATTTCGAGTTCTTTTTTATGGCGTTGTAAAATAATGCACCGTCCAGACTTGTTCTTGAACAAGACGTTCATCTGTTAAATGACCGTTGTGGACTTGCTGCAATAAATGAATGAAGTGTTTTTGAAGATTTCCTTCATATGAGCCACTGTGCAAAATTTGCTCTTCGCTCGCAATAATATAAAATCCACCTAGTCGCAATGGAATATGTTTTCGGACTAATGCGGCAGCTTTTTGGAACTTCGCTTGCTCCCCCATGTGAGGGACATCGATTTCAAAACGCCCCCATTGTTTAAAGTCTCCAATTTCTGAAAAAGGTGGGTCACGATGATCCAATGGCAAGCCCTCCGATCCTAACATCTCTTTATAATCAGTATATCTTGTTTTTGCTCTAGTACGTGCAAAAATAAATACATAGGGTGTGATTCGTTCCATCCTCTTAATTCACTATTTGTGGCTTTCTATATTTTGTAAAAAACTCCTTCTTATTTTTCTGAAAAGAGTTAAAAATAACACGATCTGATTGACCGTGTTATTGCATGATGTGCTCTTTTGAAGTTGGTAACTCACAGATGAAGGTACTTCCTTCTCCGTAGACCGACTCCACGTGAAGTTGACCATCGTGTGCTTTAGCGATTTCTTTACAGATTGCGAGTCCGAGTCCAGTACCGCCGATCTTACGACGATCTGAGTTGTCGACACGATAAAACTTTCCAAAGAGATGAGGGAGAGAGGCGCTTGGAATACCCATTCCGTGATCTCGCACCTTCATCACGACTTGTTCGTCTACTCGTTCGAGTGACACGAGGATGTTCCCCCCGTCTGGAGAGTACTTAATGGCGTTACTTAATAAGTTGCCGAGCAACTGACGCATTCCTTCTAAATCTGCATCGATTATAAGATTCTCTTCAGGATCGGCGTCGATAAACAATTCATGTTGTGCAGTCGTTTCTTGATAAAACGTCACACTGTCTGTGGCGAGTTTATATAAATCGACTGGCTCCCATTCAAACGTTTGTTTCCCGGACTCCATTTTTTGAAGGTCCAAGAAATCATTAACGAGATAAGATAATCGCTTCGCCTCATCATGAATCGTTTTTAAATAAAGCTCTCGTCGATTTTCTTTCAAATCCCGTGACAACATAAGCTCCGTAAAGCCATAGATTGACGAAAGGGGCGTTCGCAACTCATGTGATACGGTCGACACAAGCTCTGACTTCATTCGATCTACCTCAGTCTCAGCCGTAACGTCACGTATCACAAGCATCGTTCCGCGAAGTCGACGATCGCGATAAACGCTTTCGGCATAAAGCTGAATGAAACAATCGCCTTGATCGATTGAAATCGTAAGTCCGTCCTCTGGTGGGTCTTGAGTGAAGACACGCTCAAAGTATTTGACGAATTGCTCGTGCTGATCCACACGTTCTGCGAGTTGCTCGATATCGATATCAATCGCTGATAATTCTTCATATCCTTTGTAATCAAAGTCAAGATCATCAAACATGCGAATAAACGCGCGATTTCCAACGACAGTGTCGTCTTCATAGTTCACGTATAAAATGGCTTCACGCACGGAATTGATCAATTGTGCGGTTTCCTTTCGATCTTGTTGCATCTGACGATAAAGCTGCATCCGAAGCAGTGAAATGGCGAGCTGACTAGCAAACGCATTCAGTTCAGACTTTTCACTTGCGTCATATTGTTCATCGTAACGGGCCAAATATAGGCAACCAATCAGGCTGTTATCTGACGGGTCCATAATTGGGATGACCGTTTCATAAATATAATACGGATACGTGTGCAATGCATCGACGACCCGCTTTGAAGTAGCTGCAGGCGACTTTGAAATCATGACACGTTTAAGAAGCAGTGATTCCTTTTTGAGACTCTCTTGTTGGTCTTCCGTCATTTCTTTTGGTACGACAGACGTGATTTCTCCGTCTTTAGTGAGTAACAACGCGCCGAATTCAGACTTCGTGAGTAATACGATTTTTTCGATGACAGAAGAATAATCAAATAAAGATTCTTTCGATGCCAATACTTCGATCAATTCATTACGGTATTGAAGATTCATTTCGTTCAGCTTTGACTCTTTAATCACATTTTCGAGTTTTTCTTTTTTTATTTTAAGTCTACTGTTTTGATCGGCCATTCGTTTGATGAGCGGACGCCCAATCAAAAGAATAGCGCTAATGAACATGACGAGTCCCATCATCCAAATCCACCGAAGGGCGGTAAGTTCGAGAGTAGACACATTTCCATCTCGAACAAACCAGGCTCCAATGGCAGTTAAAATGAGACTAAATCCGCATACGCTATATAAAATACTGAGTATTTGACGACTGTTTAGTTGTTCAATCCACTTGCTGATCATTCGTTCTACTTCCTTCCTTGAACATAAAAAACGATAGGCCCTCTTTTCCTTGCCCTGCATTTTATGAAAAAGGGAAAGGAAATTGAATTAATTTGCTTACGTGATGTGCATATCTAACACATAAAGCGATTTACCCGAAATGATTGAAATATACACGTCCCAACTTTCTAGTCGTTGACAAGACTATCAATAATTATTATCTTGAATTTAAGATAAAAAAACAAGGGGCGTGACAAAATGTTATCCATTGAACCGTCCGCTTTAACTGAGCGGGACACGTATAAGTTTTTGATTGGTAGTATTGTACCGCGACCAATCGCCTTTGTAACGACACGTAATAGAGACGTGGTCAACGCTGCTCCATTCAGTTATTTCAACGTAGTCGCTTCCGATCCGCCTCTCGTCTCCGTGTCTATTCAACGAAAAAATGGCGTGATGAAAGATACGGCACGAAACACAATCACGACTAAAGAACTTGTCATCCATGTTGTTGACGAAACAAATGTTCACGATGTGAATGAAACGGCTGCGAATCTTGACGCTGATGAGAGTGAGCTGTCACGTACAACGTTCACAATTCAACCGAGCGAAGTGATTGCGACTCCAGGAATCAAAGAAGCAAAAATTCGATTTGAATGTGTCTTACATCAACATGTTCCAATCGAATATGAAGGACAAACGACAGCAGACTTGTTGATTGCAAGGGTTGTCCGTTTTCACATTGATCGGGAATTGTATGAACATGGACGAATCGATGCGAGACAGTTGGCGCCGGTCAGCCGTATGGCCGGGAATAGTTATGCAACACTTGGTGAACTTTTTGATGTAAAGCGTCCTGAATAATCGACAAACGTGCCCGTTTCTTCTAAAGAACGAGCACGTTTTTTGGGTAAAGGAATAAGGAGCGTATTTGCATGTAGTATTTCTTTCATTCCGATATGCTCTTATGTCACAATAAAGTCAGAACATTCTAACTTCAAGTCATCCTAGATTCAGAGAAAAAGGGGAATCCGTCATGTATCGTCCAACTGTCCAATCGATTATAACTGCCATTGAAACTGTGATTGTCGGAAAAGAAGAAGTCATCGCCAAGAGTCTGACTGCCTTGTTAGCAGGAGGGCACGTTCTTCTAGAAGATGTACCGGGCGTCGGAAAAACGATGCTCGTTCGTACGTTTAGCCGGGCAATCGACTTAGATTTTAAGCGAATTCAATTCACACCAGATATGTTGCCGTCCGACTTGACGGGGATCTCGATGTACAACCAAAAAACGAGAGAGTTCGAATATCGTCCGGGACCGCTCGTGGGCAATATTATCTTAGCGGACGAAATTAACCGAACTTCACCAAAAACGCAGTCCGCTCTTCTCGAGGCAATGGCCGAGCGGAGTGTAACGGTAGACGGTGAGTTGAAAGTGTTGCCTTCACCATTTTTCGTCATGGCGACACAAAACCCGATTGAGCATGAAGGGACGTATCCATTACCGGAAGCACAGTTGGACCGCTTCTTACTCAAAATCGAGATGGGGTATCCAACATTTAATGAAGAAGTCGCACTCTTAAGTCGTTTTGAAAAGGACGAGCCGCTTGATGCACTTCATAGTGTCATTACAAAACAAGAAGTAGAACTCATGCAACGTGAAGTGAGAGAGGTCCATGTATCAAGTGCCGTCAAACAATACATTGTACGATTGGTACATGAGTCACGGAAGGATCCCCATACGTATTTAGGAGGTAGTCCGCGAGCTACGCTCGCGTTGATGAAAGCGGCGCAGGCATGGGCGTATATTCATAATCGTGACTTCGTGTTACCGGATGATGTCAAGGCGATGGCGACGAGTGTGCTTGGACATCGCGTCTTGTTGACGGCGGAAGCACGTTATAAAGGAAAAACACCAAATCAATTGATTCAAAGTTGGCTTGATACGTTGGCTGTCCCGATGGATCGTGAGGTCAACGAGGTATGAAAAACTGGATGAAGCTGTTCGTTGTATGGGCGGCGGCATTCGGGTTATACGCATTTGCCCGTATCGAAGGGAGTATCGTTGCTTCGACATTATGGTGGTCGTTCGTGGTATTGACGGTTTATTGGACGCTCTTTATGATTTATCCGGTCACTGCGGCAAATGTGTCACGACGAGTCACAACGAAACGTCTCGTCTCGGGTCAATCAATGGACATCGAGTTACGAATCGAACGAAAATATCCTTTTTTGATTGGAATGGTGACGTTAGAAGAACGATTGCCACAACGATTGATTGATGAAGACAGGACAATCATCGTACCGGTAGATCGTTTCTTTCGACGCGCCGAAGTGGTCCATTACGAGGTCAATGCGATTAAGCGGGGGATTCATGTCTTTGACCGAACGGTTTTTCATGTGCGTGATGTGTTCGGTTTATTCGATCGGAAGCGGACGTTGCGAATCGAAACGGTTGTAGAAGTGTCACCTGCTGAACTTCCGTTCGATCTTCCACAGGATGAGCATGTCGGAGGACGCGGCGAACAATATCGTCAAATGCGTACTTACACGGAAGTTGCCAATACGACGAGTGGTGTCCGTGAATACGCGGCAGGGGATCGGATTGGACGGATTGACTGGAAAGCTTCTGCTCGACGTGGGAACTTGATGACAAAAACATTTGACCAAGAGCAAGAAAAGAAACTTTCACTCGTATTCGTACCGGCTGTCTCTGCCGGGTATGAGGAGGCGTTTGAACGTTCGTTGTCCTTGCTCGTTGGTGCGATTCGACAGTTGGAACGAAAGAATTTGCCGTTTGAACTATATGTCATTGAAGAACAGGTCCGTCTGTTCCATCTTCCGGATCAAAGTGCAGAAGTCGGACACTATCTGTTGACTGCGACTCCAGAAGCGGAGGGGCGTCTTGTCGAGCGGGTGAAACAGAACCTGCCTCAACAAACAGGGGACTTGATTCTGATCAGTCCGTTTGAAACGACCTCGATTCGTGAACTCATGCATGAGACGCAAGGCAGTTATCACCTGTACACAGCGGTAAATGAGGTGACGGAATGAAGACATGGATCACGCGAATCATATATACAGTGCTCGCCGCCTATTTATTATCTTTTTGGATTGAGCCGATTGTTGGAAGTACAACGTTCGATGTAAGTTGGCCGTTTTATTTCCTTTTGATCGTCCCGATGTTCGTCAGTCTTCTTCCGTGGGGTGCATTTCTTGGCATCTCCCTTCTCAATTTCCTAGTTGTGTTATACGTCTATCACGGAAGTATTTTCGACTGGTTCGGCATATGGATGGAAGATTTTATGGGTGTCATGAGCGGTGAGTTACCAAACGAGGCGATTTTCTTCTCTGCGATGGCTCTCATTGGTCTACTATTTGCCATTCTTGTCGGACGAACATACCCGAGTTACGGATTCGCACTTGGGATGATCGTTTCGACATTGGGTGTCATGGCTTATTTTGATACGTGGACACTATATGACGGAGAGGGCAATATCCTTTATGCCATCGTCACGTCACTTCTCTTACTATTTGTCACGGATTTAGCGAAGCGACCAAGTCAATCGCTCGTACGCTTCGTCAGCATCGGTTTGCTTCTCAGTGTCGTCGTTGCGCTTGCGAGTGCCTCCCCGACACTAGAAGGAGACTGGTCCGACCGAATCACAACGAGTTTCCGAAATGCGACAACAGAAGGTGATGGGAACGGACCAGGTCGCGTAGGATATGGTGTGAACGATGAGGCGCTAGGCGGCCCATTTGAACAGGATGATAGCATTGTCTTTATCGCGCGAGGCGTACCGGCTCGCTACTGGCGAATCGAATCAAAAGCCATCTATACAGGAAAAGGTTGGATTGAGGCACCTGTTTTAGATTCTAACTATAATCGGGGGCAATTGGTCGACTCTGAAGTAGATACAACCCCGGAGCAGGCGCTTTTGCGTTTTGATCGTCGTCAAACATTCGTTCCGTATGGGGGAGAGTATCCTCAAGCGACGGAAACAGAGTCAGGCACTGAATTTCGGGTCGGAGATATCGAACAAGCTTTTCCGAACGAGACCATCACAATCCAACCGTCCGGGAAAATTGTGTTTGAAAACGAAAATCAAGCGACACCGCGAACGATTCAACTTCGCTACAGTGTACCGGCTTTCTCAGAAGAGCAACTTGCCTTAAATGAAGAGGTAACATCCCTGACAGAAGAGGAAGAGCAGGTCTATTTGCAACTACCGGATTCTTTACCGGATCGTGTACGTGACTTGGCTACGGAGATTACCGCTGAAAGTGAAACTCCAAATGAGAAAGCAGAAGCGGTAGAAGCGTATTTTCGGAACGGAGAATTTCAATACGATACTGAAGATGTCGCGCAACCAGAAGGGGAAACCGATTATGTTGACCAATTCTTGTTCGACACACAGATTGGGTATTGTGATAACTTTTCTACGTCAGCAGCCGTCTTATTACGGGCGAATGGAATCCCAACACGATGGGTAAAAGGTTTTACGATGGGTGATACGCGAGGAGTTGTTCAAGGTGAGGAAGAGCATACGATTCGTAACCGTCACGCCCATTCGTGGGTCGAATACTTTATTGAAGGTGCAGGTTGGGTCCCGTTAGAGGCAACCATCAGTTTCTCGGACGCTAACTTACTACAGATGGAACGAGAAACGGACACAGATGACACGACACCGGCAACGAATGATCCGCAGGCGACGCAAGACAACAGCGCGCAAAATCGTCCTCAAGAAGATTTGTTGATCGATGATGTCACAACAGGTGAGGTACAAGAAGAGTCTCGCAGTATCCCTGTATGGGGGTGGATCGTCATTCTATTCCTCGTGGCCGTTGTCATTTGGAACCGGAAAATCATTGAGCGACAAATTATGTACGTCTGGTGGATGAGTCGTCCGCTCACAGACGGTAGTCTCGTATCGATGCATCGTTATTTGGTGAAGCGACTTCGTGCGAACGGATTTAAAGTTGAGGGGCGTACGCCGTCGGAGCTTGCCAAAGAAGTCGATGCCTATTACGAAACGAACGACATGACGCGCTTGACGGATTTGTTCGAACAAGCGGTTTATGCCGAACAAGAACCGAATTCAAAATATAAAGAATATTGGAAAATCATGATTCGTAGAATTATGAGTTGAAGTGGCGGGATGCATCAAGTAAGATAGACGCATTAGTTAGATAATTGAACATGGCATTCCTTCGTATATACTCGTGAATTGGCGCGAGAGTCTCTACCGGACCACCGTAAATGGACCGACTATGAAGGAGCACGTTTCGTATACAAAGAAAAGGGCGTGCTTCTTCTTCGGTTTGGATAATCTGGGGAGAGGCTCGTCCTTTTTTTGAGGAGAAGGCAGAAAGGTGGAGATTTCGTGAAAGTAGAACAAGAAATGATTTTGGTGCTCGATTTTGGTGGACAGTATAACCAATTGATCACGCGTCGTGTCCGTGACCTTGGCGTATACAGTGAGTTGCATTCACATAAAATGACTGCAGCGGAGATTCGCGAATTGAACCCAGTCGGCATCATCTTCTCTGGTGGACCGAACAGCGTATACGCAGAAGGTGCATATCGTTGTGACCCAGAAATTTTCGAATTAGGTATTCCAATCTTCGGAATCTGTTACGGCATGCAGCTCATGACGCATCATTTTGGTGGTCGTGTCGAACGTGCCGCGCACCGTGAATATGGAAAAGCGACATTGTTCTCAACGCCGGAAGCATCAGCCATCTACAAGGGTCTCCCAGTCGAGCATACAGTCTGGATGAGCCACGGCGACCTCGTCATGGAAGCGCCTGAAGGATTCATCGTTGACGGAACGAACCCATCTTGCCCGGTCGCTTCGATTAAAAACGATGAGTTGAAAATGTATGGCGTTCAATATCATCCAGAGGTTCGTCACTCGGAGTACGGGAACGACATCTTGAAAAACTTCATCTATGAAGTGTGTGGTGCTAAAGGTGAATGGTCAATGGAAAACTTTATTGACCTCGAAGTCGAAAAGATTCGTGAAATCGTCGGCGACAAGCAAGTACTTTGTGCCCTTTCAGGTGGCGTCGACTCTTCTGTAGTTGCGGCACTTGTGCATCGCGCAATCGGTGATCAATTGACGTGTATGTTCGTCGACCACGGTCTCCTTCGTAAAGGAGAAGCGGATAGTGTCATGAAGACGTTCGCTGACGGATTTAACATGAAGGTCATTAAAATCGATGCGCAGGAACGTTTCTTGACGAAGTTGGCTGGTGTGTCGGATCCTGAACAAAAACGTAAGATTATCGGAAACGAGTTCATCTATGTATTTGATGAAGAAGCATCGAAACTTGTCGACATGGACTTCCTCGCACAAGGAACGCTCTATACAGACATTATCGAGAGTGGGACAGATACAGCGCAAACGATCAAATCACATCATAATGTCGGTGGATTGCCAGAAGACATGAACTTCACATTGATCGAGCCACTCGACACGCTCTTTAAAGATGAAGTCCGTGCGCTCGGTACTGAGCTCGGTCTTCCTGACTATATCGTGTGGCGCCAGCCATTCCCAGGCCCGGGTCTAGGAATTCGTGTACTTGGTGAAATCACGGAAGAGAAACTCGAAATTGTCCGTGAATCTGATGCGATTTTGCGTGAAGAAGTGAAGAAAGCAGGTCTTGAAAGAGATATCTGGCAATACTTCACGGTACTCACGCCGATTCGCTCAGTTGGAGTTATGGGTGACGAGCGTACGTACGACTATGCAGTCGGCGTCCGTGCAGTTACATCAATTGATGGGATGACGTCTGATTGGGCGCGCATTCCATGGGATGTACTTGAGAAAATCTCTGTCCGTATCGTCAATGAAGTCAGCCACGTCAACCGTGTGCTGTATGACATTACGTCTAAGCCGCCTGCAACAATCGAATGGGAATAAGCCAAACAGAGGGCTCACACCCTCTGTTTTTGTCTTAAAACCGAACATTAAAGTTTTTTTAAGATGTAAAATCCGTGAATTTAGTTGACATTCTATTTTCACGCTGATACGATAAGAACGTTCTTATTATAACCGAACAATTATAAAATATTTTGCCGTATAATGTCGGGGATATGGCCCGAGAGTCTCTACGAAATCACCTTAAATGATTTCACTACGGCGAGACATGGATGAGGGTGTATGCCCTCGTATGTTTCGCGTGGGGTCCTCGGTCATTTGCCGGGGGCCTTTTCTCGTTTTACGGCGAGTACAAGGAGGAAAACAAATGAGCACACAGCTCAAGCAAGAACAGCAACAACCTACAACGAGTCGGATTGATCGTTACTTCCAACTCACAGCACTTGGAACGAGTGTCCGTACTGAATTGATTGCAGGATTCACAACGTTCCTCGCAATGGCGTACATCCTTTTCGTTAACCCAAACGTTCTCGGGGCAGCGGGTATGGATACAGGGGCGGTCTTCGTCGCAACAGGACTTGTTGCGTTAGTCGGTTCATTGACGATGGGGCTTCTCGCGAACTATCCAATTGCGATTGCGCCGGGCATGGGCCTCAACGCGTTCTTCGCATATAGTGTCGTCATCGGGATGGGTATCCCATGGCAAACGGCTTTGTCAGGTGTACTCGTATCAGGTCTCTTCTTCATCGTATTGACGCTCTCAGGAATTCGCGAAACGATTGTCAACGCGATTCCAGCGCCACTCAAAATGGCGGTCGCAGCAGGGATTGGTTTCTTTATCGCTTTCATCGGATTGAAGAATGCAGGGATTGTTGTAGCGAACGAAGCGACACTCGTAAGTCTCGGTTCACTTGGAACTGGCACAACACTTCTCGCTGTATTTGGACTTGTTGTCAGTGCCTTGCTCATGGCGCGTGATGTAAAAGGTGGAATCTTCATCGGGATGTTGTTGACAGCAATCGTTGGTATGATCTTCGGTCTCGTTCCGACTCCGACGGCAATCTCTGATGTGGTGTCAATGCCACCGAGCATGTCATCAACATTTGGTCAAGCGTTCATCAACTTCAGTGACGTATTCACGCTCCAAATGCTGATTGTCATCTTAACGTTCTTCTTCATCGATTTCTTTGATACGGCTGGTACGCTCGTTGCCGTGGCGCGTCAAGCAGGAATCATGAAAGAAAACAAAGTACCGCGCGCAAGTAAGGCGTTAATGGCTGATTCGACAGCAACGGTAGCGGGTGCGATCTTCGGAACATCTACAGCGACTTCATATGTTGAATCGTCAGCTGGTGTTGCTGCAGGTGGACGTACAGGTTTGACGGCGGTGTTCGCAGGATTGTTCTTCGGTTTAGCATTGTTCTTCTCACCTCTATTGGCGGTTGTAACAGCGCCGGTTACGGCTCCTGCATTAATCATTGTCGGTGTGCTCATGGCTTCGGCTCTTCTTGATATCGATTGGAAGAAAATCGAAATCGCCGTACCAGCTTTCTTGACGATCATTATGATGCCTTTGACATCTTCAATCGCAACAGGAATTGGGCTTGGGTTCATCCTTTACCCACTCATGATGATCGCGAAAGGCAAGACGAAAGAAATTCATCCAATCATGTATGGGATGTTAATCATCTTCTTGGCATACTTCATGTTCTTACCACACGCATAAGTTCATTTGAAAAGCCGGCTCTTCCATTAAGAGTCGGCTTTTTTGTATGCAGTATTTTCGGGTAGGAAAGGATCATACATCGTGATGGCATGATTCTCTGTAATGAATTCGTTTCGGAGATGAGTCCCATTCATTGAAGTAACCTCTCTGAAAATCTGATTGTGTCGTATTGTCCCTCCCCACCACTCACGTGTAAAATGATGGTTTTCTTCATATATACGATACTGCTCTTTATTCGGGATGGTAGAGCGCCATTCACCTACGAGATAATCTCCCTCTATATATAGAAGGAGTTGATACGTTTGTGCGGTTTGATTTGTAATTTGTAGATCGAGATAATTGTAAGAGCATGTAGCGCCACTTCCGAATGGTTGGTCTCTTCGATAATCAGGAAACACGTCGTAGCTATGACGATAACGCTCAGTTACAGTCAATGGACTATGAAGTGTAATCCAATAAATGAGGTTAGATAGTTGGCATAAGCCGCCACCGATTCCTGAGGTGACCTTTCCGTAATGCAGAATCATGCCATCGACATACCCTTTTCGTTTGGTGGGCTTTCCGATCATCTTCCAATAAGAAAAGACGTCGTTCGG
>NZ_CM187558.1:2375000-2377500 GCF_059821525.1 Exiguobacterium sp. RM11 | reverse complement strand
TACATAGCGTGGCGTGAGGCACACCCGGGGAACTGAAACATCTAAGTACCCGGAGGAAGAGAAAGAAAATTCGATTCCCTGAGTAGCGGCGAGCGAAACGGGAACAGCCCAAACCAGGAAGCATGCTTCCTGGGGTTGTAGGACACTCTATACGGAGTTACAAAGGGATAGGGTAGGTGAACGACCTGGAAAGGTCGGCCAGAGAAGGTGACGGCCCTGTAGCCGAAACCCCATCCCCTCCAGAGTGGATCCTGAGTACGGCGGGACACGTGAAACCCCGTCGGAATCCGGGAGGACCATCTCCCAAGGCTAAATACTTCCTAGTGACCGATAGTGAACCAGTACCGTGAGGGAAAGGTGAAAAGCACCCCGGAAGGGGAGTGAAACAGATCCTGAAACCGTATGCCTACAAGTAGTCAGAGCCCGTTCACGGGTGATGGCGTGCCTTTTGTAGAATGAACCGGCGAGTTACGATGGCGGGCGAGGTTAAGCCGATGAGGCGGAGCCGCAGCGAAAGCGAGTCTGAACAGGGCGCATCAGTCCGTCGTCGTAGACCCGAAACCAGGTGATCTACCCATGTCCAGGATGAAGGTCAGGTAACACTGACTGGAGGTCCGAACCCACGCACGTTGAAAAGTGCGGGGATGAGGTGTGGGTAGCGGTGAAATGCCAATCGAACCTGGAGATAGCTGGTTCTCTCCGAAATAGCTTTAGGGCTAGCCTCGAGGTGAAGAGTTCTGGAGGTAGAGCACTGATTGGACTAGGGGCCCCCACAGGGTTACCGAATTCAGTCAAACTCCGAATGCCAGCAACTTGTACTCGGGAGTCAGACTGCGAGTGATAAGATCCGTAGTCGAGAGGGAAACAGCCCAGACCATCAGCTAAGGTCCCCAAGTGTATGTTAAGTGGAAAAGGATGTGGCGCTGCACAGACAACTAGGATGTTGGCTTAGAAGCAGCCACCATTCAAAGAGTGCGTAATAGCTCACTAGTCGAGTGGCGCCGCGCCGAAAATGTAACGGGGCTAAACATACCACCGAAGCTATGGATCCCGTAAGGGATGGTAGGAGAGCGTTCCAAGCAGCAGTGAAGCGGTATCGTGAGGAGCCGTGGAGCGCTTGGAAGTGAGAATGCCGGTGTGAGTAGCGAAAAGAGGGGTGAGAATCCCCTCCGTCGAAAGCCTAAGGTTTCCTGAGGAAGGCTCGTCCGCTCAGGGTTAGTCTGGACCTAAGCCGAGGCCGAAAGGCGTAGGCGATGGACAACAGGTCGATATTCCTGTACCGCCGTACCACCGTTTGAACGATGGGGGGACGCAGAAGGATAAGGTGACCGTGCGACTGGAAGTGCACGGACAAGCAGCGAGGCCGTCGGGTTGGCAAATCCGCCCGGCATACAAGGTTGAGCTGTGACGTGGAGCCCGTAGGGCGAAGCACCGGATTTCACGCTGCCAAGAAAAGCCTCTAGTGAGGAGGTCGGCGCCAGTACCGCAAACCGACACAGGTAGGCGAGATGAGAATTCTAAGACGCGCGGGATAACTCTCGTTAAGGAACTCGGCAAAATGGTCCCGTAACTTCGGGAGAAGGGACGCTTATGGCAACATAAGCCGCAGTGAATAGGCCCAAACGACTGTTTAGCAAAAACACAGGTCTCTGCTAAATCGCAAGATGAAGTATAGGGGCTGACGCCTGCCCGGTGCTGGAAGGTTAAGGGGATGTGTCATCGCAAGAGAAGCACTGAACCGAAGCCCCAGTAAACGGCGGCCGTAACTATAACGGTCCTAAGGTAGCGAAATTCCTTGTCGGGTAAGTTCCGACCCGCACGAAAGGCGTAACGATTTGGGCACTGTCTCAACGAGAGACCCGGTGAAATCATAGTACCTGTGAAGATGCAGGTTACCCGCGACAGGACGGAAAGACCCCATGGAGCTTTACTACAGCCTGATATTGAGGCTTTGTACGCGATGTACAGGATAGGTGGGAGTTTGTGAAGCCGGAGCGCCAGCTTCGGTGGAGACACCCTTGGGATACCACCCTTTGCGTATAGAGTCTCTAACTCGCAGCCGTCATCCGGCTGGAGGACCGTGTCAGGCGGGTAGTTTGACTGGGGCGGTCGCCTCCTAAACAGTAACGGAGGCGCCCAAAGGTTCCCTCAGAATGGTTGGAAATCATTCGAAGAGTGCAAAGGCAGAAGGGAGCTTGACTGCGAGACCTACAAGTCGAGCAGGGACGAAAGTCGGGCTTAGTCGATCCGGTGGTTCCGCATGGAAGGGCCATCGCTCAACGGATAAAAGCTACCCTGGGGATAACAGGCTGATCTCCCCCAAGAGTCCACATCGACGGGGAGGTTTGGCACCTCGATGTCGGCTCATCGCATCCTGGGGCTGGAGTAGGTCCCAAGGGTTGGGCTGTTCGCCCATTAAAGCGGTACGCGAGCTGGGTTCAGAACGTCGTGAGACAGTTCGGTCCCTATCCGTCGTGGGCGCAGGAAATTTGAGGAGAGC
>NZ_CM187558.1:2165000-2370000 GCF_059821525.1 Exiguobacterium sp. RM11 | reverse complement strand
GTTTGTGAAGCCGGAGCGCCAGCTTCGGTGGAGACACCCTTGGGATACCACCCTTTGCGTATAGAGTCTCTAACTCGCAGCCGTAATCCGGCTGGAGGACCGTGTCAGGCGGGTAGTTTGACTGGGGCGGTCGCCTCCTAAACAGTAACGGAGGCGCCCAAAGGTTCCCTCAGAATGGTTGGAAATCATTCGAAGAGTGCAAAGGCAGAAGGGAGCTTGACTGCGAGACCTACAAGTCGAGCAGGGACGAAAGTCGGGCTTAGTCGATCCGGTGGTTCCGCATGGAAGGGCCATCGCTCAACGGATAAAAGCTACCCTGGGGATAACAGGCTGATCTCCCCCAAGAGTCCACATCGACGGGGAGGTTTGGCACCTCGATGTCGGCTCATCGCATCCTGGGGCTGGAGTAGGTCCCAAGGGTTGGGCTGTTCGCCCATTAAAGCGGTACGCGAGCTGGGTTCAGAACGTCGTGAGACAGTTCGGTCCCTATCCGTCGTGGGCGCAGGAAATTTGAGGAGAGCTGTCCTTAGTACGAGAGGACCGGGATGGACGCACCGCTGGTGTACCAGTTGTTCCGCCAGGAGCATCGCTGGGTAGCTACGTGCGGACGGGATAAGTGCTGAAAGCATCTAAGCATGAAGCCCCCTCCGAGATGAGATTTCCCTTTGAGCAATCAAGAAAGACCCCTCAGAGACGATGAGGTAGATAGGTCATGGGTGGAAGCGTGGTGACACGTGGAGCTGAATGATACTAATCGGTCGAGGCTTTGATCTAGTCTAACGGTTTGTGTTGATGAATCCTCAGTTTTCAGGGAACAAGCCCTAAAGTCTGGTGGCGATAGCGAGACGGCCACACCCGTTCCCATGCCGAACACGGAAGTTAAGCGTCTCAGCGCCGAAAGTAGTTGGGGGATCTCCCCCTGTGAGGATAGGACGTTGCCAGGCAAACGGTGGTTCTGGAGCATTCGCTCAAGGGCCGCCGTTTTTTCTTATCATCGATTTAGTCTAGTGGAAGAGAGGACGTAAGAAATGGCTAAGAAGATCAAAGTATATGTCGAACCAAATGAAACGGTCAGCGAATGTTTAGATCGAATCAATGAAATGGGTTATCGTCCTATACGCCGCATTGAAAAGCCCGTCTTTGAGCAAACGGGAGCCAAAGATGAACCTGTCCATTCCCATCAATCGATTTTATTTGAATGCGTCTCTAAAGAATCCTAATGCCAAGCCGTCACACTATCTGTGTGACGGCTTTTTTATATCTTAAAATGAATGCTCGCGTTCAAAGCATCGGTCTCCAAGCGCATCCAATAAAGTTTTAGCTCGTTTTTCTATCTTTTTAGGAAGATTCTCTTTACTAAAGTATTCAAGAGCGAGGCTTTCACCGTCTTCCATCAGAAGTTCTCCATGTACTCCTTTTGCCTGATATAAATGGATGACACCGTATGTTTCATCGCCGTTCGGATATTTAAAGTAACCATCTGGACCGGAAAAGACTTGAATGAATTCAAATTGCTTAGCGAAAAGTCCAGTTTCTTCTTTTAATTCTCGTGCAGCGACTTCTTCCAACGTTTCTCCGAGCTCCATCGATCCTCCTGGTAAACCCCAGTCAAGTGTATCCGATCGGAATTGCATCAGTACCTCTTGTTTTTGGTTGATGACCAAAATGGTCGCTCCAACGCTGATGATCGGACGGTTGCCAATCACTTCCCGAAGACTTGATATGTAATTCATCTAACTCCCCCTTTTATAATAGAATACAGGATACATAGAGAAGATTCTTCTTATATCCAAAAAGCGAACGATAAATATTCAGACAATTAAAATGTTCGCAGTTTATTGACATGTTTTCAAAGAACAAGGTACGATAGGCGTGTGAGATAGGAAAAATAAATAGTGCTCCATATAATCGCAAGGAAATGGCTTGCAAGTTTCTACCTGATCACCGATTCTGATCAGACTATGGGGTGTAGCTGACGTGTATTTGTCATGCCTATACCCTAAACTGATTGCTCGGTTTAGGGATTTCTTTTTGTAAGGGGGACATTTGGAATGAACGTAGTAGTTGGAGTAATCATGGGTAGTTCATCTGACTGGGAGACGATGAAACATACATGTGACATGTTAGATGAGTTACAGATTCCATATGAAAAACAAGTCGTATCAGCTCACCGTACACCAGACCTTATGTTCGAATATGCTGAAGAGGCACGAGGCAGAGGCATTCAAGTAATCATTGCGGGTGCTGGTGGAGCAGCCCACCTCCCTGGAATGGTAGCTGCGAAAACGACACTTCCTGTCATCGGTGTCCCAGTTCAGTCTAAAGCTCTCAATGGAATGGATTCGCTACTCTCGATTGTTCAGATGCCTGCAGGAGTTCCAGTAGCAACTGTTGCGATTGGTAAAGCGGGAGCGACAAATGCAGGATTACTTGCTGCTCAAATTCTTAGCATTCACTCCACAGACATTACAAATCGACTTGATGCATTTCGGGAGAAAAAACAAGAGATGGCGATGCGAGGAACGGAGGAGTTGGTCTGATGAAAATCGGAATTTTAGGTGGAGGACAACTTGGACGGATGATGTCTCTTAGTGCGAGTGCAATGGGGTATACGACACTTTGTCTCGATCCAAACCCACATGCACCGACTGCTCAAGTGGCAGATTCCATTGTTGCCTCATTTGATGATGTCGACGCCGCAAAGAAACTCGCCGACCGTTCTGACATCGTGACATACGAATTTGAGAATATCGACACAGAGATGATTGCTGCGATTGAAGAAAAATGTCCACAAGGAATGGATGTATTGAAAGCGACGCAACATCGCATCTTAGAAAAACAAATGATTGAATCTGCGGGACTACGAGTCGCACCTTATGTTTCAGTCCGTACCGTTCGAGATGTTCGGGAGGCGAAAGAAAAGCTTGGGTTGCCATTTGTCGTCAAAACGTGTCGCTTCGGTTATGACGGAAAAGGGCAGACAGTCATTCGGACGGAACAGGATGTTCAGGCATTCATTGAACAGTTCACGGAACAAGAATATGTCGCTGAAGCTTGGTTGCCGTTTGAAAAAGAAATCTCGGTCATTGTGACACGTGGAGAAGAAGAAACGTCGACGTTCCCAATCAGTGAAAATATTCATCATAACAACATTCTACATCTATCCATCGTACCGGCTCGTGTCGCTGATGAGATTCAAGAAGATGCGAGACATCTCGCACTTCAACTCGCAGACCACATCGGGTTGATGGGAACACTCGCTGTCGAGTTGTTTGTCATGCCAAATGGTCGCCTTTACGTAAACGAACTCGCACCACGTCCACATAATTCTGGACATTACACGATCGATGCATGTGAGACCTCACAATTTGAACAACACATTCGAGCCGTGACAGGGATGCGTCTCGGACGAACGACACTGACCACTCCGGTCGTCATGGTCAATCTTCTCGGCGAACATATGCAACGACTCAATGTCAAAGCATTGCCATCGAATGTTAAACTACATCTGTATGGAAAAGATGAAGCGAAGACGGGTCGCAAGATGGGACACTTGAATGTTCTCGGTGACACAGTCGAGGATGCGCTTCATACCATCGAACAACTGGCAATTTGGAAGGAGACCGTTTTATGATTTCACGCTACACCCGCCCAGAGATGGCGAACATTTGGACCGATCAAAATAAGTTCGAGGCTTGGTTAAAAGTTGAGCTTTACGCGTGTGAGGCTTGGAGTGAACTTGGGATTATCCCGAAAGAAGATGTACAAGTCCTTTGGGACAAAGCATCGTTTGATGTTGATCGTATTTTAGAAATTGAACAAGAGACGCGTCACGATGTGATTGCGTTCACCCGTGCCGTTTCCGAGACACTCGGAGAAGAGAAGAAGTGGGTACACTACGGATTGACGTCGACGGATGTCGTCGATACGGCGCTCTCGTATTTAATCAAGCAGGCGAATGATATTTTAGAAGCCGATTTAGATCGCTTCATCGGCATTCTTGCAGAAAAAGCAAAAGCACATAAATATGACATCATGATGGGACGTACACACGGTGTGCACGCAGAGCCGACAACGTTCGGTTTGAAGCTTGCCCTTTGGTATGAAGAAATGAAGCGGAACAAGAAACGTTTCATGGCAGCACGCGAAACGATTGAGTTTGGGAAAATGAGCGGAGCCGTCGGGACGTTTGCGAATATCGACCCATTCATCGAATCATATGTGTGTGACAAGCTCGGAATCCAAGCTGCACCGATCTCGACACAGACGCTCCAACGTGACCGTCATGCCGAGTATATGTCGACGCTCGCTTTGATTGCGACATCGATTGAAAAGATGGCTACCGAGATTCGCGGTCTTCAAAAGACAGAGACACGTGAAGTAGAAGAGTTCTTCGCAAAAGGGCAAAAAGGATCGTCGGCGATGCCGCATAAACGAAACCCAATCGGTTCTGAAAACATGACGGGTCTTGCGCGTGTCATTCGCGGTCATATGATGACGGCTTACGAAAACGTTCCGCTTTGGCATGAGCGTGACATCTCGCACTCGTCAGCAGAACGCATCATTATTCCGGATGCGACGATTCTTCTCAACTATATGTTGAATCGCTTCGGCAATATCGTGAAGAACTTGACGGTCTTCCCAGATAACATGCGTCGCAACATGGACCGTACGTTCGGGATTATCTTCTCGCAACGTATTCTGCTCGGTCTCATCGAGAAAGGCTGGTCGCGTGAAGCTGCATATGACGCGGTTCAACCGAAGGCGATGCAAGCGTGGGAAGAAGAGACGATGTTCCGAACATTGATTGAAGAGGATAAAGAAATGGGCGCACTCTTTACGAGTGAAGAGCTCGATGAATTGTTCGATCCGCGTTATCACGTACGCCGTGTCGATACAATTTTTGAACGCTGTGGTTTGTAATCGTTGAGGGGCGATATGCCCCTCTCACTTTTAAGGGGGACGGTTCAGATGAAAGCAATTTATGAAGGCAAAGCGAAAGCGTTATTTGAGACAGAAGAAGCGGGTGTGCTTCGCGTATATTATAAAGACGATGCGACAGCATTCAATGGAGAGAAGAAAGAGTCGATTGATGGGAAGGGGATCCTGAACAACGCCATCACGACACAGCTGTTCGAATTGATGCATGACAACAAGATTCCGACGCACTTTATCAAACGAATCTCAGAGCGAGAACAGTTGGTACGCCGTGTTGACATCATTCCGTTAGAAGTGGTTGTCCGAAACGTAGCGGCTGGAAGCCTGGCGAAACGACTCGGTTGGGAAGAAGGGACACCACTCCTTGCACCGATCGTCGAGTTCTACTATAAGGATGATGCTCTTGGGGATCCACTCCTTACAGAAGACCATATCCGTTTGTTGCAAGTCGCTACACACAAAGAAGTCGAAACATTGCGACAACTTGGTCTTTGGGTAAACGATGTATTACTCGATTTCTTCGGTCAACATGGCATTGACGTGATTGATTTCAAACTAGAATTTGGGAAAGTGGACGGAACTATCATCTTGGCCGATGAGATTTCACCAGACACGTGCCGACTATGGGACAAAGAGTCAAAACAAAAGTTGGATAAGGACGTATTCCGTCGCGATTTAGGTTCTTTGACTGAGACGTATGGACAATTGTTAACACGCATAGGGGGAAATGGACAATGAAAAAAGTAAACGTGTATGTGACATTACGTGAAAGTGTACTTGACCCACAAGGAGTAGCTGTGAAAGGCGGACTCGAGCATCTTGGATTCGCTGGAATTGAATCGGTCCGTATCGGGAAAGTCATCGAGCTTCAGGTCGCTGACGAAACGACAG
Organism: Exiguobacterium sp. RM11; assembly: GCF_059821525.1. NCBI lineage: Bacteria > Bacillati > Bacillota > Bacilli > Caryophanales > Exiguobacterium > Exiguobacterium sp. RM11. The sequence continues at coordinate 2,364,171 of NZ_CM187558.1, read as the reverse complement.
AAGACATGGTTAAAGAGATGTGTGAGAAATTACTCGTCAACACGGTCATTGAGAATTATGAAATCGAGATGGGGGTACTTGCATGAAGTTCGCGGTCATCGTCTTTCCAGGATCAAACTGTGACCTCGACATGTATCATGCGGTAAAAGACGTGCTCGGGGAAGAAGCGGAATACGTGTTCCATACAGAAACCTCACTTGAAGGGTTCGATGGGGTGCTCTTACCAGGTGGCTTCTCATATGGAGATTACTTGCGTTGCGGGTCAATCGCCCAATTTTCACCGATTATGGCTGAGGTAAAACGTTTCGCAGAAGAAGGACGTCCGGTGCTTGGGGTATGTAACGGATTCCAAGTACTTGTCGAAGCGGGACTCCTCCCAGGCGTGTTGATGCGAAATCGTGATTTGAAATTCATGTGTAAGACTGTCGAACTCGTCGTCGAAAATAATGAGACGATGTTCACAAGTGACTATGCGGCACAGGAAACGATTCGCGTGCCAATCGCACACGGTGAGGGCAACTACTACTGTGACGAGGCGACACTCGAGACATTGAAGACAAATGGTCAGATTGCGTTCACCTATAAAGAGAACCCGAACGGATCGGTCGAACATATCGCCGGCATCACGAACGAAGCAGGAAACGTACTCGGCATGATGCCACACCCAGAGCGTGCGGTCGAAGCATTGCTCGGTGGAGAAGACGGTAAACGGTTATTCACGTCAATTGTAAAATGGGGGGCACGACATGTTACTTACAACTGAACCGACAGCTATGCAAATCCGCGATGAAAAGATTTATGCCACGATGGGATTATCGGACGACGAATACGCACTCGTCGTCTCACTGCTTGGCCGGGAGCCAAACTATACAGAAATCGGTCTCTTCTCGGTCATGTGGTCTGAACACTGTTCGTACAAAAACTCGAAACCTGTGCTCCGGAAGTTTCCTACAACCGGAAAGCACGTCTTACAAGGACCAGGAGAAGGGGCAGGAATCGTCGATATCGGAGACGGTCAAGCTGTCGCCTTTAAAATCGAGAGTCATAACCACCCGTCAGCGATTGAACCTTATCAAGGGGCGGCGACTGGGGTGGGCGGAATCATCCGTGACATCTTCTCGATGGGTGCCCGTCCGATTGCATTATTGAACTCACTCCGTTTCGGAGATTTGAACGAATCACGTGTGAAACATTTATTCGGTCATGTCGTGTCAGGCATTGCCGGTTACGGAAACTGTGTCGGCATCCCGACTGTAGGTGGCGAAGTCGCATTCGATCCAGCCTACTCAGGGAACCCACTCGTCAACGCGATGTGCGTTGGTTTCATCCGTCATGAAGATATTCAAAAAGGAATCGCAGAAGGTGTCGGGAACTCGGTCATGTATGTCGGAGCGACGACAGGGCGCGACGGAATCCATGGTGCCACATTCGCCTCTGAAGAACTCGGGGAAGACGCGGACGAGAAACGCCCAGCCGTACAAGTCGGAGACCCGTTCATGGAGAAGTTATTGATTGAAGCGTGTCTTGAAGTCATCAAACACCCGGCGCTTGTCGGGATTCAAGACATGGGGGCAGCTGGATTGACATCTTCTTCAGCGGAGATGGCCTCAAAAGCCGGCATGGGGATCGAGATGAATTTAGACCTCGTCCCGCAACGTGAGACAGGCATGACGCCTTACGAGATGATGCTATCGGAATCACAAGAACGGATGCTTCTCGTTGTCAAAGCCGGACATGAAGACGAGATTGAAGCGATCGTGACGAAGTGGGGACTTCACGCGATCAAAGTCGGCGAGGTCATCGAAGAGAAAGTGCTTCGCCTCGTTCACCAAGGAGAAGTCGCAGCCGAAGTACCGGTCGATGCGCTCGCCGAAGACGCTCCTGTCTATCATAAACCTTCAAAAGTACCAGCCTACTACGAAGCTTTCCAAGCCATGAGTCCTGTTACACCAATCGTCGAAGATGTGATGGCGACATGGAAAGACGTTCTTGCGATGCCAAGTATCGCTTCGAAACGTTGGGTGTATGAGCAATACGACCATATGGTTCAAACATCGACAGTCGTCGCACCGGGCAGTGATGCTGCGGTCATCCGCATTCGTGAGACGGAGAAGTCGCTCGCGATGACGACCGACTGTAACGCGAAATACGTCTATCTCGACCCGCGTGTCGGTGGGGCAATCGCTGTCGCTGAAGCGGCACGTAACATCGTCGCAAGTGGTGCAGAGCCTCTTGCTTTGACGGACTGTCTCAACTTCGGAAGCCCGGATAAACCGGAAGGGTTCTGGCAGCTCGACCAAGCCGTTGAAGGAATGGCGGAAGCGTGCCGGACGCTCGATACACCTGTGATTGGTGGAAACGTATCGTTGTACAACGAATCGAACGGACAAGCCATTTATCCGACACCGGTCGTTGGAATGGTCGGTCTCATTGAGAAGCCAGAGCACATTACGACATCGTTTGCGAAACAAGCCGGAGACGTCGTCTTCTTACTCGGAGAGACAAAAGCAGAATTTGGGGGGAGTGCCCTTCAAATGTTGCAGGATGGAAAAGTGAGCGGACATGCGCCGACACTCGACCTTCAGGAAGAACGTCAGACGCAGAAAGCATTACTTCAAGCGATTCGTGAAGGTCTTGTCACGGCGGCACACGATGTGTCAGAAGGTGGTCTTGCGGCAGCGTTACCAGAACTCGTTTTCGGAACAGGGTTCGGTGTCGACGTCACAATCGATACAGATCTCGTCACTGGGCTATTTAGTGAATCCCAGTCACGCTTCCTCGTGACAGTCGAGCAAACGAAAGCCGAGGCATTCGCGAGCATGACGAACGGAACGGCAATCGGTACGGTCACAGAAGCGGCAACCGTTGTCGTTCGCGCGAGCGACCGCTTGATTGAAATGGATGTGCAAGAGTTGGAACGTGTATGGGAAGGAGCTATTCCATGTTATATGACATCCGAGGCATGAACGAGGAATGTGGCGTCTTCGGTGTGTTCGGTCACATCGAAGCGTCACACCTTGCCTACTACGGACTTCACAGTTTGCAGCACCGTGGCCAAGAAGGAACGGGAATCGTAACGGCAGACGGAGAGCGTCTCCACGCGAAACGTGGACTCGGACTCGTCACCGAAGTATTTGACGAAACGTCTCTCGACGCACTCACCGGGAATCATGCGATCGGTCACGTACGCTACTCGACAGCGGGCGGCAACACGCTCGAGAACGTTCAACCGCTCCATTTCAAGTCGTTGACAGGTGATTTGGCGATGGCGCATAACGGAAACCTTGTGAATGCGACTGAGTTGAAACATATGCTCGAAGCGGAAGGTGCGATCTTCCAGACGACGTCCGACACGGAAGTCGTGGCCCATCTCATTAAGCGGAGTCGCGGTAATTCATTGAAAGAACGCATTGCAGATAGCTTGGCTCGTCTCGTTGGAGCATTCGCCTTCTTATTTTTGACAGAAGATGCCCTATACGTCGGAGTCGACGTTCATGGGTTACGTCCTTTGTCACTCGGGCAGACGGAAGACGGTGCGTACGTTTTCGCATCAGAGACATGTGCGTTTGACGTCGTTGGAGCGACGTACGTCCGAGATGTTGAACCAGGCGAGTTACTCATGATTACGAATGAAGGCATCACATCTGAACGCTTCAGTGAAGCGGCAGTTCGTGCGATGTGTTCGATGGAATACATTTACTTCTCACGTCCGGACTCGATCATCGACGGCATCAACGTGCATACGGCGCGTAAAGCCATGGGGAAAAAGATGTTCGAAGAAGCGCCGGTCGAAGCGGATGTCGTGACGGGTGTGCCGGACTCGAGTATTTCCGCGGCAATCGGTTATGCCGAAGCGAGTGGAATCCCATACGAGATGGGACTTATTAAGAACCGTTATGTCGGACGGACATTCATTCAACCTTCTCAGGAATTACGAGAGCGCGGCGTGAAGATGAAACTGTCGGCGTTACGCGGTGTCGTGAATGGGAAGCGGGTCATTATGGTCGATGATTCCATCGTCCGAGGAACGACGAGCCGCAGAATCGTCACTTTGCTTCGAGAGGCAGGCGCGACGGAAGTGCATGTGCGCATCACGTCACCGCCAATCAAGCATCCATGCTATTACGGAATCGATACATCAACGAAGGAAGAGTTAATTGCGGCAACCAAATCCGTTGAAGAAATCAGAGAAGAGATTGGTGCCGATTCACTAGCGTTTCTCACATTGGATGGAACGGTCGAAGCCATCGATCGTCCGTTCGAAGGAGCGTTACGCGGGCAGTGTGCTGCATGCTTCACGGGACTTTATCCGACTGAACTTGCAGAACTCGTGACAGAGACAAAGGCTTAAGGGGGAAAACCGATGAGCGTTCGATATGAACAAGCGGGTGTGAATTTAGAAGCAGGGTACGAGGCCGTATCCCGTATGAAACGTCATGTTGCCCGGACGATGCGTCCAGAAGTAATGACAGGGCTCGGTAGTTTCGGGGCGATGATTGATCTCGGCTCGATGAACATGAGACATCCCATTCTCGTGAGTGGGACGGATGGGGTCGGGACGAAACTGAAGTTGGCTTTCGCGCTCGACCAACATGACACGATTGGAATTGATTGCGTCGCGATGTGCGTCAACGATTGCCTCGTTCATGGAGCAGAACCGCTCTATTTTCTCGACTATATCGCCACAGGAAAAGCAGAGCCGGCTAAACTCGAGCGCATCGTCGCCGGGGTCGCTGAAGGATGTGTCCAAGCCGGTTGTGCCCTCGTCGGAGGAGAAACGGCTGAGATGCCTGGAATGTACCCGGATGGGGAGTATGACATTGCCGGGTTTGCGGTCGGGGTCGTTGAGAAAGAGCATTTACTCGACGGTTCGACGATTCAGGATGGAGATGTCGTTCTAGGGCTTGCTTCTTCAGGGGTTCATTCAAACGGTTTTTCTCTTGTGCGTCATATCGTCGAAGCGCAAGGTCTTCACTATACGGATGAAATTGCGATGCTCGATACGACACTTGGGAACGCGTTGCTTCTTCCGACACGCATTTACGCTGAAGCGGCGAAAGCGGCGATTTCGACAGGTAAAGTACAAGGAATGGCACACATCACAGGTGGTGGCTTCTATGAGAATGTCCCTCGTATGTTACCGGAAGGACTCGGGATCACGTTCGATGCATCGAGTTGGCCAAGCCTTCCTGTATTCGACTGGCTCGAACAAGTCGGAAACATCTCGAAACAGGAAATGTTCAACGTCTTCAACATGGGCATTGGTTATATGATTACGGTACGTGCAGAAGATGTGGAACTGGTCGAAGCGGCGCTCGAACGTGTTGGTGAGACAGCGCATCGAATCGGGAAAGTCGAAAGTCGTCCAGGAATCCGAATCTCAGGAGTGGACCAATGAAACGATTTGCCATCTTTGCATCAGGGTCGGGGAGTAATGCAGAAGCCATTTGGCAGGCGATTGCCGATGGACAATTGTCAGCCGAATGCGTGCTACTCGTCACGGACAAACCAGAAGCGACGGTTCTCGACCGTGCGGAGCTTCATGAGATTCCAAGTTTTTCCTTCACACCGAAAACGTATGCGTCTAAAGAGGAGTTCGAGGAAGAAATCCTCGTCCTTCTCGATTCGCTTCGAGTGGACTATATTGTGTTAGCAGGGTATATGCGCTTGATCGGAAATGTGTTACTATCCGCATATCCGAACCGAATCATAAACATTCATCCTTCACTCTTGCCCGCCTTTCCGGGGAAAGATGCGATTGGTCAGGCGCTTGTCGCAAACGTGTCGACGAGTGGCGTGACGGTTCATTATGTGGATGCGGGGATGGACACGGGTCCGATCATCGCACAAGCGTCAGTCGAGATTGAAGGATGCGACCGCACGGAAGCGACACGACGCATTCAAGCGATTGAACATCAACTGTATCCGCGCGTATTACAACAAGTGTTGAATCAACAGGAGGTTTTCAAGTGAGAGCATTATTAAGTGTTTCTGATAAAACAGGAATTGTGGAATTAGCAACTGTCCTACATGAGGCGGGCATCGAACTCATCTCGACAGGAGGGACCGAGGCGGCACTCCAGAAAGCCGGTTTACCGGTCAAAAACATCTCTGAGGTGACATCGTTCCCAGAAATGTTAGATGGTCGTGTCAAGACGTTACACCCACTCGTTCACGGCGGATTGCTCGGACGTCGCGACCTCGATACACATGTCGCTCAAATGAAAGACCATGATATCGAACCAATCGATTACGTGGTCGTCAATCTTTATCCGTTTAAAGAGACGATTGCAAAAGAAAATACGACGTACGAAGAAGCGATTGAAAATATCGATATCGGTGGACCGAGCATGTTGCGTTCAGCTGCAAAAAACCATGCGAGCGTCACGGTTGTCGTTGATCCGAGTGACTATACACTCGTTGCGGATGAAGTACGTGAAGGGGGCACATCATTTGAGACACGCCAACGTCTCGCGACGAAAGCGTTTCGTCATACGGCTGCTTATGACGCATTGATCGCCGATTATTTAGGACGTCAAATCGGAGAAACTTTCCCAGAACAATTGACGGTCACGTATGAAAAAGTTCAAGACCTTCGTTACGGAGAAAACCCGCACCAACAAGCAGCGTTTTATAAAACGCCATTGTATGATGGGATGACACTCGCGAATGCGACACAACTTCACGGGAAAGAGCTTTCGTATAACAACATTCAGGATACGAACGCGGCGCTTGAAGCACTCAGCGAATTGAACGAACCGGCTGCTGTCGTCGTCAAACATATGAACCCATGTGGTGTCGCAGTAGGACGGACGATTTCTCAGGCGTTCGAGCGTGCACATGCGGCTGACCCGGTCTCTATTTTTGGTGGGATCGTTGCCTTGAACCGCGAAGTCGATGTAGAAACGGCAGATGCCCTTCGTAACATCTTTTTAGAGATCATCATTGCTCCATCCTTTAGTGAAGCAGCACTTGAACGATTGAAAGAGAAAAAGAATCTTCGTCTATTAACGTTGGATATGGGTCAAATGACAGGGATGCGCTTAACAGCTGTCGCTGGAGGATTACTCGTACAAGATGGGGACGACATGACACTCGATGATGCAGCTTGCCAAATCGTGACGGACCGTCGCCCGACAGCATCCGAATGGGAAGATTTGAAACTCGCATGGCGCGTCGTCAAACACGTGAAATCAAACGCCATTGTCGTAGCGAAAGATGAGACGACGATTGGAATCGGAGCGGGACAGATGAACCGCGTCGGAGCTGCAAAAATCGCTTTCGAACAAGCAGGTGAACGTGCGACTGGCGCAGCGCTTGGAAGTGACGCGTTCTTCCCAATGGCAGACACGGTCGAAGCGGCAGCAGCGGCAGGCATTACAGCCATCATCCAACCAGGTGGGTCGATCCGCGATGCCGAATCGATTGAAGCGGCAAACCGTCACGGTATTACAATGGTGTTCACATCGGTCAGACATTTCAAACACTGAGAGGGGTTCGCGTCATGAACGTAATGGTCATCGGTCGAGGAGGACGCGAGCATGCGCTCGCATGGAAATTAAAACAAGACGGACATCACGTTTTCGTTGCACCAGGTAACGCCTTCATGGAAGGTATGACATGTGTATCGATCAATGAGACAGACGTCGAGGCACTTGCTCGGTTCGCAGAAGAAACGAACATCGAATGGACGATTGTCGGACCGGAGTCTTCTTTAATGGCAGGGGTCGTCGATACGTTCTGTGCTAAAGGATTGAACATCTTTGGACCGACGAAAGCAGCGGCTCTGCTCGAAGGAAGTAAAGCGTTCGCAAAAGAGGTCATGATGGAGGCAGGGATTCCGACAGCAGCGTACGAAGCGTTCACGGACGCAGAATCGGCGCTCTCCTATATTCAGAAACTTGGAGCACCGCTCGTCGTTAAAGCCGACGGTCTTGCTGCTGGAAAAGGTGTCACGGTCGCGTTCACAGTGGAAGAGGCAGAAGCTGCGGTACGTGATGTTTTCACAACGGATAAATTCGGACAACAGTCACAGGTCGTCATTGAAGAGTTCCTTGATGGGGAAGAATTTTCACTCATGGCGTTCGTCTCGGGAGAGCGTGTCATTCCAATGATTACGTCACAAGATCATAAACGTGCCTATGACGGTGACAAGGGACCGAACACAGGTGGTATGGGTGCCTACAGTCCGATGCCGCATTTGTCAGAGGACGTGTATGAAGAAGCGGTGAAGACGGTACTCGAACCCCTCGCTCAAACGATGGTCAAACGAGGGACTCCGTTTGAAGGATTCTTATACGCCGGACTGATCTTGACATCGAGCGGACCAAAAGTGATTGAATTTAATGCTCGCTTCGGTGACCCAGAGACAGAAGTTATTTTGCCGAATTTGAAATCACCGCTCCTCGACGTGATTCAAACGGTCATCCGCAAAGAGCCATATTCGATTGAATGGGTCGAGGGTTATACGATGGGGGTCGTCATCGCAGCGAAAGGTTATCCGGACCGACCTGTCACCGGGCAAGTGTTGTCTGGTTTTGAGACGCTCCCGCAGGACGTTCTCGTCTTTCACGCTGGAACTGCACAGCAGGACGGTCAAATCGTTGGGAACGGTGGTCGCTTGCTCGTTATCACAGCGACGAAATCGACGCTACTTGAAGCGAAGACAGCAGTTTATGAAGCCATCGCACAACTCGATTTACCGGATACGTTCTACCGGACAGATATCGGTTCACGGGCGTTCACACAGATTATTTGAAGGATGGGTCAACCCATCCTTTTTTTCATGCGAAAAAAAGGGAATCCCGATATCCTGTTCTACAATAATAAAGTAGCTTAGGGAAAGAGGGTGGTCGGCCTGCGTGTTCAAACAAAACTATTCATTGCGATTGCTATTAACATCGTACTTTTCATTGGCGTCATTCTGTTTGTCATCAAACCGTATTTCGTAGAAAAGAGCATTGAACAGGACAAGGCGATGACCCACGATCAAATCGAGAGCGTGACAGAAGTATTCGCCAATCATCGAAGCATGCTCGAGCGCATCCTTGTCGATTGGTCGGTCTGGACAAATGCCTACGATTTCGTTCAAAACAAAAATGAATCGTTTATTGAAAACAATATGGGAGAAGAAACGCTCGACAATCTTGGGGTTGGGGCGATGATTTTTCTCAACGAAAATCGAGAGGTCGTCTACTCCGAATTCAATCAATTTTATGAGTTGGACGGTAAGAGTGAGAAGAATGATTTCACAAATGAACTGGTGCGTTACGTCAACTCGTCTGGCGTTACACAAAGTGCGGTATATGGTACAGACTTCGGCCCCGTCGTGTTCATGAGCCACCCGATTGTAAGAAGTGATGGGACTGGGGAACCTGGTGGCACGCTTGTCCTCATTCAAAAAATTGGTCCAGACTTCATGGCAGCGATGAGCGTACAGGCAAAAACGAAACTTTCTATCAGTCCGCTCTCGCATCAACGCTTGACGATTGAGCAGGACAATCAGTTTGCCCGTGTTTCGTTACCACTGCAGTCGGTCTATCAAGATGCGAACTGGGAAGTCAATTTTTCGGTGAAGCGTACGTATTATACAAACACACAGACGATGTTAGAAACGGGCATGCTTGGACTTCTCGTTCTCGGTCTCGGACTATTGTTGACATTGTTTTGGACAGTGAATCAAATCGTCACGAAACGGTTAATGGACATCGTTAAAGAATTGAAGTGGATCACGAAAGAGCGAAACAGTCGCTTACGAATCCGATTGAATCCACGTCAGCAAGATGAAATCGAAGAGATGGCAGTCAGTATAAATGAAGTGCTTGATGCGCTTGAACAGACACAGAAGGAATCGTTGACGCGTGCCTTTCGAGATTCTCTGACACGTCTTCCGAACCGCTTGGCCGTTGAAGACATGTTTATGAACTTGCCGAACACGTCCTACTCGATCGGTGTGATGGGGATTGATCTCGATAATTTCCGACGAATCAACGACCAGTTCGGTCAACGGACAGGCGATGCGATGCTGACCTTCTTTGCGTCTCGATTGATGTTTTACAAAGAGGATGGTTTTGTTGCCCGAATTGGAGCTGATGAATTCATCATGATTCACCCTGGATGGGCGACTGAAGAGTTATTGATTGTCGCGAATCAACTGGTGAAAGATTTGAGAGAGTGGGGCTTGAAGCAAGGCATGAACCATCTGACGTTAAGTATCGGAATCGATGAGTTGGAACCTTCCCATCATTCCTACGAGGTCATGATGGCACGTCTCGATGTCGTCTTACACGAAGTCAAAGTGTCCGGGAAGGATAAGATCCTCTCGTATCAGGACATCGAAGACGGGAGCCATTACTTGCAGGCGCTCGAGATGGAAAGAGATTTGCGATATGCGCTACGTCATGACGAATTCGAATTGTATTATCAACCAATCGTCTCGCCGAAACCGTTTCAAGTGAGAGGGGTAGAAGCGTTGATTCGTTGGCATCATCCGCAAAAAGGATTCGTCTCCCCGGGTGTCTTCATTCCCGTTGCCGAACAACTTGGGCTCATTTCGGATGTGGGGAGATGGGTACTTGTAAAAGCGATCACGGAGATTCAAGACTATGCCGAACGCTTTGATTTATTTTTGTCTGTCAATGTGTCGAAACGCCAGATTTTAGATGGGTCATTTATAGAGGCACTAGAAGAAACGCTCGCCAAAACAAGCTTCCCGCCTCATCGGCTTCATGTAGAAATCACAGAGAGCGAAGTCGGCGGGAATGTATATGAACTCCAACAGTTCATTCAAGCGTTGAAGACGATCGGTGTCAAAATATCACTCGATGATTTCGGCGTCGGCACGTCATCGCTATCTTACCTTCAATCGCTACGTCTCGATATTATTAAAATTGACCAGAACTTCGTCAAAGGGATTCCGGAGAACAAATTTGATCGAGCGTTATTAGAAGGATTGTATCAAACGTTCCACACACTCGGCCTCGATATCGTCACGGAAGGGGTCGAACGACCGGAACAACTGGCTTTCGTATTAGAATATAGTGGTTCACTCATCCAGGGATATCATTACAGTAAACCGATTCCGGTAGAACAGCTGCATCACTATTTACGCAAAACGGTCATGACTCAAATTTGATGTAGGCGACTCTTCGTGCGGAGAGCCGCCTTTTTTGTGAAAAATGTATGTGAAATTTGTTACAATAGGGAACATAACTTGCGACCCTTTCAGAGAAAAGGTAAACTTGAAACAGGGAAAGAAAACGCTTTCAAAACTATTTCTTAATAGCATTGAAAGGGAAAAGGGAGGATTGGGTTCGATGCCAACAAAAAGAACGGCGCGGGCACCGTGGTCGAAAGTGATGATTCGCTCGCAACTTGAAGTCGTAGATCGAGTACGACCACCTTCGCTCGTTTTACAGAACGCGACGTATTTGAACGTATATGTGAAACAATGGAAAACAGCGAACATTTGGATTGAGGGAGACCGAATTGTCTATGTCGGTCCAGATCTACCAGAATCGGCGGTCGAAACGGTTGATGTGTCAGGGAAATATATTGTGCCTGGTTATATCGAGCCACACGCTCATCCATTTCAATTATACAATCCGGCGACGTTGTCTAAGTATGCAGGAGAGCGCGGAACGACGACGCTCGTCAATGACAACATGCTCCTTTTTTTACAAGAAAAAGAGCAAGCGTTTGCGCAGCTTGAAGCGATTCAACAGTTGCCGACGAGCACATATTGGTGGGCACGACTCGACACGCAGACCGAGCTCGACCGAGAGAGTGTCGCCGTCGATTCAGAACGAATTCATGAATGGTTCAATCATCCGGACGTCGTGATGGCCGGGGAGTTGACAGCATGGCCGCGCGCTCTTAAAGGCGACGATGAGATGCTCCAGTGGATGCTTGACGCAGAGACGTGCGGTCTACCGGTCGAAGGGCACTTTCCAGGTGCCTCACCAAAGACATTGACTAAAATGGCGTTGATGGGTGTACACAGCGACCATGAGGCGATGACAGCGGAAGAGGCGCTCAACCGACTCGAATTAGGCTACACAACGACGCTTCGTCATTCCTCGATTCGACCAGACTTACCAGGGATGATTCGTGATCTGCTTGCGAACGGATTAACCGCGTTCGATCATCTCATGGTGACAACGGACGGTTCGACTCCCGGCTTTTATGAAGACGGGATGCAGGACGCTCTCGTTCGCATCTTAATAGAAGAAGGGTTACCGGCAATCGAAGCGTATCGCATCGTCTCGCACAACGTGGCGCGTCATTTCGATCTCGATCATATTCTCGGTTCGATTGCGCCAGGACGCATCGCACACCTGAATATTCTTGACTCAATCGAAGAACCACGCCCTTCGGCAGTCATCGCGAAAGGACAATGGATTTTCCGAGATGGTGTGTCCTTGTTCCCGAACGAATTGGTGGAAGCGGTACTCGATAAGATGCCGTCGACTGACGTCTCGATTGAATTGACACCACAAGACTTGTCATTCAGCATGCCCGTCGGTCTCGACATGGTCAACTCGGTCATCATGAAACTGTTTAAAATCAAGCACGATACAGGGCAGGACGAATTGCCACGCGATGAGGACGAGTCGTTTTTAATGTTGCTTGATAAGGAAGGGAAATGGCGACTAAACACGGTACTGAAAGGATTTGCGAAAGATTTTGGCGGTCTGGTCAGTTCGTATTCGATCAGTGGAGACTATTTGATTTTAGGAAAATGTAAACAGGATATGTTACTAGCGTTCGAGCGGATGAATGAACTCGGAGGAGGCATCGTCCTTGTCGACAGAGGAGAAATCGTTGCCGAGATCCCATTACCGCTCTGTGGCATGACGTCGACAGAGCCGCTTGAGACGCTCATCGGTCAAGAGAAACAACTGCGTAACGAGCTTGTGGCACGAGGGTATCAGTTCGAAGATCCGATTTACACGTTACTGTTTTTAGCATCCACACACTTGCCGTACGTTCGGGCGACTCCACTCGGAATTTATGAAGTGATGAAAAAACAAGTACTATTTCCTGCGATTTTGCGATGAATAGTTGAGTCCGAGCCGCCCCTGCTTTAGAATGATAAAGAAGTATGAGTAGAGAGGATGCTTGCGGATGCAACTCGATAAATTACGAGGTCGAGAGCTTGATCAATTGTTTGAGGCAATTTTGAAGCTCGATACACTCGAAGACTGTTATCAATTATTCGAAGATTTAGCGACTGTTAATGAAATTCAAGCACTTGCACAACGACTAGAAGTGGCACGTCAAATACGTGAAGGCAATACGTATCATAAAATTGAGGACGCAACAGGTGCCTCAACGGCTACGATTTCTCGTGTGAAACGTTGCTTGAACTATGGGACAGGCGGATATGATCTCGCTCTTGAACGTCTACAACAAACAAAAGGTGACTCGTAAGAGTCATCTTGTTTTTGATGGAGGGGAGGGGCGAGATGCAACAAAAATTCATGAAGCGGAACTTACAATTGTTCTTTCGAAACTTAACACCAGTCCAAACACTCGTGTTGATCTATAGTGCGGCAGCCGTTTTATCCGTGTTGCTCCTCGCCTTACCGATCGCCCACAAACCGGGTGTGACGATTACGTTTACGGACCTCGTCTTCTTTGCGGTGAGCTGTGTCAGTGTCACCGGCCTCACACCGATTGTGGTCACTGATACATTTTCAACGTTTGGTTTGTTTATCATCTTGTTTATCGTTCAGGTGAGCGGTGTCGGGTTGATCAGTTTGCATGTGATCATGTGGATTTTGCTTGGGAAACGGATTGGATTTCGGGAACGACAACTGATTTTACGTGACCAAAACCAGACATCGATGTCGGGTATTGTCAAATACATCACGGAAATCGTCATCACCGTTATTGCGATCGAGGCGGTCGGTGCCGTCTTGCTCGGTGTCCATTACTTAAATTATTTTGATACCGTCGGCGAGGCTTTCTTACAAGGATTGTTTGGGTCGGTCAGTGCGACGACGAACGCTGGTTTCGATATTACCGGTAGCTCGCTCGCGCCATTCCGAGAAGATCCATTTGTCATCTTCACGCAAATCGCGCTCATGACCGGTGGTGCCATCGGATTCCCGGTTCTTGTGGAGATTCGGACTTACTTGGTGAGTCGTATTACACGGAAACGTCACACGTTCCCAAGTCGATTCTCTTTGTTCACGAAGTTGACAGTCTCGACATTCTTTATTTTGATTGCTGTCGGAACAGTCGGCTTATTCATTTTTGAGTACAACAATGCCTTCAAAGATTTGCCGCTCTGGCTGTCTCTTTCGGACTCGCTATTCCAGTCCGTGACGACACGTAACGGTGGATTATCGACAGTCGATGTCAACTTGTTCTCGGAAGCGAGCATGTTGCTCTTATCGATCCTCATGTTCATCGGGGCCTCTCCATCGTCTGTCGGTGGGGGGATTCGGACGACGACGTTTGCCGTCGCCGTTCTTGGTGTCGTCGCGTTCATCCGCGGAGACTCATCGATCAAAATTTTCGGGCGTGAGATTGTTCTCGAGGATATTTGGAAAGCGTTCGTCATCATTACGGTGTCACTTGCCGTCTTATTATCTGGGGTCATGGTCATGGCTTACTTCGAAGATGCCTCATTGACACGAATCTTATTTGAGGCTTGTTCCGCGTTCGGGACGACTGGATTATCTGTCGGTCTATCTTCCGAATTCAGTAACGTCGGAAAATGGGTGCTGACGATTCTCATGTTCATCGGTCGAATCGGGGTCATCGCCTTTATTCTCATCTTGCAACGGAGACAACCGAAGCGGATGTATAACTATCCGAAAGAATCAATCATCTTAGGATAAGGAGATTGTCATATGAAAGCCTTTTGGATTAATTTTGGATACGTCTTTATCGTTCCTGTCTTGCCGTTCATCGCGGTCGTCAATGGGACAGCGCTCTGTTCGCCAGACTCCCCATTACTTGATATTCCAGTGCTCGGATTCTTTTTAGCGAATCCGCTCTGGTTTGTCCCAGTGTATGCGCTATTCGCACTGCTTGTTGCGAAATGGTTGACAGAACGGGAACGGAATCGTACGGCACGTTCGTGACTTGCTTCGGCAAGTCTTTTTTATTGGAGAGATGCACGGCACGTAAAAAATCGATACACTAGAGAAGGATTCGATGGGAGGGGAAAAGTTGAAATTTCAGTCATGGCGGCACGTGTTTAAACTAGATCCGAATAAACCTCTTAACGAGGATGCGCTCCAGGCGCTTATCCACTCCGGCACCGATGCCTTTCTGATAGGCGGGACGGACGGTGTCGATGCAGAGAATACATTTGCGCTTTTCGCGAGAGTCCGGGAGGCCGGGTTACCGGTCGCGCTTGAAATCAGTCAACCGAGCCAGGTCATCGATGGATTCGATCACTATTTTATACCGACCGTGCTGAACGCCGGAACGCCGGAATGGATTGTGGGACACCATGCACGCGCATTTGAGCGTTACGGACATTTCTTTGATTCACGTCATATCACGGCGCAAGGCTACCTCGTCTTAAATCCGGATGCAAAAGTGGCGCACGTGACGGAGTCAACATGCGACTTATCGCTAGAACAAGCCGTGGCGTATGCCGAAGTCGGGCATCATTTGTTTCGTCTCCCTTCCCTCTATATTGAATATAGTGGGCGACTCGGTAATGTCGATGTCGTGAAAGAAATTCGATTGGCGCTACCAGACGCACACCTCTTTTATGGGGGTGGCATCGATGGGGCAGAGTCGGCTCGTTTGATGGGAGCGTACGCCGATACGATTGTCGTCGGCAATATCATTTATGAGGACTTAGCAGGAGCACTTGCGACTGTGCAAGCACTCCGATAAAATAAGAACAAACGTTTGGAATAAGGAAGGAAACGATTATGTATAATCTTAGCGAAGAATTAGTCAAAGGTATGAACCCGGAACAAGCAGAAGCGGTCAAGCATACGGATGGTCCTTTGTTGATCATGGCGGGTGCGGGGTCTGGTAAAACGCGTGTCTTGACGCACCGCGTTGCCTATTTGATGGCAGCGAAGCAAGTGGCACCGTGGAACATTTTAGCGATCACATTCACGAATAAGGCGGCACGGGAGATGAAAGACCGGATTGCACGCCTCGTCGGTGGGGTCGCCGAAGACATTTGGATTTCCACGTTCCACTCGATGTGTGTCCGTATTTTACGACGGGATATCGATCGTATCCGATATGACCGGAGCTTTTCGATTTTAGATGCGTCGGACCAATTGACGGCCATCAAACAAGTGTTGAAAGAGTTGAACCTCGACCCGAAAAAGTATGAACCGCGTACACTTCTCGGGATGATCTCGAACCATAAAAATGAATTGCGAACGGCAAAGGATGCAGCAGCCCTTGTCGGCAACAATCCATATGAACGAATCATCTCTGACGTCTACACGGCATATGAGAAAAAGCTGAAACAAAATAACGTGCTCGACTTCGATGATTTGATCATGAAGACGATTCACTTATTCCAAGAAGCACCGGACGTGCTGGCATTTTATCAAAAGAAATTCAAATACATCCATGTCGATGAGTATCAAGATACGAACCGTGCCCAGTACACGCTCGTCAAACTTCTGGCGCAGGCGCATGAAAACTTGTGTGTCGTCGGGGACTCGGATCAGTCGATTTATCGTTGGCGTGGTGCCGATATCGCCAATATCTTGACGTTTGAGAAAGACTACCCGAGCGCACATGTCATCTTACTCGAACAAAATTATCGCTCGACGAAGCGGATTTTAGAAGCGGCGAACGGCGTGATCAAAAACAACGCTTCTCGTAAAGATAAAAACTTATGGACTGAAAATGCTGAAGGGGAGAAGTTGTTGCTTCACGTCGCATCCGATGACCGTGACGAGGCGTTCTTCATCATGAATCAGATGAAAGAATTGAAGATGGAAGGGATGGACTACGGTCAAATGGCGGTCCTTTACCGGACGAACGCCCAGTCACGTGGTCTTGAGGAAATGCTCCTTAAATCGAACATCCCGTATAAGATGGTCGGCGGGACAAAGTTCTATGAGCGAAAAGAAATCAAGGACGTCTTGGCTTACTTGCGCTTGATTGCCAACCCGGACGAGGACATCTCATTCGTTCGTGTCGTCAATGAGCCAAAACGAGGCATCGGAGCCGCAACGATTGATAAATTAGGCGACTTCGCGGATATGCAAGGCGTCTCTCTCATGGATGCGATTCGTGATATCGAACTCTCAGGGATTGCCCCACGTACGGCGACGAAACTTGCAGATTTCCGTCAGATGATGATGGACCTGCGACAAATGGCGGACTATCTCTCGATTTCAGAACTCGTTGAGGAAGTATTGAAGAAGACAGGGTATGAGGAGATGCTCAAAATCGAGAAGACACTCGAAGCAGAAAGTCGACTCGAGAACTTGCAGGAATTCCTGTCGGTCGCTCAAAACTTTGAAAAAGAAAGTGATGAACAGACACTCGTCGCTTTCCTTACTGATTTGACGCTCGTATCTGATCTAGATTCGCTTGATGAAGTCGACGAGTCGCATCAAGTCACATTGATGACGTTGCACTCGGCCAAAGGTCTCGAATTCCCGGTCGTCTTCTTGATTGGAATGGAAGAAGGTCTCTTCCCGCATAGCCGAGCGTTGAACGATGAGGAAGAGATGGAAGAAGAACGTCGTCTCGCATACGTCGGGATCACACGTGCCGAGAAGCGTCTGTATTTGACGCGTGCCCAGTCACGGATGTTGTACGGTCGTTTCCAAAACAACCCGGAATCAAGGTTCTTGCACGAATTACCGGAAACATTGTTGGAACGGTCCGGTAAGGCCAGAAAGCCAATGCCATGGAACCCTGTCGAGTCACCAGGGAAGTTGCCGGTGAACGGCTTCAGTTCAAAACCGAAACCGAAACTTGCGCAATCATCTGGTGCCGAAACGGTCGGCTGGAACGTCGGCGACAAAGCGAATCATAAAAAATGGGGACAAGGCACGGTCGTCCAAACACGTGGAGAAGGCGACCAACTCGAAGTCGATATCGCGTTCCCAGAAGTCGGGATCAAGCGTTTATTGGCCAAGTTTGCCCCAATCGAAAAAGCATGAGGTGAAGATATGGAGATGGCAGAACGTGTAGAAGAACTACGCAAATCGTTAAATCAATATGGTTATGAGTATTATGTACTTGACCGTCCGAGTGTACCAGACTCGGAGTACGACCGTTTGATGAACGAGTTGATTCAAATCGAAACAGACTATCCAGAACTTCGGACTCCGGACTCTCCAACGCAACGTGTTGGCGGAGCCCCACTTGACGCGTTCGTCAAAGTAACGCATGACACACCGATGCTTTCGCTAGGTAACGTCTTCTCGAAAGAGGAACTCGTGGAGTGGGTGGAGCGTATCGAGAAAGACCTTGGCTACACACCTACATTCGTGGCTGAACTCAAATTTGATGGGCTTGCCGTCTCTTTGAAATATGAGGACGGTCGTCTCGTACGTGGTGCGACACGTGGAGACGGTACGACGGGTGAAGACATCACCCAAAACTTGAAGACGATTCGCGCCATCCCTCTTCGTCTACAGGAGGACGTGACGTTTGAAGTACGGGGCGAGGCGTACATGCCAAAGCGTTCGTTCGAACAGCTGAATGACGAACGGGAGCGAGTCGGTGAACCATTGTTCGCCAACCCGAGAAATGCAGCGGCGGGGTCACTTCGACAACTCGACTCAAAAATTGCCGCATCGAGAAACTTGGCATTTTTCGCCTACGGTTTAGTGTCGCAAGACGATCTCGTCGCCTCGCATGATGAGTCACTCGATTATTTGAAGCGACTCGGCGTCGCCGTAAGTGGAGACTATACGACGTGCAAGACGGCGGATGAACTATGGGACTACATCGAGACATACGTGACGAAGCGCAGCGAACTCCCGTATGAAATCGATGGGATTGTCATCAAAGTGGCAGGGTACGAAGAACAAGAACAACTCGGCTTTACAGCGAAAAGTCCGCGCTGGGCCGTCGCGTATAAGTTCCCGGCAGAAGAAGTCGTAACGACAATCGAGGACGTCGACTTCAGTGTCGGTCGCACCGGAAAAGTCACACCGCGGGCGCGATTTGCCCCAGTTTCTGTGGCGGGATCTACCGTGACGTATGCGACGCTTCACAATGAAGATTTTATAAAAGAAAAAGACCTTCATATCGGTGACCGCGTCGTGATCAAAAAAGCAGGGGATGTCATCCCAGCGGTCGTCTCGGCGCTCGCGAGTGAACGCAGCGGGGAAGAACGGGCAATCGAGTTCCCGACCCACTGCCCAGCGTGCGGTTCTGAATTGATTCGATTAGAAGGCGAGGCCGATCATCGCTGTGTCAATCCCGAGTGTCCGGCCCAACTGCTCGAAGGACTGATTCATTTCGTCTCACGTCAAGCGATGAACATCGACGGACTCGGTGAGAAGGTCATCACGCAACTCCATGAAGCGGGACTCGTCCATAACGTGGCCGACTTGTATCGCCTGAATCGAGACGATTTACTCGGACTCGAGCGTATGGGCGAGACGTCGGTGACGAACTTGCTTTCGGCGATTGAACAATCGAAGCAAAATTCGCTCGAACGCGTGCTCTTCGCCCTAGGGATCCGCCTTGTGGGGCAAAAAGCCGCCTCCTTGATCGCGGAGCGTTTTGAGACGATGGAAGCCATCATCGAGGCGACGGTGGAAGAGTTGACGTCAATCGATGGCATCGGCACGAAGATGGCCGAGTCGATCGTTCTTTACTTCGAAAAACCAGAAGCACGTGAACTCGTCAAAGAACTTTCGGAATCGGGTGTGAATCTTTCCTTCAAAGGAACGAGACGACCAACGACGGAAGGGGCACCGCTCTCTGGTAAAACGGTCGTATTGACTGGGAAATTACATGAGATGACCCGCGGTGAGGCCGGGAAACAACTTGAACTCCTCGGCGCGAGTGTGACGGGAAGTGTGAGTAAAAATACAGACTTACTTGTCGCAGGTGAAAAGGCTGGTTCGAAGCTGACGAAAGCTGAATCGTTAGGCATCGAAGTATGGGATGAGGCGAAACTTCTCGATTTTTTAAATGAACACGCATAAGACGTTCCGCTTCGGCGAACGTCTTTTTTCACGTTCGTTTTGTAAAGTTTTATGAGATTGAACAGGTTCGCACAAGCGTTCGAAGGGTATAGATTAACTAAATCAAAATGTTAATATATTTTTGCGGGAGAACCCTTTGACACCATGACTTTCATACACACATCCTTCTCATTCCTCTACGTGGTGAAATTCGTCATCGGGCCGACATCGATGCGTACGCTTATTGCTCACCTTAGAGGAGGGATCGACATCATGATACACAACATCCAACGCTTCCTTGCGCTATTCACCATCCTCATGCTCCTTTCCACACTGATGCCCGCCAATCTCGCACATGCAGATACGACCACGTTCCGATATATTCAACTGAACCTGACGGACGAAGAAGTCGAAACATTATATGAAGCAAGTCTCGTTTACGAAGACATCACGTATTATGGAGTACGTGAATCTGCTGACATTTGGCGCTTTATGATTGATGCAGAAACGGTCGATGACTCATTGATTGACTTGGTCACCCTTTATAATACTGAAGGTGTTCCGTACACGTTTATCCCGAATACCATCACGGAAGCGTATCCCGTCGAAGTGGAGGAACCACCTGTTGTGACTGAACCAGATGAACCAGAAGAGACAATGCCCCCCGTTGAAACAGAACCAGAGCCGGTCGTGGAAGAACCGATGACTGAACCGACGTTGCCGGTGCTCGCTTTAGAAGCACAGAACATCGCCGGGGTCGACAAGGCTGTTGTCGGGGGAGAAATATCGTATACGTTCAATGTAGAAAATACAGGAGACACACCGTTG
The DNA here is from genome assembly GCF_059821525.1 of Exiguobacterium sp. RM11. Taxonomy (NCBI): domain Bacteria; kingdom Bacillati; phylum Bacillota; class Bacilli; order Caryophanales; genus Exiguobacterium; species Exiguobacterium sp. RM11. The sequence goes on along the minus strand of NZ_CM187558.1, from coordinate 2,343,241 downwards.
ATGGTGACAGAACTCTCTCATGAGTATGTGAGCGGAGACATCGATCATCAATCGATCGAATCGTTGAATCAAAACGTGTTTGATCGTTTGCATAAATTAATAGGAGAAGATGGTCTCTTGCCGGGTGAACGGGTGGAAGTGACAGCAATCTTGTCCGTTCCGTCTGATTATTCAATCCACACACACCCTGAGATTGGCAGTCTGTTTCGTGTGACGGGAGTGGACGAATATGACCGTGTCGTCACAGCAGAAAGTCAACAAATCGTGCTCTTGCAACAACCTGATTTTACAGTGTCAGGAACGAGCGAATTGGCGACCGTTCAGCCTGGGGAACCTGTCCGATACACATATACAGTGACGAACACCTCTAACGTCACCTTGCTCCTGTCTGATGTGACACTCACATGGCCGAGCGGCGCCTTGACATATGAGGAACAACAGATGGCAAATGAACGATTCATGAAGCAGGTTCAATCGATTCCTCAATTCCTCAACGGATTTGGACCGGAAGAAGTCGTCACGTTTTCATTTGAACTCCCGCTTCTCCCGTCCTATGACGTCCGAGCTGGAGCGGAATTGGTTCAACAGGCAACATTTACGCTCTATGTGAACGAAGGGGTGACCGTCACTCGCTTTGTCGATGTGCCGGTTGCAGTAAAACAACCTGTTCCAATCAAAGAGGACGAACCGAAACAAGTTCCTGAGAAAGAAGCGAAAATCGAAACACCAGTCGTGAAAGAGCGAGAGACTCCCCCGGTGCAACTCGAAGATGAGGTGGACACGTATTCGCAAAATGTGCTCCCGATGACAGGAGAGACGAACGAAACGTGGCATGCGATGCTTGGGCTCCTCTTGTTTGCATCTGGACTCCTCTTGATGATTCGTCGGAAGCACCCATCCACCAAATAACGATTGTGTATCCCTCCTTGTCTAATTCAGGAGGGATTTCTTCTGATTCCGCTTCGATACTTTTTTCGTGGAACGATTTTGTTATAATGAACAAAGTGAAATAGGAAACGATGTTCAAAGGAGCTAGACATAGATGAAATGGAAACAACTCGTCATCCCGACAATGGCCTCTGCGCTTTTGTTAAGCGGATGTTCAATGAAAATCCCGATGGGTGAAGAAGAAGCGACACCAACCGGCGAAGAAACAGCAGCAGAAGGTGTCACACAAACGATCGAAGCACGTGACTCTTATTATCAAATGGTCATTCCGTTCAAAGCGGCAGCGGCGCGAGGACTTGCCCAGCGCCAAGTGAGCTCGTCGTTAGAGCTTGAAGAGGTCGAACTCGGTCTCATGCGCCACTCGACAGACGCGTTTGACCCAGACAAATTCGCCTATCAGGAAGGACAGCTTTTAAATGCGGAAGATGTCTCTACTTTACTTGGACGTAAAGGTGGTAGTGACGAAGGGTTAACGCCATTAAACCCGGCGTATGCGGACGGGAAGGCAGAAGTTGAGGACGACAAGTTTGTCGATGCGAACAAGAAGTCACCTCTTTATTTGGCGTCAATCGTAGAACAGAACTATATGACGAAAGCGGATAGCGGATATCAGCTTGGCGGTGTGTCGTTCGCACTCATTTTGAATCGTGAGTATGTCTTCCAGGCACCGAACTACGGACCGACCTACACGGTGAAACTCGACCAGAAGAAAGTAATCGCAGAAGGTGAACGAATGGCGAACGAACTTGTCGCCCAGTTACGGAAGCGAGAAGATTTTAAAGATTTGGATATAAACGTCGCACTCTATATGAAGTCGACCCAAGGTTCACCGACTCCGGGGAACTATATCAAATCAGCCTTTGTCGGAACGGATGATCAGGTCGCAACCGGTGACTGGAAAGCCATCGATGAGAAGTACTACTACTTCCCATCCGCGACAGCAACGAACGATGTCCGTGAGGACGCTCAGAAATTCACGCTGTTCAGTGACCGAATTGCCGACCTCTTCCCAGACTATAGCGGGATGATCGGAAAAGGCTTTTATCAAAACGGTGACTTGTCACGACTGGAAATCGACATTCCGATCCAATTCTATAGTCGCGCCGAGCTCGTCGGATTCACACAACACGTGGTCGGCTTGCTCGAAAACCGCTGGGAATATAGCCGGAATGTGCCGGTTCGCATCAACGTGACGTCACTTGGCGGAGACCCTGAAGTGACAATTGTGTTTGAGGACGGCATGGATAGCCCGAAAGTATACTTCTAATCGAGAAGAGGTTCGTTTTTTGAAACGAATCTCTTCTTTTTTTCGTATGAAAAGTGAAAGGATTATCTTTGACCTTATTTGACCAATTGAGTAGAATAGAGTTAACAGAAACGGGAAAGGGATAGGTGAGGTGAATCCATATGGCTAAAAACTATTACGACGAGCTCGGTGTCTCAAAGGGAGCAACCGAACAAGAGATTAAACGTGCATACCGGAAGTTGGCGAAACAGTACCATCCGGACGTCAATAAAGATCCTGGCGCACAAGAACGATTCAAGTCGGTCCAGGAAGCGTTTGACGTATTGAGCGACCCAGAGAAAAAAGCAAACTATGACCGATACGGTAGCCCGGATGGACCGTCGTTCGGACAAGGATTCGGAGGCGGTGGAGAAACTTACGGGGAAGGCTCGTCGCAGTTCGAAGATCTATTCCGACAATTCGGAGGCGGATCGCGTACGACCTCGCGAACTTTCGGATTTGAAGATATGTTTGGAAGCTTCTTTGACCAAGCAGTCGAGGAAGACTTGGATGAGACCGTACGTGTCAACATCCCGCTCAGTCAATTGACGAAAGAGTCAAAAGTGAGCCTTCGCCTTCAGACTGGCACGGTGAACGTCAAGATTCCACAAGGTGCCTATGAAGGTCAAAAGTTGCGATTAAAAGGAAAAGGAAGTCGCGTCGGACAATCGGGAAACCGAGGAGATGTATACGTCGAGCTTCATTTTGCGGATGACGATACGTATCGTCGTGAAGGAGAGCATATCGTGACAGTGAAACGATTGCGTCCGCTCGAATTTTTAGACGGAGCGAGCGTCATCATTGCCACGCTCGACGGGGGACGCGTGAAGTTGAAAGTGAAACCAGGAAGCCGTCCGGGACAACGGATGCGGATTCCGGGTCGTGGTGTCATGACCGGCTCGAAGGTGCGGTCGGACTTATTCGTCCAACTCGAGGTCGACCTGCCTCTTGATGAGAAGTACCGTTCTGTTTATGAGCAAATCGAAGGTTAATGGATAAGGAGGAATCGTGATGGACTTTAATCGTTTTACAGATAAAGCACATGAATGCATTGTCAGTTCACAGGCGTTAGCGAAACAATATCATCATAGTGAAATCAATGAGTGGCACGTCTTGGCGTCCATGATTTCACAGACGGACGGGATCGCACCGTTGCTGTTTCAAAAAATGGAAATCAATGTGTCTGAGATTGAAGGCGAAGTCGCGCTTTCTTTAAGAAATGCACCGAAACTTCAAAATCCGACGACACCAATGATTTCGGCTTCTTTGCTAAACGTTCTAACGACGGCGGAGCGGGAAGCGACAGGGATGAACGATGAATACGTATCGGTCGAACATATTTTACTCGGCATCTTGTTGAACAGTAGTCAAGCGCAGGCGATGCTCGAGCGAAAAGGAATCACAGAAGAACGACTCCGTGAGGCGCTCGTCGCCGTACGAGGCAATCGTCGGATCACATCGAAGTCGCCTGAAGCGACGTATGACGTCTTGACGAAATACGGACGAGACCTCATTCAAGAAGTGAAGACCGGGAAAATCGATCCGGTCATCGGACGCGATAGCGAGATTCGTCGCGTCATCCGGATTTTGAGTCGGAAAACGAAAAACAACCCGGTCCTCATCGGGGAACCGGGTGTCGGGAAGACAGCAATCGTCGAAGGACTCGCTCAGCGAATCGTCCGAGGTGACGTACCGGAGAGCTTGAAAGACAAAACGATCTTCAGTCTCGATATGAGCTCGCTTGTCGCCGGTGCGAAATACCGTGGTGAGTTTGAGGAACGTCTTCAAGCTGTCTTATCTGAAGTGAAAGAGGCGGAAGGTACAATCATCCTCTTCATCGATGAGTTGCATACAATTGTCGGGGCAGGAAAGTCGGAAGGGTCGATGGATGCCGGGAACATGTTAAAACCGATGCTCGCCCGAGGTGAGCTGCACTGTATCGGTGCGACAACGCTAGATGAGTATCGCCAATATATCGAAAAAGATCCTGCTCTTGAGCGGCGTTTCCAACAAGTTCTCGTAGCTGAACCGGACGTTGAGGATACGGTCTCAATCTTGCGTGGTTTAAAAGAACGCTTCGAGATTCACCACGGGGTACGCATCCACGATAACGCCCTCGTCGCAGCTGCTGTCTTGTCAAATCGTTATATCACGGACCGCTTCATGCCGGACAAGGCGATTGATCTTGTCGACGAGTCGTGTGCGATGATTCGGACAGAGATGGAATCGATGCCGGCTGAACTCGATGAGTTGGTTCGTCGGGTCATGCAACTTGAAATCGAAGAGGCGGCGCTTAAGAAAGAGAGCGATGCAGCTTCCATGAAACGACTCGAAGCACTCCAACAAGAATTGGCATCGCTCCGTGAACAGTCTGACTCGTTACGTCTCCGCTGGGAGAATGAGAAAGAGTCGACGCACCGCGTGCAGCAAATCCGTGGAGATCTTGAAAAGGTACGCCTCGAGTTACAAGAAGCAGAAAGTCGTTACGACTTGAACCGGGCTTCGGAACTGAAATATGGACGAATCCCAGAGCTCGAGCGAGAGCTAGAAGAAGCGGAACAGTTGGCGAGTTCGGTGACACGCGAACTCGTGCGGGAAGAAGTGACGGAAGAAGAAATCGCCGAGGTCGTCTCAAAATGGACCGGTATCCCGGTGACGAAACTGACAGAAGGAGAGCGAGATAAACTGCTTAACTTAGAAGCGGTTTTACACAAGCGTGTCTTCGGTCAAGATGATGCGATTCGTTTAGTCAGTGATGCGGTCATTCGTGCTCGCGCCGGAATCAAAGATCCGAACCGTCCAATCGGTTCCTTCCTCTTCCTCGGGCCGACTGGAGTCGGGAAGACGGAACTCGGGAAGGCGCTCGCAGAAGCGATGTTTGATTCGGAAGACCATATTGTTCGACTCGATATGAGTGAATATATGGAGAAACATGCCGTATCACGACTTGTCGGTGCACCTCCTGGCTATATCGGATATGAGGAAGGCGGCCAGTTGACGGAAGCGGTTCGCCGTAACCCGTACTCGGTTCTCTTACTCGATGAGGTCGAGAAGGCACATCCGGACGTCTTCAACATCTTGTTGCAACTGCTCGATGATGGTCGATTGACCGATTCGCACGGGCGCATCGTCGATTTTAAAAATACAATCGTCATCATGACGTCGAACATCGGGGCAGATATTTTGCTTGAAGCAGCGAGAGACGGTGTGATTGATGAAGATGAGGAGCGCCAAGTACTCGAGAAGCTTCGCCGCCATTTCCGTCCTGAGTTCTTGAACCGGGTCGATGAAACGATTCTGTTCCATCCGCTCACGAAGGATCAAATCGGTCAAATCGTCGAGAAGGCGGTCGGACGAATGAGTGAACGACTCACGACGCGCTCGATTCATATCGAGATCACAGACGCAGCAAAAACGTTCGTCGCCGATGAAGCGTACGAACCTCAATTTGGTGCCCGTCCAATCAACCGTTACGTACAACGGACAATCGAGACGAAACTTGCCCGAAGCATCTTAGCCGGGGATGTCGAAGATGGTCAAACGGTCGTCATCGATGTCGAGAACGGGGAATTGACGTTACGTCCATCGACGGTCAATGCATAAGGAAAGAGGAATCCAAAATCGGATTCCTCTTTTATGTACGTTGATGTTTTCGTCGCAAAAGCAGAAAACTGACACCTATAAAAGTGAGATAGAGCACCGTTCCGAAAAATAAGTTGAGTACCCACGGGATTGTTCCCATAAATGTGGCGCGGGTTGCTTCCTGAAACCAGAGCAGTAACCAAAAGAATAAGCCAAGACTCGTTGCGAGTAGCGTATAAAACCCCAACAAGCCTTGTTTCGTCCATCGCTTAATTCCAAATCCCAATAAAGTCGTAACGACAAAAATCGCACCTAGCCCAATATAAAACAATCCATCGATTGGTAATGACTGCACCTACATGACTCCCTTCTCACCATCAGATTCATATAGTCTCATCTTACACTGTGAGGAAATAAATGGGAATCTTTATTGTGAAATGAGAGGACGTTCTGGCTGATAGATACAGTACGGTTCTGCCTCCTTATAATCACCAGTAACCGCATAGGCTCTGGCCCGCGAACCACCACATAGATAGCGATATTCGCAATATCCGCACTTTCCGTGATGACTATCCGGATCACGCAACGCTTTGAAGGTCGGATGATGACGATAAATATCGGCGAGTGGTGTCGTTCTGACGTTCCCGCAAAGAATCGGTAAAAATCCAGAAGGTTGGACGTCACCTGTGTGCGAGACAAAGACAAATCCGTTCCCGTCATTCGTTCCGCGAGGGGCCTTCGCCAAATCATCATGAGGATGTCCGATGGGAGGAAGTCCTTCTGCTTTTCGCCGCTGATTTTCTTGTCGTGCCACCCGTCGATAAAACTGGGCTTCCGTCGTCGAGATGATGAACGGCGCCGTCTCTTGTAACGAGAACGCCCACTTCAGCACCTCTTCATGTCGCTCGGGAGAGATGGGGTGTAACAGGGATCCTCGCCCGGTCGGCACAAGGAAAAAGAGCGTCCAGACCGATACACCGAGGGACTCCACGAGTTTTGCCATCTCGGGTAAGCGGTCGACGTTATATTCAGTCACCGTCGTATTGATTTGAAACGACATGCCTTCTTCTCGGAAGTAGGAGATTCCTCGGATGGTACGGTCGAAACTGCCGCGTGTTCCTCTAAAGTAATCGTGTGTCTGTGCATCTGGACCGTCGATGGAAAACGCCCAACGTGACAACCCGGCAGCTTTTGCTCGTTTCACGGCATCACGGGTGACGCGGGGTGTGGCAGAGGGTGTCATCGAGACACGCATCCCGAGGGATGAGGCGTATGCGGTCAATTCAAACAAATCTTCGCGCATGAGGGGATCTCCACCTGTGAAGACGAGAATTGGATTGTCCATTGCATGAATATCACGAATGAGTGCCTTCCCTTCTTCCGTGTCGAGTTCATTTTCGTATCGATGAAACTGTGCCTCGGCCCGGCAATGGACACAGGAGAGGGCGCAAGCACGTGTCACTTCCCAAATGACGATAAACGGGTTCTCGTTATAGTCGATGTGCTTCATACCGTCACCACCTGTTTGAGTTTCAGGTTGTTGACTGCTTGTTTTGCGGAATCGACACAATCTGGTAAGCCAACCCCATGGAGAATGGCGCCACACGCCTCGACTCCGTCCCACTTCGCGAGTGCTTCTTCAAAGGCGCGGACATCTTGTTTATGTCCGACCTCATATTGGGGCATCGTTTGAACGTGACGTTTGACTTTCGTGAAGAGTGGTGTCCCGACTTGTTGAATACGGCGGAGTTCGTGTAAGGCGAATGTCGCAATCGTATCATCCTCTTCGTGCAACAAAGAAGAAACATAATCAGAACCGATGTACATCCGAATCAACGCTTTCCCTTCAGGTGCCATATGTGGCCACTTCTTATGCATCCAACTGCAAGCGGTCAAAGCGTTACCTTCAGACTTGGCGATGACGTAACCTGTCCCGTCTAGCGCCTCGACTTCTGATTCGTCGAATGCGGCAAGAACGGTCATGGAGGACGTTCGCTTACGAGTCGACAAACGCTCGGCTTCCGGAAAACCGAGTAACGGCCCGAGCATGTTTGGGGAAGTCGCAAGAATGATCCCGTCAAACTGCTCGACCGTTCCATCCGCCAATGTGATTTCATGCGGTCTTACGGACTTGACGATTGTCTTCAGTACGAGACGGTCAATGGAAGGACGAAGTGCTTCGACGAGTGCACCGAGTCCTTGATCGATGGATAAAAACTTTCCGGTCTCAGACGGTTTCACTCCAGCCTGAGAAGGGGGCGTGAGTGCTTTCATCCCGAGAATCAGACTGCGAGTTTTTTGTTCAATCGTGATAAACTGAGGGAAAGTAGACTCGATGCTCATATCGTCGAGCGTTCCGTTATAAATCCCGGACAGAAGGGGCTCGATCATCGTGTCAACGACTTCTGATCCGAGTCTCGTCCGAAAGAAGCGGTCGAGCGAGATGTCCTCTCCTTCATACACACGCGGAATGACAAGGTCGAGTCCTGCACGAAATTTCCCTCTCCACGTAAAGAGATCCGTTTTTACCATCGGCCAAAACTTGGTCGGAATACCCATGACCGATCCGGCTGGCATTTGTCTCAGTTGTTGACGTACGTAAATGTAAGAGGTCCCGGTTTTAGAACGAACGAGTTGGTCCTCAAGGCCGAGGTCGGTAATGAGAGACGTCAAGGTCGGCTTACGCGCCATATAACCGTCCGGCCCGGTCTCTAACGTAAATCCATCTCGATAGATGGTTTTGATTTTTCCGCCGAGACGATCCTGTGCTTCGAACAGTGTGACGTGTGCGCCGGCTTCTTTGGCATAATGTGCGGCGGCCAGCCCGGCGATGCCACCTCCGATAATTGCGATTTGATTCAATCGATTCACCCATTTCTGTAAAGTTCTTGTCGTATTAACGGTACCGAGAATATAGACGCAGACATAGGATAAGTGTCACGGAGTTCTAGACAAATTTGTCACGAATTCGAAAGGGGACGATGAAATGATGGCTTTCATCATTGTCGCGACTGTCATTGTGTCAGGTGTGGTTGGTTTTATTGTGACGATGAATCGGCATGGGGAAAAATTGGTCGGGGACGAAGAAAGTCCACCGATGATTTGGGCGGATGAAGAGTGGTATAAAGAAGATGGACCGCCAGACGGGTAATATGATAAGATGACCCGGTTGAAATTTGATGGAACATGAGGTGATCGAATGAATGTACTCGAACAACAGTTGAACCACTTGATTGATGAGTGTCGTCCGTATACGGCTCAGGGGAAAGTGGCAGACTACATCCCAGAACTGGCGCATGTGAAAAACGATTTACTCGGGGTGGCGATTTGTTTGCCGGACGGTACGTATATTCACGCTGGGGACGTTCATCACAAGTTTACGATTCAAAGTGTATCGAAGGCGCTGACGCTTTGTTATGTATTGATGGAATTTGGGGAAGACTATGTGTTTTCAAAAGTGGGGATGGAACCGACGGGAGATGCGTTCAACTCGATCGCGAAACTCGAGGAGACGGTCCCGTCAAAACCATTGAATCCGATGATCAATGCAGGAGCGTTAGCGGTGACGAGTATGATTTTAGGGGAGACGGCTGACTTAAAGATTTATCAGTTCCGCCAATTTTTAGCGACCTTGTTGAATCGACCCGTAGAGGAGATTACGTACGATGAAAAAGTCGCTCGCTCTGAATACGAGACGACCGACTTGAATCGCGCACTCCTCTATTTCATGCGCCATCATGGAATTGTAGAAGGAGACGTCGATGAGATTATCGACGTATATACGAAACAATGTGCCATTGAAATCGATTGTTTTGACTTAGCACGAATCGGGCGTGTCTTCGCAGGGAACGGGGAAGACCCGGAGACAGGTGAAGAATTAATTCCCCGTCGTGTCGTCCGGATCGTCAAAGCCATCATGACGACATGTGGCATGTACGATGCATCAGGCGAGTTCGCCGTCCGTGTCGGTCTTCCCGGAAAGAGTGGGGTGTCGGGTGCGATTTTAGCAGTCGGGAACCACGAACTGGATTTGAATAACGTCGGGTTTGGCATCTTCGGTCCGGCGCTTGATTCAAAAGGGAATTCGATCGCGGGGATGAAGTTGCTTGAACTATTGATTGAACGGTATACATCGCGTTAAATTGATAGGTGCTCCACGGATTCATCAAGTTCCTGCTGTAAGACTTCAACTTTTTTGTCATATGGGGATTGCAGGTCGGTAGGAGGGGTGAAGGCCAGCCAACGCTTCAACAGTTGATCATGGTCATTCATCTCACCGAGTTCGGTTTGCATCTTTTTTAACGTACGGACGGTGTCGATTGACGCGTCCGACTCGTAGTTTAACAAATATTCATGCAAGTATCGCTCACGTTTCACGGCTAAGCGAACCTTATGAAGCGCTTCGATTTGTTCTTTTCCACTCGATTGTTCATGATAGATGCGAATTCGTTGTTTGCGTTCGCTTTTCGCCTTTTCTAACATCGGAGAGGCGTTCGTTTTTTTAAACGCACGAAACAACGGTCCGCCGATGAAACGACGAATTTGTTGGTCGAGTGAGGGGGTCATCTTTTCACTGACTCGTGTCGAGAGAATGGTTCGTTCGATGGCCCGTTGCTTTTCCATTGTTTGTAGAAATGCTTCATCAAGCTCAGTTTTTACATCAAACTGTTCGATGAGGACATCGAGGTCACGCACATGACCGAGTGCCTCCATCAATTGTTTGAGTTGCCGGAACGTCGCCGGCTTTGTCTCAAAAATCTGCATGAACGTGATCAGCTTTCGTAAATGAACGCGGGCGCGATGAATGTCCTCGGAATTGTTGAACGAGAGGGCCTCGGTCACGTAGTGGTTGAATGTATTCCACGTTTCTAATAGCTCAAATTTAAGTTTTTCTGCATGCCGTTGATTCATGATATTGTTTCCTTTCTGAAAAAGAGATGAGGGTTGTCCATGTACCAAACACATTCATTGAACGAAAAAATCAAACTGTTCTTTACGATTTTCTTTCCAATCCTAGTCACGCAAGTGTCTTTTTATTTGATTAGCTTTTTTGATACCGTCATGTCCGGACGCGCAGGCGCCGTCGATTTGGCCGGTGTCGGTGTCGGTTCGAGTCTTTGGATGCCCGTTTACACCGGGCTTAGCGGAATCTTGTTGGCAGTTGCCCCGATTGTGTCGCAAGCGCTCGGCGCGCGGGACCGTCAACAAATTCAACGCACGTTATTTCAAGGCATTTACTTAGCCATCATGCTCAGTGTTATCACGCTGACATTAGGATCTTTCCTCGTGCCACTCGCAATCGAAGGGATGGGGCTTAGTACGGAAGGGAAGCGAATCGCGACCCAATACTTACTTGCGCTTGGTTTCGGTGTCTTACCGATGTTCTTGTTCAACGTGCTTCGCACGCTCATGGATGCGCTTGGCAAGACGAGGGTCTCGATGATCCTCATACTATTAGGGTTACCCATTAATGTCGGTTTAAATTACATCTTCATCTTTGGAAAACTCGGGATTCCGGCGTACGGTGGCGTCGGAGCAGGAATCGCCTCGAGCATCACCTATTGGTTGCTCTTTTTCATGGCATTCTTCTTCGTCCGAAACGGAAAACCGTTCCGCGAGTACAAGTTCTTACGGACATCGGAGCGAATCGTCTGGCTCAGACAAAAAGAGTTGTTACAACTCGGGACACCAATCGGGCTAGCAATCTTCGCCGAGGTCAGCATCTTTGCGGCAGTCACACTACTGCTCAGCTCATACGGTGACCAAATCGTCGCGGCACACCAAGCGGCCATTAACTTTGCGTCGTTTGTGTACATGCTCCCGTTGTCGGCATCGAGCGCGTTGACGATTGTCGTCGGGTATGAACTTGGTGCGAAACGACTACAGGACGCCGTTCGATATGCGAAGATTGGGATTTCGCTTTGTCTAGGTGTCTCCATCTTCTCGGGTGCTTTCTTGTTTTGGCAAAATGAACGGGTCGCAGCCATTTATACGAATGACCCGACAGTCGTGGACCTTGCGGCACACTTCATGATTTTCGCCGTGTTCTTCCAGTTATCAGATGCTGTCGCCGCACCGATTCAAGGAATTTTACGAGGGTTCAAAGACGTCAACATTACGTTGGTCCTCTCTCTCGTCGCCTATTGGGTCATCGGCTTACCACTCGGTTATGTGTTGGCGGAGCATGCTGGATTTGGACCGGATGGCTACTGGATTGGATTGATTGCTGGACTGGCTGCCGGAGCGGTCTTATTATTCCTCCGATTAGTGTGGATTGTCCGTCGCTTCGGTACGCTTCAGTCGACGTCATGATACAAAGGTTGTTCACAATTGTGAACAATCTTTTTATTTATAAAGAAATTGGTCTATACAACTATACTTTTATCGGATATGATAACATAGAGGAAAACAAAAAGGAGTGGTGAAGCGATGGGGACATTGATCAATGCTCATATCGTGTCAGCGGAACAAACGTGGGAGCGAGGATATATCAAGTGGAATGGTCAATCGATTGAAGAAATCGGATCGATGGAACAATTTAAGCAACGAGACGAGAGCGTCATCGATGTATCGGGTGCGCTCGTCACGCCTGGCCTCATCGATGTTCATATACACGGGGGATATGAAGTCGACACGATGGACGCGGACGAGTCACGGCTTCGTCAATTAAGTGAAGACATGCTTCAAGAGGGCGTCACGTCATTCTTTGCGACCACGATTACCCAGTCGAAAGAAGCGATTGAACGGGCGTTGACAGCAGTTCGGAATGTCATTGAATCAGAGGATACGACCATCGTCGGGATTCATTTGGAAGGACCATTCGTCAATGTGGAGATGGCGGGTGCACAACCAGCAGAACATATCATTGACCCGGATGCGGAACAATTTCGAAAATGGCAACAGCTTGCCGGTGGTCATATCCGACTCGTCACGTATGCACCGGAACGACCAGGAGCCCGAGCATTTGAAGCAGCCCTTCGTGAATCGGGTGCGATCGGTTCTGCGGGACACACGAATGCGACGTTTGAAGAGAATAAGCAGGCGGGCGTCAAACATGGAACACACTTATATAACCAAATGCGTGGCTTGCATCATCGGGAACCGGGAACGGTCGGATATTGTCTCTTAGAGAAAGGGGTCATGGCCGAAATCATTCCAGATGGGATTCACAGTAGTCCGGAGATGGTCGATTTTGCTTACCGCTTAAAAGGAGCGGATGAACTCGTCGTCATCACGGATGCGATGCGGGCGAAAGGTCTGCCTGACGGACAGTATGAACTTGGGGGTCAACCCGTCAGCGTAGAAGGAGGCGCTGCCCGTCTTGAAGCAGGAAATCTCGCTGGGAGTGTCTTGACGATGGATGCGGCGTTCCGAAATATTCAAGCGTATACGGGATGTACGCTGGAAGAAGCGGTCAAGATGACTTCGACGAATGCGGCAAAAGAATTCGGATTGACGACAAAAGGAGACATCAAATCGGGGTTTGATGCGGACCTTGTCGTTTGGGATGACAGTGCACATGTTCAAATGACAATCGTCAAAGGAAACATTGCATATGAACGGGAGGAACAATGATGAACGTATTAGTCGCAAAGACAGCGAATGACGCGGAACGTATCGCCTATTCGCTCATTAAAGAACGGATTTCAGGGAAGCATGACTTCGTACTCGGTCTCGCGACAGGCAGCACGCCGGTCGGGATGTATCAAATGTTTAAACAAGACGCGCTCGATTGTAGCCATGTGACGAGCGTCAATTTAGATGAATACATCGGTCTATCACCAGAGCATCCACAAAGCTACAACCGCTTTATGAAAGATCGCTTGTTTGACGAAGTGCCGTTCAAACAAAGCCATCTCCCTCAAGGCGATGCGCCAGACCCTGAAGCGGAGGCGGCTCGCTACGAAGGACTCGTTCGGAAGCTTGGTGTCGACTTACAACTTCTTGGTATCGGGGAAAATGGTCACATCGCATTTAATGAACCGGGCACGGCGCTTGATGCGAAGACACATGTGACCGAACTCACCGAATCCACACGAGAGGCAAACCGTCGCTTTTTTGACCGATTGGAAGACGTGCCGACGCATGCGATCACAATGGGACTCGATACAATCATGAATGCGCGTGAGATTGTCCTGGTGGCGACGGGCGAGCGAAAAGCAGAGGCCGTACAACATATGATTGAAAGTGTACCGACGGTCGACTGGCCGGCGACGATCCTTCAAGCGCATCCAGGTGTGACGGTTGTACTCGACGAAGCGGCAGCATCGCGCTGTGCGGAAGCCCTTCAAGCACGAGGACAAGAGGCAGCAACACGATTTTTCACCATCCGGGCTTAATCAACCTGCGGAGACATCTCCGTGGGTTTTTCTGTTTTCAACTGTGGGAAAATGTAAAGAAATGAATTTGTCATCAAAACGTTTTCGACAAATTTCACACTTTCCTCTATAATGAGTGAAGCTCATTACTTTGACTCGAAGGAGACCATTATGAATTCTAGAACACATACTCGTAGACAGCGCAAAGGTCCGTCTGCGTTTTATAAAGTCTTTAGTGCCCTTGTGCTGATTGCGATTATTGCTGGGTCTAGCATTTACGGTACCGCATTTTATAAAGCCCACAACATGTTGTCCGGCACTCAAGTCACGCTAGAGGACGACCCGACGGTTGAACCGACTCGCTTTGACAAAGAAGATACGGAGTCATTTTTGATTTTAGGTACAGACCTTTCTCCACAAAAGAAAGCACGTGGAGAGTATGGACGCTCGGATGTCATGATCGTCGTCATTTTGAACAAGAAAGAAAAGCAGACGACGATGCTCAGTATCCCGCGTGACTCGTACGTCAATATCGATTACACAGGATACAATATCCCTTATGGAAAGACGGGTCTTGATCAAGATAAGATTACACATGCCTACTACTTCGGTTCGATGGATGAATCGAACCCGAACAACGGGATGCGTATGGCAACAAACACGATTGAGGATTTGGTCGGTGTTGAAATCGACCATGTCGTCTCGCTCAACTTCCAAGGATTTGTGGATTTCATCGATGCAGTCGGTGGTGTTGAAATCGACGTTCCATTCTCATCACAACAAAACAGCTATGACGCCTCACGTGAGACCGTACAAATCGAAGAGGGACTTCAGAAACTTTCTGGTGAAGAGGCACTCGCCTATGTCCGTAACCGATATGACGACCCACGTGGAGACATCGGGCGTGGACAACGCCAGATGGAAGTCATCAATGCCGTGCTCGAACAG
This sequence comes from Exiguobacterium sp. RM11, assembly GCF_059821525.1. Classification (NCBI taxonomy): domain Bacteria; kingdom Bacillati; phylum Bacillota; class Bacilli; order Caryophanales; genus Exiguobacterium; species Exiguobacterium sp. RM11. Next base: position 2,328,160 of record NZ_CM187558.1, on the reverse strand, counting down.
TCACTTGGTACGTCACTCATCAATAACTATGATAAGGTCTTGAAAGCCGTGGACGATAACATGCAGACGACGCTTGGACCGAATGACTATATGCGTTTGATTGAAGACGTCGGCGCGCTACACAATACGGTGCAATATCAATTGACAGGTGAAGGCGCCCGTGCAGATGACGGCCACTTCTACTATTTCTTAAATGAACCGCTTCTTGAAGAAGTACGCTACCGTGTGCAACAGGCGGACGCAGGCAATCCTGTGGAACCGATGACGGATACGGAATTAGAGTCTTACACGTTAGATCCGAGTGGGGTCACGTACGAAGCGCAATAAAGTTTCACTTACGAAAAATGCAAAACGCTCAGAATTCATTTTCTGAGCGTTTTTTATGTGGCAATGTATTTCAGGTCAGATTGCTTTTTTGTGTGGGATTGCTTGAAAATTGATTTAGTCAATGATGTTCCCACTCAAAAATTTGGTCTCACAGTAAGGACAGCGATCTACATCCTCCACATCAGTGTCATGGTCAAGTCATATTTCTGTTTCGTGCGTTATATGCGATCCATCGCGACGGTCAAGGAGTACGAGTCTCCACGAAAGAGCGAGCGACTATATTCAAACATGTCACCGTTCTCGAGATAAGTACGTTGATCAATCAGCAATACCGGTGCGTTTGGAGAGATGGTCAGCAGTTTCGCTTCCTCGGGGCCGGCGCTACGGGCTTCAAGTGTCTGTGTTGCATTTTTCAAACGTAAACCGTGCTGTTCGGCGTACGCATAAATGGAACCGGTTGCGTCTTCTTTCGTCAGGTCAGGCAATAAACGGACAGGAATGTAGGCAGTCTCGAGCGCGAGCGGATGGTCGTCTGCGAGTCGGAGCCGCTTCATTTCATATACGGGTGTTTGATTCGGGATGCTCAGTTGTTGGGCGATTCGATCCGTTGCCGGGATGACCTCATAGGACAAAAGACGACTGAGTGGTCGCATGCCACGATGTTTGATTTCTTCAGAAAAACTCGTCAGTCCGGACAACGTCATGGCAATCTTTTGACTCGCGACGAATGTCCCTCGTCCTTTTTGACGGCTCAAATAACCGGCGTTGACGAGGTTCATGATGGCTTGACGAATCGTCATGCGACTGACATGAAACTGTTCGGAGAATTCACGTTCTGAAGGTAGCGTGTCTCCTGGCTTTAACAATCCGTCATCAATTTGTTGCTTTAAGTACGCTTCAATTTGATAATAAATAGGTAACGGAGATTGTTTATCGATTTCTAACATATCATTTCGCTCCTGACTGAGAAGATGTATGTTTCATTATAGACGAAATTAGACTAGTTGTCTGAACAGATTTATAGAGAGAAGGTGGAGGACAAGATGAATCAACATACAGTCAATACAATCGTGACCTCAGTAAGTGAGGATGGAAAAGGTCATTGGCATACACTCGAGCATAGTCCTTTTTATGCGGAAGGTGGGGGGCAACCGGCAGACCGGGGATGGATTGATTCGCACGACGTATTAGACGTGCAACTCAAGGAAGGTGAAGTGTGGCATCTGTTGTCAGCAGCATTACCTACCGGAACACCAGTAGTGGCTCGAATCAATGAACATGTGAGACGAGACCATTCCATCCAGCATACTGCCCAACACTTGTTAACGGCGATTTTAGAAGATTGTCATGGCATTCGTACGCTCAGTTTTGGAATTGGGGAAGAAGATTCGTCCATTGAGATTGAGACGGCAGGGATGGACTGGGCTCAAGTTGAAGCACTTGAGCAAGAGATGCAGCAACTCATCTTCGAGAATTATCCGATTCATGTGTATGAAATCGCAGAAGAAAAAGTGGACCGGACGCGCTTACGGAAAGCGACCGATCGAACAGGGATGATTCGAATCGTCGAAATCGAAGGGCTTGATTATAACGCGTGCGGTGGGACTCACGTGGAAACGACAGGGCAACTTGGTACGATTCACGTGACGACGCTCAAAAAAGTAAGAGGAAACATCCGCTTGACGTATGTGGCCGGTAATCGGGCGTTGAAAGCGACACAACGAGCACGAGAAGCGTTACGGACAATCCACCACACGTTCTCGACGACGAATGAATCGGTGGCGGCGCGTGTGATTGAAGAACACACGATTCGTCTTGAACGTGAAAAAGAAATCAAGACGCTCGAAGAACGGATTGCGAAAGCGAAAGTGAAGGCAGTCTTACAAGAAGACAACTATGTAGCATTACATGTGGGACGAACGGAAGCCGAAACGTTGACGACCGCAATTGTTGAACGAATCGCAGCGACCGGACGAATCGCGGTCGGAGCCAACTACAGTACGCAAAAATTATTTGTCATGCATGATGGGACTCATGACATCGCGGTCGGAACATTTCTTCGTGCGGCCCTTCAAGAAATGAAGATTGGTCGCGGTGGTGGAAATCATAAGCAGGCACAAGCACGATTCACTTCGGTCATGGAACTTGAACAAGGGATGGAAGAAATCGTGAGACGATTACAAGAGGGGGTCTTACCATGTTGACGATTCAATCGGGAAAAGAAGCTGAGTTAATCGAGCAGGCCAAGCAAGTACGGGAAATCGTATTCGTTCAGGAACAAGGAATCGATGCGAGTCTCGAATACGATGATTTAGATGATGTTTGTACGCACGTGGTCGGTCTCCTTGATGCGCAACCGGTGACGACAGCACGTCTTCGCCCGGTAGACTCGACTGTCGGGAAAGTGGAGCGGGTGGCGACGATTCAGACGGCCCGAGGTCATGGATATGGAAAAGAGATCATGGACGAAGTCGAACGTGTCGCAAAACAGCAAGGATTAAGTGAACTGCGCCTAGGTGCACAGTTAACGGCGCTTCCGTTCTATGAAAAACTCGGGTACGAGGCGTTCGGAGATGAATTTTTAGATGCCAATATCCCACACCGTATGATGCGGAAAACGTGGTAACTCTTTTTTTGAAATATCCCATTTTTCTAAAAAAAGGTTGGCAAGAAGATTTCGTTTTGTTATAACTAATACTAACAACTGACAGATAGAGGTTGCGAATGACATGAGTAAGCTTGGTTGAAACGGACGCACTCCGGACCGAGCCGAAAGGGGAAATTCGCCGAAGTCGACGTTCACGTGCGTGTGAACGAAGGCTGGGGTAGTCGTGAATAACGCCTACACTGCCATGGTCAACTACCATGGAGCGCTATCTACGGAACGATTCTTTAATCGTTTTTCAACTGCGCGTACAAGCGGCAGGCCGTAGGGAGAGTGCTTCCTACCGGTCTGCCGCTTTTTCTGTTGGTGGACATCTTGAAAGTGGGGAACTTGATGACAACCGTACTGAAATTTGGAGGCAGCTCTGTTGCCACAATCGAACAAATACAAGCCATTTCAGACTATTTACAAACACGTGTGGCGACCGGTGAAAAATTGGTCGTCGTCGTATCAGCAATGGGCAAGACGACGGACTCGCTCCTGTCGCTCGCTAAACAAATCACGGAGCGCCCGATGATTCGTGAACTCGATCGGCTACTCGCCGTCGGGGAAGAACAGACGATTAGTCTACTCAGTATCGCCTTGAACTCGCGAGGCGTACCTGCCATTTCACTCACCGGACAACAAGCCGGAATTGATACGATGGGCATCCATACGAAGAGCAAAATCAAAGCGATTCGTAAAGAAGTATTGCATGAGAAGTTGCGTCAATATGACGTCTTGATTGTCGCTGGTTTCCAAGGTGTGAATGAAGCGGGAGACGTTACGACACTCGGGCGTGGCGGTTCGGATACGACAGCAGTCGCACTTGCGGCCGTCCTCAGTCAACGTTGTGAAATTTATACGGATGTGGCTGGGGTGTATACGACGGACCCGCGGATTCATCCGACGGCGAAGCGCCTCGACACGGTCTCTTATGATGAAATGATGGAGATGAGTGCACTCGGCTCTAAAGTCATGGAAATGCGAAGCGTCGAGCTCGCGAAAAAGTATGACGTGAATATTTTTGTTGGAAAGACGCTCTCGAGCGAAGGAGGAACATGGATCATGGATACGACGCAAGCAATGGAACAGAAAGCAGTCACGAGTGTGAGTGTCGTCAAAAACGTACTCAGTGTCTCGATTAAACACATCCCGCACACGGCAGCCGGAGTCGCGGACATCTTTGAACGATTGTCTGAACGTCACGTCAATATCGATATGATTTCACAGACGGCGTTCGATGGCGAAGTGTTCCTTTCGTTCACATGTCCACTCGACGAAGAGGCGTTCTTAGAAGAGGCACTCGCAGAATTAACAGCGACCTTGCCACAAATCAAAATCGATCGTCATACGGAACACGCAAAAATTTCGGTCGTCGGAATTGGCATGCGAGACGCGACCGGCGTCGCATCAGAACTCTTCGCGACATTCCGCGAGATGGGGATTCCGTTCTACCAAGTCACGACATCTGAGATTAGCATTTCCTACACGATTCAAGAACAAGATGTGGAAGCGGCAGTCGCAGCCATTGCGGCTCGCTTCAACTTATAAGGGGGTAGCACGATGTATAACGTAGCTGTCGTCGGCGCAACGGGCGCCGTCGGACAAAAAATGATTGAGGTTTTAACCGAATACGAATTTCCAATCAGTGAACTGAGACTATACGCTTCAGCCCGTTCGGCAGGAAAGACGGTCGAAGTGAACGGACAATCGGTCGTGATTCGTGAGTTGAACGATTCGATCTATGCCGATCCAATCGATATCGCCTTGTTCTCTGCCGGTGGGAGTATCAGCGAACAGTATGCGCCACGCTTAAGCGAACAAGGGGTTATCGTCATCGACAACTCAAGCGCATTCCGAATGCAAGAAGGAATTCCGCTCATCGTACCGGAAGTGAATCGAGTCGAACTCAGCCCGGAGAAGACACTCATTGCGAACCCGAACTGTTCAACGATTCAATCAGTCGTCGCGCTCGCGCCACTATCGGAAGTATATGGATTGACGCGAGTCGCCTATACGTCTTATCAAGCCGTATCCGGTTCGGGTCAAAAAGGGATTGATGACCTCGAGCGCGGTGCTCGTGGTGAGGATCCGACGAATTATCCGTATCCGATTTATGATAACGTGTTGCCGCACATCGACGTGTTTTTAGAAAATGGTTACACGAAAGAAGAACAAAAAATGATAGAAGAGACGCGTAAAATTTTGAATGCGCCGAACCTTGGTGTAACGGCCACTTGTGTCCGAGTCCCAGTACGAAACAGCCATGCGGTATCCATCACGGTGACGCTCGAACGAGATGCGACAGTAGCAGAAGTCAAAGCTGTACTCGCGGATGCACCTGGTGTCGTGGTTATGGACAACCCGGCCGAACTTTCGTATCCGACACCACTCGATGCAAACGGAACCGATGAGGTGTATGTCGGTCGGATCCGCCGGGATGACTCACAGCCGAATACATTCCATTTGTGGTGTGTTGCGGATAATGTTCGAAAAGGGGCAGCGGCAAATGCGGTACAAATCGCACAATGCATGATCAGTCAAACAGCGACAAAATAAGGAGGAGATGACATGTTCACAGGAGTGGCAACAGCACTAGCGACACCGTTTCAAGAAGATGGGCAGTTAAACATAGAGGCATGGACGGCGTTGATTGAAGACCAAATTCAAGAGGGAGTCAGTGGACTCGTCATCGGCGGAACGACCGGTGAAGGGATGACACTGACGAATGAGGAATTCGAGACTTTGCTCGTTCGAGCAGTAGAGGTCGCTAACGGTCGAGCGGTCATCATCGCGGGAACGGGATCAAACAACACGGCTGTCAGTATCGAAAAAACGAAGCGCGCCGCAGAACTTGGAGCGGAAATGGCGATGGTCGTTACCCCGTACTATAACAAGTCGACACAAGCTGGGCTCCTTGCTCACTTTACAGCGATTGCGGATGCGTCACCGATTCCGCTCATGCTCTACAACGTCCCGTCACGGACTGGCGTCGCGTTGGCGCCTGAAACGGTCGGGGAGCTCGCAGAACATCCGCGTATCACGGCCTTGAAAGAAGCGAGTGGAGATATTTCGGTCATGGCACAGATGATGGCTCACCTTCCGGAAGGATTCACCGTTTATTGCGGAAATGACGATCAAATCTTGCCATATATGGCTTGGGGCGCTCAAGGGGTCGTTTCAGTGTTATCAAACGTTTACCCGGGTGCGACCGTCGCCTTGGCAGAAGCACTTTTAGCAGGTGATCTTCAGACGGCGCGCACATGGCAATTACGCCTGCTCCCCGTGATTGACGAACTTTTCGCAGAAGTGAATCCGATTCCTGTGAAGGCTGCACTTCAAGCGAGAGGGTTTGAGTTTGGTGCGCCACGCCTTCCGCTCGTCCCGATGAGCGCGACAGCTGAAGCGAAATTGCTATCGGCGATGGAGCAGTTTAACGAGGTGAGACAATGAATGTACTCATCCACGGGTTTGGTGCGATGGGACGAATCGTTGAAGAAGTCGCCAACGCGCAAGGCGTGAACGTCTCGGCAATCGTATCACCGGGAAGTGACGAGCATCTGGCATCATTAGACGAGGTAGATGCTCATATCGACGTCGTCATTGATTTTTCAAATCCGGCATTACTTCCTGACTTGCTTGCATTCGGACGGTCACGCAACATTCCGCTCGTCATCGCGACGACAGGATTCACACCTGAGGAACTTGCAGCGATTGAAGAAGCATCATCAGACATCCCGATTTTTCAGTCGTATAACACATCGTATGGGATTGCTCTGTTGAAGCAGTTACTCGATCAACTCGTTCCGCTCACGCTCGGCTATGATATCGAGGTCATCGAGGCGCACCACCGAAAGAAAGTGGACGCACCAAGTGGCACTGCGGAGCTGTTGGCCCGCGCCATCGAAGCGAAGCGAGAGGTGACACCGATTTACGAACGAACATCACGCCGGGAAGCGCGTGGCGCCGAAGAGTTAGGGATGCACTCGATTCGTGGGGGCACAATCTTCGGGGAGCATACGGTGCTTTTCGCTGGAGATGATGAAATGATTGAATTGAAACATACCGCGTTATCCAAACGCGTGTTTGCAAACGGGGCACTCGCTGCAGCAGCAACGATCATCGATCGCCCAGCAGGACTTTATAATCTATCGAACTTATACGAGGAGGCTACTCATGTTACTCACAAACGCTTATGAAATCGCACAATATATTAAAGATGCTAAAAAGGAAACACCGGTAAAACTTTACGTCAATGGCCAATTGGCAGGTCTTGAAATCGAAGAAGCGAAAGCATTCGGTACGGACGAGTCGAAACTGTTCTTGACGACGGCGGAGCGCGCGGCGACTTTCTTAGAAGCGAACGCGTCTGTCATCACCGATTCACACCTTGAATATGATCGTCGCAACAGTGCCGTTCCAATGCTCGATACGACACAACTCAACGCACGAATTGAACCAGGTTCGTTCATCCGTGACCACGTTCAAATCGGAAACAACGCTGTTGTCATGATGGGTGCTGTCGTCAACATCGGAGCAGTCATCGGAGACGGTTCGATGGTCGATATGAACGCTGTTATCGGAGCGCGCGGGACGCTCGGGAAAAACGTTCACCTCGGAGCAGGAGCAGTGGTCGCCGGTGTCCTTGAGCCACCTTCAAAAGATCCAGTCATCATTGAAGATGGTGTCATGATCGGTGCGAATGCTGTCATCTTGGAAGGGGTGCGCGTCGGGGAAAATGCGGTAGTCGCAGCTGGCAGTGTCGTCACGCAAGATGTGCCTCCGGGTGTGGTCGTCGCGGGTACACCGGCACGAGTCATCAAGCAGAAAGATGAAAAAACTTCTGAAAAAACGCAACTTGTTGATGACTTACGCTCTCTCTAACGTATAATAGACAGAAAATATAAACAATGAGGAATGGGAGAGTTGCATTATGGAACAGTATGGACAATGGATGTGGAAAGACGGGGCTTGGATTGAGCCGACTGACGCAAACACGAGTATCATGACACACGCGATTCACTACGGAAGCGGGTTCTTTGAAGGGATTCGCGCGTATCACACGGAGGAAGGCCCAGCCATCTTCCGCTTACGTGAACACTTGGAGCGACTCGTTCGCTCGTGTGCATACTACCACGTCACACTACCTTACACGGTAGACGAACTCGAACAAGCGACGATGGAATTGATTGAACGAAACGGATTTGAAGCATGTTATATCCGCCCGTTCGTCTTCCTCGGGACACCTTGGCAAGCACTTATGCCGACAGCAGAGACGAAGGTACATGTTGCCATCTCGTGTTGGCCGCTCGGCGAATATTTCAGCAAAACAGTCGGAATTCGGGCGAAAGTAGCCTCGTATCGCCGCGTATCTTCTACGATGATGCCGATGCAAGCGAAAGCGGCATCGAACTATATGAACTCTCAGTTACTAAAAGGTGAAGCGCTTCGTGACGGATTTGATGAAGCGATCGCCCTCGATATGAACGGAAACGTCAGTGAGGCGAGCGTCGCGAACATCTTCCTCGTCAAAGGGAAGACAATCACGACACCGTCGCTCGATTGCTCCGTACTCGATGGCATCACGCGTCAGACGATTATGCAACTTGCGCGTGAAGCAGGTTACGAAGTCGTAGAACGTCACATCGGGCGTGATGAGCTATATGTAGCCGATGAGATCTTCTTGACGGGAACGGCAGCCGAGGTGACGAGTGTCATCGAGGTCGACCACATCTCAATCGGTGGCGGCATCCAGTCGGTCGCGACAGAAATGTTGACACGCTATCGTGAAGCCGTGACAGGACAACTTCCGGAACACCGTGATTGGGTCACGTTTGTAAAATCAGCAGTTAAAGAGTAAAGGAGTTTTGAACGATGGGAGTCACAATTGACTTGAATGCGATTCGCGAGAACAAACGTCGGATTGAAGCGCTTGGGCGCCCCGTGTTTGCAGTCGTGAAAAACAACGCCTATAACCTAGGGATGGAGCCAGTTGTGACGACTTTGTATGATGAAGGGGTCCGTCACTTCATGGTGACAACAATCGAAGAAGCGATCGAAGTTCGAACGCATGCAGAAGCGGCTCGTGTCCTCGTCATGAATCCGGTCTATACGTGGCAACACGTGCATGCCCATGACTTTGATGTCGCCATCGGGTCATATGAATGGCTCGTCTCACAGCGAGAGCATCTCGATGGAGTTCGCCTACACTTGAAACTAGATGTCGGGATGAACCGATTCGGTGCCAAAACGTTTGAAGAAGCGCTACAAATCGTCGCCTTCTGTCAAAATGAAGGACTGGACCTCGTCGGATTATGTACGCACTTCCCGCTCGCGGATGCAGATAACGCGGAAGTCGAGCATAGCGTGCAAGTCGAACGTTTTGCCGACTGGTCGACGCGTTTGATGGAACGTCATACGTTTGAATTGATCCATGCGGCAAATAGTGCAGCCACGCTTCAAGATGACGCGCGCTTGCATCATTGCACACATGTGCGTGTCGGAATTTTCTTATATGGCTATTCATCGGTCGAACCCGTTGAATGGTTGGTTCCCGCTTTCTATTGGGAGACGGAAGTGGTCGCGGTCCATGACATTGAAGCAGGCGCTCACGTCGGATATGGGACGGGATACACGGCCGAAACGAAGGAACGCGTCGCCGTTCTTCCTGTCGGATACGGAGATGGGTTAATGCGAGCGAGACGTCACTTGCCTGTTCATATTGAAGGGAAAGCCTATCCGTTCGTCAGCAATATCTTTATGAGTCATAGCTTCATCAAAGTGGACGACGACGTACAAATCGGCGATCGGGTCACACTGTATGGGGTAGAAACGAAAATCGATGACGTGACACGTGTTGGCTATGCCAACAATTCAGAACAGCTCTGTGCTCGTTCATGGCGTGTCCCCCATCGCTTTGAAGGAGGAATTGTATGTACACCACCAATCAATCAGAATGTTTGATCGAAGGTGTGTCCGTCCGTGAACTTCAAGCGACGTACGGGACACCTTTATACATCATGAGTGAGCCAGAACTAGAGCGTCGCCTCGGGATTGTCCAGGATGCGTTCCTAGACAAGTATCCGAACACGTATGCGTTATACGCGTCAAAAGCGTTATCGATTGCGGCCGTGTATGAAAAAGTAATGGCGGCAGGTTTAAGTGTCGACGTCGTCTCAAGGGGTGAGATGTACGTGGCACTGCATGCCGGTGTACCGGCAGAGCGCATTCACGTCCACGGATCGAACAAAACGATCTTGGATATCACGTTCGCACTCGAACAGGGGATTACACACTTTACCATCGACAACATGCGTGAAATCAGCCTCTTGTCAGGACTTGCGGCTGAATATAATCGTGAAGTCGATGTTCTTCTCCGCATCGTGCCTCAAGTCGTTGGAGGTGCTCATGCGGCGATTCAAACGGGTGGGGTTGATACAAAATTTGGTTTCCCGACGCATGACGATACGTATTTGGATGCAGTTCGTGCGACGTTGGAAGCGGAACATTTACAGTTGAAGGGCATTCACTGTCACGTCGGTTCTCAAATTCAAGATCCGACCCTCTTCATCAACACGGTGAAGACGATGGTGCGCTTCATGGATACGATTCGTCAAGAGACCGGCTATACGACGGATGTGTTAAACATTGGTGGTGGCTTCGGTGTCGCTTACTTGGATGAAGACGAGCGTCTCGACTTCGCACAAACGATGGAGCGTGTGATGGAGACGTTGGTTGAGGAGGTCGAGGCACGTGAATTGCCACTTCCGAAAATCGGGATTGAACCTGGTCGTTGGCTCGTCGCCAATGCAGGCGCCACGCTTTATGAGGTGGGAACCGTCAAAGAAGTGAGTGGCGTACGCACGTTTGTGTCCGTCGATGGTGGGATGACAGATAACATTCGTCCGGCGCTATATGACGCAGAATATGAAGTCGTGGCAGCGACTCGGATGAATGAAGAGAAGACTCTCGAGGCAAAAATTGTCGGAGCGTGTTGCGAGTCGGGAGACATCATCTCGAACCGCTCTTTGATCCCTCCTGTCACACCGGGTGATTTGCTACTCGTCAAAGCAACGGGAGCGTATAACTTCTCGATGGCGAGCAACTATAACCAAATGCTTCGTCCTGCCGTTGTATTCGTCAAGGATGGGCATCATCGCCTCGTCGTACGTCGCCAAACGTTTGAAGACTTGGTGGCATGCGAGGTCATTGGCCAATCGATTTAAGGCTACAGAGCAATCTGTAGTCTTTTTTTTTGATTTTGAAATGAGAACGTTTTTCAATTATGATAGAGAAGAGAAAAAAAGGGGAAGTGACGGTCATGACAAAGACAGCAGCACAACAGTTAATTGAAGAAAGACGCACCGTTCGTATGTTCAAAGAAGAACCGATTGATACGAAGGTGCTATATGAGGTGTTGCAATCGGCACACCACGCACCGTTTCATAATAAAGTCGAGCCATGGAACGTATATGTGTTCAACGGGGATGGCAAACAAGTGTTACTCGATGCGCTCGAGCCCGCCTTCTCGGAGGCGTCAGAAGGACAGCGTGAAAAGGTGACAGGACGAATCTTGAATGCAGCGACGTGTATGTATGTGACGGCAAAGCGATTTGAAACGGAAAAAGGGAATCGTGATGCGTTGCTCGCGACGGCGACATTTATTCAAAATATTCAACTCCTGTTCAGTGAGCGGGAAATCGGAATGGTCTGGCGTACGGGTGGACTTTTTGACGATGCACGTTTGAAAGAAATGATTGGGGCGGAAGGGGAAACGTTTATCGGTTTACTTCAAATCGGGAAATATGACACCGAGGACGTTCCGACACCAAAAGCAAGGCAACCGATTGATGCACACTTGACCATTTTCGAATGAAAAACGAGCGAAGGATTATCCTTCGCTCGTCGTCTATATGAAGCCGTTATCGTTTTAATTTAGTTGCGAGCCAATCTTGAATCACAGGTGTTGGAATCATCCAGTCGTTCCTCCAGTTTTAGAATCTTCTTCTCTACTATTATCCAAATGCATACGTTCCCAAACCTCACGATGTGCACCATGAAGCGTATCATCGAAAGAATCATCGATATGAAGGCCATAACTTGGGTTAATCGATGAGGCGTACAGGTCTAACATGAGTCGATCGTGGTTCGGATACATAGAGTGGGCTCCTTTCAATACGTCAGCTTGGCTACACTATTAGTATACAAAGGAACTGTTTAGAAAATTCGAGAGAAACGTTAACATTTTATGAATCTTGTAAACGCTTTCATAAACTGTGCGTTTCGCTTACAGGTACGCACGATTGTTGGTATTGTTCAGCACGTTTCGCATACTTCTTAACGGTTCTCTCCATAATGAAGCGGTCCTCGTCGTTCAGAGGACGGACGACTTTTGCTGGTACGCCCATCACCATCACCCCTTCAGGGATTTGCATATTCGGTGTGACGAGCGCACCCGCAGCCACGAATGACCCTTTCCCGATTTTTGCACCATCGAGCACGGTAGCGTGCATCCCGATCAAGCAATCTTCCTCTATCTCACACCCGTGAATCATCGCCATATGACCAATCGAGACACGGTCATGGATAATGGTTGGTGAACCCTCGTATTGATGAATCATCGAACCATCCTGAATATTGACATAAGAACCGATTCGAATCGGACCCTCGTCGCCACGGATGACGGTATTGAACCATACTCCTGAGTGTGCCGCAATTGTCACATCGCCAATGACATGTGATCCTGGTGCAAGATAAGCCGTCGAATCGACGTGTGGTGTCAGTTCTCCTAGTTTGTATTGCATCGTTGTAACCCCTTTCAGATCAATATGCTATCATTGTCGCACAACTTGAAAAAGAAATTGCAACGAAAAGAATATTCTTGGTAAGATAGTTAAAATACGTTGAATAAGGAGATCAAAAGATGGAGAAACAACATTTGATTGACATCGCCGCAAAGAAAAAGAAAGCGGCCGTCGTCTTTAAAGACGTCGCTGTGATTGACGTGTACAGTCGTGAGACGATTCGTACGGACGTCGCCATCGATGCCGGGTATATCGTGGCAATTGGGGAAGGATACGATGGAGAGGTCGAATATCATAACCCGACTTGGACGCTTGCCCCGTCCTTTATCGATTCGCACGTCCATATCGAGTCGTCGATGGTCCCACCTCATGAGTTTGCGAAAGCGGTCTTGCCACTCGGGGTCACGACGGTCATTGCGGACCCGCATGAGATTGCGAACGTGAACGGGGCGCTTGGGATTGAATATATGTTAGCGGATGCAAAAGGGCTACCGCTTGACGTCCGCATGATGTTACCGAGCTGTGTGCCGGCGACACCATTCGAACATGCAGGTGCAAAGTTATACGCAGAGGACTTGGCACCGTTTTTAGGAGACCCTGGTGTACATGGATTAGGTGAGGTCATGGACTATCCATCGGTCGAAGCAGGAAGCGAGGATATGCTTCAAAAGATTGTGCAGACGGAACAAGCGGGCAAAGTCGTGGATGGCCATGCTTCGGGTCTCAATCCTGATCAATTGAATGTATATCGCTCAGCAGGAATCATGACGGACCATGAATGTACGACTGCAGAAGAGGCGATTGAACGGGTACGACGTGGATTCTACGTTCAAATTCGCGAAGGTTCTGTTGCACGAAATGTGGAGAAGGTCAGTTTGGCCGTGACAGAAAGCAATGCCCATCGTTTCCTCTTCTGTACAGACGATAAGCATTTGGATGACTTGGTCGCAGAAGGTGGAATTGACTACAATATTCGTACAGCAATCAAGCAAGGTGTCAAGCCAGAAACGGCCTATGCGATGGCGAGTTTACACGCTGCAGAAGCTTATGGGTTAAAAGAAATCGGGGCCATCGCACCTGGGAAGAAAGCAAACTTCGTCATCTTGTCAGACGTCGAATCGGTAAGAATCGAGCAGGTGTACGTCAACGGTACGCTCGTCGCCGAAGCGGGGAATGCGACATTTGACGCTGAGGGGATTGAAGTGCCGAAGCCGATGAAAGGTGAACTGGCGTTACCTGAATTGACAGCCGACTCGTTCCGAATTGCTCCGAGCGAAGAGGAAGTGGATGTCATTCAAGTGCTCCCGAACAGTTTGTTGACGAAACGACAACGTCTCACGTTCCAACCAGATGCGTCAGGGGCAGATTTATCACAGGATATCGCCACGCTCGCCGTCATCGAACGTCATCATGGGACAGGTCACATGGCGTTGGCTCCCGTCACAGGATTCGGATTAAAACGAGGTGCACTTGCAGCTACTGTTGCCCATGACAGCCACAACTTGGTCATCGCTGGAGTCAGCCCGGAAGATATGTTACTCGCAGCGAGAACACTTGAAAAAGTAGGCGGAGGAGTCGTTGCCGTATCGGAAGGGGAAGTGCTCGCCGTTCTCCCGCTTGAAATCGGTGGTCTCATGACGAAACGTCCTTATCGTGAAGTCGCAGATATTCTCGAACAGTTAAATGATGCGCTCGACGTTGTCGGTGCACACCGTCACTTTAACCCATATTTGACGATGTCATTCCTTGCCTTACCGGTCATTCCAGATTTGAAATTGACCGACATGGGATTGTTCGACGTGACCACTTTCTCATTCATCAACGCTTGACTCGGTCTAACGTATGATTTTTGTTAAGAACGGTCGATAACGATTGAATGACTGACAGGAAGTTGGTATAGTTACGACAAGTTTCATCGGGTCAAATTTGAAAGGGGGGATATTACAGATGGAACAAGTTGCTTACAATCGGTCGTATGATGAACATGAGGAATTGATCAATTCTGTATATCGTGCTTTCAAGGACCGATGTGAAGAACTGCCAGAAGAAACACAGACGAAACGCCGTTTACGGCGACTCATCTTTTCTACGATTAAAGAACAGACGAAGTCTCACGCTGACCGATTCGTGTTATACCACTTCTTCAACGATTTCTTTAAAGCAGTAGAGACGAATGACCAAGAAGCGCTTGCTGTTTTGAAGCGAATCATTCGTGATGAAAAAAACTATTGATATGTGACGTCAACTTGTGATAATTTAGACGTAACTTTAAATGAATATTCGTGCTATCGATGAGGTAGAGGTGCGATGCTGATGAGTAAGTAGTCGGAGGATGACAACGATGAGGACTACAAAAAGGCAGAATCGCCGAAGTGCAACACCATGTCCGTGGGGTTGTGCTGGGCTGACGGGAAACACTCGTCGGACTGCCATACATATTTACGTATGGAGCGCTCCAAGTCGGCTAAGAAAGACGGAACATCCAGCGAGGGTGTCGGCTTTGTTGCCGATGCCCTCGCTTTGCGTTTTTTTAAGCATAGGGGGGCCTCATCCTAATAAAAAAGGAGGAATTCAGCATGGTAGATTATTCAACTTCGGTACTTTCACTCGTACCGGCATTACTCGCAATTATTATGGCAATCACAACAAGAAAGGTCATCCCATCACTCGGTGTCGGGATTGTCGCAGGGGTACTTCTCTTGCATAGCTTCAATCCACTTGATTCGATTCAATACTTGTGGTCGAACATTATCGCTCTATTCTGGTCGGATGGAGCCATTAACGAATGGAACGTCTTGTTGATTGCGTTCTTGCTCCTTCTCGGGATTTTATCGTCAATCATTCAAACGTCAGGTGGTGCACGCGCATTCGGTGAATGGGCTGCTGCGAACGTTAAGACAGCACGCGGTGCGCGTCTCGTATCGTTTGGACTTGGTATTTTGATCTTTATTGATGACTACTTCAACAGTTTGGCAGTCGGGAACATCAGTCGTCCGCTTACAGACCGTAAAAACATCTCGCGTGCGAAACTTGCGTACACGATTGACTCAACAGCAGCGCCTGTCTGTGTCATCAGCCCGCTTTCGAGTTGGGGTGCGTACATCATCGCCATCATCGCTGGGATTTTGACGAAATATTCGATTGATAGTTACTCATCGTTCTCTGCATTCATTCAAATCATTCCGATGAACTTCTATGCCGTCTTCGCACTCTTGTTGACAGCGTATGTGGCTTTCACTGGACTTGCCATCGGACCGATGCGTACGCATGAACTCCGTGCCCTTCAAGGTGAATTGTATGATTCAGCAAAAGGGAAGCCAATGGGAATGAGCGAAGATTTGCATGAACACGAAGGTGGAAAAGTTCGCGACTTGATCGTTCCGATCATTACACTCATTATTGCGACTGTTTCGGCGATGCTCTACACAGGTGGACAAGCACTTGCAGCAGATGGTCAAGACTTCTCATTGATTGGGGCGTTCGAATCGACAGACGTGACACGTTCACTCGTCGCAGGTGTCGTCATCAGCTTGATTGTCGCACTCCTTTTGCTTGTCGGTCGTAAAATCCCGGCGCGTGACTATGGAAAAGCGGCATGGGAAGGCGTACGTGCGATGTGGCCAGCCGTCCTCATCCTCTTGTTTGCTTGGACAATCATTGCAGTTATCAGTGACATGAAGACAGGGGAATACTTGGCGAGCTTCGTCACGGATACGATTGCCGCTTCGTACTTGCCACTTCTTCTCTTCTTGATTGCTGGGATTATGGCATTCTCGACAGGGACGAGCTGGGGAACGTTTGGTTTGATGCTTCCAATCGGGGCAGACTTAATCATGGCAGTGGAACCAGAGCTCCTTCTCGCGTCACTTGCGGCTGTATTGGCCGGCGCGGTGTTCGGTGACCACTGTTCACCAATTTCAGATACAACGATTCTCAGCTCAACAGGAGCGGGCTCACACCATATCGACCACGTGGTGACACAATTGCCGTACGCTATTCTTGCAGCGGTCGTCTCGGCGATCGGTTACTTGGTGCTCGGGATTACAGCGTCGATTTGGATCGGATTCTTCGCGGCATTGATTTCGTTTATCGTATTGGTTGGAATCGCAGAAGTGATTTCAAAACGTGGGAAAGTACCTGCAGAACTCCGCGCGAAGCGTGAGGCTTAATACACGAAAATGACTTCCATCGATTTGATGGAAGTCATTTTTTGTATACGGCTTTCCTTGAACGTACAAGATAATCGAGTAGTACCCCGAATATGAACCAAAAAGAGATTGTCAGAACATAAAGCGTCCATTTCGGAAGTACGGTCGGATGAATGACGTGCGAAGAAAACCAAGGTGTCTCGAGCAACCAGAATGGAGGCGAAGATAAAAATAATAAGATGTTCTTGTCATCCAATCCAGAAATATTGAGGATGCAGATTGCGGTAGCCAATAGGGTGAGCCATAGCCTCCAACTCTTCATAAGTAAAAATCACTTTCACGACAGAAAACATCCTTGATCCATATAGAGGTCAAGGATGTTCTCACATTATTTGACGTCAAGCCACTTGAAGCTCGCATCGGCACCGAACGGGTGACGGTACATGTTCTCGATGTTTGAACGCTCTAAGTATGCTTCACCTTTTTGGTAAATCGGAGCGATTGCGAAGTCTTCTTCAAGAAGGATACGTTCAGCTTCTTGCATCGTTTCCCAACGCTTCATCTGATCGGCTTCTTTCTTCGCTGATTGGATCAATTGATCATACTCGTCGTTTGAGTACTCCATACGGTTGAATGGTCCGTCTGTGACCCACATGTCGAGGTATGTCATTGGATCCTGATAGTCAGGGCCCCAACCAGCAGCAGAAACGTCATATTCGCCTTTTCCTTCGAGGTCCAAGAAGTTTTTGAACGGTTGCTGCTTAATGTTGAGCGTCAACCCAGGCAAGTTCTTCTCGAGTTCGCCTTTGATGAACTCGTTGACTTTCTTGAACGCTTCTTCGTCACGCGAGAGGAACTCGAGTTCGATGGTTTCAACGCCTAGCTCTTCAAGTCCTTTCTCCCAAGCAGCCTTCGCCTCATCGACATTGTAGCTGAGGAGGTCAGGATACTTCTCACGGAAATCAGCACCATCTTCGGTGAACGTGAAGTCTTTCGCCACGATATAGTTCGCAGGTTGTGAACCGTCCGTCAAGATGACATCCGTCACACTTTGCTTGTCAAATCCTTTTGCGAGTGCTTCACGAATGTTGACGTTTTGAAGCGCTTCGTTCTTTTGGTTGAAGCGAAGGAAGTTGATTCGTGCATCGGCACGTGTCTTGAACTCGTCGCTGTCTTCAAATTGTGGTACAAATTCAGAAGAGAGGAGCGTGTAATCTGTTTCGCCAGACTCGAACAAGTTGACACCTGTTGACACGTCTTTTACGACTTTTACGTTGATCGTATCCATCTTGACGTTCTCAGCATCCCAATACTCAGGGTTTTTCTTATAGACCCATCCCGCATTGTCTTGCCACTCGCTCAACACGTAAGGACCGTTATAGAGCGTCTTGTCGACAGAAGTCGCGAATTCTTCGCCTTGTTCTTCAACGTATTCTTGTTTTTGTGGCATATAAGTTGGGAAACCAGTCAATCCTAAGAAATATGGTGCTGGTGCTTCTAATTGAACTTCAAGTGTCTTCTCGTCGAGCGCTTTTGCACCGAGGTCATCAAGCGATGCCTCACCGGCAAGAATGCTGTTCGCATTTTTCAAGTCTTGAAGGATGTACGCATATTCTGCACCTGTTTCAGGATTGAGCGCGCGTTTCCAAGAGTAGACAAAGTCTTCGGCTGTGATTGGTGAACCGTCTGACCAGTTCGCGTCACGTAGTTTGAACGTGTATGTAAGACCGTCTTCCGATACTTCGACATCCTCGGCGATTCCTGGTGTCGGCTGATTGTTCTCGTCTAGACGATACAACCCTTCGAACACGTTGTTCGTGACGATGATGGATGTCGAATCCGTTGTAAGTGTTGGATCGAGCTGTGGCAAGTCCGTTGCTGATACCATCGAAATTTCTTTTTTCGCATCGCTCGAAGATGAGTCTTCTGAACTTGATGCATCGTCCCCTGTACTACAAGCTGCCGTCGCTAATAATGCGACCCCCGATAAAGCTAACCACTTTTTATTACGCATTATACAACCTCCCGAAAATTCTGATAATTTAGAATATGTTGTAATTAAACTACATCTAGGATGAATGTGCAATGAAATTTTTCAAATTATTCGAAAATATAAACTTATTTAGAATGTCTATCGCTCAATCCTTTTAGGAAGTAGAATAGAAAAATCAACGAATGATTATACAATATTTTTGTATAGTTATTCGATAAGATTGTAGAGTAGTGGAGGCGTTAATTTGAAACAACATTCAGCCGGAATCGGCTTTTTTGGTCTTGCGGCGATGGTCGTCGGGACAATGATTGGTGGAGGGGCCTTTAATCTCCCTGGTGCCATGGCACAAGGGGCAGGAGTAGGACCTGTTTTGATTGGATGGGGCATTACCGGGATCGGGATGATTATGCTCGCCTTCGTCTTTCAGTTTTTAGCGGACACACGTCCGGAGTTAGAAGGTGGCATTTACGCCTACGCGCGGGAAGGATTCGGTAAATTCGTCGGGTTTAATAGTGGCTGGGGTTATTGGATGTCTGCTTGGATTGGAACAGTGGCAAACATCACCTTGATTTTTAGCACGTTGGCGTACTTTTTCCCTGTGTTCTCGGCAGAACATCGCTTGTTCCGCTTGTTCGTCAGTGCAATCTTGGTATGGGGATTATTTTGGCTCATTTCCCGTGGAATGAGGGAAGCGGCACTGTTGAACATCGTCACGACGATTGCGAAGCTCGTTCCGATTTTCTTGTTCATTGTACTGATTTTATTTGCGTTTCAGATTGACACGTTCCGGGTCGATTTTTGGGGCGATTCGGGATTCGTCTTTGCAGATGTCTTTCCGCAAGTGAAATCTACGATGCTCGTGACACTATGGGCGTTCGTTGGTATTGAAGGCGCAGTCGTCTTATCTTCACGTGCACGACAGAAAAAAGATGTAGGTCGAGCGACTGTCATCGGTTTAATCGGTACCTTGGTGATTTATATGATGATTTCAATTTTCTCGTTCGGTGTCATGACACAAGAGCAACTTGCGGCATTACCGGAACCGTCGATGGCCTATGTGTTAGAAGCGGTCGTTGGACCGTTTGGTGCGACATTGATCAATATCGGGTTGCTCATCTCATTGACAGGCGCATTGCTTGGATGGACGATTTTAGCGACAGAAATTTCATATGTCGCTAGTCGAGATGGTGTCTTCCCGAAAGTGTTCAATCGACTGAACGCAAACGACACGCCAGTGAACGCATTATTGATCACACAGGTGTTTACGCAAATCGTCACAGCTGTTGCATTATTCTCGGAGCAGACGTACCTTGTCTTGTCGAGTATCGCTGGGATCGCAGCGCTCGTTCCATATCTTTTCTCGGCACTTTATGGATGGATGGAAGCGAAGCGGACGGCATCGTTACGGATGATGGTCATCTCTGCCATCGCTTCGTTATACGCCACATGGCTACTGTATGCATCGGGAATCGAATACGTCCTGATTGCGATGATTCTTTACGCACCTGGTGTATTTGTCTTTCTTTTAGCAGAGCGGGAACAGGGACGCCCGTTCTTAACACGTACGCAGTCGATCATCGCCGTCATTATTTTGTTGTGTGCCACGTATGGCATATATGGTCTTTCGACATCATCGATTGCATTATAAGAAAACTCACCAAACGCTTCATGCGTTCGGTGAGTTTTTTGATGACCGGAGTAATTGTTCGATTGCCTCTGGAGAAGCAGGCCTTGCATACAGGTAACCTTGGAATGAATCACACGCGGTAGACTTTAAATGCTGAAGCATCTCTTCGTCTTCGACTCCTTCGGCCACAACATGAAGGTTTAAACTTTTCCCGAGATGGACGATCACGTCGAGTAAGTGAGATTTGGATGTCATCCAATCGTCGAGGAACACTTTATCAATTTTGAGTTCATCGACTGGGAATGACTTCAAATACTGCAAGGATGAGAATCCCGTTCCGAAATCGTCAATCGACAGTCGGTAGTTCAGTCGCTTGATTTGCTCCATGCGCTCAATGATTTCATCGGTTTGTTGCATGACCAAACTTTCTGTAATTTCTAATATGATATCTGTCGGGTCAAGTTGTAGTTGTTGCTTAATGTTTCGAAGCGTATTCAAGAAACTGTCGCTTCGGAACTGGTTTGGTGAAATGTTGATCGCCATCGAGAGAGGCTGGTCAAATTCAGCTTTCCATGTCTTCAATTGTTTTGTCGCCTCTAAAATGACCCAGTTGTTGATTGGAACGATGAGCGCCATCTCTTCTGCGAGCGGAATGAACTCGGAAGGTGGGATTTGTCCCAATTCTTCGTGATGCCAGCGAAGGAGTGCTTCAAAGCCGATGAGACGGTCTGTCGCCAACTCATATTTCGGCTGATACTCGAGATAAAAATGTTTTTCTTCTAACGCACGGTATAAGGCTTTCTCGATATGAATTTGTCTTGAGAATGCGGCATCCATATCTTTTGTCACGAATTGAATCGTACCGACCCCAATCTGTTTTCCTTTGAAAAGGGCACTTTCAGCACGTGTATATAGTTCTTCGAGTGAACTCGCAGAAGACGGATAAAACACACAGCCGACCGAAATCGAGACCATGATCGAGTGATGATAGATTCTGAATGGTCGTTGCAACTCGTGTTGCAGATGGCGGAGTGATTGAAACACTTCTTCTTTCGACTCTTCAAAATACATGACACCGAATAGTCCGCCCGTCGGATGGAACAATAAAGCGGATTCCGGGATGAGGTGGAGTGCGCGCTCCTTGATTTGGACGAGGAGCTCATTCCCGACGCGAGATCCGAACGATTCGTTTATGATTTTGAAGCGATCGATGTCAAATAAGGCGATGTGGAGAAGTCCTTCTCGCTCATCGATTTGTTGAAGGATTGAATCGTATTGACGTAAGAATCCTTTTTTATTGTAGAGTTCTGTTAATTCGTTTTGATAAGCCAGGAATTGGACCTCTTTTTCGAGACGTTTCTTTTCGGAAACATCGAATCCGAACGCCGTATACTGAATCACATCACTTTTTTCACTCACAATCGGCACGACGGTCAAATTAAGCCAGCACGGTTCCAGATTATGCTCTTTGCAAGATATCGGCATTTCTCCGTTCCAGATGCGATTTGTCGCCAAGGACTTTAAGACATCACGTGAAATCCTGTTCTGGTCACTTGCGTCATGAATGAGATCGAACCAGTTTCGTCCGATTAGTTGCTGCTCCGTTGCATCGAGTAAACGACATAAGGATGGATTGATATCGACAATCTCCCCTTTTGCGTTCGTCGCCAAGTAATGGGTCGATTGCTTGATCATTTCTTGAAAATGATGAAGCAAATTGAACTGCTCTGTACTGATGAGCGGTCCAAACCCTTTCGGAAGAAAGGCGAGGAAATAGCCATTAATCCCTTCGAGTGAAAAAGATTGCAAGTATGCGGTCGCGTAGATGACGGACCCATCTTTATGTTGAAACGGCGTCATCGCCGTCGTTGAAAATGGGTATTGAAGGAGAAGCGGTGTCCATGTCTCTAAAGCATGTTCCAACTGCCGAACGACAGGAAGCGGTTGATGGAGGACTTCTTCACGTTCCCAGCCGAATAACACTTCGGCATGTGTATTCCATAACAGAACCATACCATCCTGAGAAATATAACAACATGGTACAGATAAAGCATCGATGAATTGGTCAATCGATAAATCATGCAATGAAGCCACATCATTTCCTCCAATCTGTCATGCTAAATGCATATTCTACTGTCAGTGTACCTGATTTTGCCAATTCAAGGAATGCTTAAGTTCGCCATTGTCAAAAGAAAGAGGGACATCATATACTGAAAGGGTAAGATAGTTTTGAATAAGGGGGAAGCAATATGTCAAAAACACATGATGTGATTGAGCTGACAGAAAAATTCGGGGCGCACAACTATCATCCACTACCGATCGTTATTTCGGAGGCGAAAGGGATTTGGGTAACCGATCCTGAGGGGAATCGCTACATGGATATGTTAAGTGCATACTCTGCAGTCAACCAGGGACACTGCCATCCGAAAATCATTCAAGCGCTCAAAGATCAGGCGGATAAGATTACGTTGACGTCACGTGCCTTTTACAACGATCAACTCGGACGTTTTTACGACAAAGTGGTAACGCTTACAAAGAAACAAATGGTGTTGCCGATGAACACGGGCGCAGAAGCCGTAGAGACAGCAGTAAAAACTGCTCGTCGTTGGGCATATGAAGTGAAAGGGATTCCAGGTCAAGCTGAAATCATCGTATGTACGGGAAACTTCCATGGACGGACGATGGCTGCTGTGTCGATGTCGACTGAAGCAGAGTACCAACGTGGGTTTGGACCATTATTGCCAGGATTCAAAGTCGTACCATATGGCGATATCGATGCATTTGAAGCGGCAATCACAGAGAATACAGCAGCGTTTATCGTGGAACCGATTCAAGGTGAGGCAGGAATTATCATTCCACCAGAAGGCTACTTGAAACGTGCATCTGAACTCTGTCAACAACACAACGTCCTGTTCGTCGCTGATGAAATTCAGTCTGGGCTCGGCCGTTCAGGAAAATGGTTTGCCATCGAGTGGGAAGATGTCACACCGGATATGTACATTCTCGGAAAAGCGCTTGGAGGCGGTGTCTTCCCGATCTCATGCGTTGCCGCGGATCAAGAGATTCTCTCCGTATTTAATCCAGGATCACATGGCTCGACATTTGGTGGAAATCCGCTCGCTTCTGCGGTCTCAGTCGCAGCGCTCGAAGTGTTGGAAGAAGAGAAACTTGTCGAGCGTTCGTTAGAGTTAGGGACGTATTTCATGGAACGTTTGAAATCAATCGATAATCCGATGATTCGCGACGTCCGTGGACGCGGATTATTCATCGGCATCGAATTGACGGAAGCAGCTCGTCCATATTGTGAAGCACTCAAAGAACGTGGACTCCTCTGCAAAGAAACGCATGAGACAGTCATTCGATTGGCGCCACCTCTCGTCATCACGAAAGAAGAGCTCGACCAAGCGTTTGAAGCAATCGAAGCAGTTCTTGCTCCGGCAGCTATTTCGTAAACAGGGACAGCTTGGTATAATAGCCTCAGTTGAATGGACACCTGCATGTTGCAGGTGTCTTTTTCGTGGAGGGAGGCATAGGATGCTGTACGTATACGTTGGGTTAGCAGGTGCAGTTGGAGCGTTGGCACGGTACGGACTTGTATTACTAATCGCTTCTTTCGGAACGAGCCCGTTTCCAGTCGCGACACTCCTCATCAATTTAATTGGAAGCTTTCTGTTAGGATGGCTGACGCATCGATTCCTTCAAAGGGGAAAACATTCTCCTCAAATCGTCACGATTATCGGAACCGGAATGATTGGGTCATTTACCACGTTTTCCACGTTTAGTGTAGAAACGATTCAATTAGTTGAACATGATCATGTACTTCTCGCTGTTACATATGTATTCCTCAGCATCACGTTCGGTTTATGGAGTTCCTGGTTCGGTTATCGCATCGGAACAAAAACGTCGACAAGAGGTGAAGTGAAATGACGCTTATTTGGATTGCAGCTGGTGCTTTCATCGGTGCGATTCTCCGCTTCGCAATCGGTCAGGTCATGAAAAAGTGGTTTGATTCAACTTTTCCTTGGGCGACGTTGTTCGTCAACGTGACAGGGTCATTTGGTCTCGGGTACTTGTACGCGCACACCGATTACCAATCGCTCATCCTCTTTTTAGGCATCGGATTTTTTGGATCGTTTACGACGTTCTCGACTTTAAAACTGGAATTGATGCGGTTTGCGACAAAAGACTGGGTTCGATTCGGCCTCTATTTGCTTGCGACCTATCTGTTCGGACTTATTGCGGCTTACATCGGTTGGTCGATGTAATAACACAACACCCCTTCAATCGAAGGGGTGTTGTGTTTATTCTGCGTGTTGAAGCTTTTCTGTGCATGAAGCACATGTCGTTTCGTATGACTCGCACTGTTCGTCCATATGGTTCCCGCATTCCTGACATGTCTTATCCGGTAATTTTTGATAAAACTCGACAGATGATTCGAGTCGGCTCGCCCATTCATTCATATGAAAATGCCTCCTTCGGTAAATTGTCTGACAGTTTAGGTTGTTGTCATGATTGTATTATAACAGAAGTATATAAGTCAACTATAATATATAACAGATATATCAACGAATTTTTGCTACACTATATACACATAAAAGACGAGGTGAGAAATATGAAAGTGCCCCAATGTGAGACGATTGGGATCCAATCAGAAGACGTACCGACGCTACAAACTGCCTTGGCACAATTGGATGCCCCGCGTGTCAGTCGGTTGTTTAAAGCGTTCGCTGACCCGACTCGTTTGAAAGTACTGTATGTCCTGACGCTCGAACATGAACTTTGCGTTTGTGATGTTGCCGCCGTCATTGGTCATTCAAATGCGACCGCATCCCATCATTTACGGACGTTACTCGAACAAGGACTAGTGAAATATCGAAAAGAGGGGAAAGTCGTGTATTATTCATTAGACGACGAACATGTCAGACAGCTTGTTGAAATTGCGCTGGCCCATAGCGAAGAACAGAAAGATGTTTGAATCCAATGACCGATCCTTTTAGGATTCGGTCATTTTTTCCTATTGTCATGAATTTCATTTCGCGATACGATATATTCAAATGAACGTTTGAATGTTAGGGGGAACGAGATGAGAAACCGAGACGTGTTACCTGTGTCTGGAATCACTTGCACGAACTGTGCTGCGAAAATCGAGCGGGATATCACGAAACGCGAAGAAGTGGCATCTTGTCAAATTGATTTCGCGACGAGTCGAATGGTGATTGAATGGATTGATGTCTCTGAACGCAAAGCGATGCTCGAGTCAATCGAGCAGACGATGAAACGAATCGAACCGGGTGCGAAGTTTATCAAAACAGAGGAAGATCAAACCGAACAACGAGATACGGTCCTTTGGCGATTCCTTGCGGCTGCCCTTATATTTTCGATTGCCCTTTGGATGGATTCCATTCCAGGCTACATCGTAGCGTATGGGCTAGTTGGATATGATGTCGTTTCTGGTGCCGTCCGAAATGTATGGCACAGGGAATGGTTTGACGAAAAGTTCTTAATGACCATCGCGACCATCGGGGCATTCGCGATTGCCGAATATCCGGAAGCCGTAGCGGTCATGTTGTTTTATCAACTTGGAGAATACGTGCAAGGGCGTGCGGTGCGCGCTTCGCGGAAGTCGATACAATCTTTGTTAAACATGAGACCAACACTCGCTCGCGTACTAGTTGGTGAGGAAGAAGTTGAGCGATTGCCAGAAGATGTAGTAATCGGTTCACACCTAATTGTCCGTGCCGGAGAACTCGTTCCGATGGATGGGGTTGTATTCAGTGGTGCGAGTTCACTCGATACAGCTTCATTGACAGGTGAGGCGGTTCCTCGTCAAGTGAGAGCAGGTGAAGAGGTGTTGGCGGGGATGATCAATTTGGAGGGACGACTCGTCATCCGGACGACGAAGCTCGCCGCCGAATCGAGCCTTCAAAAGATGATTGCCCTCGTAGAAGAGGCGAACGGGAAAAAGGCGAAGACAGAACAGATGATTACCCGATTGGCAAAAGTCTATACGCCTTTCGTTGTCGTCATGGCGACAATCGTCGCATTTGTCCCACCGCTATTTGTCGGTGACTTATCAGAGTGGGTCTACCGTGCGCTCATTTTCCTCGTCATCAGTTGTCCATGTGCGCTCGTCATTTCGATTCCATTAGGTTATTTTGGTGGAATCGGAGCGGGCTCTAAACAAGGCGTTCTTGTAAAAGGTGGAGAATATCTAGACGCGTTAACAGAAGTGGACACGATTGTTTTTGATAAGACAGGAACGTTGACAACAGGGCGATTTGAAGTAACAAATGTTGTGACGACAGAAGGGGTACATGCTGAAGAATTATTGCACCTTGCCGCTCGCGTCGAACAGTCCTCGAATCACCCGCTTGCGCAAGCCATCGTCAATCGAGTCGGAGACGTTCAGGCGTTCGAATCGATTCAAGAAGAGCCGGGATATGGTCTCCATGCCCATGATGGCGATGATCATATTTATGTGGGCAGTGCTCGGTATATGAGGTATTTAGGTCAAACGATTGAGGATACATCGATTGGGACAAGTGTTCACGTGATGAAAAACAATCGTTGGCTAGGGCGAATCGAATTAATGGATACGGTGAAGCCGGATGCGTATCCTGCAATCCAAGCGTTGAAGGAAGCCGGATATCGGACGGTGATGTTATCGGGAGACCGCCGCGAAGTCGCTACAACAATCGGCGAACGACTAGGACTAGATGAGGTGCGAGGCGAATTGCTTCCGCACGAAAAAGTAGAAGCGA
The DNA here is from genome assembly GCF_059821525.1 of Exiguobacterium sp. RM11. Taxonomy (NCBI): domain Bacteria; kingdom Bacillati; phylum Bacillota; class Bacilli; order Caryophanales; genus Exiguobacterium; species Exiguobacterium sp. RM11. Next base: position 2,300,854 of record NZ_CM187558.1, on the reverse strand, counting down.
TTGAACAGATGACCGCCTCCCAAAAAGTTGCATTTGTCGGAGATGGAATGAACGATGCGGCAGCGTTGGCACGGGCTGATGTCGGGCTTGTTATGGGGGGAGTTGGAAGTGATACGGCGGTCACGGCAGCAGATGTGGTCTTGATGCATGACGACCCGAACGATGTGGTTCGAGCCATCAAGCTCGGGAAACAGACAAAACGTGTCGTCTGGCAGAATATCTTCTTTGCGTTCGGAACGAAAGCGCTTGTGTTGGTTTTAGGATTATTCGGAATTGCGACCATGTGGGAGGCTGTTTTCGCAGACGTCGGTGTGGCACTGCTTGCCATCGCGAATGCGACGAGATTATTACGAATGACGTCATCATGACAAAAGGAGTGTTTCAGCATCAGTCTGAGACACTCCTTTTCCTACTCGACCGTTTCCTGTTGGGGTTTGATACGTGCCAACAAAAAGGTGAGGATGACGATGATGGCAATCAATAAAAACGTGATGGTAAACAGCACTTGAGTTAAGAAGGAGACTTGATTTTCTGCTGCAATCAACTCTTTTTGGATATCTTTATACTGCATCTGCTTAAGCGACCGTAAATCTTCTAGGATAGTCTGTCGTAGTTGTGTCATCGTCTCGGCTACTGCTGTTGCTTTAACAAGGTCACCTTCTTCATAGATGACGAGTACACGGTCGGCTTCTTTTTCCCATACGGCATCTCGCTCGAGTAAATCGAGGACGGAACTTGGAGTGTCCGGGTCATCGATGACGGACTGTTTCAATGCCCTAGCTTGCCGAGACATGCTATAGTACATCTCTAAAAAATGTCGATCTTCGTAGGCGAGTAAACCACGGATCGCGTTTGCACGTTCAATATTATAATACATGATATCTTCAATCGCCTCGTAAGAGCCGAATTGTTCATCTTGTATGATTTCTAGCCGCTCATTCGTCTCCCTCAATTGAAAAATAAAAATACCGATAATCGAGATGGATAGCACGGATAGGCTGATCCATAGTAAAATCCACTTTCGTTGTGACATCGTGACCCTCCTTTCTACTCCATCGTACATGATTTTGGAAAAATCGACAGAAAAATATTTTTTTGAAAAAGGAAAAAACGGGTAAATGTATAATCAGTTAGTGTAAGAACTTTATACAACAGAAGACCATTAGAAGCTTAAGGAGAGTCAATATGTCAGAGAATTCATCATTACACAAGTTGTACCAGGTGTTACAAGATCAGCGTACGAACCTTACTTACGAGATTCCGAGTCTATGGAATCGAATGCGTTTTCCTTCTGAACCGATTCGTGACGGGGTCGAGCGTGTAAATCCGTATGATTTTTTAGTAGAAACAATAGAGAAAGCGATTCTTCCATATGCGGTAGAAAGTCGAGCATATCATACGTCCATCGCGAGTGCAGATGGCCATTTACAGACGGGTGGCGATTGGATTAAGCGTGCCTCTGTCTATTCGATGCAAGTTCGTACATCAACTTCCTGGGATCATGATGGATCGGGTTATGTGGAGATGCAGAACTCACTAGGGATGAAAGACACAGGCACATTTGTGAAAACGCTTGCGCTCATTCCACATCTCCTTTATATGGGGATTGATACCTTATTCCTGTTACCGATTTCTCAGCATAGCCATAAAAACAAGAAAGGTGAATTTGGCTCTCCTTATGCCGTTCAAGATTTCTTTGCCATTGATGAAGAGTTAAAGGAAACGTTGACTGGCGATGCGATGACTGTCGAAGAAGAGTTTTCAGCATTTGTAGAAGCTTGTCACATGGTAGGAATTCGTGTCGTCATCGACGTCATCCCTCGGACATGTGCACGAGACAACCGACTCATCCTTGAAAATCCAGAGTGGTTCTATTGGATTCCGCTGGCCGAAGTCGATTATTATCATCCACCATCTGTGCCGGGGATTGGAGAGAATGTAAAACCAGAATTTGCTTTCTTACCAATGGTGTACAATTCAGAAGATGTCTGGCAACACTTAAGACGATTCTCGATGGCTCCGAACTTGATCGATGCCGAAAAGTGGGAGCGTGTTCGTGCTTTTCTAATCGAACATCCAGAAAAAAACGTACTCGCGACGATTGAACAGGAGTTCGGATTGACGACAGCACCTGCCTTTTCAGATTGTATCAACGATCCGCAACCGCCTTGGTCGGACGTGACTTACTTCCGCCTCTTCTTAGACCATCCGCTTGCGGCGGCACCTTATGTGAACGATGCGAACATCGCTCCTTATATTCTGTTTGATTCAATCAAGTCCAATCAATTCCGGGGAAATGTGATTAACGAGCCACTCTGGGAGATGCTCGCCGATATCATTCCACACTATCAACGCGAATATGGCATCGACGGCGCACGTATCGATATGGGCCATGCACTTCCTGTCGATTTGGCACAACGCATTTTGGCAAAACCACGATCGCTCGATTCGAATTTCAGCTTTATCGCGGAAGAATTGATTGAAGCAGGAGCATGGGCGGCGAAAGATGCCGGTTATAACATGATTATCGGATATGGCTTTTATAAAGAACCTCGATTCGAGACGCATGAGACCCATCAATTTTTATACGACTCACGCTTTTTACCACTTCCAGTATTCGCGGCAGGGGAAACAGCGGATACACGTCGCCTTGCTACGCGAGAAGGGGGACGACAAGCAAGTCGATTGTTGACAGTCCTGAACGGTTTTATGCCGAATGGCGTCCCGATGACAAACTCTGGACTTGAATTATATGAAACGCAGCCGATGAATACCGGACTCGATTGCCGTCCTGAAGAAGCGTATCAACTCTTCCCGACCGACCCGTATTTCGGAAAACTCGCGTTCTTTGATGCGTATCAGTTCCATTGGGATCATCCAGAGCGAGATGAGATGATTGAAGTGATGCATCAAGTGGCAGAGATTCGTCGCCGTTGGCTTGATGTACTCGTTGATCCGAACCATTTTGAACCACTTATTTTAGACGAGCCATTTGCACCGTTTATCGGATTCGCGTGGTTACGTCCGGAGACGAACGATACGTTGCTCGTTGTAGCGAACACAAATATGTGGGAGTCGTTACGAGGCGTGGTTTCCCTTGATGGTGTACGTCGTCGAAATTGGAATGCGAGTCGTTTTGCGGAGATGGTCTATTCACCAACTTCATGGCCATATGCGGAACATGCGTTTGATGAACAATGGAATCTCCACGTCGATTTAAAACCTGGTGAAGTCAAAGTATATGAGATGAAATGAAAAAACGCCTTGAACCAATACATCATTCGGTTCAGGGCGTTGCGTGTTTCATGTAATAAATGACGAACTCATCAAGTGGCATCGGCTTTGCATAGCGATAGCCTTGCATGGAGTCACATCCAATTTTACGAAGGAACGTCTCTTGATATTCAGTTTCTACACCTTCGGCGACGAGTGCCATACCAAGTTGTCGTGCCATGGCGACGATGGTCGTCGTGACCATCTGATATTCACGATTCTCTTCAAGTTGCATCGTGAATTCACGAGGGATTTTCAATTCATCGATTGGGTAACGAACGAGATAGGCCAGCGAACTATAACCTGTCCCAAAATCGTCAATCGAAAGTTTGATACCGAGCGACTTTAATTCTAGGATTCGATTCAAGACGCGATCGGAATGGTGAGCGGCGACCGTTTCGGTTAATTCAAAATTGAGTCGGGACGGATCAATTGGGAATCGCTCGAACAACGTATTCAAATAATCAATTAAATGCTCATCAAACAATTGCCGAACGGACAAGTTGACCGAAAGCTTCGGCAAATGAATATCTCCTTGTTCGAATACGTGAATCAGTTGGAACGTCTCATGAATCATCCAGCGACCTAAATCGTGGATATGACCGGTTTCTTCAGCAATCGGAATGAATTGACTCGGGGGAATGAACGTCCCGTTATGTTGCCAACGCATGAGCGCCTCCGCTCCAATCACTGCCTTCGTAGACGCATCGACTTGAGGTTGGAGGAAAAGTGAAATCTCTCCTTTTTCAAGTGCGGTATCAAGTCCTTCCATCAATACTTTCCGTTCTTCCTTGTCTTCCCGTAATTCTGGTTCGAACATGACGGTTTCGTCACGACCTTTGTCTTTTGCGCGATACATGGCGAGATCGGCGTTCGAGAGCAGGTGTTTCAATTTCTTACCATGCTCCGGGAAGCGGACGATTCCAATCGAGGCATGCACTTCAACCAGTGTCCCAGCCATATAATAAGGTGGGCGATAGACGAGACGCCGTAAGCGTTCTGTCAACATTTCATCATCACCGTGCTCGGCGACGACAATAAATTCATCACCACCGAGACGTCCTGCATATTCGTTTGGAAGGAGTGCGGTCCGCAGTCGTTTTCCGATATGCTGCAGAAGCTCGTCTCCCATATGATGGCCAAACTGGTCGTTAATTTCTTTGAAGCCGTCTAAATCAGAGAACATGAGCGTGAACGTGCGACCTTCTTCGATCAAACGTTCAATTTGCTCTTGTAGCGCGTAACGGTTGTGAAGTCCTGTCAGACTATCGAATTTGGCTTGGTATAAAATTTGTTCTTGCTGCTCGATCATTTGTGTGATGTCTTTCGCGATAGCGTAAATACCTTCGACTTCCCCGTCGATGATCATCGGAACATTGACGAGTTGCCAAACACGTGTCTCGCCTTCTTCGGTCATAATCCGTACATCAATCGTTCTCGGTCGACCGTTTGATAACTCTTGAAGAATAATCGTATACGGTGCACGATCTTTCGATTCGATGATGTCGAGGATATTTGACCCAAGTAACTTGTCCGTCGTCAATCCAAGAATCGAACTTCCTGCCTCATTGACCGACAACACTTCGCCGTGCAAATCGAATAAGAAAATTGGTTCTGAATGATAGGCGAAAAGCGAGCGGTATTGCTGTTCACGAATCTCGAGTTCATGCGCCTTTGTCGACACGGCCACTTCTAAATCTGTATTGACGGAATGAAGACGATGGCTGATGAGCGCGTTCTGTTTTGAAACGACGAACTGGCGAATGAGCAAGAGAAGCACGGCATTCGCAATCATTGAATCCGTTACAGACGTACCGAGAAGGCGGTCTGAAGCAAGTAAAAATAGCATGACGACGATACTGTACAGAATGTAATCCAAAATGGAATCGTAAGCAAGGGCGTCTCCTGATATATCCTCGACCCAATAACTGATGGAAATCATAAGGATACTACTGACTTGAACGAGATGAACTAGTTCATGTGTGATGCCTGAAAACACAAAGAGTGTGTTCGCGATTGAGGCGACCGTGAAGCTTAAAATTCCGACGAGTACAAGGATCCGGAATTGCTGTCCAGCCGAGACGACGCGATTTAAATACAAGAAGGATAGCATCATGTACAGGCTGATCAGGAGCATCTGCTCTTCAAAGCCACTCAACTGAGATACGAGTGACACGTCTTGTGTGGAATAAAACCAGATATGTAGTGCACCAATCACAAAGAAACTAAATAAGGCGAACAAGTCAAACGTACGTAATTTCAACGTGCGAATCTCAATGGATTGAGTAATGACAATCAGAGCCATGATTAAGTAAAAGAAATTTTGTAAAAACAAGAGGTATTGAGTATTCGCACCTGTCGAATCATAGTGCATTAGTAAATAAAGTGCGAAGCACACATTTCCCGCAGTAATCAAAACATGAATAAATCTTCTCATCCCTCTATGTTTAAAAATTGCTACTCCACTGAATAGGGTGGCCGCTCCTGAAATAATGAGATAATAGATGAGCAACGTGCTGTCTCGTAAATCATGAGGGGTCAAAAATAATAATAAAAGTCCGGTCAAAAATGTTCCGATGAGAATCGCCGGAACGTATTGGCGCAACGAGTGAACTGACAACTCATGCACCTCCTTCTTTATATGTATGGGTCTCTTATTTATTATCGGAATAGGTGACTGAAGATTACACAAAAAAATCGACAACAATACGAGATTGTTGTCGAATAAGTTGAAATCAGAGTGTATATGAGTGTTCTTTGAAGTTTCCTACGATGGAATCGATTTCGGATACAGTGACAAATGCCTCAGAATCGATTTCAGAAACAATCTGACGAAGTCGAGGGATTTCATTGTTCTGGACGACGACGTACAGCATTTTTTTCGAATCGTTTGAATATCCTCCTGTCGCATCCATGATGGTGACGCCGCGTTTTAAGTTCTGCTTAATGACCAAGTTGATTTCATCCGCTTTCTTGCAAATGATGAAACATTGCTTTTGAGCGGAGAAGAACTTATGGATTGTGAGTAACGTGCGTGATCGGACAAAACTTAACACAAGAGCATACATAACGGCTTTGATGTCAAAGACGATAAAGACTAAAACATAAACAATAATATCTTGTGTCAAAAAGATTTTAGGTAACGACAAGTTTCGGTTGTTCATATAAATGACTTTCCCTAAAATATCGAGACCGCCAGTAGAAGCGCCTGCGAACAAGAGAAGGGCAAGTCCGAGACCCGAGACGATTCCGCTGAACACGGAAGCGACAAGTGGATCGTCAAGTGGGGTCGGTGGGATGAGGACCGGTAAACTATCAATCAAGATAGAAGAAAGCACGACAACAATCCCCGTCATCAAAATAAAGCGACGTCCTAAGTATTTTAACCCTAAGATGAAAAGTGGGATATTGAGCACGAGCTGAGTCATCCCGATTGGCGTTCCAAATAGTTCGTTCGTAATCAATGTGATTCCGACGATTCCCCCCGAACCGATTTCATTGGGTTTGAGCAGTAAACTGACAAAGACAGACTGAAGGATTGTCCCGGCAATGATGAACAGTACCGTTTCAAGGGCAACCCGTTTTCTCGATTTAGCATACATAGATAATGGCTAGGCCTTACGCCTCCTTTTAGTAAGTCTTCTGCTAGCGTACTGCTACTCGTTCCTCATTTCAAGTCACAATTCGTTATGGAATCGGTCGATATCACTCGCCAATTGTTCATGTACATAATCGATCACCTGAGCATCATCGAATAGTCCGAGCGGTACATCATCCGGAATCGCATCGAACGGTGAGACGAAGTATAGAATTGCCGCGACAAGCTCTTCTTGTTTGTCAGGTTGCATTTCAAATTGATCATTGTATAGCGCACGCAACATATTCAGCATTTGTTTCATCTGGAAGTAGAGCGTCAGTTCTTCTTCGCGCTCGATGTTGCTGATTTCATTGGATGCCACGTCTATGGTCACTTTTGCGAGGGCGCGTTCACCTTGGACGAGTAAGTCGCCGAGTTGTTCTCGGTCGTGGATATCTTCTTTCGCTTGTTTCAAAAAGTGTGTGTAGGTTGATTTCCAATCTGCCATAGTAGATTCCTCCTTCATTCTTCATCTACTAATATGCCCGTTTTTGCGCATTGGTTGCAACTTTTCCTGAAATTTAAGAAAATAAAGATAACTGAAAAGGAGGAACGATACATATGTCTATGATTTCTATGCCGACCGAGGCAGATTTTGCACGCTATGCAGAGCTAGCTGTGAAAAAAGGTGTCAACATTCAACCGGGTCAACAGCTAGAGGTACGTGCCGATATTAGCCAGGCGCCACTTGTCCGTCACGTGGTGAAAGCTGCGTATGCGGCAGGTGCGAAACAAGTATTTGTTAATTGGAGCGATGAGGAGACATCGAAGATTCGTTATTTCGATGCACCAGCAGACTCCTTCAAAGAGTTTCCAGATTGGTTAAAGGCTCGATTTGAGCAATTGGCTGAAGAGAAGACGGCATTCTTGTCCATCGTCAGTGACGACCCGGATGCTTTAAACGGCGTTGAATCGTCACGCATCTCGGATGCGAACCGTGCAGCCGGACAAGCACTTGCGAAATGGCGTCAATATGTGATGAGTGACAACGTGAGTTGGTCGATCGTCGCAGGTGCGTCAGATGCGTGGGCCGAAAAAGTATTTCCGGGGCGTGAAGATGCGGTCGCAGCGTTATGGCAAGCGATCTTCGCAGCAACACGCATGGATCAAGAAGACGTGGTCGCGGCATGGGATACACATGATCAATTACTCCGTAGCCGTGCGAAGTTGCTGACAGAGAAGAAGTACGCGAAGTTGCACTACCAAGCACCAGGCACTGAACTTACAATCGGACTTCCGAAAAAGCACGTCTTCCTTGGCGGTGGCGGTCCAAACGTCGATGGCATCGACTTTATCGCGAATATGCCGACAGAAGAAGTGTTCACGCTCGCGGATAAAGATTCTGTGGAAGGTCACGTGTCGAGCACGAAGCCACTCAGCTACAGCGGAAACTTGATTGACGAGTTCACGCTTTGGTTTGAAGGTGGGAAAGTCGTCAAGGCAGAAGCGAAAAAAGGACAAGCGGCTCTTGATGAGTTGTTGAACATGGATGAGGGAGCACGCCGCATCGGTGAAGTGGCACTCGTTCCAGATGATTCGCCAATCTCAAACTCAGGTCTTCTCTTCTACAACACGTTGTTTGACGAGAATGCATCATGCCACTTGGCATTAGGTCGTGCCTACTCGACATGTCTCGAAGGTGGTCCTTCGATGTCGCAAGAAGAACTCGCGGCGAACGGCGCGAATGACTCGATGACACATGTTGACTTCATGATTGGGTCAGCTGAAATGAATATCGATGGTGAACGGGAAGACGGCACGCGCGAAGCAATCATGCGTGACGGCAACTGGGTCATCTAAACGAAAGAGCGAATTCCGTAAAAGGAATTCGCTCTTTTCATGTGACGTCGTACAAATAACGAAGGGCGTTAGGCAAACGGCGGCGCCAAGCTGATTCGTGATGAATCGCATCCGGTTCCACTTCATATCGGAAAGCGATACCCTTTTTAGCGATGGCTCCAATCAGTTTTGCATTCGTGAACAAGTAATCCTTCGCTGTGATTGGTCCGCTCTCTTCATTCGTTCCGATGTCCATATACAGTTTTCCAGAGATATCGGTTTGCTGAATAGCCTGGATCAATGGATCCAGATTCGCCCATGCTGCGGTGGAGAGGGATCCGACTCTTTTGATGGAAGGGTAGGTTGCCATCATATATAAAGAGATGACACCTCCCATCGAGCTCCCCATGACGCCGACATCTTCTGGATCTGTCGCATACTCCTTGTCGATTCGTGGTTTTAAGTCGTTCATAAGCCATTCTGCATACAAACGACCTTGACCACCAAGGGTTGGGCGCGTTTTCGCAAGTTCCGGTCCGATACGGCGATATAACATCTCATCTTCTTCATATGAATATTCGTCATAACGATCTAACCAGTTCGGAGCACTTGCAATGGCGACGACCATAAGTGGAAGCTGGAGTGTATCGATGCAGCGGTCAATTTCCCATCCTTCTCCATATGTAGCCGTGCTTCCTGAGAATACATTTTGCCCATCATGCATATAAAGGACAGGAAGTGGGGTGTCGGCATTGACCCAGTCTGGTCGAAACACGCGGACGATCCGTTTTTGACCACGGACCTTCTCCGTTGGAATCGATACGTTCAATTGATCAATCATTCTTCATCACCTCTTTCACCTTGTATTGTGGAGAATCATGAGCGAAAAGACAAACACAAATCTTGACTACCTACCGTTCGTTAGGTAAGGTGAGGAGGAAGGAGAGTGAGACGCGTGAATACAAAAGAGAAAATTATGCAATCCGCTCGGACACGGTTTGCCCGTGAAGGATATGAAGGATTATCACTTGCGGCGGTTGCCGAAGACGTTGGCATCCGAAAGGCTTCTTTGTATGCTCACATCGATGGGAAAGAACAATTGTTTAAGCAAGTCGTGACCGATATGGCGAATCGTTACGAAGAAGCATGGCAACAGACATGTGAGGATACTAAAGATCGACCACCTTTAGAACGGATTGAGTCGATCGTTCGGATGCTCACGTCATTCTTTAGCGATCACGAGACGTGGATGTTGACGAAACGGATGCTCCTCGTACCACCCCCAGAATTTCGAGACTATATTGAAGAAGTCATCGGAAAGGTAGAGACGGAGTTAAAGCGGTTTGAAAAAGAACAGTTTCGTCTCGCGATGGAACGTGGAGACTTACCATCGCAACCACTCGATGAGCTCTATGCTGCGTACTATTGCTTTCTAGATGGTGCCTTATTGTCTCTATTTACATTTGAAGATGAGCGGGAGATGCGACAACAAGCCGCTTTCCGAATCTTCAAGAAAGGTGTGGGTTGGAATGGATAAGGAAAAAGTCGCCTGGATTTCTCTTTTGTTCGCAGGATTGCTTGAAATCATTTGGGCAACGACGATGAAATTGTCTGAAGGGTTTACCGTTCTTGGTCCGACGTTATGGACGATTGTACTCTTGGTTGTCAGTTTTGGCTTACTCGCCAAAGCATTCCGGGTTTTACCTGCAGGTACAGGATATGCCGTCTTCACGGGAATCGGAGCGGTTGGAACGGTGATTGTCGGTGCTCTTCTTTTTGACGAGGCGCTCAGCGGCTGGAAACTTTTACTTGTGACGACGTTGATCATCGGAATCATCGGGTTGAAACAAGTGACAGGAGGAGAAGAAGCATGAGTTGGGTATATTTGATCGGTGCAGGGATTGCTGAGATGACAGCCGTTTTCTTTATGGGGAAATCGAAAGGGTATCAAATTTTAAAATGGTCAATCTTATCGATTTTGTCGTTCGCGCTCAGTTTTTATTGGCTATCGAAGTCGCTTGAAGACATTCCGTTAAGCTTGGCTTACTCCATCTGGGTCGGAATCGGAGCGGCAGGTGGCGTCATTCTAGGCATGCTCTATTTAAATGAGTCTAAAAGCCGCTGGCGCATCTTTTATCTAATGATGATTATCGGCAGTGTGGTCGGTTTAAAAGTTGTATCGTAAAGGATTGAAACAAGCTGAAAACGGGAATTGAATAATTCAGATTATGAGATGGAAGAAAGGGGCGGAAAACGATGCATCTTGTCGAGTTGCAGTCCGAACGTTTGCGGTTTGAACCGTACACGATCTCTGATTTCTATTTTGTTAAGTCGCTTCTCCAAGATCCTCGGGTGATGCGCTTCATCAGTCCGGATGGGAGACCGTATACAGACGAACAAACAATCGAATGGTTCGAACGTCAATTGGCCCGCTATGAAACGGGACGCCAGACAGGGCTATTGAAGCTGATGACGTTTGAAAGTGATGAACCGATTGGTCATGCAGGTACGTTGCTTCATGAGTTAGACGGTAAACTCGAGCTAGAAGTCGGCTATTGGTTGTCACCGAAGCATTGGCATATGGGTTACGGACGTGAAGCGGCCGCGCGATTGATGCAGTATGCCTTCACTGAAGGAGAGAAGGAAATCATTTCACTCATTCATCCAGAAAACGTTCCGTCTCAGCGTGTGGCTAAAGCGAATGGTCTTCATTGGGACCGTGACACCTTATATCAGAACATGCTCGTCTCCGTTTATGCAGGTGATTTGGAACGCCTCTGCCGGCATATTGATCGCCAACAAATGACGCGTTAAAAAAAGTACAAAAAACTTTTAAAAAGTTGTTGCCAACTTAATAGTTTCTTGATATATTAATAGTGTCCTTAAAAGAGGACACGACCTGATTCTGTAGCTCAGCTGGGAGAGCGCTACCTTGACAGGGTAGAGGTCGCTGGTTCGAGCCCAGTCAGAATCACTTGGGTGCCAAACCCTCGAGAAACCCACCGGAACATGGGTTTCCGCGAAGCCACTTCTTGCGAGAAGTGGCTCTTTTTTTGTATATTGACATGGCGCGAAAGCAATTGGTATATTCCTTTCAATACATAATGAAACGGGGAATGCAAAATGGTGCTAACAGGAACCCTCGTCAATGCCGGACTAATCGTCATCGGAGCATTGTTAGGTCTCTTATTTCACCGCATTCCAGAGCGTATGAAAGAGACGGTGACGGCAGCAATCGGGCTTGCGGTCATCTTGCTCGGCATTCAAATGGGGATGAAAAGTGAAAACTTTTTGATTGTCATCGGAAGTCTTGTCGTCGGGTCTGCGCTCGGGGAATGGTGGAAGCTAGATGAAGTATTAAATGAAATCGGCTATCGGCTGGAACGGCGTCTTGGAAGTCAATCGAGTGTAGCGGAAGGGTTCGTTACGGCAACGCTCATCTTCGTCATCGGCGCGATGGCAATCATTGGGGCGCTCGATAGTGGATTACGTGGCGACCATGACGTCCTGTATACGAAAGGGTTGATTGATGGATTTACAGCCCTCGTGTTGAGTTCGACGCTCGGCATCGGGGTCATGTTTTCGGCCGTTCCGGTGTTATTGTATCAAGGTGGGATTGCACTACTCGCCATTCAAATCATGAAGTTCATTCCGGAGTCGCTCATGGACAGCTTTATTTTAGAGATGACTGCGACCGGTGGTGTGATGATCGTGGCGATTGGCTTGAATTTGGTCGGAATCACAAAAATTCGTGTGGCGAACTTATTGCCAGGGATTTTAGTAGTGGCACTCATTGTGTCGGTTATACATATGATGACATAAAAAAATGGGCGGAAGCGTGGCTTCCGTCCATTTTTATGGTTTCTCAATTGTTTCATGATCTTCTTTGGCACTTTCGCGTAAGGCTGAAGACATCACATCGGCAAGGTTGCGGTCTCGTAATACGCCGACACCACGGTCGGTCGGTCCGCCTGGAGCAGCGACGTCAGCAATGAGTTCATTCGTCTCACGTGTTTCATGTGACAGTAACTCTGCAGAGCCTTTCATCGCCTGAGCCACAATTTGACGAGCCGTCGCTTCGTCGTATCCGACATCGGTCAAGACCGGAGTCATCGCCCCGACGATTTCATAGAAGAAAGCTGGGCTACAACCTGCGGCTGCCATAAATGCAGACATCGTCTTCGCATCCGTGATGGCCGTTCGACCGACACGTTCAAAGAGGGCAGTTGCTTTCGCGCGATCGGTCTCATCTGTTTCAGGACCGAACCATAAGCCTGTCATCCCGCTCCGATATGTGACAGGCGTGTTTGGCATCGCGCATACGGCAGGAAGCCCTGAAGCTTCTTCTAATTGACTCGGTTCGATGTGTGCCGCGACAGATACAAGAAGTGGGTTGTTCCACTCTTTCGACTCCACGTATGGAATGACACCGTCCGGTTGCATCGCTAATACGACGATCTCATAGTCGTTGACATTTTCTTCTTCAACGATGTGTACGCCGAGTTCGTCTTGTAGTGCGAGTAATCGTTCCCGGTCGCTTCGGTTCGTCATCGTGATGTTTGTCGGTTCGATCCCAGAGTCAATCCATCCTCGAACGAGTGCCTCACTCATAGATCCTGCGCCGACCATTAGTAATTGTTTCATCATCCGTCACCTCTTCTTTTCGATTCGGTCAATAGTTATGTTGACTATCATAACAAACCTGCTCTCGAATATCGCCCATCTTGCTCATTTGTAAGGAGATGGAAAAGGATTTGATACATAAAACGATGCACATGACAAACGTTTCAAATCGCGCTATGATGGCACTAATTCAAAAGAGTGAGGCGAAATCGTGTGAAACGTGTACTAGTAAAAGGGATTCAAGGTTATCAACGTTTTATTTCACCATTAAAGCCGCCGACATGCCGATTTTATCCGAGCTGTTCGCATTATGGGATCGAAGCAATTGAAAAACACGGGGCCGTCAAAGGGAGTTATTTAACCGCTCGCCGACTGATCCGTTGCCAACCGTTTCACCCAGGTGGGCTCGATTATGTACCGGATACATTTGATTGGAAAGCGCCTTTACAACGAGAGAAGCCTGAATCACAGCGAGACGATTAAGTTCGTCTCGCTGTTTGTATACAGAAGTACGTTTCGAACAGTTGTTTTAGCACAATACTTTTGCATTGTTCTAAGTATTCTGAAAAAATAGGGATGTACACTATTTTTCGGGGAAAGGGGATACTTTGTATGGGGCAATCATTTAGTGAATGGGTGAGTACGGCATCCAATTTTGTATGGGGACCACCGCTTTTAATTTTGCTTGTGGGGACAGGCATTTACTTGACGGTGCGTCTAGGTGGTATTCAAATTACCAAATTACCGTATGCATTGAAGTTGGCGTTTTCAAAAAATCAGGATCAATCCTCAAAAGGGGATATCAGTCACTTCCAGGCGCTCATGACCGCGCTTGCGGCGACCGTCGGTACGGGGAATATCGTCGGGGTGTCGACAGCAGTTGTATTAGGAGGACCAGGAGCCATCGTATGGATGTGGGTGTCCGGATTCTTTGGGATGGCAACGAAATATGCGGAGGCCGTTCTAGCTGTTAAGTATCGGGTCACCGATGAACGCGGTCAGATGGCTGGTGGACCGATGTATTATCTGGAACGAGGATTGAATCAACGTTGGTTAGCCGTAGCGTTTGCGGCATTTGCCTCGATTGCGGCGTTCGGGATTGGAAATGGGGTCCAGACGAACTCTGTCGCGCTCGCGCTCAAAACGACATTCGATGTACCACTCTACATATCAGGAATTCTCATCATGATTTTTACAGGCGCGGTCATCCTTGGAGGCGTACGTTCGATCGGGAAAGTGGTCAGCTACTTCGTCCCGGTCATGATTGCCTTCTACTTAGGTAGCGGTCTCTTGATCATGATTATGAACTACTCGCTTATTCCAGATGCGTTCGCACTCATCTTTAGCAGTACGTTCAGTGCGGAAGCAATCGGTGGGGGAGCCATCGGAGCGGCCATTCGATATGGTGTCGCGCGTGGTGTCTTCTCGAACGAGGCAGGTCTCGGTTCCGCTCCGATTGCTGCAGCGGCAGCGAAAACAGATATGCCGGGTCGTCAAGCGCTCGTCTCGATGACACAAGTCTTCTTGGACACGCTTGTCGTCTGTTCGGTGACAGGGTTGACACTCGTCATGGGTGGTCAAATCGGGACAGGACTAGAAGGAGTCGAATTGACTTCAGCCACATTCGAACTGTTCCTCGGTCCGGCAGGTGGCTACATTGTCACGATCGGTCTCGTCCTATTCGCTTACTCGACCGTTCTCGGTTGGTCGTATTACGGCGAACGGTCCATCCATTACTTGTTTGGGCAAAAGTCGATTCTTCCGTATCGGATTGCCTTCGTGCTCGTCGCTGGACTCGGTGCCATGACGACAAACTTGAATTTGGTATGGGCGCTATCCGACGTCTTCAACGGTTTGATGGCCATTCCGAACTTGATTGGTCTCTTGTTCTTGTCGGGCGTTGTCATTGCCGAAACGAAACGATTCAATCAACAGCTTGAAATTGAGAATCGAAAAGTATCCTAAACGCATCGACGCCATCCTCATGAATCAGAGGGTGGCGTCTTTTGTTTCGCTTCTAATTCATCGAGTCGTGCTTTTTGTAAGTGGTCAAATACTTTTGTGATGAAACCGACCATAATGCCGACCCCCGTTAACACATATCCGATTGTAAAAATTTTGCCGATATCTGTCTGTGGGGCGAAGTCACCATATCCGATGGTCGTCAATGTGATGACGCTGAAGTAAAGTGCGTCCAACCAACGCATCGCCTCGAACCGTGTGTAAAAAAGCGTACCGGACAGAACGGTAAGAAAGGCAAGGCTAAATAACACTTGAAACTCGGGGTCGCGGAGACCGCGCCAAATTCCGCGGACAATCCGGCGTAATGTCAGTAAGAACGGTAGCATGTCACTCGCTCCTTTCGATATTAGGTTTGTTCGCTAACAACGGGGGAACATCCTTTATAGTTCGAAAAAAGAGAAAGGGTGAGTAGGATGGGGAAAGTCATTCCAAAGCAAGAAGGGCTCGACCATAGTGTCGATTTTCTACGGGAAGGATATTTGTTTGTGGCGAATCGACGTAAAAGTTTTCAGTCGAATATTTTTGAAACGCGTTTGCTCGGAGAACGCGTGATTTGTCTCGGAGGAGAGGACGCTGCTGCCTTGTTCTATGATGCGGACAAATTTACACGTCAGGATGCCGCGCCGAAACGTCTTCTCAAAACCCTATTCGGGGAAGATGGGGTGCAAACATTGAATGGAACGGCACATACGCACCGAAAACGTATGTTCATGTCATTGATGACGAAGGAAAACATCGATCGTCTGCTTCGATTGACGGACCGTGAATGGAAAAAAATCCGACATGCTGGAGAAGAAATCGTTTTATATGACGAGGCACAACAGGTATTGATGAAAGCCGTCTGTGAGTGGGCGGGAGTTCCACTTGCGCGAGATGAAGTAGCGAAGCGGACCGATGAAATGAGATTGTTATTTGAATCGGGTACTTCGTTAGGTCCAACTTATTTGCAAGGGCGGAAGGCAAGAAGTTCGGCCGAGGCGTGGATTCGACAGATGGTCAAAGAAGTACGGTCAAATCGATTATTACCGAATAAACAGACGGCACTTTATGAGTTCGCGTGGCATCGAGATGAATCAGGTGAGTTGTTGCCTGAAGAAGTAGTGGCTGTCGAAGTGTTAAACATTTTGCGACCGACTGTTGCCATCTCGGTCTACGTTCTTTTTACGGTTCTAGCGCTTCATCAATTCCCTAAAGAAAGAGAACAAGTAAAGCAAGGACAGTTTTCGAAAACGGCCTTTGTCCAAGAAGTGAGACGTTTCTATCCGTTCTTTCCTGTTGCGGCAGCTCGAGTCAAAACAAATTTTGAATGGGACGGATATACGTTTACCGAAGGAACACTGACGCTCCTTGATCTTTATGGAACGAATCACGACTCTGCGATTTGGGCTGAACCCGATCAATTTAATCCTGCTCGCTTTATGGACTGGAAGGAGAGTCCGTTCAATTTTATCCCGCAAGGAGGAGGAGATGTAGATTTTGGACATCGTTGTGCAGGGGAGCATGTGACGATTGCGATTCTAGAACAAGTCATTGAATTGTTTACGGAGGAGTTCTCGTATACCGTTCCTCCTCAAGATTTGAGTTATAGCTTCGTTGATATGCCGAGTCTACCGAAAAGTAAACTGCGTTTGACTGATGTAAAATGAATCGAATAAGTAAACGCCTACTCTTGATGGAGTAGGCGTTTAGTATGGAGTGCGGTTTATTTCGTTTGTAAATTGAGACGCTTTGAAATCGGACGGATTGGGACGGAAGGGTCAATCATTCGATTATCCCGTTTCGGTTCATCCGTGCATTCAATCTGCCAATCGGCGTCATGAAGCTCTTTTAGTCCGACGGCAATGTCATAAAGCGAATAGTTCGCATTCCCGTTTAGCTGATAGATGCCGGGTCCGCGTTTCGTCACGATTTCGAATAAAGCTTCCGCTGTATCCGGTAAAAATGAGCAAGATGGATACCAATGCTCACTCGCTTGTATGACCCCTCGTTGTTTCATCTCGTTCGTAAAATAGTCCATCATATTGTTCGATCCGGCTTCATCCCCAATCTGCCATCCAAGACGAACAATCTGAGCACCCGGGTTGACACGAACGATGGCTCGTTCGCAGTCACGTTTATACTTTCCGTAGTCATCTTCAGCATCTGGCGCCGTGTCCGGTGAAATCGGTCCAGTCACATCATCTGAAAAAATCGACACTGTACTCGTGAACAAGAACGGAATCTTCATCTCCCCACATAAACGAGCGAGCGTCTCGGCCCATTCAACCGGTCCCATACCGATATGTAAAAAATAGTCCGGGCGGATGCTTTCAATGAATTGTCGCATCTCCTGCTCGTCTGTCGTGGACACTTGCTCACGATTCCATGCAATCCCCTCAATGCCATGACGCTGTAACGCTTCGGCAACAACCGGTGCTACCGTGCCGTTCATTCCAGTAATGATTGCTTTCATTTCATTTCGCCCCTTTCTCTCTATATCATGCCACAAAACGGGCGTGGACAAACAATCGATGTGTTTGCCTATGCTAGACTAGGTGATGGAGGGATCAATGATGAACATTCGACAAGCAACGAAGCAAGATTGTACACAAATCGCACCGCTCATGTATCAGGCGATTCATGACATCGCGTATACGTTGACGGGGTCAACGAATACCGATGAAGTATTAGAGCGATTGGCGATGTGGGTGGAAAAACCGAAGAATCGTTTAAGCCACGAAAATATATGGGTCGCCGATGTAGAAGGGGAAGTGGCGGGAATGATCATTTCGTATCGAGGGGACGAGGCGGAAGCATTAGATCGCCCGATTCGGGAATGGTTAAAGGCGCATGGGAGCAAAGTGGAATTAGATGTTGAGACGGAGGGGTTCGTTCAATACATCGATTCACTCGCTGTACTAGAGGCGTATGGTGGTCGTGGTATCGGAACGAAGTTGATTGAACAGATCTGTACTGTCGCGGCAGAACGTGGTGTCCCGGCCGTCACCTTGAACGTGGATCAAGACAATCAAGCGGCTCATCGGTTGTATACGCGACTCGGATTCCACAAAGAAAAGGAAATTATGATTTCGGGATCTCGTTTTGACTATATGAAAAAAGAGACCCGCTCGACTCCTTTCTCGGTCTAAAAGCGGATGCGCAAACGCTCGTTCTCGACTATACTAAGTGCTTGAGGAAAGATATATGTAAAGGAGATACATTATGGAGTGGAAGAACATTTGGCGGGGAATGGCCATGGGAACGAGTGATTTGATTCCTGGTGTAAGTGGAGGTACCATCGCAGTTATTTTGGGCATCTATGATCAATTGATTGAAGCAATCAGCGGTGTATTCAGCCGATATTGGAAAAAGTATATTGGTTTCTTAATCCCGCTAGCGATTGGGATGGGAACAGCCATCATCGCCTTAAGTCGAATTATCGAGTATTTGTTGCTCGAATATTATGCGCCGACACAATTCTTCTTTATCGGATTGATTTTAGGGATCATTCCGTTACTTTTTGTAGAGTTTAAGTCACGTGCATCGATTCGTCCCATTCATGTGATTGCCATGATTGTAGCAACGGTACTCGTAGCGAGCATGGCGTTTCTCAATCCGGTTGATTCGTCTATCATTACGGACGTTACCTTTGGGACAGCGCTCCTCTTGTTCTTGTCTGGGTGGTTAGGAAGTATGGCAATGTTACTTCCTGGAATCAGCGGGTCATTCGTGTTATTGCTGATTGGGGTCTACCCGACAGTCATCAGCGCCATCTCGAACTTCAATTTGCTCATTATCGGAATTGTTGGGGCAGGCGTTGCGGTCGGCTTTATTGTTAGTAGTAAAGTGATTCGCTATTTGTTGGCGAATTTCCCAGGAATGACGTTTTCGGTCATCATCGGATTGGTAGTGGGTTCGCTCGCTGTCGTATTTCCAGGAGTGCCGGCCACAGGTCTAATGTGGGCACTCAGTGTCATCGCGTTCATCGCAGGGATTGTTGTCGTCCGATTGCTCAGTCGTTACTCCGTATAAAACAGCAAGGAGTCCGGGATCACCGGACTCCTTTTTAATAGATAAACGGAAATAATCGTTTGCGTGACTTTGACCATGATACATACGATTGACCGAAGTGACGGGTCAGCATCCCTTCCTCAATCCGAATCCGATATAGTAACGCAAGAGCCGTAAGACCGGTACCGATCAAAGTGACTGCCCAATGAAGAAAATACAATGAGAAGCCTAACGTAATGAATAATAATCCTGTGTATAAGGGATGGCGTAAGAAACGATAGGGGCCAGAGCTGACGAGCTCGTCTTGAGGACGAACGACAACGTGTCGGGTGAATTGATGACGAAGGTGGAAAATTCCCCAATACCGTAATGATACACCCGCTATGTAAAACGAAAGAGCAAGTATGCGTTGAGCCATTGATGGACGCGCCTCAACAAAGATTGAATAGATGATAGACAAAGAGAACATGACAATCATCGTCGACGCTACGAAATAAAAGCTTTTTCGCTCGACGGAACCGTCCGTTGCCTCTTTTCGATTACGAAATTTCCATGTCTCCACAAGCCAAAAACAGGACACGATGATCAATGCAAGATCCATCCACTCCATAGCGCACATCCTTCCTTTTGATTCATCTTTCCTTACCCGACCTTCGATGAAGAAAAACCAAAGGCGAATAGTGTTGGGAAAAAGTTTGTAAAAGACAAAGAAACGGGTTATCATCTAATGAGAATGATTATCATTTTAAGGTGAATAGATCATCTACATAGAAGGGAAGGATACGACGATGGGCGAAGAACAATTCGACGTGACGATTATCGGTGGGGGTCCGGCAGGGTTATATGCTGCTTTTTATAGTGGATTACGAGGCATGAAAACAAAAATAATCGAATTTCAACCTCAACTAGGTGGAAAGCTGCACGTTTATCCAGAAAAAATGGTGTGGGATGTAGGGGGGCTCCTTCCGACGACGGGAGCAAATCTGATCGATCAACTCGTCCAACAAGGCCTCACCTTTTCGCCGACAGTCATCCTAGGGGAGAAAGTGGAGTCGATTTCAAAACGCCAGGATGGATTATTCGGGATCGACACGTCGAATGGTCATCACGTATCCAAAACGGTGATCGTCGCAACCGGGAGCGGTATTTTGAAACCACACAAGGTCGAAATCAGTGGTGCAGAGCGATTTGAATTGTCAAACCTTCATTATACGGTCAAGTCACTAGAACGATTCAAAGGGAAGCGGGTCTTGATTTCAGGTGGCGGAAATAGTGCCGTCGATTGGGCCAATGCGCTCGAGCCGATTGCGGAGCAAGTCATTTTGGTTTACCGAAAAGAAGAGCTCGGAGGTCATGAAGCGCAAGTCGAGAAGATTAAAGAAAGCCGAGTCGATTGTTGCCCCCAGTCAAAAGTCACGGACTTGATTTCTCATGATGGGCAATCGATTCAGCAAGTGCTGTTAACACAGATTGACACGGGAGAAACGAGTGTGGTCGATGTCGATGAGGTCGTCATCAATCATGGGTACGAACAAGATGCAGAACTTCTTCGAAACAGTGAATTAAACGTAGAAATGGTCAATGGATTTTATGTGAAAGGGAACGCGGGGAGTGAATCGTCCGTTCCGGGATTATATGCTGCAGGTGACATTCTGACGCATGAAGGAAAGGTCCATTTGATTGCAGGGGCATTCCAAGATGCGGCGAATGCGGTGAATCGGGCCAAAACGTATATTGACCCGAATGCGACCGCTACGGCAATGGTCTCTTCTCATAACGAACGTCTAAAAGAAAAGAACCGTCAAATCATAGAAGATACTTTATTGAAGCAGTAAGAGAGACGTCTCTTACTGCTTTTGCGTAGGATAATCACAAAGCTCGGTGATGACACCACCTGAATGACGTGGGTCCATATAGATCAAACGTCGACCTTTTGCGGTCGTACGTAGTGTATCTTCTAAAAAAGTGATGCCATTTTGTTTGTGTGTAGCGATGGCGATGTCTAAATCTTCTACACGATATGCGATATGATGGACGCCTTTTCCTCGTGCTTTCATGAAACGCGCAATCGGACTCGTATTACTTGTTGGTCGCAACAATTCGATGACATCTTCACCGATGTGAATGACAGCTAGCTCGGTTTCCACCCCAATGGCTGTATTCGTATAACGGTCAATCAGCTCTCCACCAAGCACAGTTGTATAAAATGTGATCGCTTCGTCTAAATCACGGACGGCGATTCCAGTATGATCGATTTGCATAAACATTCCTCCTCAATCTTCAGTTTGCCTAAAGTTGAACAAAATGTCACTTCACAACGTTTCGACCATATCCGATATAATAAGAGAGGGAGGGACAGCGAAATGAACGGAAAAATCACAATGGGATTGGTGGGCATGTTCGCCCTAGTATCATTTGTGTTTGGACTCTCGCTTGCGACGTTTGTCGATTATCGCATCAATGAAGAGCAAGTTGTGCTCGAACGGTTAACCACCCATAAACAGATTGGTCCGACAGAGTTGCTGTCTACCGAGGTCGATTTTCATTTGAATGGATCGAATTATGCGATTCGTTTCAAGGATGAACCGAACATCACGTATTGGTTCAGTGTCGTAGATCGCCAAATCAAATTTGATCGGATTGAATCGCTCGATTTGAGAGACACGGGACTCCGGACAGAACTGTTTAAGGAAATGCCGCCTTTGGCGATGGAGTCGACAACTGCTGCAGAATAAAAGACGTCGAATGAACAACTTTTTCGTGTGAGAACGAGTTGATACAATCGACGTCTTTTTTATTGATCAATAGAGTGGAGCCGGTAGCACTTGTTGTGTAAGCATATATATCCCGCCTGACGACACTTGAGCACCTTGCTTTCGAAGTGCAAAATTCAAGTCAGATTGCAGGTTAGTCGTAGAAATACGAGCCTCGTCGATATATCTGAATGCATCGTAAAATTTTTGTTGAAGAAAGGAAAGGGCATCCTGCAACATAGACTCGTCACAATCTAATTGAATTTCTTGGACGCACACGTGATACATATGTAGTCGTACTTTCATGATTCCGATTGGTTGGTGACACCAGTTTAATGTGTAGAACAGTGTTTGTTGCCGAGTTGCATGTGCGAATTGTTCATCCGTCATCGGGATGGCGCCCGGCAAGACATGACAATGCGCATTACGAAAAGTGAGCCAATCCGCTCTACGTGAATAGTCTATCAATTCGAGGGTCCAGTACGTATGCGATGCTTTCTCACAAGGAATGAATGGCAAGTGATACGTATTCGTTTGATGGAATACTTGAAACCCAGTTGCCTCATATATTCGAAGCTTATCTTGATTATGATAGTCCTCTTCCTGAAGATAGTACGTAATCGGGTGTGTGGTTTCTCGACTTCGTTCATACATGATTCGGTCAAGCAACCCGCGAAACACATGACGATCAATATATGAGACCTTTGAGAGTTGAATGATTTGAAACGCTTCTAAATGCTCGTCATTCGCAACAAAAGCAGCTAATGGATTATTTTTGTTTAAAGCGATGTACACGTGCTGATGAGGAGGTAAGGAAAGGAGCGGGGGTGTCTTCGATAAGGGGTATAACGACTGAATGGAGATGCGTTCCTGCATAGCTAATTGCCTACATTCTACAAAGCGTAGCGCTCGTTTCAAGGAGAATCCTTCTTTCTGAATGAGTTAATAAGTACAATTAAATTGTAAGCGCTATCTTACTTAAAATTGTATGGCATTCTCATGAAACCTGATTGATGAAAATAATCAACAACTTTCATAAAAACATGAAATTAAATAGATTGTAAGCATCCGATTCAGAAAAACTGATTAGTTACGCTGATAGATCTGTGAGTTTCGTCAAATGTCAGACGTAACGTGCGTCGAAGACATGATATACTTAATCACAATGAAACCAATCAATTAGGAGTTTATGATGAAATATATTTATCAACTGATTCTCGTATCTATGTTGTTCATGATTGGTGCGCCCACGACGGTTATGGCCGAAACAGAACCGGTAGTGATTCATGAGAACATCATTGTCGAAGAAGAGGTAGAGATTCACGAAGGATTTCAATCACCCAATGAGATGGTGTACGTCTTCGTATTAATCGTGTTATTATCTGTCGTTGGTTTAGGAATCATGAACACGATCGAATAACGTGAAAACGTTCACAAAAACGCAATAAGTCGTTTGGTAACGGTTACAAACGTTGCTTTATACTTATATGTGTAGGAAGGAAGTTCTGCACCAACTTTCTGTCCTCCTTTTCAAATGAACACCCCTCGTTCATATCATGTATTGGAGTCAACCGATGTCATCGATTGACTCCCTTTTTTGTCTATCTAAAATCGAATACGTTTTTCTTTTGCTAATCGTTTTAATCGTTTTGTTTCATCCGTATGGCCATGGCTCTCTAAGAAATCGACGTAGACACGGAACGGTTCGGAACGATGTGAAAAGAAAGGGATGTACTCTGAAAATAGCTTCTGTTCGGCTTCTTGTAAGTTACCTTCGGCGACGAGGAGGCGGAGCTCTAACATTTTAAGAGCTTGATAGTTTTCAAGTGCGGTATCTTCTGTCTGGGATTTTTCCAACATCCGCTCACACAGTTTGAGAATGCGTGCGTGAAGAATCTTTCTCGTGTTAGCTTGGCTGTGTTCAATCGGCAAGGTTGATAGTAAGTCGATTCGTGTGGAATCCACGTCTTTTGGCACGTGGAGGGCAGTATATAAAGCGCGGTCAATCCAGACGGTATCAATGGGTGCGTCTAGTTGGTAGTAGTGGATGAGTTTTTGGAGCATCGTGACTTGTGAGATTTTCAATAGGCGAAACGGGTCGCTCGTTGAAAAGAGAGGTTCTTCTCCGGCTGACGTTGACAGAAGATAAAACATCTCTTCATACATCGTGCGTGCCTCTGTATATTCTTCGGCATAGTGGGCTAAATCGCGGATGATTTTTTTGGCGTGGATATACCAATTTTTTTGATCACGATCGGACATGACTTGATTGGGACGAATATATAAATGTTCATATGCTGAATCGACAAAACGTTCAGCTAACGTAATCGTTTGTGAGAGCGAATGACGCTCTTCCGAATGTTTTTTTTCTTTATAGCGTGTGAACTGGCTGATCATAAAATCAAAGTCTTGATCATCAATCACATCTTTTGGAGTATGACGATACATCTCGACCAATAAATCACGTAACGTCGCCTCACCATATTGCTCCAACAACATGCGTAATTTTCCGATGCGCATCAGCTCTCCTCCTTTCATTCATACTTATTGTATGCATCTCTGATTTGGGCAGACACCAATTAATATTCCTTTCCCGGATTTCATCTGAAACAATCATATGGTCTCATGCTTAAGACGGATTTTCCTTAGAAACGTTGTCAGATCAATGCGGGTTCGGGATAATAGAGAAAAATTGATAAAGTTGAGGATTGAAAATATGAAAGATGATCAACGTTTATCGCGTGTAGAACGTAGAAAGCGCGAACTCGAACAACAAGAACTCGAAGCGTCTCGTTTGAATCATGAGCAATCATCGGACGAGCGACAGAACATAAATGAAGTATCGGAACCGAATCGACATCAAGAAAGGACGACGTCTCAATCGGAACATCCTTTCTTAAACGAAAAATCGTCAGAGTCGTCGAAACCAAATCAGGGAACATCGAAAAACCGACGAAAACGGATGCCTCGAATGCTGTCATTCTCAAAACCAAAGCGCAAAACGTCTCGCCCGAAGTCAAATCATGCGGCGCAGCAATCGAGACCGTCCAATCCGTCAAAACCATCAAAACGTGAAGTCGATCAAACAGCAAAACCAACAAATAAACGAAAGCGTAAATGGAAAGGGAAAGTGGCCCTTCTTCTCATTCTCATGTTGCTTGTCGGAGGGTATGTCGCGACTTCTCCGTTCACGTTCCTCATTATGGGAAGTGACGCACGGGTTGGAGAATCCCTCTCGGGGTCCCGCACAGATTCTCTACAATTGATGGAATTTGTCCCTCGTTCACGTACTGTTCAAAACGTGTCGATTCCACGCGATACGTATACGGCCATTCCATGTGAGCCAGACCGGGATGGCGATAAAATCACCCATGCTTTCGCTTATGGTGGTGCAACGTGTACGGTAGGTGCTGTTGAAGGACTGACCGATGCGTCGGTTGATGGACAAGTCGTGATCACATTTGAGTCGTTCATGGAATTGATCGATTTGATTGGTGGTGTCAATGTGACAGCAACGCATTCATTCAGTGAGAAAGGGTTCAACCAGACGTATGAGTATACGGAAGGTGTCTCTTACGCGATGAATGGAGACATGGCACTTGCCTATGCGAGACACCGTAAGTCGGATACGGACGGCGCCCGTTCGAATCGTCAAACCGAAGTCATGACAGCCGTCGCAGAAAAATTGGCTAGTCCTTCGGGCTGGACGAAGATTCCGGCAACGTATCGTTTCATGAAAGAGGAAATGGGTCTTGAGATGAATGTCTTACAAATGGCGTCTGTCGGTCTGACGATGATCTCGAACCCGGACGTGAATAAGATGCAAGTTGAAGGACAAGATGCTTATATCAACAATGTCTATTACTACGAACCGTTAGAAGAGAGTGTGCAATCCATTCGGGATGCTCTCGATTTGTCGATGTGGGGCACGGTCAGATAATTTTAAGAAAAGGGTTTGATTCTGACTTGAAAGAGGAATTTTAAACAAATGAACTACTCTTTTGAGGAGGGAAATTTGAATGAAAGTATTAGTCATTGGAGCAACAGGAAAGATCGGGAAACGTGTATTGAAAAGTCTAGCGAAGACCCATCAAGTGACCGCTTTAATTCGTTATCCTGAACTACAAGCAGAGTACGAGAAAATGGGTGCGCGCGTATTGACGGTTGATGTCGAGAAAGAGCTTGAGAAAAAAGTTCATGAGG
Organism: Exiguobacterium sp. RM11; assembly: GCF_059821525.1. Classification (NCBI taxonomy): domain Bacteria; kingdom Bacillati; phylum Bacillota; class Bacilli; order Caryophanales; genus Exiguobacterium; species Exiguobacterium sp. RM11. The sequence goes on along the minus strand of NZ_CM187558.1, from coordinate 2,274,574 downwards.
CGACAAGTGGACAAGATGCAGTCATCATTGCGGCGACTGCTGGCGCAGACGGATCGAGTACCGAAATTGAACTGCTCGACCGAAACGTCGCGATGAACGCGATTGATGCTGCTAAAAAAGAACGAGTACGTCACGTCGTCTTGCTCAGTGCATATGGCGCGGACCAACCGAATGCCGCACCAAAGGAACTCTTTAACTTTCTGTCAGCCAACAATGCCGCCGACGAATACATCGAACATAGCGGTTTGAACTATACGATCATTTGCCCAGTGACCATTGTCGATGAACCGAGTAAAGGTTCCATCGAAGCATCTGAAGACTTGAACGATGCGGACGGTGCGACGATTTCCGAGACAGATGTCGCGACTGTCATCTCTGCATCTCTTGACAACCGTGGACTATACGGTCGCCGAATCGAAATCAAGTCGGGTAGTACGCCGATTAATGAAGCTCTTGATTTTGAAGGCCGTGGAGAAGTGGCGAACGGAGGTAGAACGACGTTACGCCGACCACAACGATCATAACGAGTTGAGGAGAAGATGATATGGAACGAAAATTGTATAAAGATCAGAATAATAAAATGATTGCCGGAGTCTGTTCGGGGCTCGGGAACTATTTAGGAGTGGACGTCACAATCATGCGTGTTCTGTTTGTGGCAATGGCACTATTAGGTGGTCCAGGGCTTCTGATTTATATCGTTCTGGCCATCATCATGAAAAAGCCGCCATCAGAATATGAGGCGGAACAAGAAGATCGTTTTTAACGAAAACAAGCAATCCGACATGACTGTCGGATTGCTTTTATTTTTCGATGTATAAGGTGTAGCTTGCTTCGAACGTCTCGTCTGGGGCAAGGAGTTGAACTCCTTCTTTGTGTAGAAAATCTTTTCGGTGTCCTTTGTAATCTGCGTGACCGAACCACGGTTCAAGACAAACGAATGGAGCATCCTTATGGGGTGGTGACCAAATGCCAAAGTGAGTAAATGAAGGGCTTTCCATCACAATTGCCGTTCCTGACGGTTGATGACGTAGCGCGGCGTACTCCACATTTTCGAAAATCAATGCATCGTCGTCAAATAGAGAACGGGTAAGTGGGATGTATTGCCGTTCGCCTAGTGGTTGATAGGCTCCTGTCAAATAAGGTCCTTCTAATAGATAGCGGTCAAGTGTACGTACTTCTCCGAAGTCGATTGTATAGTCCTCGAACGCACCACCCTTAAAAGGGATATTGAATGCGGGATGACCACCGATACTGAACGGTAACATGGTTTCCCCTGGATTATGAACATGATAGGTGACAATGACTTCTTCTCCTACAAGTTGATACGATATGTTCAGAGTAAACGGGAAAGGGTAATGTTGTCTTGATTCAGGTGTATCTTTCAAGGTGAAACGAACGGAAGTTTCATTCGATGATTCGATGTCGAAAATCGCGTCACGAGCAAATCCGTGTTGACTCATCGTATACGTATTGCCTTCATATACATATTGATCATCCAATAATCGCCCGACAATCGGGAAAAGAATGGGGGCCTGTCGTCCCCAAAACGTAGGATCACCTTGCCATAAGTATTCCGTTTCGTCTATTTTCCAACTAGTCATCTCAGCACCCTGTGCTTTTAACGTAATCTGAACATTTTTGTTTTGAAGTTGCACAATACATACGCTCCTTTACGGTTTGTGATAAGTTAAGTGTAGAAATCTTAAGTAAAACAAACAAGGGGTAAATGATGCGCTTACAAAGAATCGTAATCGGAACGCTCATCCTTCTATTGATTGCTGGGCTTGCCTACAAGGGCTACGAAGAATATATGACGACACAAAAGAAAGAAGAAGCGGTTCCAATCGTCCAAAATGAATCGGTATTAGGAGGGCTCGAAGTGGGGCAACAAGCTCCGGACTTTACCTTGAATACGCTAGAGGGTGAGAGTCTGACCCTTTCACAGTTCCAAGGACAGCCGGTAGTCATTAATTTTTGGGCTTCTTGGTGCCCGCCTTGTCGAGATGAGTTCCCTGAACTGGTTTCGTTTGAAGAAGCGACAGGCATTCCGGTTCTCGGTGTGAATGTCACCAAAAATGAACGACGAGGAAAAGCGGACGTCGAGGCTTTTTTACAGGAGTACCCGGTTGATTTTCCAATCTTGTTAGATGAAGAAGCGGTCGTAGAGCAACAGTATCGTGTCGTCGCGCTACCGACAACGTACGTGTTAGATGAACAAGGAGTCATTGTGGCGAAGCAGACAGGTCCCGTCGACGAAGCGTGGATTCAGCAACAGATTGAAAAGACGTCAATGTGATATTTCAAAAAAGCTGAACGATCTGCCCTTAATGGGAGGGCAGATCGTTCAGCTTTTATAGTGTTGCTTGATCAATGCATCAAAATTTGGGGTCATATCTTCTTCAAGATAATAATGATGATTGTCTCGAATGATTGTATCACCAACACGTGCTTCGGAAGGTAAGAATCGTCTAGGAATGAAACTTGAGCCGTTATTCCATCTCAATACGGCATATTTTCCCTCGATTCGCACCAATGTACCGTACTTAATCATGCCTCTTCCTCCTCGACGAGCAGCTTCTGTCTCTTTTTATCCTTACATCATGTATTCCCACATTCCACAAAAGCTACACATTTTTACGAGTGTCTGTCCAATCGGATAAGGGAAGTTATTCCAAGAAACACAAGAGGATAAATTTGATAAATGTGAAGGAAGTTTGAAGAAAACGCTTTCTTTTTTTAAAATGGTCTTCTATAATGAAAGCACGGGGTGATTATGACGAAACTGTGAACAATGGGGGGATGGTCATGTTTTCTTCTGCAATGATTGGGTTACTCGCTCTGACGGGAGTAACGATCTATGGGGTTGACCGTATGTTCACGGTCCGCTCAGAACGCGTCACAAAGAAATAGGTCTACATAGGGGGAAATCGCAACGTCTTGGGGAGACGTTGCGATTTTTTAATAGTCTTGTTGACGAGACCGGCGATCGGTCTCTTTTTGTTCCACCATTTTTCGATTACGTTCATGGACACGGTCGAAAAAAGAATGTTCTGGCCACATAGGAGACCAGTGGCGCTCTTCGGGAAGTGCTAAGATGTATTCTTCTGCCGCACTCAACCGTTCAATCATTTGGCTACGATTGTCGCATAGGTCACCATGTCCAGGCACGAACCATTGAACTTCATGTTCATAAATGAGGGTTTGCAACGTTTGTAATGTTTCGAGATATGCAGTCGAATCATGCTCGATAAAAGGTGGCTCGATATTCGAACCGTAATCTCCGCATACGAGTAGGTGCATCGGCTCGATTAGAACAGATAGGTGAGTTGCATCATGGCCAGGTGTCGGGATGAACGTAACGGGTAACGATCCAAGTAGAAGTGTCTGATTCGGTTGGACCATGATATCGATTTCAGGTTTTTGAATCGGGCGATCGATGTAGTGCTGTTCATAGAACTCGCGAATCTCATCGAGCTGATCGGACGAGTCGGCATCTACAAATGCCTGTGAGGCAATCGTTGTCGCATCCTTAAAACCATAAGCCCCGATAATATGGTCGAAATGATGATGGGTGAAGATGACGTAAAGTGGGCGATCATCGCGTCTTAGCTCGATATCCCGACGAATCGTGGCAATTTCTTCAGGGAGCCACGTGGGGTCAATCAAAAGAATGGCGTCTGGTGTATCGATCAAGGTGGATGTCGTTCGCATCAACGCACTTTCGTAAATCGTGAATGATTGAAGTTTCGCTTGAATCAAAAGAGTTCCTCCTCATCTGATTAGAGTCATTCACTCTTTTCCCCAAAACAATCAATGGAACAACAAAAAAGCAGAAAGTCAGAAGACTTTCTGCTTTTGCAAGGTCTCAACCGTGCATTGTATGTGTGCGAGAGGTTCTCGCGTATATGTCGATATTGGAGCGGGTGAAGAGAATCGAACTCTCGTCATCAGCTTGGAAGGCTGAGGTTTTACCATTAAACTACACCCGCATGAAGAAAAAATATGGAGCGGGTGAAGGGAATCGAACCCTCGTCATCAGCTTGGAAGGCTGAGGTTTTACCATTAAACTACACCCGCGTTACGTCTTAACGTTACTTTGATATAATAGCATATCAGATTCTATTTGCAAACCCTTTTTTAAAAAACTTTTTAGGTTGCAGAATCCTATCCACAACGAAGATAATAGAAAAAAGGGGAGAAATCAAATATGAGTGAACGAAAATCATATTTACAACTGATGGGCGAAGGATTTCGAATGTTGAAGCAGTCTAAACAAACGGATCAAACAGTGTCTCTTCGAAGCTGGACGTTCTCGATTCATCACGATAATGAATGGTATGTCGTGTTACGTTCGAATCGTGTCAAGTGGGTCGGATTGCCGAGTCATACATTTGATATTGCTCTTGATTCGATTCAAATTGGGAATCTTCGAATTATACGTCACCCTGAATCGAACGAAGTACGTTTGACAATCGATGAAGAATGGGGATTGGAAAATAAGGTTGTTTGTGACAACCTAGAATGGGAAACATTCGTCGATGCGCTCAAACAAGTGAAGGGGGAGTAAGCGTGAGTGAAGAGAGGTTGTATCGAATGGAGGCGGAAGCACGAGGGAGTGCTTGGCGGGCCCGGGTTCTAACAGGGATTCAGCGATTTCGATTTTACAAAGGCGAATTGCTCGCACCATCGAACCGGCCGTATGTCGTATTGAGCATTTCGCAAGATGAAGGGTCTTTACCTGATCTGATTGAAACCGATATGGGCATCCTCTTGATTCATGAGCGAGTCAGTCCAATCTTTATGAATGTCTGTCCATATGACGTTCAGCTCGTCCGTGTCGAGCTTCATACAAGTACAGGGAAGACAGATCGCTACTGCGCGCTTAATGTGCTCCGACGCTTTGAAATCGAATACCTCGAACACTCGAACGAATTTCGCCCGTTAAGTACGAATCGATTCTATTTCCTATCCAATCAAACGGTTCGAATGAACTTATTTGGACATATGATTGCCCAAGATGTAAATAGCCAACGTCTGTATGTGACCGAACGACTAAAATATGCACTACAAGCAAAAATGGTCACAGGACTGGCATTTAAGCAAGTAAAGGAGAAAACAGCATGAAAGAGTATGAAATTGATGGGTGGTTCCGCCTGACGTATCCGGAACATTACGAATACAGTGAAGAAGAAGACTACGTGAGCTTCTATTCAACAGAAGAGGATGCGCAAGGAACGCTTCAAATCTCCATCTATGAGTCTGAGGATTCACAAGAGCCAAGAGAAGCCGTCTTACGCGAGTTAAACACCTTTTTAGGAGAGTTCCCGATCGACGTAAAAATTGCGCCAAGCGTGACTGACGAGACAGGTGACATGACGACGGCCTATGCAAGTGGCATCGAAGATGGGATGCATTTAGATGTCTGGTCTTTGACGGACGGAAAACGCCTTTTATTCATGACGTACGTTGCTGATCAAGTGACGAATGAAAAAATGGAGATTGAATCCATCATCGACTCAGTCGAATGGACATAAAATGAGACACGACGCCAAGTTAGAGGCGCGTGTCTCATTTTTCATGTCTAGTTATCTTATTTGATTCATCCACATGAGTATGTCTGACCATACTTGTTCCCGGTCCGCTTCACGCAAAATTTCATGTCGGGCATCGTCATATGTCGCAACGGACAGTTCGACGTCCGCATTGCGATATTTTTCGATGATTCCGTTCAATCCCTCCCCGTCATGGATCACAGGGTCGTCCATCCCGGCGACGAGCAACATCGGAAGAGACTTCGGATGCTCATGAATGCGTGCGACGGTCGTGACATCAAGTGAGGCACGGGTCACTTCGTGTAAAAATCCGAGTGAGGGAAGCCCCCCACAATTCGAATCATCGATATACGAATCAACTTCCTCGGGGACGCTTGATAGCCAGTCACTATCCGTTCGAGCAGGCAAAAACTTAAGGTTGTAGCGCCCGAACAAAAGGCGTTCAAAGAAACGTGATTGATGCGTGGCACCTTTACGTTTCATGACGGAAGCGATTAAACGATGCCCGACTTCGCCTGCAACCCCAGGATGTGGGGGAGGCGCGACGACAATCACTCCAGCCAAGGCATGCCCCATGATTTGACCAAGTCGACGAACGAGCAGAGAACCGAAACTGTGACCTAATACATAAGTAGGGCGCTCATCTTCGTAGCGGTTAATCAGATATTGAGCATCCTCGACAAGTTGCAAAAAGCCCTCGCCCGGAGAGAGGTGTCCATAAGTCTGTTGTTCGTGGGCGCTTGAACCCGCCCCTCGTAAGTCGCATATGAACACATCGTATCCATTTTCTGTTAGAAAACGAGCGAACTCAATATATCTTTCATGGTGTTCAAGCATTCCGTGAAAGATGAATATTTTTCCAATGGACTGCTCTGCTCGAATTTCCATTACTTCTGTCTGATATCCGTCTGGATACGTCAACTCCGAAAGAACCATGTGTCATCCTCCTATTAGAAAAGTCCGATTGCTTTTCCAGATTCATCAATGCCCATATTGAGGGCAGCTGGATGTTTTGGTAAGCCCGGCATCGTTAAAACGTTACCTGTGAGAGCAACGAGGAAACCTGCTCCTACTGATGGTTTTAATTCGCGTACCGTAATGGTGAATCCTTGTTGATAACCGAATTTGGAAGGGTCGTCCGATAGAGAGAACGGTGTCTTCGCCATACAAATTGGCAGGTCTGCCCAACCTTTCTGTTCAATCTCAAGCATTTGTTTTTTAGCTTTTGCTGTGAACGTGACATCGGCCGCTCCATATACTTCCCGGGCAATCGTTTTAATCTTTTGTTCAATCGAATCGGTCAATTCGTAAAGTGGTGATAGTTTACTTTCGTTTGACTCAACCGCATCAATGACAGCTTCAGCGAGTTGTTGCCCACCGAGTCCGCCATTTGCCCATACTTCGCTCAGTGAAGCACGAATCTCATGTGCTGTGCACCAGTCAAGTACCGCTGCGATCTCTTCTTCGGTATCTGAATTGAAACGATTTAAGGCAACGACAGTCGGGAGACCGAGTTTTTTCATCGTGTCGATATGTTTCGCAAGCAGTTTCATTCCTTTACCGACCGCACCGACATTCTCGATATGGAGTTGGTCTTTCGCCACACCGCCATGCATTTTCAAAGCACGAACGGTCGCAACGAGCACAACCGCATCTGGATTTAATTCTCCAACACGAGACTTGATATGGCAGAACTTTTCTGCTCCGAGGTCGGCTCCAAATCCTGCTTCTGTCACTACATATTCGCCTAGTTTTAATGCTGTTTTTGTCGCAATGAGCGAGTTACAGCCGTGGGCGATATTCGCAAACGGTCCACCATGGACGAGGGCAGGGGTTTGTTCAATCGTCTGAACTAAATTTGGTTTGAACGCTTCTTTCAACAGCAATGTTGCCGCACCAGCTGCTCCGATATGTTCAGCGGTGATCGGTTCTTGTTGATGATCATAAGCAACGACGATTCGCTTAATCCGATCTTCGAGGTCTTTTAAAGAATCTGCGAGACAGAGAATGGCCATAATTTCAGAGGCGACAGTAATATCGAATCCTTCTTCACGTGGTACGCCATGAGCGGGACCACCGAGACCGACAGTGACGTGACGAAGGGCGCGGTCGTTCAAATCGAGCACGCGTTTCCAAACAATTCGACGAACATCGATGCCGAGGTCGTTTCCTTGATGAAGGTGATTGTCAATCATGGCGCTGATCGTATTATGAGCTGACGTGATGGCGTGCATGTCCCCTGTGAAGTGGAGGTTGATGTCTTCCATCGGGAGAACTTGACTGAAACCACCGCCAGCCGCTCCACCTTTTAAGCCCATCGTCGGTCCGAGTGAAGGTTCGCGAAGGCAGACGATTGCCTGTTTATTCAATTGGTTCAAGGCTTGGCCGAGTCCGACCGTAACCGTCGATTTTCCTTCTCCAGCTGGCGTTGGATTGATGGCTGTAACGAGTACAAGTTTTCCATCTTTTTTTGTCTTCACACGCTCGAGGACATCATAAGAGAGTTTGGCTTTGTATTTTCCGTAAAGATCAAGATCGTCTTCTTGTAATCCGATTTTTGCTGCAATCTCTTTGATGGGCAATGTTTTAGCTTGTTGTGCGATGGTTAGGTCAGATAATGGTTTCGTTGTTGTCATAAAAAAGTACCTCCGTTTTTCGAACGATATGTTTTTATATATTATTTAATATTCGGTTTTGGTGTTTTTAAGCACGAAACGAATGAATTCATGTCCAACCCGTTCGTAATATCATTGATTTTATCATAACTCATCAGATCGTGAAATTCATTCATTCCGTTCAATATTTTCCACCCTTCCCGTCAAATGTATCCGTTTTCATAAAAGATTCTTCACGATATATTGATAGTGGAGGCGATACACATGACTGAAACTTCGAAACGGATGAAACGAAGACGAAATTGGAAGAAACCAGCGAGTTTTGTAGCATTTGTCGGACCTGCTTTTCTAGCGTTCGTCGCGATCGTGCTCATTCCGTTCTTCAATGGGATCTACTATAGTTTTACGGATTGGAACGGTGTGACCGGAGAATTGAATTTTGTTGGATTTGATAATTATCAGCGATTGTTCCTTGAAGATGAGCAGTTCCGCGCTTCATTTTGGATAACGACAAAATACACGATCATCTCTGTTTTACTGACGAACATCGTTGGATTCTCGTTGGCATTGCTGTTGACGATGAATATTAAAACACGAAATTTCTTGCGTACGATTTTCTTCATGCCGAACTTGATTGGTGGGTTGATTCTCGGATTCATTTGGCAGTTCATTTATGTAAAAGGCTTTGCCTCAATCGGAGCGTTGACGGGTTGGAGTTTGTTTGAACTACCGTGGCTCGGGGATGCGCAAACAGCATTCTGGGGAATCGTGATCGTCGCGATCTGGCAAGGCGGCGGTTATGTCATGGTCATCTACATCGCGGCGTTACAAAATGTACCGACGGATTTGATGGAGGCGGCTCGGATTGACGGAGCCAACCGTTTCAAAATGCTTCGTCACATCACGTTGCCGATGATTATGCCGTCCATCACCATCTGTTTATTCTTGACGATTTCTTGGTCGTTCAAAGTGTTTGATACGAACTTATCACTCACAAACGGCGGACCGTTCAAATCAACGGAGATGTTAGCTTTAAATATTTATACGGAGTCTTTTGTGAATAATAACTATGGTCTTGGGTCAGCGAAAGCGGTCATCTTCTTCTTGGTCGTGGCTGCGATTACGGTGACACAAGTGTACGTGACGAAGAAACGGGAGGTAGAAGCATGACGACTGAGAAATTGGAACATGTCGAGAGAAATACAGAGAAAACACCGAAGCGCGTTCCGCAACGTCCACTTCGCCCGGGAACATATTCTTGGAACCTTGGAATCATTGAGCTCGTCGCCATCTTGCTTGGACTTCTCTATTTGGTCCCGTTCTATTACGTTGTTGCCAATTCGTTTAAATCGATGGCTGAAATCTTTACGAACACATCGGCGTTGCCGAATGAGTGGTTGACGTCAAACTATACGGAAGCATGGGAAGCGATGAATTATGGACGTGTGTTTTTAAACTCGCTGTTCATTACAGTCGGGGCGAATGCAATCATCGTCATCTTCACATCGATGGCAGCGTGGAAACTTGTTCGGACGAAGCATTGGATTTCTACGATGATTTTCTTCTTATTCGTGGCAGCGATGGTCATTCCGTTCCAATCGATCATGATTCCGCTTGTGAAAGTCTCAAGCATTCTCGGGCTACTCAACAGTCATTGGGGACTGATGGTCATGTATCTCGGATTTGGTTCTGGAATCTCCGTGTTCCTATACCACGGATTCATGAAATCGATTCCCGAAGAGATTGAAGAAGCCGCAATCATCGATGGTTGTTCAACATGGGGCGTCTTTTGGCGCATCGTCTTCCCGTTACTCAAGCCGATCACGGTGACGATCGTCATCTTGAATAGCCTATGGATTTGGAACGACTTCTTATTGCCATCACTTGTTCTCCGTGATGTGGAGTTGCGGACCATCCCGCTCGCAACGTTCTATTTCTTTGGGCAGTACACGAAGCAATGGGATTTGGCGTTAGCTGGTTTAGTGTTAGGAATCGTTCCACTTTTAGTCTTTTTCTTCGGTATGCAAAAACATATCATCAAAGGGATTACAAGTGGCTCGATTAAATAACCCTCCCAAGGGAATCCTCCGTTCGCTACACGGAGGATTAATTTTTTTTTTTTTGAAAAAAGTCGTTGACATTAGTCTGAATATTTATAATAATGAACTCAATTCAATTGTGAACGACGTCGAAAGGACGAGTACACGAAGGTAGTGAGTCAAGCGATCCGGGGGTGGTGTGAGCCCGGTCTTAACCCTTCGTCGAAAAACTTCCTGGAGTCGCTACCCGAACGCTTTGCCAGTAGACGTAGCCGGACCGCTCCCCGTTATCGGAGTTACGAGATGATTGTCTCGAAAAAGTGAGTAGATTCGTCTACTAATTTGGGTGGCACCGCGGAACCGAAGTCTTCCGTCCCATGTTCAATGGGAATGGAGGGCTTTTTTTCATGGCTTCATTTTCAAATATTCCACAATTGGAGGAAACGGAAAATGACAACAGCAACAAGCACGATGAAGGAAAGACAGCAGACAATCGCGACAGTGAAGGCACTCTTCGAGGAGAAGGTCTCACGTGAACTCGGACTCACGCAAGTGCAGGCACCACTATTCGTAGAGTCAGCAAGTGGTGTCAACGACCATCTGAACGGCGTGGAGCGCATCATTCAGTTCGATACGATGTATCCGGGACATGAACTTGAAATCGTTCAATCGCTTGCGAAATGGAAACGTGAGGCGCTCGGACGTTATGGATTCGGAGTCGGAGAGGGGTTATACACGCAAATGCGCGCCATTCGCCGTGATGAAGAACTCGATGCGACACACTCGCTCTTCGTCGACCAGTGGGACTGGGAGCGAGTCATCGCTCGGGAAGAGCGGACGATGGAATATTTAAAAGCAACGGTCGAGTCGATCTATGCGGCACTCCGTGAAACAGAATCGGAAGTGGAAACAACGTATGGCATTAAAGCAATCCTTCCGGAAGCCATCCATTTCATCACGAGTCAAGAGTTGGAGGACGCATATCCGACGATGACACCGAAAGAACGTGAGAGTGCCATCTGTAAAGAACATGGCGCCGTCTTTATCTCGCAAATTGGTGACCTTCTCGCATCTGGCATGAAGCACGATGGACGTGCGGCTGACTATGACGATTGGTCACTCAACGGTGACATCCTCGTCTGGCATCCGGAACTCGAGTCGGCATTTGAGTTATCATCGATGGGGATCCGGGTAGATGAAACGGCTCTTGACGCACAGCTGAAGAAAGCGGGTGCGGACGAGAAACGGGCATATCCATTCCACCAAGGTGTCCTCGAAGGCACGCTTCCACTGACGATTGGCGGAGGAATCGGTCAATCACGTGTGGCGATGTATCTCTTGCGTGCGCGCCATATCGGAGAAGTACAAACGTCGGTCTGGCCACAAGAAGTGATTCAGTCGTGCGAAGCAGCTGGCATCAGCTTGTTGTAATATAATAAGAAGAAACTCGGAACAGGACTCCAAAACGTGAGTCCTGTTTTTTCTGTGCAACATTTTCCACCCAATTCGTCAAATTTGACACCTACATAGTGGAAGCGTTTTCATTTAAAGTTGATTTTGTAAAGAATGGATCAGGTTAAGGGAGGAAATGAAATGAAACGGAAGTGGAAATTGTCAACAGCGGTCATGACGGCTGGAATGGTCTTAACACTTACGGCTTGTGGCGGAGGATCACTCACGGATGAAGGTTCTTCTGAAGGAAATGCGGACAATGGCGACAAGAAAGACGTCACGTTGAACGTCTTCCAGTTCAAAGCGGAGATCGCCAAAGATCTTGAAGCGATGGCGAAAGAGTATGAAGAAGAGACTGGTGTCAAAGTGACCGTTCAAACGGTCGGTGGCGGTGCGGACTACGGCGCAGCCCTCAAATCTCAATTCGCTTCGGGCAATGAGCCGGACATCTTCAATAATGGCGGCTTCACAGAAGCACAGACGTGGAAAGACAAACTCGAAGACTTGTCGAGTGAGAAGTGGGTCGGAGATTTGACGGAAGTCGCCAAAGAACCGATGACAATGGATGGTAAACTTTACGGAATGCCGATGAACCTTGAAGGATACGGTTTTATTTATAACAAGGCACTGTTTGAAAAGGCCGGGATCGATGAGTTACCAAAAACGCTTTCTGAATTGACTGCAGCGGCAGAAAAATTAGAGAAGGCGGGGATCACACCGTTTTCTGTCGGTTATGCAGAGTTTTGGATTTTAGGCATTCATCTCTTAAATATTCCGATGGCGCAGCAAGATGATCCGGATGCGTTCATTCAAGCACTGAACGAAAATAAAGCGAAGTTTGAAGACAACGAACAGTTCCAAGAGTTTTTGAAGCTGTTTGATTTGACGATCAAATACGGAAATAAGAATCCATTGACGACAGACTATAATACACAAGTCACACAATTCGCCCAAGGTGAGACAGCGATGCTCCAACAAGGGAACTGGGCACAACAGATGATTCTCGATGTGAATCCGGATATGGAAATGGGCTTCGTTCCAATTCCAATCAACGACGATGCCGAGAAAATGGACCGCCTACCGGTTGGTGTCCCGAACAACTGGGTCGTCAACAAGAATTCGAAGTATAAAGAAGAAGCAAAAGATTTCTTAGAATGGATGGCGACATCTGATACTGGGAAAGACTATATGGTCAACAAGTTCAAGTTTATTCCTGCATTCAAGTCGATTGAAGCGAACGACCTCGGACCGCTCGCGGATGACATCCTCGCATACTCGAATGAAGGAAAGACCATCTCGTGGAACTGGTTCAAGTACCCGGATGGTGCGGTGAATGAATACGGTGCCCTCATGCAGGCATATGTCGGTGGGCAAAAAACAGGTGAAGAGATGCTTCAAGACTTCACGAAAGTATGGCAAGACAAAGTGAAATAAGCGACGCACAGACGGTGAAACGACCCCTTCACCGTCTGTGTTTTTTTTATGAAGAAACTGTCACAAGAATCCCATATAAACCACACACATACCCACGGGGGTTTCAGTAGAATAAGTGATGTAAGCGGTTGAGAGAAGGAGGGGGCATGAAACGATTACTAGTAGGGATTCTATTTATGTGTTGGGTGCCGCATGTGAATGCGGAAGAAACGCTGACTCCATTGACCGAACCAATCGTCATCGAATCAAACGAAGTATTTGATGGGGCCGGAAAAACATATACGAGTTGTGGACATCCGGCGTTCATTCTTCGAGGAACGGGTGCTCTTCTTGAACGTGTATCGGTTCAACAGTGCGAGAGTGATCGTGTACCCGCCGTTCAAGTATCGGGTCTCGGACACCAACTAATCGATGTATCCATCGAATCCTCGGGCACTGGACTATTGATTGAGAATGGTTACGGCGTACGTGTCATTCGAACATCAATTCAAGGAAACGGACAGGCAGATGGGATTGTACTTCTCAATAGCGAAGCGTCAGAGCTCAGAGGAGTCGTCGCGAAAGAGGTGCGAGACGGGATATACATAGAAAACGGATCTCAGCACACGATTGTGCGACCAGTCGTCTCGCATTCACGCTATGGCATTCACTTGATGTTTCCGACTGACGTTATGATTTCTGTACCTGAACTACATCATAACCTGACGGGTGCGATGATTATGGGGACGAATCAAGTCGCTTTCCAAAATGGAAATGTGCATGATCAAGTCGGTGGAACGGCGACGGGACTGATGTTATATGAAGCCATCGATACAACAATTGAGAAGACGAGTATTTATGGGAATCATATCGGTTTATATGCGGAGCAGTCGACTGGGACGACGCTCGAACAGAATGCAATTAATGGAAATGACATTGGCTTTCAATTGAAGCAAGCAAGAGGGATGATGATTCTTCAAAATAATCTATTGGGGAATCGAGAACCCGTAACGATGGTCGAGTCATCTGAAAACATCGTGCAAGGAAATGTGTGGGGTGACATAACCCTTGACCTGAATGGCGACGGCTATAGTGAGGTTCCATTTCGCACAGACCCATATTTATTCTTATTGACAGATTCATATGAGGCATTCGAATTATTGTATGGGTCACCTGGTCTTCTTTTACTAAAAAGTATACTAAGGAGCCCGGAAGACGTATCGTTGACAGATGTTTCACCACAAACTTATTCGCCGATGTGGAAGTGGAACGGTTCGGTCTGGAGTGTAGGAAGTATTTTATTGCTCATGATCATTTGGAGATTTGGGAGGAAACGACATGAAATCGTATAAACAAGTAGCAGGACTATTATCAGTAGCAGGATTATCGTTGGCACTTGGTGCATGTTCGAGTGCATCGGCAGAACCGTTTGAAATCAAATGGGGCGAAACGGAATGCGAAGTGTGTAAGATGAAAATCATGGATGAGCAGTTCGCAGCGGAAGCAATCATGGAGAATGAAAAAGGTTATGCGTTCGATGATATTGGATGCTTGATGCGTGATTGGTATCCAGAACAAAAAGAAGACGATATTGCTGCCATGTATGTGAAAGATTTCAATACAAAAGATTGGGTCGAATTAGACGAAGCGATGTTTGTTTACGACAAAGAGTCGAAAACACCGATGGCTTACAATATTCTATCGTTCGCAAAAGAGGCGGACGCGGAAGCATATATGGAAGAGAACGGCGGCGAGATGATGGACTTCGATCAATTGAAAGATCATACATGGGAACGTGGCGAGATGAACATGATGATGGATGGCGAAGGCTCGATGGACGGAATGAATCAAGATAGTGAGATGGACATGGAGATGGATACGGAAGAAGAAGGGCAGTAACCGATGTCTCTATGGAGGATGGAATGGGCACGCAGCCTTCGAAAGCGAGAGAACTATGCTTTTCTCCTGACGTGGATTCTCACGCTCGTTCTACTCGGAGGACTTGGACAAGCGCTACCGATTGCTGCCGACTATACGAACATCAGTGCAACGCTGATCACGGTGCTCGGTCTATTGCTTCCGCTTTTCATCTTACTAACTACAGCGATTCATTGGGGACAAGAACAAGAATCGAAACGACTAAGTTTGCTTTCGACATTCACGTATCCAAAGTGGAAATTCATTTTCATCCGCTTCAGTTCGTTTTTGGTCATACAAGTACTTGTTCTATTATTGGCATTCTTCATCGCATCACTCGTCGTCGTTCAATCGTTTACAACATGGGTCATCCTATTTGCCTACGCGACCGGATTAACAACGTATGCGACGGCACTCGGTACGTTAATCGGACTATTCGGTCGTACGAGAATCCGGGCGATGTTACTCGCCTTTTTAACGTGGGTCGTCCTCGTACTATTGTGGCCGACGATTCTCGTGACGGTTATTTCCTTGCTTCCATACGGTATTCAGGTGAATGGAATGATCCTTGCGCTGTTTGTGAATGGATTTGATTTGATGCGCATTTGGGCCAGTACAACAGTGTCATCTCCAGACGTGTTTGGAGAGGTGTATCTCAACTGGTTAAATTGGATGAATCGCCCGATTGGATCCATCGTCGTCTGGACTACCTTGGTGACGATGAGTAGTGTCTTGTTGTGGTTTGCTTCGAAAGTGGCTTGGAGGAAAGCATCATGATTCACTGTATAGATGTAGGGAAAAAATATGGCGATACGTGGTCGCTCCATCCGATTCGTGAAGAGATTACCTCAGGGCGAATCATTGCTTTATGCGGGAGCAACGGGGCGGGGAAGTCGACGCTTTTAAATCTGATGAATGGAACGATCGAACCAAGTACCGGGGTCGTTCAGTTGAATGGCTACACGACAACGCAGCGAACGAAATACAATGAGAGCTTTGGCTATATGCCGGACGATTTTTCATTTGATGGCACATGGACGGTTGAAGAGACGTTCGCCTACTACGCCATCTTGCAAGGCGCCCGTCCGACTGCTGAAGTTCTCAAACGGGTCGGGTTATATGAACATAAGCGCAAGAAAATCGCCGAATTATCGAAAGGGATGCGCCAACGTCTCCTCTTGGCACAAGCGCTCGTCAATGAGGCGGCTATCCTGTTATTAGATGAACCGACGAACGGTCTAGATCCGATCTGGATGCGAATGCTTCAAGATTTACTACGTGAAGAGGCGGAGCGAGGGACGACCATCGTATTTTCAACTCATCAACTAGATGTTGCCGCTATGTTGTCAGATGAAGTCTGGATGATGAGAGCGGGTTCTATTTGTGGGAAGGTGCATGTCCATGAAGAACAAGCCGTATATGAACGTCTAAGAAAATTCTTTTTCGAATCAGAAGATGACACTTGTCAAATGAACGTGGCTCGCACAAAATAATAGACAGTTGAAGTGGTGCTCGGAACCTTCCGACGCCACTATTTTTTTGGGGAGATGGAACGGATGAGAAAAAATGTGACGGTTGCCCTCTTATTGGCAACCTTTTTAGCGGCGATCGAAGGGACGGTCGTATCAGTTGCGACGCCTGTCATCGCCAGTGAGTTGAACGGGGCAACGCTCGTCAGTTGGGTATTTGCTGCCTTCTTACTATTTACAGCAGTATCGACACCGATATATGGGAAAGTGGCGGATTTATTCGGGCGGAAGCGTGTCCTCTTGTTTGGCATCGGGTTGTTCACGCTATCCTCACTCTTATGTGGGTTAGCCACGTCGATGGAACAGCTGATTGTCTTTCGGGCGCTACAGGGTCTAGGGGCCGGTGCGGTCCTTCCGATTTCGATGACGATTATCGGCGATCTATACAAATATGAGGAACGCGGAAAGATTCAAGGGATTTTAAGTGCCGTATGGGGCGTGTCGGGTGTACTCGGTCCAGTCATCGGCGGCTTTTTAGTCGAAACGTTATCTTGGCGCTACGTTTTTTTATTGAACGTACCATTTGCGTTACTTTCGTTTATCATGATTATCATCTTCTATAAAGAAAATGTCGCTGAGACGACTGAACGGATTGACTTGAAAGGCGCGCTTTTGTTCGCAGGTGGGACGACAGCATTCTTATACGCCCTGATCACATTCAGTGAAACGAATGAATGGACGACGACCATTGTTGCCAGTGGGGTATTCAGTATCATCTTATTGGTTGGTTTCTTCGTATCTGAACGAAAAGCAAAATCTCCGTTATTGCCGTTTGAATTACTCAAGCAACCGACGATTGCTGCCATCAACGGTTCGGTCTTCTTTGCGGCGTGGGTGCTCGTCTCCATGTCTGCTTACATTCCAATCTGGGCACAAGCTGTGTTAGGGAAATCAGCGACAGAGGCTGGATTTATGTTGATGCCATTATCGGTCGCGTGGACGTTCACATCGATTATCGGGGGGCGTACACTCGGAGTGGCTTCTCCGAGACGACGCGCCTTGATCGGGATGGGATTGCTCATCATCGGGACGCTTACCTTAACACTGTTATCACAATCTAGTTCAGATTTATGGGTATACGGTGCAGTGGCGCTGATTGGCGTCGGCTTCGGATTGTCTCAACCGATGTTTATCGTCGTCTTACAAACTGTCGTCTCCTATCAACAGCGTGGAACGGCAACGGCGACCAACTCATTTTTAAGCACGGTTGGTCAAACGCTCGGTGTAGCGGTGTTCGGAGCAGTCTTTAACTTTGTTGTACTTAACGACTTTAAAGAGAACAGCGCGTTATCTCAAGTTTCATTAGAAGACTTCTTCAATCAGAGCGTCACGGAGACGTTGAACGCTTCGGTTCGACTTCAAGGGGAACAGATCATTGCGACCGGATTGAACAGCATCTTTATCGGAGCGATGGTCGCCGCGATCATCGCGTTCGTTATCGCGTCCCGCTTGCCGGCTCGCCCACCGGAACCTTCACAGCGCTCGTAAAACAAGGGTATGATGAAGAAAAGGGAGGCGAACCGACATGAAACGTCAAATTGGGATTGTGACATTGTTGTTTCTGATGGGGTGTGCGCCAGAACAAACGAACGAAGGAGCAGAACCACCTACTTCAGAAGAGACACGAAGTGAGTCAGAGACTGACAGTGAAACGAGTACGACGGAAGAGTCGAATCTTGAGATTGGAGAAGTGACCACCATTGCCGAGAACTTGTCCATTCCGTGGTCACTCGCTCGAACAGAGGAGGGATGGCTCGTATCCGAACGCGGTGGTACCATCACCGTGATTGACAGTTCGGGTCGCGCAACCCGACAAGACGTGAACTTCAAGGAAAGTGTATTCGAGATTGGTGAAGGAGGGCTCCTTGGTCTTGCGTTAAGCAAAGATTTTGAATCGAGCGGAATCCTTTACGCGTATCATACGTATGGATCGTCGGGAAGAAACGTTCAAAATCGTGTGGTCGAGTTGACGTGGGATGGAGAACGCTTTGAGGAGACGAATGTCTTGCTTGATGAGATTCCAGGTGCACGTTTTCATAACGGAGGTCGCCTATTGCTGGACGGTGAGCATCTTTGGGTGACGACGGGAGATGCGCTCGTGCCTGAACTTGCACAAGACGAATCATCATTAGCCGGAAAGATTCTACGAATCCCATTATCGGGTGAAGGTGAACCGACCGACTGGATCTATTCGCTCGGTCACCGCAACCCTCAAGGATTGAGTCAAATTGATGAAGTTCTTTATGCGAGCGAACACGGGGCGAGCGGACATGACGAAGTCAACGTGATTGAAGAAGGAAACAATTATGGATGGCCGATCATTGAGGCGAATCAGGAACAAGAAGGCCTTGTCACACCGTGGTTTGAAGTAGGCGAGACGTCTTGGGCACCTTCTGGTATCGCGACGGATGAACAGTACGTCTATATGGCGACGCTTCGGAACGAGCGGCTTGTTGCCATCGACCGGGAAACGAAACAAGTGACGACGATTGTCGAAGATGTAGGTCGGATTCGTGATGTGTGGTTAGAAGATGACACCTTGTATTTTATTTCGAACAATACGGACGGACGAGGCAACCCACAGCCTCAAGACGATCAACTTTATCAAGTAACGATTCGCTAGAAACTGACGACTTTGTCAGTTTCTATTTTTTCGTTGTTTCTTCTGGAAGTAACGGTATAATTAAACATGTATTTTGGAAAAAGAAGGAGAAAATAGATGAATCATTCAAACTTGGTACATAAACGAGAAAAACTATACTTCTCACTATTAGTTGCAGCAAGCGTGCTCATGTTAATCCTCGGGATCGTGCTGACAGTAGCCTCATTCGGTCTCTTTTTATGGATCATCGGTACAATCGTATCGCTCTCGCTCTTTACTCACTGGATTCAAATCGGGTACATTCGGACGAACGGTGTCAAAGTGACGGCTCGTCAGTTTACAGAACTTCATGAGATGGTTCAACGCGTCGGGGCAGATATGGGCATCCGCTTGTTGCCAGATGTGTATATTTTACAAGCGGGTGGTGTATTAAACGCTTTTGCCACACGTTTCTTCCAGAAGAACATGGTCATTCTGTATTCGGATGTCGTGGAATTAACACGGACGGGACAGACGAAAGAAGTGGAGTTTGTCATCGCACACGAGCTGGCACACATTCGTCGTAACCATGTCCAAAAGCAGTGGGTCGTCTTGCTCGGTAGTATCATTCCTTTCTTAGGTTCTGCCTATTCACGTGCTTGTGAGTATACGTGTGACCGGATGGCTGCTCATTACATTCAAGACTTCGGGGCGGCGAAGCGTGCGTTAACGGTTCTTGCAATCGGGGGACCGCTTGCGAAAGAAGTGAATGAGTTCGACTATTTGTACGAAGCAAGTCGAGAGAACGGTTTTATCGCGAAGTATAGTGAGTTGTTGTCGACGCACCCAACGTTACCGAAGCGAATCGCATCGATTGCAACAGCTGCAGGTGAAGAAAACATTCCGGTATTCAAGACGGCTGGATATGTGAAAGCTTCGATCATTTCGATGATTCTATTGACGGTTATTGGAAACGGGGCACTTATCGCATTTCTCTTCATTAACGATGATTTGACGGAGATTGTATCTGCGGCGATGAGCGAGGACCTTGCAGATGATTGGGCGTTGGAATGGGAAGAACCAATCCAAGAATTGACGTATAATAATGCGAGCTATGAAGAGATCGAAGCAGAATTACAAAATGGTGCTGACGTGAATATTCAAGACGAGTATGGCGAAACGCCACTTCACAACTTGTTCTACAATGATGAGGTTGATGAAGAAACAGTTCAACTCTTGCTAGACAACGGAGCTGACGTCACGCTCCAAAACGATAGCGGGATGACACCGATTGATACGGCACGTGATTGGGGACATAGTTCTGAACTCATTGAATTAATGGAAGCATATGAATAAAAGAAATTTCCTCGTTTCAAAAGAGACGAGGAAAATTTTTTTGTGGTTTTTTGCAAACGTTTGCATAGCGCGTGATATACTGTTTGGGTAGGAGGGATATCGGTGAATAGCATACGGACAAAGTTAACAGGGATGATTGCGTTGACCATTATTGTACCGGTCATTTTAGCGACGATTGTTTCATTTTGGTACGTGCAAGACCGGGAGCGTGAACGTGGTCTTGAGATGACCGAATGGTCGCTCGAACGAGGGACACGTCAGATGGAACGCTATATCTCTGATTTGAGTCGATTGCCAACGAGCTTATACGCTGATCGTGACGTATTAGACATTTTGGAGTATGGACCGGGGCTTTCGTTACGAGAAACGGAGATTGAAGTGCGGCGCGCGCTCCTCGCGATGTATCTGTCCCGAGAAGATGTGGCGCAAATTCAGCTGTTAATGCTCGAAGATATGGATTCGTTTGCGGCTTATAAAATGAAAGTGTCACCACGATCGAAAAAAGGGCCGAGTGCCGTCCAACGACAGCTATTGGACAATCCGAAAAGTCGTATCTTATTGGAAGCATCCCATCCACTTGTTGCCTATCATGATTTCGGACCGATCATGACACAAGAAGACGTCGTGACGCTTCATTTCAGGCTAGACAAGATTGAAACGGATGAACCACTTGCTATTCTTTCGCTCGATATCCCTGAAAATTTATTCATCGGGCAGCTGGCTTCTTTACAAAATAGTCCGGATGAGAGTTTATGGTTCGTCGGTGAAGACAACCGTGTGTTTGCCCATCTCGGTGAGGGAGAAATTCCGTCTTCATTTCAGCCGAGATCCATCTCGACCGATGGAAAACACCATCAGATCACGAAAACATTCGAGTTTGACCATCAGCAGTTTTATGTCGGTAAATCGATTCCAGATGAACTCTTGACCGAACCGGCTTCACGAACGTCATTCATCATCTTGCTTGTCGGGATGGTCTCGCTCATTTTGGCACTGATCGGAGCGACCTATGCTTCGATGAAATTGACGACACCGATCAGGACGTTGACCTCAAACATTTGGCGAATCGAGCAAGGGGACATGACCGTCTCATTTGATTCCCTCGGAAATGATGAGTTCGGCGTACTCGGAAGACAGTTCAAGCGAATGATTGAACGGATCGATGATTTAATTCAACGAGAGTATAAGCTCGCCTTAGAGAATCGGACGAACGAGCTTCGTACACTTCAAGCGCAAACCAATCCGCATTTCTTATTTAACACGTTACAGTCGATCGGAACATTGGCATTGAAGGGAGATGGCAAGACGGTCTATCGATTGATCACGCAACTGTCTTCGATGATGCGGTATACGATGCATCCAGAAGAGTCGATGGTGACACTGAAACGAGAGATCGAGCATTTGAATTCATACATTCGTCTTCAAGACGTACGATTTCCAAATCAGTTTCAAGTGACCGTTTCAGTTCCTGAAGATCTCCATGAACTGATTGTTCCAAAAATGATTTTGCAGCCGTTGGCAGAGAACTTTTTCAAGCATGGGTTCGAGCGGGACGGCTCTGCTTTAGCGAATCGATTTGATGTGACGGCCTGGATGGACGGCACGTCACTCGTGATTCGTTGTGAGAACAGTGGTCGTTCGCTGACGACCGAGGAATGGGAACGAGTCATGTCACGGATTGAACAAAGTGATTCGACATTTTATGACACGGAAGGCACAGGATTACGAAACATTCGCGATCGACTCATGTTAAACTATAATCGGGAGGCAGAATTTATGTTGGCTACACCTGAAACAGGCGGTTTTCGAATTATGATGCGTTTCCCGGCTTCTTCTGAGGGGGTGGCGTCATGACGAAAGTATTGATTGTAGATGATGAATCTCCGGTAAGGGAAGCGGTGAAATTACTCGGTGAATGGGAAAGGTTCGGTGTGACGACGGTTCTTGAAGCAACGGATGGGCGTGAAGCACAGGCGCTCATCGAACAAGAACGTCCAGCGCTCATCTTATCCGATATTCAAATGCCCCATTGTGATGGAATCGAGCTGATGGAGTGGGTACACGACCATGCTTCATTTTCTAAGCTTGTCGTGTTGACAGGATACGATGAATATTCGTATATGCGACGCGCCATCCAGTATGGGAGCTTTGATTATTTGTTAAAACCGATCGACCCGGATGTATTGAATGATACATTGGCACGCGCGTTAGGGGACGTGGTGGATCGATCGAGTGAAGACCCGATTTCTCAGATTGGAACGTTCATTGAACAGCATTTTTCGGAAGAACTGAGTTTGCAAGGGATGAGCGAACGATTTTACTTAAGTCGAGAGTACATCTCGCGACGTTTTAAACAACAATATGGCGTGAACTTGTCCGAATACGTATTGACGATTCGGATGAACGAAGCGAAGCGCCTGTTAGAGACGAGTAGACAGCGTATCTATGAAGTCGCCCAAGCAGTCGGCTTTTCGGACGATAAGTATTTCCGGAAGGTCTTTAAAAAACAAGTCGGTGTTACTCCGAACGAATTTCGGGAAAAGGTTCAACGACAAGCTTAAAGGAGGAATTCAAACATGAGTGTACACATTGGAGCTCAAGAAGGACAAATTGCAGAAACGGTATTACTTCCAGGGGATCCGCTTCGCGCCAAGTATATCGCGGAGACGTTTTTAGAAGACGTCGAATTATATAATGAAGTTCGTGGGATGTACGGCTTCACAGGTACGTACAAAGGAAAACGCATCTCTGTCCAAGGAACAGGGATGGGTGTGCCTTCGATGTCGATTTACGTGAACGAACTTATCATGTCGTACGGTGCAAAAAACTTGATCCGTGTCGGAACTGCCGGCGGAATTCAAGAAGACGTCAAAGTGCGTGATGTCGTCATCGCGATGAGCGCATCAAGTGAGATGGGTCAAAACCGTGTCCGCTTCAACGGAATGGACTATGCACCAACAGCGACGTTCGACCTCCTACATCGTGCGTATATGAATGCAGAGAAAGCCGGCATCCCGGTCAAAGTGGGACAAATCTTCACAGCGGACCAATTCTATCAAGATGACTTCCACCACTTCAAGAAGTGGGCGGACTTCGGTTGCCTCGCAATCGAGATGGAAGCAGCGGGTCTTTACACGCTTGCGGCGAAACATAAAGTAAACGCGTTGACAATCCTCACAATCTCTGACCACTTGTTGACAGGTGAAGAGACGACTTCAGAAGAGCGTCAGACGACGTTTGATGAAATGATTCGTGTCGCTCTCGATACAGCGGTTGAAGTGACGAACTAAACAGTTATCCCTACAGTCTTTGGCTGTAGGGATTTTTTGTGTCCAAACCCATTCATCCCTATGAAACGGTTGGAGCTCCAGCTAGACTAAGGATAAGATACCGAGAAAGAGGAAATGTCTAATGAAAACTCCATCACGTTTTATATTATATGCAATTGTATTTTTTGCTTTTTTTGATCTGTTCGCCCAACTTCCAATCATGAGCACATTTGCGTTATCCGTTGGGGCATCCTCATTTATCGCTGGTTTTTCCATCGCAATTTATTCGTTGACGAACACGTTTGGAAATGTGCTGTCCGGTATATGGACTGACAAGAATGGTCCATATCGCGTATTGGTTCTCGGTTTGTTTCTGACGAGCTTAAGTTTACTCGCTTACCAATTCGTCGACTCGCCATCCATATTACTGCTTGTCCGGTGTGTCCACGGCTTTATGGCTGGACTGATCGTCCCGGCTGCGTTTACCTTGTCTGCGAACATCACAGCAATGAATCGTCAAGGGAAGAAAGTCGCCATCACCGGTAGTTTCGTCGGATTAGCGGCCATTATCGGTCCTGCGTTCAGTGGAATTGTCGCCAGTATCACATCACCACCGACCGTCTTTTTATTTGTTTCTTTATTCGGCTGGGTGATTCTGTTCGTGACAATCGTAACGATGCGACTGAATCAAACGGTGGATTCGAAGAAAGATACCCATACAGCACCGATAAAACCAGACCCGAAAGTGATTCGAGCCTATTGGGGGGCATTCTTCCTCATGTTTTCCCAAGGGGCACTTGCGTTTTTGTTACCGGTTCATGTGCAGGAGCTTGGCTATGATTCACGATTGAGTGGGACGTTGCTCAGTATGTTCGGCGTGGTCGCCGTCTTATTCTTTTTATTACCGACGAACCGATTGTTCGATCGATTTTCACCGACCAAATTGACGGCACTTGGGGTGGCGATTATTGGGACGTGCCAGATGTTAATTGGACAAGCAGGTGTACAAACGAGCCTTTATGGGGTACTTGCCTTATATGGTGTCGGGTTTGCGATTCTTTTCCCGGCCATCAACACATTGTTGATTCAATCAACTTCTCCTCAAAATCGAGGAAAAGCATACGGGGCATTCTATGCCTTTTTCTCTCTAGGTACGGTAGCGGGATCTTCTTTTTTAAGTGCTCTGCCACTTTCAGTCGTCGAGCAGTTCACGCTGACTGGTTTAATTTTATGGGGGGCGAGCCTCCTCTTTCTTGTCAGTGTGGTAAAGAGGAGACAGATATTTTGACACGATAGAAGTAATGTATTACTCTATGTTTAAATGTTTAAACATTTAAACGGTTAGTGTAACTCGCATCGATGAAAGCGTTTTTTTGATTCACTTTTCACTCGATGATAAAATGAAATCAATGTGATGAATCATAAGGAGGAAAGTTCATGCTGGCACCGATTGAACAATTGACGATTGACGAGCTTGTCCAAAAACAACGTCGTTTCTTTAAAACACAGGCGACGAAATCAATGGCATTCCGTTTAAGTATGCTGACGTTTTTAAAGGAATCGATCAAGCATTATGAAGCGGATTTGCTAGAAGCGCTTAAAGAGGACTTGAACAAATCGGAGATGGATGCGTATACGACAGAAATCGGATTCATTTATGACGAGATTTCCCGGACGACACGCGAATTAAAACGATGGATGCGTCCGAAGCGTGTACGTGGAACTGCCATCCATCTTGGAATGAAGAGTGAAATTCAATATGAGCCATACGGTACGGTATTGATCATCGCTCCGTGGAATTATCCGTTCCAACTAGCGGTCGCGCCACTCATTGGTGCCATTGCCGCGGGAAACACAGCGGTCGTCAAACCTTCAGAACTGACACCGAACGTCGCGCGTGTCCTGACACAAGTGCTAGAACGTGCTTTCACCGATCGATATATAGCCAGTGTCGAAGGGGATAAAGACACAGCCCAAGAGCTCTTGAATCAAAAATGGGACTACATTTTCTTTACAGGTTCGACGCAAGTCGGTCGAATCGTGAATAAAGCGGCAGCAGAACATCTGACACCTGTCACACTCGAACTCGGAGGGAAATCACCTGTCATCGTTCACGGAGATGCGAATGTCTCCATTGCGGCAAAACGTGTCGCGTGGGGGAAATGGATGAACGCCGGGCAAACGTGTGTCGCGCCAGACTATGTACTCGTGCATGAATCGCAGCAAGAGGCATTTTTAGAGGCGATCAAACAAGAGGCGTTTGCGATGTTCGGGAACGGTGTCGGTACGAAACGATACACGCGCATCGTCAACGAATCGCATTTCGACCGTTTGTCTCACTATTTGACAGAAGGTGAACTTGCTTTTGGCGGGGAAACGAACCGGGATGAGCTAAAAATTGCACCGACTGTCATGACGAATCTCGAAGAAGATGCTGATGTGATGAAAGACGAGATTTTTGGTCCGATTTTACCGGTTATTCCTTATCGTCAACTAGATGAAGTGATCGAGTTCATCTCTGACCGGCCGCATCCACTCGCGCTCTATCTCTTTACGGAATCGAAAGATGTGGAAAGAACGATCATGAAACACCTCTCCTTTGGAGGAGGATGTGTGAACGATGTCATCATGCATTTGACGAACCCGAATCTCCCGTTTGGTGGAGTGGGTGAGAGCGGTATGGGTGCCTATCACGGACGTACGAGCTTTGAGACGTTTAGTCATGCGAAGTCTATTTTGAAAAACACGACAAAATTTGATTTACCAGTCCGGTATCCGAACTTCAAACCGGCCGAACAATTGATTCGATTGATTCAACGATAAAGCTATAGAGAGACTCGGTACGAATGCCGGGTCTCTTTTTTTGAAAAAGATTGTTTGAAATGTCACATACTTTTCTGATACTCCCTGTCACACTCCTGTATAATAAAGTCATAATTGGAACGTACGAATGAAACGTGGAGGGAGCACCGACCTATGTCAATGCAATGTGGAACGACCCAACCGAACAGTTTTGTATTCTCAGATGAAACGAAACAATTGCTACTGGAAATGATGACGATTCAACATCATCCGAAAGCGAGTATCGTATGTTGGGAAGGTGAAAAGTGTGATAAGTTCTTTTACTTGAAGAGTGGTTCTGTCAAATTCACAAAAATCACGAAAAAAGGTAATCCACTCGTCATGTTCATGTATGGTTCGGATGACTTCTTTGGTGAGTTTGACATCGTCGAAACTTTCCCTAGCTCATACAGTATCGAGACGACTGAGGAAAGTACCATCGGGACCATTTCAAAACGCGAATTGGAATCGCTCATGCAACGTGACATCCGCTTTGCCGGAGAAATTTTGCGATGGACATCGATGATGCGCAAACATTCAGAGATGAAGGTACGCGACTTATTGTTGTACGGAAAGCCAGGCGCTCTGGCCTCGACACTACTCCGTATGGCAGCTATGCACGGTGTGGAGGAAGAGGATACAATCGTCATTCCTCGCCATCCGTCAGACGGAGAACTCGGACAATTGATCGGAGCGCCACGCGAGACGGTGAACCGCTTGATCAGTCAATGGCGAAAAGAAGGAGTCATTAGTACGACGACAAAATCAATCGTCATCCATGATGTTGATTTTTTGAAAGAGCTTTGTCATTGCGAGGGTTGTCCATCAGGAATATGTCGTTTATGAACCGCCTCATGTGAAGGCGGTTTTTTTGTGACCTATTTTTATGGAAATGTGAATTTTGTGTGTTGAAACTACGCAAAATTGATGTGATTGTCACTTTTTGAGTGACAAAAGTCACATATTATCCCTTAGGTGATTGCATACAATGAAAGTGGAAAAACAACCGAAAGGGGTCTTACACGTGGAACATAAAGATGGGCAAGAACCGAACCTAAAAGGAACGTTTACATCGGTCATGATCGTTGCAGGTGTCATCATCGCCATGTGGTCATCAGTATTTTACTTATTCGTCACACGATAAACATGTAGGGAGGAGGGTCTCATCGTGCATATTCATAAACTAGAAAAGTATTGGCTTACATTTGGTATTATCCTACTCGCGGTCTTCTTGACTGTTCTCGGGGTATCGGCATTCGCGGCAGGGAACCAGCCAGCATCGGATGCGGATTTGATTGACCCGGCCAAAGTAAATCAGACGGCTCCATTCGACAAACCAGGACTTCATCAAATTGGTGAGAATGAATACGAACTCGTCATGATCGCACAAGCGTTTACGTTCACACCAGGGAATGTTGAAATTCCAAAAGGCGCAAAAGTAACATTCCTTGTGACGTCACCTGATGTCGTACACGGATTCCAGTTGACAGGTACTCCGGTCAACATGATGGTTGTCCCTGGACATATTAACTCATTGACGTACACGTTCGAGGAAGCTGGCGAATTTTTGATTCTTTGTAACGAATATTGTGGGACAGGGCATCACATGATGTCGACTAAAATCAAGGTGGTGGAGTAAATGAACGACGTATCATCTAAACTGAAACAATGGGAGATGGAGCGAGGGGTTCCTGTTCCAAGTATCGGAGCGAAAGAGGCGCGCCTTGCATACGGTCACGTTCTCGTATCAATTCTCGCCGTCTTGATCGGCGCGTTGGCCGGTTTGACACAGACGTTGATTCGAACCGGAGTCATTCCTGAAATCTTTGGATATTATCAATTACTAACGGCTCACGGTATTATGCTCGGGCTCGTCTTCACGACGATGTTCATCATCGGTCTCTTGTATGCGTTGCTTGCGAAGTCGTTCGGTCGGTTTGAATCATTCCCGACACGTGTCGCT
Organism: Exiguobacterium sp. RM11; assembly: GCF_059821525.1. Taxonomy (NCBI): domain Bacteria; kingdom Bacillati; phylum Bacillota; class Bacilli; order Caryophanales; genus Exiguobacterium; species Exiguobacterium sp. RM11. Next base: position 2,246,047 of record NZ_CM187558.1, on the reverse strand, counting down.
TGGCTCGGTTTTTGGACGATAATTATCGGTGCCGTCATGGTAACGGTCATGATTTTGGCCAACAAAGGGACAGTATTGTATACATTCTATGCACCGCTCATGGCAGATCCGCTCTTTTATGTCGGACTCGTCCTGTTCGTAGTCGGAACGTGGTTGTCGTCATTCGCGATGTTCCGTATGTATGCGGACTACAAACGCGACAACCCAGGCGTTCATCCGCCGCTCCCGGCTTATATGAGTATTATGACGATGCTTCTATGGGACATTGCGACACTCGGTGTCGCAGCAACGATTCTTTTCCAACTCCTTCCTCTCTCGTTAGGATGGACAGATACAGTCGGAATTGAGTTATCTCGTACATTGTTCTGGTACTTCGGTCACCCGCTCGTTTATTTCTGGCTCATGCCGGCATATATTGTATGGTACACAGTCGTGCCGAAAGTCATCGGTGGGAAGATCTTCTCGGATGCGTTGGCACGGATGGCGTTCTTGTTGTTCTTGCTCTTCTCATTCCCGGTCGGCTTCCACCATCAGTTGACAGAACCGGGGATTGAACCGTTCTGGAAGTTCGTTCAAGTTATCTTGACGTTCTTGGTCGTCATCCCATCGTTCATGACAGCATTCTCGCTCTTTGCGACGTTCGAACTTCGTGGACGTGCGCTCGGCGCGAAAGGATTGTTCGGTTGGGTGAAGAAAATGCCGTATGGTGATGTTCGTTTCCTCGCACCATTCATCGGGATGCTATTCTTCATTCCTGCCGGTGCAGGTGGGATCATCAACGCGTCTCACCAATTGAACGCGATGGTTCACAATACGCTTTGGGTCACAGGTCACTTCCATATCACAGTCGGAACGGCTGTCGCCTTGACGTTCTTCGGAACGGCATACTGGCTCGTACCAGTACTTCGTGGTCGCACGTTGACAAAAGCGATGAACAAGCTTGGATTGATTCAAGCAGGGACGTGGGCGTTCGGTATGGCCATCATGTCATATGCGATGCACATTTCAGGATTGAATGGTAACCCACGTCGTACGGGTCCAGCAACTTACTTCTCGGATGCATTGACGCGTGAATGGATTCCGTACCACGTCATGATGGCGATTGGAGGAACGATTTTATTCATCTCGGTTCTGATCTTCGTCTACTCGATGTTCAACTTGTCATTCCTCGCTCCAAAAGGCGAAGAGGAATTCCCGCTCGCTGAGACAGAAGAGGCGGCGATGGATACACCGCGCTATTTCGAAAACTGGAAATTGTGGATTACGGTAACGTTCGTCTTGATTGCATTTGCATACACGGTTCCAATTTGGCACTTGATTGAGAGTGCGCCTCCTGGAGCGCGTGGTTGGGTACTCTGGTAAACTAAAGTCAGCTCATACGTGAGCTGACTCAGCTTGTTGACTAACATGAATCATATCGCTCGCCTGTCCGGCGCCCACGCTTTCCGCAGGCAATCCCGGAGCCGCATCGCGACCTAGGTCGCTGCTGGGTCTCCGTCGGATTGCTTTCCTGTCGGAGTCGGGGCGCCGTTGGGCGAGCAACGCAAACGGTCGTCATCTGACGGCCGTTTGTCTTTTTCTGAGGCCTCGATGGCCGAAGAAAAAGCCTGATACATACTTCGAACCCTTACAAACAGGGAAAGAAGAAGGTAAACAACAAGTTCGCCCGTCATCAAAAGGAGGAACCCGATATGTATCGCGCCCATTCTGAGAAACGACATGAACCGATCCAGTCGAAGACCACGTTGGACCAGCTGGTCCCGCAGGATCGATCTTGTCCGGAGACTCGACCGTCACATCGACTTCTCGATCGTGCACCGGCTCTGCGCCCCGCTCTATTCGAACACCGGTACGCCCGGCATCGATCCGGAGATCATCATCAAGATTATCCTACTCGGACCCCTGTTCAACATCCGTTCCGTGCGCCAGACCGTGAGGGAGGTTCAGACGAACCTCGCCTATCGTTGGTTCCTCGGTCTCGGCATCGATGAGAAGGTTCCCGACCATTCGACGATCAGCCAGGCCTACCGCCGACGCTTCCAGGGGAACGACGTGTTCCAACAAATCTTCGAGGACATCGTCCGACAGGCGGAATCTCACGGTCTCGTCTCCGGACGCATCCTGATAACGGATTCCACGCACATCCGAGCGAACGCGAACAAGAAGAAATTCGACAAGGTAGAGGTCGAACGGGTCGTCGGTGCGATCGAGGACGAGCTTCTCACCCGCGTGAACGAGGAACGGGCCGAACGCGGAAAAAAGAACTGAAACCGGCATCTGAGAAGAGGGAGCGCCGGCTCGTCAAGATGAGCCGGACCGACCCGGATGCGGGATACATGTATCGTGACCAGAAGCCGGAAGGCTTTTTCTGGCTGGCGCATCGGACGGTCGACGCCAAGCACAATTTCATCGTCGATGTACACGTCACACCCGGGAACGTCTCGGACAGCACCGTCTATCTCAATCGGCTCGACCATGTCCTCGAACGTTTCCATTTCCCGCTTGAGGCGGTCGCACTCGATGCCGGCTACTTCACGACCGGGATCGCGAAGGCGCTCGTCGAACGGGGCATCTTCGGGGTCATCGCCCGGAGGCGTTTCGGCGGAAAGAAGGGGATGTTCCGCAAGACCCGGTACACGTACCTGCCCGAGGAAGATGCATATCTCTGTCCGGCGCGACAGCGCCTCACCTATCAGACGACGGACCGCCACGGCTATCACCATTACGTGTCCGACCCCTCCATCTGTCAGAACTGCCCTCTCCTCGAGAAGTGCACGTCCAGCCGGACGCACCGAAGGGACATCACACGCCACGTCGATGAACATTACCGTGAGCAGGTGAACGAGAACCGCCTGTCCGCGACTGGAAAATCCCTCTACCGACTGCGGCCACAGACCGTCGAGCGCTCGTTCGCCGATGGGAAAGAGCTCCACGGGCTCCGTTTCACCTTCTACAGGGGGACCGCGAAGGTCCAACGCGCCAATCTGGTGGCAGCCACCGCACAAAACATGAAGAAGCTGGCCAACCTGTTGGCCAGAAAGGACTGTCTACATAACATTTCTTCAATCTTTTGTCGGACAGAACGCCTCAAGCTCGTTGAACATAAAAAAAGACGAACCAGATCGCATCTTGCGATCTGGTTCGTCAACAGCCTGAGTCAGCTCATACGTGAGCTGACTTTTTTGTGTGGGGAGGAACGATATGAACGTATTAGACGTCATCCATGAAGCGCGTTCGATGCATTCAGCCAATCGCCCGTTTGTCGTGGCGATTGATGGATTGAGTGGAGCGGGCAAGACAACGCTCGTCTCGCGTTTGAGCGAAGAGCCGACTATACTTGTTCTTCACATTGATGACTATATTGTCGAACGAGACAAACGCTATGAGACCGGACAGCCTGAATCGACCGAGTATTACGCACTTCAATGGGACGTGTCGCGTCTTGAGAACGAACTGTTCCGTCCTTTAACAGAAGGGGTTAAGGAGTTAGCATTACCGCGATATGATCATGAACGAGATGTCATCGTTGAAGAAGTAATCGATGTGTCATCTGCTTATACCATTGTCGTCGAAGGGATTTTTCTACAACGACCGGAATGGCGACCATATTACGATTACGTGGTTTATCTCGACTGTCCCCGCGAGGTTCGGTATGAACGGGTATTGAATCGAGATACATATCTCGGCGTCCCGGAGGAACGGCTTGCGAAATACAAGAGGCGCTATTGGCCAGGGGAAGATCTTTATCTTCAACTCGTCGACCCGAAAAGAGGAGCAGATATCGTGCTCTGACTGAACGTTTCAACATCTGACGCGTGCGTCAGGTGTTTTTAATTTGGAGAAAATTTGAAAAAATGATTGACGTCAAAGTGTATTATGCTAATAATACAGTTAGAAAGTGTATTAACCATGTCATACACTTAGAAAGGTGATGAACATGCAATTCAATACGAGGGCACCGGTTTACCTACAAGTCGTCGATTACTTCAAAAAGAAGATGGCGCTCGGTGAACTGAAAGCCGGGGATGAGATGCCATCTCGGCGTGAGCTTGCGAATGATTTAAAAATTAATCCGAACACGGTTCAAAAAGCGTTCAAGGAAATGGAGGACCAACAATTGATTACGACCGAACGAAATCGACCGAGTCGCGTGACGACAGATGGTACGGTATTGGCACAAATCCGCTCTGAAATCGTAGATGACGCGGTCGCCGTATTTGTAGAATCGATTCAAGAACTTGATGTCTCGGTAGACGAACTTGTTGAAAAAATCAAACGACAGTACAAGGAGGGGATGTACGATGATCGAAGTGTTGGGAGTTAAAAAACGTTATCGGCGGAAACAAGTCATTGAAGACGTATCGTTCACAGCGAATAAAGGTGAAATCACGTGTCTCATCGGCTTGAACGGTACGGGGAAGTCGACGTTGTTGAAAGGCATCATGGGATTGACACCTTTCGACAAAGGTTCGGTATTGATCGATGGGAAACCGATTGATTTGAATCGTGTCGCCTTCGTCGCCGACCATGCGATGTTCCCGATTCACTTTACAATCGAACAATGTGAGGCGTTCATGAAAGATTTTTATCCGACATTTGATTCGGTATTATTTACCCGTCTCGTCGATGATTTCAAGTTGTTTCCGGAAGATAAGTTGAGCGAGTTATCGAAAGGGACGCTCGCGAAAGCGAACCTCGCACTCGGGATTGCGCAAGACCCGGATTATTTATTGCTTGATGAACCGTTCTCAGGAATCGATGTCTTCTCAAAAGAACAGATTGTCGAACTATTTTCGAGCGAGGTCATGGAGAATCGTGGCGTGCTCATTACGACACACGAGATTGAAGATATCGAGTACTTGATCGACAAGGCCGTCATGTTGAATAACGGAAGAATCGTCCGTGAGTTTGATGTCGAAGATGTCCGTTTCATTCACGGGAAGTCCATCGTCGATGTGATGAGAGAGGAGTACGGGGCATGAATCTATTGAAACTTTTGAGTTGGGAAATCGAGCGTGTCACAAAACCGTTCTTGATGTTAGTTACTGGCCTCCTCGTCGTCCAGTTTGGGTATCTCGGTTACTTTTTATGGGATGAGACAAATCTATTTGAACGGTTACGACGTGAAGGGAACGCGGACTATCAATATACGTTCTTGGATTATCTCGGCAGTACGCCATATCTCTTGTCACTCGGAATTGCGGTCGCGGCGATGTTATTATACAGCGCCTGGATCTGGTATCGCGATTTTCAAGGACGAGGGACGTTCATGTTGCGACTCCTGACGATGCCACAAAAACGAATGACCTTGTTCTTCGCTAAACTCGCTACGATTTTGATGATGACGTTGGGACTGTTTGCCATCGAATGGATTGCTCTCAAGTTACAGTACATAGCGTTCACGAGTTGGTTCGATGAAAAGATGATTCCAATGAGAGGTTCCTTCGAGCAAGCGATTTCCTATCATGGGATGTTTACGGTCATGTATCCTTCTTCACTCGTAAATTTCGTCATCCATCAATTGTTGATCATCATCGTTGTGTTATTTATTTTTACATTTGTATTGATTGAACGCAGTTTCTGGCAACGGACGATGTGGTCGCCTGTACTTAGTTTATCGATTCTAGTTGTCATCTTAACTATTCCCATTTTAGGCTACGCGTTCCTGTCGAATCGACTGATTTATGATGAGACGATCGTGTACGTCGGTATGGTATTGGTCGTTTGGGCAAGTGTGACGATTTGGCTAGGTCGAAGATTTTTACAGACGAAATTGAATGTGTGAGGTGAGAAGATGAAACGAATGTGGAACGTGGCTGCGCTCGGTGCGGTCATCGTGATTGGGCTTGGGACGTTTGCTGTTGATGCGACAGAACCGAAAGCAGAATGGTCGTTAGACATCAGTTCGAATCCAGCTGTTTGGGAAAATCAAATTGTTGAGATGACTTATAGTTCTGATGATGCTGTTGATCAACGGTTTGAAGTGACGGCTGATGAAAGTCGCATCACATCAAACTTGAACTATATAGCTGAGGGACAACAATATCGTGAACGTTTGAATGGAGATGTACGTTCCATCCATAGACTCATGAATGGATGGACGTATGCGCAGTCGATTCAAACACAAGACGGATATATCGGAGTCGGGCAGGATGGGATGAAAGAGCTCATCGTTTTTCAACAATTAAAAGGAAAAGAAATATCGAGATTCGCGTTCGATGCAAGTGATTCAAAAATATACGACATCGTGAACGGGGTATGGTCAGGCATATTCCTAAATGATGGCCAGTTAAACTTAATCTATCGGGATGAATATGATGGTGACGAAGACGTAAAAACAATGATTGCCACGTTTAATGAAGCGATGAATGACGTAAGCGTCAAAGAATTGAACATGGACAAAGGATTTATCACCCATGTCATCAATACGAATCGTTTTTACGCTACCGATGTATCCTCTCATATGACAGAAACACGTTATATCCCTGTCGGTGTTAGCTTCTACGATGTTATCGAAGAAGGAGAAGATAAGTTCAATGTTGAAGACAGATTGCCAGGTCAATTCGCTTATGACACGAAAACGGAGAAAGTCGTTCAATTGGCTGAAGACCAAGGCTTTTGGGATTATACAACGTCGGGCCAAAACCTGTTAGCGATAAATGAAGATGGCGAGGAAGTCGTCATCGACTTGAACACAGGGAAGAACATGACCCGAAGCGTTCTCGACTCGGTTGATCACTCCTTCTATTCAAACGGTCGTCTGTACCAAACGCGTCAAGCGAAAGATGGTGTCGTCATCGATGTATACGAGGATGGGGAACAAATCTCAAGTGCGGCAATCACGCCTGAAAATGAAGAAGCTCGTGACATACTCAAACAGATTGACGTGTACGTCAGACAAAAATAAGCAAAGGGCCGCGGCCCTTTGCTTATTTTGATGGTTTCGGTATGATGACGCCTTCTTCTAAATCAAGCAACAAGTCGATCAGTTCCGCGCAGAACTCCGGAAACTGCTCCAAAAAGGCACCGGGACCGACTTCATCCGTAAAGTCGATATATAGGTCGGCCACGTTTCCAGACATTTTCGCAGGTAAGGCGAGGAACGCCGAACCGAAGCGCCAGCTGCCTCGGATGTCGAGTAACTTTCCGAGGACGAGGTCGCCGGTCTCGCGTTCTTCGGGTAACTGAACAGCGTACGTCTCTTTTGACTCCCAGTCTTTCAACTGACCGTCTTCCGTCACTTCAAAGATGCTGCAGCGCGGGACGGCTAGTCCACGGAGTGCGTGATAAAGAGCAGGTGACATGTCGCCCTTGTGGTCAGCCAAATAGCGACCATGAGGCGTCATGCCGTCTTCGTCCGTTTCAAAGAAGACGGCCCAATCAATGAAGAGGTCACGGAAGAGCTCGGCATCTTTCAAATGCCATGTCCCTTCCGACGCGATCTCTTGAATATAGTTTGTCCATTGTGTGCTTCGCGCAAGAGCTGCTTGCTCATATAACTTTTTCAGTTCGGCAAGCAATTCGGACTCTTCGACGAGCAAAGGGAAGGGAATTACTTTCCGGTCTTTTTTCATCGGCGCGGTCCTCGCTTGTTCGCAGGACGTTTGACGACAGGAGGCTTCTCCTCAATCCGTTTCTCGATTACATCGCCACGGTAAATCTCGAGTTCTTTCAATTCGACACCGAGTTGACGCGCGAATGATTTCAAGTGTGGTAAATCGTCCGTCGTCACGAGAGAAAGGACGGTCCCGCCTGCGTTACCACGAGCCGTACGGCCTGAGCGGTGGATAAAGTCATCGATGGATTCTGGTAAATCGAAATGGACGACGTGCGTCACATCTTCGATATCGAGCCCGCGTGCCGCGAGACCCGTCGTGATGAGGAGCGGGTATTCGCCTTTACGGAATTCACGAAGCGTCTCGACGCGTTCGCGCTTTCCTTTCAAGCTGTCGAGCATGCGGTAGTCCACTTTCAACTTTTCAAGCTCCCCACGAAGTGGTGGCAAGAACGAGCGGTTATTGATGAACGCGAGTGCCTTTACGCCATCGACGTGCGAAAGACGGCGTAACAGTTCGGGTTTGTAGCGACGCGTCGTCAACAAGTAACCGTACGTCACTTGATCGCTGACAGCACGTTCGATTTTGATATGTGCCGGCTCGTTCATGAACGGTGCCGACCATTCTTTGAGTGAATCGGTGAGTGTTGCCGAGACGAGTGCAAGTTGACGCTCATGCGCGGTATGCTTGATGATGCGCTCAGCCGCCTCTGTCAAACCGCTGTCGATGATTTGGTCGGCTTCATCGAGAATGACGGTATGTGTCTCATGGAGCTTCAGCTTTTTCTTGTCAATCAATTCGACGAGACGTCCCGGTGTCCCGACGATTAAATGCGGCTTTTTCTTGATTCGATCGATTTGACGTTTCAATTCGACACCGCCAATGAACGAGCCGATGCGAACATCGCCTTTTTCGGTGAAGCGTTGTGCGACCTGTTGGATCTGCATGACAAGTTCACGAGTTGGAGCGACGACGACGACTTGGATTCGATCGTTCGAGGGATCAATTTTTTCAATCGCTGGGAGCAGGTATGCGAGCGTTTTACCCGTTCCGGTTGGTGCCTCGATTGTCACGTCTTTTCCATCTAATAGTAGGGGAAACGCCTCTTTTTGGACCGGCATCGGCTCGTTAAAGCCCATCCGTTCCCACGTCTCGTTAATAAAAGGTTTTGTAAAATTCATAATAGGTCTCCTTATCTTTAGGCAAAAACAAAGGAAGCGAAAGCGCTCCCTCGTCAAATATAGCGAACATGTTCCTGACCATCTTCCATTGAAGAACGTAACGTCTGTGTATACGTTTGACCGTCTTCGATGAGTTGGATGTGGGCATCCGCGCCTTCTGCTGTCAATTCCACTTTCTCAATCGTGAATCCTTGATAAACGCGATACTGTAACTCGGACGTCATTTTCTCGAACGGTTTCAGTTCCGGATGTGTCGTGATGACATGGATTGGACGCGACAAAAGTCCGGCGAGTAATTGGTCGCGATAATCGATAAAATCTTCGTTCTCGATGTCATCGTCAAAGCGAATCCAAAACCCTCCATCTTCAAATTCTGTGATAAATCCATCACGCTTTTCACCGGCTTCTTCGACCTTCAATGAGATGCGATCGCCGACTTGAAAGGCGTGGCTTGGTGTTAATGGTTCGTACGTCATGAGTAGAACCCCTTCCTCTTATACAATGTTCTGCCTTCATTGTGTCTGATACGACACAAAAATTCAAGTTCTAACCGAGTGATGTGAGATTTATCACCCCAAAAACTGTATAGTTCGTCACAGAACAATCAAATTAGTACAGATCATAGTTCGACCCTAATGAAATGGGATTTAGCTGTTTCAAACTATATAATTAATCGAATATAACAGTTTGTAAAACGCTTTCAAAAACGGCTATTTCATCACGTTCATAAGATTGTTACAAGTTTCACAAGAATGTAAAACATATTGTTCACGTTTTCACGTACACTCACAGTATAGATAACACGCAGTTACTTTCGAGAATGAGGAGTGAATCAACATGGCAACCGAAATCAAATCCGCATGGTCAGGTTTTATCCCTGGTCAGTGGACGAATGAAGTCAATGTCAGTGAGTTTATCCGTTTGAATCGTCATGAATACACAGGGAACGATACGTTCTTAGCAGGTCCGACAGAAGCGACAAACGTTCTTTGGAATCGTGTGATGGAACTGACAAAAGAAGAGCGTGAACGCGGAGGCGTTTGGGACGTCGATCAACACACACCATCGACAATCGTGTCGCATGGACCAGGTTACTTAAACAAAGAGTTAGAGAAAGTCGTTGGCGTTCAGACGGATGAGCCGTTCAAACGTTCGATTCACCCAAATGGCGGGATTCGCATGGTGGATGCCGCACTCGAATCATATGGTTTCGAACCAGATGAAGAAATCACAAAAATTTATTCAGAGATCCGTAAAACACATAACCAAGGTGTGTTCGATGCCTACACGCCTGAAATGCGGGCCGCTCGTAAATCAGGGATTATCACAGGTCTTCCGGATGCGTACGGTCGTGGACGCATCATCGGTGACTATCGCCGCGTCGCGCTCTACGGAATTGATTTCTTGATGGCAGAACGCAAAAAAGACTTGGCGAAACGGGGTGGATTCTTATCTGAATCAGACATCCGTGACCGGGAAGAACTATCGGAACAACTTCGTGCGCTTCAAGAACTCAAGCAACTCGGAGCCGCTTATGGATTTGACCTCGGCCGCCCTGCTGAAAACACGCAAGAAGCGTATCAATGGGTGTACTTGGCATACCTTGCTGCGATTAAAGAACAAAACGGTGCCGCGATGTCACTCGGACGCGTCTCGACATTCCTTGATGTGTACGCTGAACGTGACCTTGAAGCTGGTCGTTTAACAGAGTCGGACGTTCAGGAAATCGTCGATCACTTCATCATGAAGCTTCGGATCGTCAAATTCTTACGGACACCAGACTATAACGAATTGTTCTCAGGTGACCCGACTTGGGTAACGGAGTCAATCGGTGGGATGAGTGAAGATGGTCGCTCGAACGTCACGAAGAGCTCGTTCCGATTCTTACATTCACTCACAAACCTCGGTCCTGCTCCAGAGCCGAACTTGACCGTTCTCTGGTCGACGAAGCTACCAGAAGGCTTCAAACAATACTGTGCGAAAATGTCGATTGAAACGTCAGCGATTCAATATGAGAACGATGACTTGATGATGCCGCAATTCGGTGACGACTATGGCATCGCATGTTGTGTGTCACCGATGAAGATCGGAAAACAGATGCAATTCTTCGGTGCGCGTGCCAACATGGCGAAAGCCCTTCTTTATAGCATGAATGGCGGACGTGACGAGAAGAGCGGTGCTCAAATCGCTCCTGCTTGGGAGATGAATGCAGAAGATGTGCTCACGTACGAAAAAGTATATGCCGACTTTGACCGTACACTCGACTGGTTGGCAGAACTATACGTGAATACGCTCAACGTCATTCACTTCATGCATGATAAATATGCGTACGAACGCATCGAAATGGCGCTTCACGATCCAGAAATCTTACGGACGATGGCTTGTGGGATTGCGGGTCTCTCTGTAACGGCAGATAGTCTTTCAGCAATCAAATATGCAAGCGTCAAACCCGTTCGTAACGAAGAAGGAATCATCGTCGACTTCAAAACGGAAGGCGACTTCCCGAAATTCGGTAACAATGACGACCGTGTCGACGCGATTGCCGTGGAACTCGTCGAATCGTTCATGGAAAAAGTACGGAAACATAAAACATACCGTGACGCGCTTCATACGCAATCGGTCCTCACCATCACATCGAACGTCGTCTACGGTAAGAAAACAGGGAATACGCCAGACGGTCGCCGTGCTGGTGAACCATTCGCTCCAGGTGCCAACCCGATGCATGGACGGGATACGAAAGGTGCGGCTGCATCGCTCTCATCTGTTGCGAAACTTCCATTTGAACACGCACAAGACGGGATCTCGTATACGTTCTCAATCGTACCGAAAGCACTCGGAAAAGAAGAAATCGCACGTGAACTCAACTTGGCGGCACTTCTCGATGGGTATATGAGTGGAGAGCACAAAGGACATCACTTGAACGTCAACGTCTTCAACCGCGAGACGCTTCTCGACGCAATGGAACATCCGGAAGAGTATCCACAACTCACGATCCGCGTATCTGGATATGCGGTCAACTTCATCAAGTTGACACGTGAGCAACAGATTGATGTCATCAACCGTACGTTCCACGGTTCGTTGTAAGTAAAGGCTTAGCGGCCTTCCACGGAGGGCCGCTCATTCGTTAGGAGGTCATTTCGATGACAATGGGATATGTACATTCGGTCGAATCATTCGGAACAGTTGACGGCCCAGGGATTCGCTTCATCGTCTTTTTACAAGGTTGTGCGTTACGTTGTCTCTATTGCCATAACGCGGACACATGGGATTTCAAAAAGAATAACCACCGCTCGGCTGAAGACGTCATTCAAGAGGCGCTCAGTTACCGACCGTTCATGGAGGCATCGAACGGCGGCATCACAATCTCAGGTGGTGACCCACTCGCGCAACCTGAATTTTTAGAGGCACTGCTGCGTGAAGCGAAAAAGCATGGGCTCCATACGACACTCGATACGTCCGGTGCACTCCGTCCTCCTAACTTGGATGCGATTTTAGATCACACCGATCTCGTCTTACTCGATATCAAGCATATCGACGACGACATGTGTAAAAAATTGACGGGACGTAGCAATGCCAACACGCTCGCGCTTGCCGAACACCTTTCCGAGCGCGGAACGAAAATGTGGATTCGCCACGTCCTCGTACCTGGATGGACGCTTGAAGAAGGGGTGCTTCGTCGTACCGCCGCGTTCATTCAAAAGTTAGACCATGTCGAGAAAGTCGAGATTCTGCCTTACCATGAGATGGGCGTCTATAAATGGGAGGCTCTCGGACTCGATTATCCCCTCAAAGGAACAAAACCCCCGACGTCTGATGAAGTCGAATGGGCGGAAGGAATCTTGCAGGGAACTGTATAAAAGATAAGCGCAGGCCGCTCGGCCTGCGCTTATTTTTTATATTTAGAAATTAGATAAAGGTTTGGACAATCAAAAATAAATTTAATGAGATGACAATCGCTGTGATGCCCCATCCAATCCATGTCGTAAAGCGATGATTCACAAGCCCGCCCATTAACTCTTTATTACTCGTAAAGAGAAGCAGAGGGATGAGGGCGAATGATATACCGAAAGAGAGAACGACTTGACTCCAAACGAGAGCGTTTGACAAGTTGACACCGGAAAGAATGAGTAAGAGTGGAGGAGCCATCGTAATCGCACGACGTATATAAATCGGAATATGCTTTTGAATGTACCCTTGCATGACGACATCCCCGGCCAATGTTCCGACAGATGCACTTGATAATCCGGCAACCATTAAGCCGATGCCAAATAACATGGCAATTGGTGATCCTAAAAAAGAGTCAAACTGCTGGTGAGCGATTTCTAAATCGTTTACGAACATCCCATTCTTATAAAAGACGGCAGCTGCGATAATCAACATACTGGCATTGATTGCACCAGCGAGGACCATTGCGATTGTCACATCAATTCGTTCAAATTTCATGATGCGTTTTCGTGCTACCGCATCTTTTCCCTTGATTCGCCGTTGTGTCAAAGCAGAGTGCAAATAAATAGCGTGCGGCATGACAGTTGCACCTAATATTCCGGCAGCTAATAAAATACTCTCTGTCCCGTCAAAACGAGGTATGAGGAGACCTGACAAAAGGGGTTTCACTTCGGGCTGAGAGCTAAACGTTTGAATGGCAAACGCAAGAGCAACGACGAGTAGCATCCCAGTCACAAGCGTTTCAAGTGGTCGATAGCCACGTCTTTGTACTTCTAAGATGGCAAAAGAACCGGCCGCGGCAAGTAGTGCTGCTTGAATGAGCGTTATATCAAACACAAGGTAGATCCCGAGTGCCGCACCAACAAATTCTGCCAAATCAGTGGCCATAATCATTAATTCGGCTTGAATCCATAAAAAGACTGCGGTCTTCTTAGAGAAGCGGTCACGACAAATTTCAGGTAAGTTTTTCCCAGTCGCGATTCCGATTTTAGCAGACAGCGTTTGGATTAATCCGGCCATCAAGTTTGCGATTAAAATGACCCATAAGAGTAAATAACCAAATTGAGAGCCTGCTGCAATATTAGTTGCATAGTTTCCAGGGTCGATGTATGCGACCGAAGCGACAAAAGCTGGACCTAGAAAAGGGAGAAGTGTTTTTAATTTTTGAGTCATCGAGCGATGTATTCGAATTAATTCGACTTCATTCAACATGACAGATCCTTCTTTCTTGCCTAATGGTTAATTTGTTTACTTAGGTAAACTTTTTAAGTATATGGCAAGTTTACGCCTGCCTAGAGAACCTGTCAAATTACAATAAAAAAGGACTGCGAGCAGCTTCGCTCACAGTCCAACGAACTTATATCCGCCGTTTTTTCTTTTCTAATACCCGTGCTTGCTCTGCTTGCTTCTTCTCCATGTAGAGAAGCTCACGCCCGAGTTTGACGTAGCTTGCATAGCGTTTCGCATCTAACGTACCGTTCGTTAGCGCCTCTTGGACGGCGCAACCCGGTTCTTTATGATGAGAGCAGTCGCGGAAGCGGCATGTCTCGGCAAGCGCTTCGATATCACGGAACGTCTCATCGAGATGCTCGCTTCCTTCCCATAGTCCGAACTCGCGCATCCCTGGTGTGTCGATGACGTATAAATCATCGATTCGGAACAGTTCGCGGTGTGTCGTCGTATGTTTCCCGCGCTCGTCCTGCGTCCGGACAGCTTGCGTGGCGGCAAGTGTCTCGTGAGCTAGGGCGTTCGTCAGTGTAGATTTTCCGACTCCAGACGAACCGACGAAGGCAATCGTAGTTTCACTCGGTAACGCCTGACGAAGTTCAGTAACCCCTTCTCCCGTAACGGCACTGACAGGAAATACTTGAATCCCAGGTGCATTTAACTCAATGTCTTCGAGCAGTGTGTCGACCGATTCGACTTGGTCGGTCTTCGTCAGAACGATGATGGGGATTGCCCCGGTGTCCCACGCAGCTAGAGTATAGCGCTCAAGGCGGCGGATGTTGAAGTCGTGTCCGCATGCCATCGTGATCAAGACGTAGTCGACGTTCGCGCAGATCAGTTGTTCACGCGTCTCGTTGCCGGCGGCCGCTCGTGATAGAACGGTCCGACGCTCAAGGAGATGATGAATCGTACCTTGACCATGCTCGCGAACTTGAATCGTGACATAATCGCCTATGACCGGGTAATCCCGTTCGCTCGTCGCCTCATGTCGAAATTTTCCGGAAACCCCGCACATATAGGCGTTCTCTCCGATTGATACCGTGTAAAGATGTTGGAACTGTGCCGTGACACGTCCCGTTTCAGTTTGTTGATTCAAAAAGAATCCTCCTTTTAATGATGGAGGACGACAGCCCTCCGATTCGCTGACATTTGGTGACGTACATGCATCATGTTGCTCATAAAACATCATCCTTTCATTGTTCGATAGCATCAGTGTACCACAGTTATTGGAAACGGTAACATCTCAGTCTAAAGACCGAGGCGAAACAAGCCTTCCGCTCGTCGACCTATACAAAATAACGTATTATGATAAGAGTGTACTTAACAAGGAGGGATGACAGATGAATCACCAAGTGAAAAAGGTGTTGTTCATCGTAGCCGCGATCGCTCTAGTGCTCGTGTTGATCGGTGCTTTACCGAATATGATCTTATTCGGATTAGGAGCGCTCTTGACGCTTTGGGCTGGAGTCCGTTTTCAGGCTGTGACACACATCGGTGCTAAAGTTGGTTTCGGAATCCTTGCCGTCATCGGGATTGGGACGATGCTCTCAAACATTTGGGCACTCGTCGGAATCATTGTCGCGTGGTTGTTGTTTAAAGGGTATATGATGTATACAGGTGAGAAGCGCGACCCGGAAGTCGAAATTTTAAATGCCGACGGAACGCGTGCTAGCCGTAGCAGCTTCCAACAGTTCGATCAAGTGTGGCAAAAATTTGTTAATCGTCGTTAAGATTTCATAAGGAGGATTCACCATGAAGACACCGTTTGATCAGTTTCGTGAACTAGCGAATGAATTGACGAAAGAGATTTCAAAAGAAGTGAAGAAGTATCAAGATAAAGAGATGCCACGTTCGAGTGGAGAAGCGGAATTGAACCGTCATATCCGTGGAGCGGAGAAGGAAGCGCTATCGGTTGAGCGTCTCGTCGAACGTCAACGCACACTACTTGCAGAGCTTGCTGAAAAGCGTGATGATGCCAAAAAGATGGCAGATAAACGATATGAACAGACAGAACTGGCGAAACAAGCTGGTGAAGAGAAGTTGGCAGAACGTGCAGCTCTTGAGTCAAAACACTACGGAGAACAGTATCGTTACTTCGAAGGGTTGATCGATGAGGGAGAGCGTGAATTGGATGCGCTGGAGCGTCGTGCACTCGAGATGAAACTCAAGCTCGATGAAATGCAAAACAAACGATATGAATTTGCGATGCGTGAAAACTTAGATCTTCTAAAAGGGGCACTCGACCAAATCTTCGGTCAAAACACGTCGGAGTCTCATCCGTTTACTGAGGAAGAGAAGAAAGAACAACCTGCTGAAGAGAAGAAAGATACGCAAGCAGATGAAGATGATTTTGAAGCAAAACTAAAAGAACTGGAGCGTCGCTTTAAACAAGAGTGAGGTGACGGTTCGGCGATGACCTGAACAAGGTCATCGCTTTCTTTGCTTCATACATATGAACAGAAAGGGGGAATGGACATGGAACGTTGGAACACACGTCAAATCATTGGATTCATGATTATCTTATTTTCAGTTGGACTCTTTATCGACATCGTGACGGGTGGGAATAGCGTCTTATTCAGCATGATCCTCCCATTGCTTCTTCTTTATATTGGAAGACGCTTCAGTCGTCGAGGTAAGCAGTCGGCCAGCTATATCTTTTACGCCATCGGAGGCATTCTCTTGATTGGCTTGATCTTCTCGTCAGCCGCGTTTGGGTTTGTGCTCTCGGGTCTGTTGTTGCTTTTCGGGTACCGACTCTATAAGAATCGACCGGTCGAATCAAAAATTCGGACACCGCTTCGTCAGGAACAAGCCTTCTCGTTCGGTATGAAAGAATCGGGACACTATGTGTTACGCGATACGAATGAGTTCTTTTTGCTACGTGATGTTGAGATGGATTTATCACAAGCCATCATTCCTGAAGGAGAGACATTTTTACTCCTAAACGGACTTGCGGGAGACATCCGAATCCTCATTCCAGCGGGTTACGATTATTCAATCGATGCGTCGATTGGATTTGGAAAAGTCCAAGTCGATGATTCGAACTATTCACCGGTTTTTAACCGTCGCTTCTATACGGCGTCTGATGATTATGTCCAGGCTACGCGGAAAGTTCGTATTCATATCGTGCTCATGAGCGGAAGTGTTGAGGTGATGACGGTATGAAAAAGGATTCTTATCCACGAACGGTCGTCTGGCATCAATTGTTCAGTAGCCTCTTGACGGCTTTCTTGATTACAGTAGCGTTTCTCATAGGTGACTCGACTTCACTTAGCGACTTATTTTCGCGTGAAGAAGGGTTGCCTTTCGTTGTGTCCATTTTGGTAATTGCCGTTTTGATTGGCAGTATCTTTGGAGTCGCATCATACTTTTACTTACGTCGAGACTTTCGAGAAGTCGCGAACGCCCTTTGGAAACTAGAGAACCAAAAAGAGATCACGTTCCGACCGTTGTCTCCTTACCGAGACACGCTCGAACGAATCGTTCGCGTCTCAAAACAACGTCAAGAGATGATTGAAATGGCGAAACGAGTTGGCGAACGCCCGGTCAGTGTCGAAGAGGCGCGTAGTGAAGCGGTCGTCGAAGAAAGACGTCGCGTCGCTCGCGAACTGCACGACTCCGTGAGTCAACAGCTTTACGCCATCTCGATGATGACGACTGCGGTCAAACAAACGATGCAAACGAAACCGGAATTAGCGAGTAAACAAATGGAGCAAGTGGAGCTCATGGCTCAAACGGCACAGGCAGAGATGCGCTCGTTACTCCTACAACTACGACCGGTGGAATTAGAGGGCATGACGTTAAAAACCGGGATCGAACGCCTATTAGAAGAACTGTCGCGTAAACAGTCGACTGAACTCGTCTGGCGTCTAGAAGAAGTGAAGCTATCACGGCATACCGAAAATGAACTGTTCCGCATCGTCCAAGAGGCAATCAGTAACACGTTGCGGCATGCGAAGGCGACTCGCCTAGAAATTGAGATGCGAACCGTGCAACAGACGGTTATTTTAAAGATCAACGATGACGGAATCGGATTTAACGTGGACGATACACAAGTCGCCTCATATGGATTACAATCGATAAGAGAGCGCACGGCGGAAGTCGGTGGGACGTTACGATTGGTCAGTGTGCCGAATGTCGGAACACAAATCGAAGTACGTGTGAAACAACAAGTGGAGGGGTAATGATGATTCGAGTTGTATTAATTGATGATCATGAAATGGTCCGAGCGGGCGTGTCTGCCTTTTTATCGACACAACCGGACATTGAAGTCGTCGGTGAGGCATCGGACGGCGCGACGGGAGCGGAGCTTGCGATTGCGGAAAAACCGGACGTCGTCCTCATGGACTTAGTCATGGAACCTGTGGATGGGGTTGAATCGACAAAACGAATCAAAGCAAGCTGGAAAGAGGCAAAGATTCTAGTCGTGACGAGTTTCTTGGATGACGAGAAAGTATATCCGGTGATTGAAGCCGGCGCGATGAGCTATGTCCTCAAGACGGCAAACGCCAATGAAATTGCCGACGCGATTCGTCAGACGGCTGCCGGCAATCCCGTTATGGCTGCCCAAGTGACAGGAAAGATGCTCGAACGTCTACGTCACCCGGAGATGACCCTCCATGAGAGCTTGACTGCACGTGAACGAGAAATTTTGCAACTCATGGCAGAAGGGAAGTCGAATCAAGTCATTGCGGACGAATTGTTTATTTCACTGAAGACGGTGAAGACGCACGTCTCGAACATCTTGACGAAACTTGATGTCTATGACCGAACACAAGCTGTCGTGTATGCGTTTCAACATAATCTGGTGAGTAAAGGATGAATCGGCTCCCGGTGATTGATACGGAACGTCTTCGACTGCGCCCCCTTCAAATGGAGGATATTCCACACGTATTCGCCATTTTTTCAAATGAACGCGTGCTCCAGCATTATGGGATGGAGCCGCATCAAACGCTTGAAGAGACGGAGCAGATGCTTACCCACATGCTCGCTCAAATTGAAACGGGGACCATCATCCGTTTTGCGATTGAACATCGAGAATCAAAAACGTTAATTGGAACAATCGGTTTTCACAATCGGGCGCCGTCACACCGTCGCGCCGAAATCGGTTATGAACTCAGACCAGAATATTGGCGTTCAGGTTATGCGACCGAAGCCCTCCATGCGGCCCTACAGTTTGCCGAGACATGTGAGATTGAACGTGTCGGTGCCATTGTCTTTATCGACAATCTCGCATCGCAACGCATGCTTGAGAAGAATGGGTTCGTTCAAGAAGGTCGACTACATAATTACATGCGTCAGCGGGGACAAGCCCATGACGTCTATGTCTATAGCTATATGACAACCGAACTGACTCATCCGTCGATTTGAGCACACCCGCATTACGCGTGGTGTGCTTTTTCGTTTGTGAGACAAACAAAATGGGAACCGAGTAAAGGTGAGTTATTCGCTCAAAGGAGGACGATAGGATGAAAGCAGCATATATCGAACAGTATGGCGGATCAGATGAATTCAAAGTAGGGGAGCTTGAGCAACCGACAATCGGTGCAGATGACGTATTGATTGAGGTTCATGCCGCAAGTGTCAACCCGGTGGATTGGAAGTTGCGTGAAGGATACTTAAAAGAAATGCTTCATTTCGAAATGCCGCTCGTCATCGGATGGGATGTATCGGGAGTCATCAAAGAAGTCGGGGCGAATGTGACCGAGCTTGAGGTCGGCGAGGAAGTATTCAGCCGTCCGGATATTGCGAGGCAAGGCACATATGCCGAATACGTGGCGGTCGATGCCCATCTCGTCGTCAAGAAACCCAATTCATTGAGCTTCGAGGAGGCCGCGTCACTTCCGCTCGTCGCGCATACGGCATGGCAAGTCATGTTCGAAGTGATGGATGCGAAACCGGGTGACCGAATCTTCATCGGTGCTGGTTCAGGTGGTGTCGGAACGGTTGCCATCCAGCTTGCGAAAGCACACGGATTGTATGTCGTCACGTCAACCAGTACGCCGAACGTGGACTGGGTCAGCGAACTTGGGGCCGACGAGGTCATCGACTATAAACGACAAGATCCATCAGAAACCGTCCGCGATCTTGACTTCGTATTCGATACGATGGGAGGAGACGGACAGAGCAAACTGTATCGAATGCTGAAAGAAAATGGGATGCTCGTCTCCATCTCCACACCACCGAATGAAGAAGAAGCCGAACAGGCGAATGCCCGCGCGGAGTATGTCTTCATGCAACCGACGGGGGAGCGCTTGAAAAAAATTGCGGAAGCTGTTGAAAAAGGCGAACTGAAACCTGTGATTGACCGTGTCTTTGATTTAGAGGACACGAAACTTGCTCATGATTATGGAGAAGAAGGGCATGCCAAAGGGAAAATCGTCATTAAAGTGAAGTAATAAAAAAAGAGGTGGATTTCCGGAACGCGCGCCGGAAGTCCACCTTTTGTTCATTTGATTTGAGAGGCTACCTCATGTGGCGGTCAGCCCTTTTTCTGTGCTTGTATCTGTTCATCGATTTCAGACAAGTATGTCCACCGTTCCATCTTGGCATCAAGTGATTCTTTCAGTTCGGCGATTGTTGCGTACAATTCATTCACTTTTCCGAGGTCGCTGCCCGCGGTCGCAAGCGTCGCTTCTTGTGCTTCAATCTGTTCTTCAAGCGCGGCGATGTCTTCTTCAATCGTGTCCCATTCCTTCTGTTCTTTGAAGGTGAATTTCACGACTTCCGACTTCGCTCGTTCTTTTTTCTCTTTTGGTTCTTTCTCTTTCTTCACTTGACGAACCTCTTCATGGCGCATCGTCAAGTAGTCACTGTATTCTGCATGATACACCTGGATGGTCCCGTCTTCAAATGCGATCAACTGTCCGGCAACACGGTCTAAGAAATAACGATCGTGGCTGACGGCGATGACGGTGCCAGGGAACGATTCTAAATAGTCTTCTAACACGGATAACGTTTCCGTATCCAAATCGTTCGTCGGCTCATCGAGGAACAAGACGTTCGGTTCGTCCATGAGAATCCGCAGGAGGACAAGGCGTCGTTTTTCTCCACCGGATAACTTCGCAATCGGTTTATATTGCGCGTCCGGTGAAAAGAGGAAGCGTTCGAGCATTTGACCGGCCGTGATTGTCTCGCCGTCCGGCGTATAAATCACTTTCGCAATCCGCTCGATTTCGTCGATCACGCGTCGTGATTCGTCTTCAAACTCGACTTGTTGACCGTAATAGCCGAGATGGACTGTTTCCCCGTGCACGATGGTACCGTTTGTCGGTTCCAAACGCTTGGCGAGCAGGTTCATAAGTGTTGATTTCCCGCTCCCGTTCGGTCCGACAATGCCGTAGCGTTCACGGCGTCCGAAAATCCAATTGAACTGCTGAATGAGGAGCGAATCGTCGTAGCCAAAAGACAAGTCCTCGACTTCGATGACCTTTTTACCGAGTCGGCGAGATCCGACGGAAACGTCGAGTGACTCTTCTTCGGCCAAGCTTTCTTGATGTTTCAAGTCTTCGACACGTTGAATGCGTGCTTTTTGTTTCGTTGTTCGTGCTTTTGCGCCTCGACGTAACCAAGCGAGTTCACGACGTAAAATATTTTGCCGTTTCTGTTCCATCGATTGTGCCCGTGCTTTTCGTTCGGCTCGCTTCTCAAGGAACAGCTCATAGTTCCCGTTATAGAAATAACTCGTTCCGTCTGCAATCTCTAAGATATGGTTTGTGACACGATTTAAGAAATAACGATCGTGGGTGATGAGAAGGATGGCTCCCCGATAATCCGCAAGCATCGTCTCGAGCCATGCGATTGTGTCGGCATCAAGTTCGTTCGTCGGCTCATCTAAGAGCAGTAAGTCTGCTTCGTCGAGTAACGCTGCGGCGAGAGCGACACGCTTTTGTTGTCCACCTGACAAGGCGTTCACATCGACGGACACGTCAGGAAGACCAAGACGGTTCAAGATCGACTTCAGTTTTGCTTCCGTTTCCCAAGCGTCTGCGGCATCGACAGCCTGCTGAGCTTTCATGAAACGTTCGAGTAATTGCTCACTCGTTGGATCCGCTTCGAGCGCTTGGCGGGAACGTTCGAA
The DNA here is from genome assembly GCF_059821525.1 of Exiguobacterium sp. RM11. Taxonomy (NCBI): domain Bacteria; kingdom Bacillati; phylum Bacillota; class Bacilli; order Caryophanales; genus Exiguobacterium; species Exiguobacterium sp. RM11. The sequence continues at coordinate 2,224,058 of NZ_CM187558.1, read as the reverse complement.
TTGTTTCAGTGCTAGAACGGACGGTGTATCGCTTGTGAACAAGGCGTCAAGAATCGTTTGACCTTCATCGAACTGGACCGTCTGAGTCAAATAGCGGATGCGATAATCGTTCGGATGTTGCATCGTTCCCTTGTCTGCCGTCTCGGCACCAGCGATGATTTTCATGAATGTCGACTTTCCAGAACCGTTCACTCCGATGATTCCGATACGGTCTCCTGGATGAATCGTCATTGTCACATCGTCAAATAAGACTTTGTCGGCAAACTCTTTATGAATGCCCTCAATCATTAATAAACTCATGCGTTCTCTCCTTCAATCTGTTGACGAATGGCTGCTTCGACCGTTGCAGCGATTTCCTTATTCGGTAAGTCAGCCGGATCGATCGCGGGTAAGAAAGTGACGTCGACCGTTGCCGGAGTGATTCGATTTTTAGCTTCTAACAGTTTGTAGCTCCCTTGAATGGCAACCGGAACAATCTTCGCACCGCTTGACGTCGCGAGTGTCAAACTTCCAGCTTTAAATTCTTTCATAGGACCGCCTTTTGAGCGTGTTCCTTCTGGGAAGACGATCATTGACTGACCGGATTGGATTGTTTCGACCCCTGAGCGAATCGCTTTAATTGATTGACGACGATCGCTTCGATCGATAAAAATACAGCCCATCAATTCCATCCAACGCGGGATAATCGGGAATTTCTGTACTTCAATTTTCGAAATGAATGCCTTTGGTCGTTTCGTGGCCGTCAACATGATGGGAACGTCAAAGTTTCCTTGGTGGTTTGATACGTAGACGACCGGTTCATCCGGAATATGATCCTGTCCATGGACCCGAATGTCGGCACCGGCAATTTTCAACAAGAATTGTGCCCATTTATAAGCGATGTCTTGCACATAGCGATAACGCTTTGGTGGATCGATTTTTTTCGCCTTCTGTAAAAATGGGACGGTGATCGGTAACACCGCAAAAAATGAGAAAAACCATACAGCTGTTCGAATCATTTTATTTTCTCCTCTCATAATGACAACAAGAAAGAGTCTTCTTCTCTTGACGAGAATCCGACCCTTCGGCATGAATCCTTATTCCCAAAAGCGAGAATCGCTCTCTTCTTCCTCTTCCTCAAGCTCGAACGTAATGCGTTTATTCACAGGATCGACGACGAAATAAGCGCCGTCTTGTTCAATACTTTTAATTTGCATGGCTTGGTCGTTCCCGATTTCAAGGGTGAGGCGGATGCGATTGTCGTCATCGACAAGTAAGATTCCATCTTCCTTTAACCAAAGCTCCATGACGGGTGAATAACGAAGTAGCCATTCATTCGATAACGGAATTTCATTCATACGATTGTGTGCCTCCTGCGATTATAAATCCAATGTACGTTGTCTGTTCCTTCATAGAATACCAAATGTGGAGAGGGAAGACGAGCGTTATGTAGAGCGTTTCCGTGTCGTCGAATGCATTCTGGCCACGACGCGTTTGATTCGTTTCTGGTTCCGCCGTTCCACAAAGAACTCGCTCGCTTGCATAAAGAGTTGTTTGAAGGAAGACAGTCCCATCGCAATTAAAACAGCAAATAGAAAAGTCCCAATCGGATCTTTATACAGTTCGGACTGGAACAAGAAAGCGAGGCCTGCAGTCGATAAGATGGTCGTAAGAAAATAGAAAATCATAGCGGAGTCTCCTTTTCTTATGTGGTAGTAAAGAAAAAGGCAAGGTCTTTTAACCGTATTCGACCTTTTGTAGGAAATTCCTGTTTGCGTTTGGCAAAGAAAAAACGCCTCCAGTAGCACGGAAGACGTTTACTCTTGCGTCATATAAGTCGATGATGACGATACGTTTGTATCCACACCGTTTGAAAAAATGAAGCTGAGTGATGCGAGTAATGCGAAAAAGGCGACGAGTAGCCCTTTTGTAAAACGTTTTGCAAACGAACGAGACTGTATATCAAACATTTATTATCCCCCGATCAATCCTAAATGAAACCTTATCTATACTGGACACTTCCTATATAATAACGTTTTCAAAAATAGGATACTAGAAGAAAAAAAGACGTTCACAAAATTGTCACAAAATTTTAATAAATCATCTACCTTCCATTTGTTGTGACGTTTTTCCCTTTCTTCTTTGCATTCACAATTTCGTCACATTTATGCAAAATGTTGAAAGAGAACATGATATGATTAGGAACGTGTGTAGATAGGTATACTGACAGTAATAGATTAGAAAAGGATGTGGGTGTAATGGCATTGCGCGCAGGAGAAGTAGTAGACTTGGTCGCGGAACGTTCTGCTGATTTTGGAGTATTCATTAGTAACGGTCGCGAAGAGGTACTCCTTCATCGAAAAGAACAGACGGAAGAAGTGACGGTCGGTCAAACGGTTCGTGTCTTTTTATATCATGACTCAGAAGGGCGTCTCGCATCAACGATGACGATTCCAACGGTCTCTTTCGATGAGTATGAATGGTGTGAAGTGACTGGCGTTCGATATAACACAGGTGTCTTCGTCAATATCGGGATTCAAAAAGATGTTCTCGTCTCGATGGACGACTTACCAGAGAACCGGTCATACTGGCCGCAAGCGGGAGACCAATTGTGCATTCGTTTGAAGTATGACCAAAAAGGACGTTTGCTTGGGGATCCGGCACCTTACGCATACTTGAACTTGTTGGCACGTCCATCGAAAGAAGAATGGAACAACCAAGATATTCAAGCGACTGTCGTCAATAAACGTGAAGTTGGCGTCAACGTATGGGTCGAAGGAGAATCACTCGGTTTCTTACACGAAGCAGAAATGACACGTTGGCCACGTCTCGGTGAACAATTGACGGTTCGAGTGACCCAAGTGAAACAAGATGGAACGGTTCTCGTTTCTATGAAACCACGTGCCTATGAGGCGATTGACGGCGATGCGGCGAGCGTCCTCTCTTATATCGAGGAACGTGGTGGTCAAATGCCTTACGGCGACAAGACAGCCCCTGACGTCATTGACCGTGAGTTCGGGATGAGCAAAGCCGCGTTTAAACGGGCGCTCGGAAAACTACTAAAAGAAAAGCAAGTTGAAAAGCTCGACAACGGCTACAAATTGAAATAAGATAACTCATGTTCGGATGACATGAAAAAGTTTGAAAATGTATTTCTTTCATTTTAGGAATAAATACGTTATAGTTAATAAAGTTGACTATGAGGAAACATTGAGAAAACGTCTGTAGATCTGTCAAACTGAACTCAGACGTTTTTTGTATGAACAAAGGAGAATATAATTTGACAAAATTCCAAGATTTACAATTAAGTGAAGCGTTAGTAAAAGGTGTACACAAAATGGGCTTCGAGGAAGCTACACCGATCCAAGCTGAGACAATTCCTGTCGCACTCACAGGAGTGGACGTATTAGGACAAGCACAAACAGGTACAGGGAAAACAGCAGCTTTCGGTATTCCGACAATTGAGCGAATCGATTCAAAGGCACGTCAAGTCCAAGCACTCGTTCTTGCACCGACACGTGAACTTGCGATTCAAGTTGCAGAAGAATTAAACAAAATCGGAGAAACAAAGCGCGTATACGCACTTCCTGTTTACGGTGGTCAGCAAATCGACCGTCAAATCCGTGGTTTGAAAAAGAACCCACAAATCGTTGTTGCAACACCAGGACGTCTCATGGACCACATGAAACGTAAAACAATCAAACTTGATGACATTCAAACAGTCATCTTGGATGAAGCAGACGAAATGCTTAACATGGGCTTCGTTGAAGATATCGAAACGATTTTGGCAGGTCTTCCTGAAGAGCGCCAAACGCTTCTTTTCTCAGCGACGATGCCACCACAAATCAAAAAGATTGCAGAGCGTTTCATGAAGTCGCCGACAATCATCAAAGTCAAAGCGAAAGAAATGACAGTTGAGAACATCAACCAACAGTTCATCGAATTGCGCGAAGGTCAAAAATTCGATACGCTTTGCCGTTTGATCGACATCGACTCACCAGAACTCAGCATCATCTTCGCTCGTACGAAGAAACGTGTTGATGAAGTGACAGAAGCACTTATCAAGCGCGGATATACAGCAGATGGTCTTCACGGAGACTTGACGCAATCAAAACGTGACCAAGTGATTCGTCGTTTCAAAAACGGAACGATCGATATCTTAGTAGCGACTGACGTTGCTGCACGTGGACTTGATATTTCAGGTGTCACGCACGTTTACAACTTCGATGTACCACAAGACCCAGAGAGCTACGTACACCGTATCGGTCGTACAGGTCGCGCTGGTAAAACAGGTACTGCCCTCACATTCATCACACCACGTGAGTTTGGACAAGTAAAAGCAATCGAACGTGTAACGAACAAACGCATGAACCGTCGTCACGTACCGACAATCGCGGAAGTACTTGAAGGAAACCAAAAGCAAGCAGCTGAAGAGTTGATCGAACGCGTTCAAGCGGGCGACTTCAAAGCGTACACGCAACTTGCGACTGAACTTCTTGAAGAGTATGAAGCAGTTGAAATTCTCGCTGCAGCCCTTCGTGGATTGACGAAAGAGCCAGATTCAACACCTGTTGAAATCTCGTACGCTGAACCAGTTCGTGTCAAACGTCAAGGTGGCCGTGGTGGCGATCGCGGTGGATACCGTGGTCGTAACGACCGTCGTGGCGGTGGCGGTGGCCGTGGTGGCGATCGTCGTGGTGGACGCGGTGGCGAACGTCGTGATGGACGTAGCGGAGACCGTAAAGGATCATACCGTGGTGACGATCGTCGTCGCTCGGATGACCGTGGCCCACGCCGTCCGCGTGACTAATCATTGTGAAATGCCGCATTTCCTTAAGTGGATTTGCGGCTTTTTTTATTGTGTCGTGCTACACTAGTTGAGTAGAGATAGAAGGATGAGGTGTCAACGGATGGTGGAATTAAGTTTCGGTCTCCTTGTGCTACTTGGTTGTGTGCTCGCACTCAAACCAATCGTGTCAAAGACAGACCGTCCTAACTTTCGTTATATCCCCGTGGCGACATTGTTATTTGGAGCGATGATTTTTTTAGTGTTAGCCATTGGAGTAGGCGGAAAGATGGGCATTGCATATGGCGTAATGAGTATCGCCTATTTTATTGCTTGTTTCGGTGCCTATATGTATGTACACACGCGAACGAGCTGATTGTAGCTCGTTTTCGCATTTAACGAAGAGGTGATGAGTTATGGATGCGGTAGAAGTGATGGTCCATCCCGAAGAAGTGATGGTGACGTATGAACCAATCCTTGGAGCGGCTACGTTTCAAGTGGAAGGCTATATGGTACATGGGCGATTCCGAGGAGAATCGTTGACGCCATTTTTTTATGATGATGACGTTCCGCTCGAGTATCAGTTAGACATCGCCCAACGGATGGAGCAATTGGCAGCAGCACAACTTCGAGATGCCAAGCCATTTGTCACATTCAGATGTCGGTCGGAATGGATTCTTGAAGAAGGGGGAGAAGCTTTTTTAGCTCCGCTTCGCGAATTGAACTTCCCGTTACATCGCATTTATGTGACGCTTCAAGGAACGGATCTGGTTGATGTTCCTCGCCTATCGCGTGTCATTCAGTACTATCGGTCGTACGGGCTGAAAATCGCACTAGACTTCGCGGAGTCGACGAGCATTGAGGACATTATGACACTCGCGCCAGAATTGTTGCTTGTCGATCTTGGTACGATGGTGGAGAAAAAGACGTTGTCGGTCACCTATCCGAACATGCTTCAAACGATGGAATATATCGCTTCGAAGCTCGGTGCACCGCTTCTGTACAAATCGATCAACCATATCGGACAGCTTCGTTATGCTTGGCAACACGGCGGTCGCTATTACATGGGTGGCTTGCTTGGTCTAGAAGACGAGCTTCCACAACGAGAAATCAAAGGAATGGGTGTCTTGGCGCAAGAAGTGCCTTCTTTCTTTTTACATGACCAGAAGCGATTGAATCGTTTATACGAACTTGAGTTTGAGTTACATCGTCGAATCGGAGAACTCGTTCAATCCGGGAAATGGTCGAGAGATAAGAAAGACGAGTGGATTCAATACATCGCACCAAAGCTCGAGGAAGTGTTTGTCCGTTACTATTTGACGGATAAGACAGGGTTTCAGACGAGTGCAAACGTCTACTGTGTGAACGGAGAATGGCGTGTCGATAATACGTATCGGGGTTACAACTGGAGTTTCCGTCCACATTTCATTCAAACGATGGCGGCCATGGACGTTCGAGGACGTGGCTATTTATCTGGAGACTATCGTGATTTCAGTTCAAACGAAGTGACGCGTACGTTCAGTTATCCGTTACCCGACGGCATGTTCTTATTCGCCGACATATCCGAAGAATATCTGTACCAAAATCGATTATTAGACTGAAAGGAAGAGTTATGATGTTAGATTATGATTACGATGCGTTACGCGAAATCGGTCGAATCGTCGCACTTGCACGAGATGAGATGGCGAAAGCCGTCAAACCGGGCATGACGACAAAAGAATTGGATGCGATTGGGCAACGTGTTTTAGAAGAAGAGGGTGCGGCTTCTGCACCGATTACGATGTATGAGTTCCCAGGGTACACGTGTATCTCACTCAATGACGTCGCCGCCCACGGGATTCCTGGAGAAGAAGTCATTCAAGAAGGCGATATCGTCAACGTTGACGTCTCGGCTGTGAAGGATGGCTATTATGCCGATACAGGTCGTACGGTCATTGCTGGCGCATCAAAATCACCTCAACATGAACGATTGGTCGAAGTGTCGTTGACGTCGCTCGAAGCCGGTCTCAGCAAAGTCAAAGCGGGCGTGAAAGTCAACCAAATCGGGAAAGCCATTTATTCGGACGCGAGAAAGAATGGATTCACGGTCATCCGTAACTTGGCCGGACACGGACTCGGTCGGACGTTACACGGAGAGCCGGAGACGATTTCAAACTACTACAGCCGCGAAGAGAATCAGCTCTTAAAAGCTGGGCAAGTGATTGCGGTCGAAACATTCATCTCGACGAAAGACGAAATCGTCTATCAGTCAGAAGAAGACGGATGGACACTCTTCACACCGAATAAGAGCCTTGTCTCACAGTTCGAACATACAGTCATCGTCACAGAAGATGGATATGAAGTGTTAACGGGATCGTTCCGTTAATGTAAAGAAGGTGTGGTTCTCGTGAACCGCACCTTTTCTGTATTCATTGTTCGAGAGCTTTGCGCACGGCTGCTGTCGCGTGAAGATACGTTGTATCAAAGAGTGGGATGGACACATGTTGTTGCTGAATCAACAGGGGGATTTCCGTACATCCGAGAATGACACCTTCTGCTCCATCGGCTTGCAGCGATTCAATGATGCGCGTATAAGCGAGACGACTTGCTTCTGTTATGATTCCGAAAATCAGCTCATCATAAATGATGTCGTGTATGCATTGGCGATCTTCTTCATTTGGAATCATTAGTTCGATTTCATACCGCTCTTTCAGCAAGTCGCGGTAGAATGAACTTTCCATTGTGAATCGTGTACCGAGAAGCGCCACTTTTTTTAGATTTTCCTGTTTGATGGCATGTCCCGTGACATCTGCGATATGCAAGACGGGCAGGGAAGTGGCGGCTTCAATGGAAGGCGCTACAAGATGCATCGTGTTCGTACAAATCACAATGAGATTGGCTCCTGCCTTTTTAAGGTTCATAGCCTCTTCTACCATGATACGCGTCAATTCATCCCATTTTCCTTCGTGCTGTAATCGTTCAATCTGTTGGAAATCAAACGAGTACAACAGACAGTTGGCAGAATGTGTCCCACCTAATATCGTTTTCACTTCTTCGTTCATCATTCGGTAATACTCGAGTGAGGACTCCCAACTCATTCCGCCTAACATTCCGATTTTCTTCATAATGACTCCTTTAAAAAACGCCTAAGCTAGCGAGATATTTGTTTCTCTCAGCTGTTCAATCACATCCCAGTCTGGTTGTACTGAGTCCGGAAGCGTCAATTTCCCATTCTCGACCTCAAGCGGTGTATCGAGCAAATCTTGTTCGAAGTAAGCGCTCGTCCCCGACATATCCGCCGGAAAGCTCGCGCCGCTGAGCGAAGCGAATAATAGGGTATGATACCTTCCGATTCCGGATTCATACATCCCACCGACCCAGTACGGTGTTCCGTGTTTCCGAATGTGTAACGCCTCACTGAAACCACCGACACGTGCAGGCTTAATATTGACGATTTTACCCGCGCCGAGTTGCGTCATCGTCTCCACATCGTCGTAAGACGTAATCGACTCATCGAGGCAGATTGGTGTCTTGAGTTTTTGTTGAAGAGTCGCCGATTTGGCGAACTGGCGGCTCGGATACGGTTGTTCAATCATCAATAACCGATGGGCGTCGATTTGTTCGAACCATTCTATCGGTTGATCGGACGCGCTACCGTTTAAGTCAATCATGAGCGGCGCATCTGGAAAGACGGCTCGGATTTCGCGTAGTGCCGGGAGTAATTCATTAGGGGAGGCTTTCAATTTGATTCGCTCGAAACCATCGGCTAGCGCCGCTTCAATCGAGTTCATCGTCTGATGGAGTAGCCCAATCCCGATCGTTCTACCGCAGGAGACGGTATCCCCAGCCTTCATATACGACTTAAGTGACATGTTCGCGCGTGCTGCTTCAATCTCCCATAATGCACTTTCCCACATCGCTTTTGCCATTCGTTGACCGATTATCGATGAGACGAGGGTCGGAAACACGTCCGTCGTGACCGTCATGCCCTTTAATAGATGAAGAATCAATTTTGATGTATCAATCATGGACTGGGTCGTTTCTTCCGTGTACCAAGGTGTCTCGAAGGCGACACCTTCGCCATATCCAACGACACCATCTACGGTTTCAAGTCGAAGGATGAGTGTTCGTCTCACCGACAAGACGGCGTGCGCCGTTACGATGGGGTGTTTAAATGTTAAAGGGACAATCGAAAGGTCAGCACGTTTGATCATGGCAGTAGCTCCTTTAAGCGATGACGCATTAATTTTCCGTTCGCGTTTCGAGGTAGGTCCTCTACGTGATGAATCGCAAGCGGATGTTTATACTTGGCTAACTGGCAATCGAGGATTGCCTGCATCTCCGTCGGGTCATATGATCCGACGACGAAGGCGAGCGGGACTTCTCCCCAGGTCGGGTGTGCTTGTTTCGTAACCCCAACATCTCGGACACCGGCACATCGTAACATCGCAGCCTCGATTTCAGCAGGGTATACGTTTTCACCACCAGAAATAATGAGGTCGCTTCGGCGATCGTGTACATATAAATACCCGTCTTTCATCGTTCCGAGATCACCCGTTTTCCAGTAACCGTCTGGTGTCCAGGCGTCTGATTCGGGTTGTTCGAAGTACCCACTCGTCACAGTTGGTCCTTTTACCTCAATCTCCCCGTCCTGACTGATTCGGATCACGGTCGGTGCGATGGATCTCCCGCTCGAACCGATATGTGAGAGCGCTTCGCTTGGAAGTAGCGTGGCGACTTGAGAACACGTTTCGGTCATCCCATATGTTTGAGCGACCGGTAACTGTCGTCGCTCTGCTTCTTCTAGTAACGGACGAGGGACAGGCCCACCTCCGACGAGCAAGGTGCGAAGACTGTGTTTTTCTAGCCCGGCATCCAGCAGTCGCTGAAGCATGATAGAGACGAGTGACAACTGAGTAATGCCTTCAGTTTCAATTAAATAAAGGGTGCGGTCGACATCAAAACGTGGCTCAACATAAAGCGTCGAACCGATGATTGCACTCCGATACACTTGAGAAAGTCCGCTCATGTGAAAGAGTGGCGTCACGGTAAGCATGCGGTCGGATGGGTGATAGTCTAGATGCGCTTCGGAAGCACGTGCGCTTGCGAGATGATTCCCATACGTCTGTTGTACAGCCTTGGCCCGCCCCGTCGTACCGGACGTAAACATGAGAGACATCGTGTCATTTTCTTTCCACTCATGTGTCACAGTGAAACATGAACGCGCCCGACGTGTCACGAAAAGTTGTGTGACCGGCAAATCGATCTCGTCATCGACGAGGAGCAAATCGACTCTTGCAGTGTTTAACTGAGTGCGCACTTCCTCTTCGGTCAATCGTGTGTTGATTGGAACGAGTACTTTGCCGAGCAGGTGCACCGCATGGACGGCGATGATATAGTCTTTGCTGTTTTTAGCGAATATGCCAATCTTTTCGGCAGTGGGTGCCTGTTCATGGATGTATTGGGCAAGTTGTAGGCTCTCGGTACGTAACGCTTCCCACGTCAGTCTTTCCTCGCGTGTCACGAGTGCGATCTGTGATGCCGGATGTTGTTCAATCCATTCATACATGTCTATAACCTCCAAAAAAAGAGTAGCGGAATCGCTACTCTCTCAACAAAATTAAGGGAAACGTGGGAATTGACCGAAGTCAGGGTCACGTTTTTCTTTGAACGCATCGCGTCCTTCTTTCGCTTCATCGGTTGTGTAGTAGAGAAGCGTTGCGTCTCCAGCGAGTTGCTGAAGTCCGGCAAGACCGTCTGTGTCCGCGTTCATTGCTGCTTTCAAGAAGCGAAGTGCAGTCGGTGAGTGCTGTAAGATTTCTTGGCACCACTTGACTGTTTCTGCTTCAAGTTGATCGAGAGGGACGACTGTGTTGACGAGTCCCATTTCGAGTGCTTCTTGTGCATCGTACTGGCGGCAAAGGTACCAGATTTCACGAGCTTTCTTATGACCGATGATGCGTGCTAAGTAACCAGAGCCGTATCCTGCATCGAACGAACCGACTTTAGGACCTGTTTGTCCGAAGCGAGCGTTGTCCGCTGCAATCGTTAAGTCACATACGACGTGAAGGACATGTCCTCCGCCGATTGCAAAACCTGCGACCATGGCGATGACCGGTTTTGGAATGACGCGAATGAGGCGTTGAAGGTCGAGGACGTTCAAGCGCGGGATTTCATCTTCCCCGACGTATCCGCCATGCCCACGAACTTTTTGGTCTCCACCTGAACAGAATGCCTTTTCGCCTTCACCCGTCAAGATGATGACGCCGACTTCTTTATCGTCGCGTGCGCGTGCGAATGCATCAATCAATTCATTGACCGTCAACGGACGGAACGCGTTGCGTACCTCTGGACGGTTGATGGTGATTTTAGCAATCCCATTCCATGTTTCATATTTAATGTCTTCATACGTACGGACCGATGTCCAGTTCGCTACTGATTCCATTTTAAATACCCCCTAAAATCAATTTCTTTATTATTGTACCAAACTCTGGTGCATTCTCGATATGAGGAGCATGCCCCGCATCTGAAATTTCATAGATTTTAATATCAGACCGTTCTTTCTGCATGTCTCGTGCAATCGCTTTGAACTTAGAATCTTCTGCCCCGACAATCAAATCGACGTGGGGAAGGCGGTGCAATGCACCCCAGAGCGAAGGCATATGACCTGTACCGATGGCGCGCAAACTGTTCGCAAGAGCAGTCGGATGTTGTGCGAGTCGGTCCTTCCTAAGTGATTGTTTCATCTCTTCAGTTTGTCGCCAAAGTGGAAGGTTCTCCCATCGCTTGACGAATGCGGAGAGTCCTTCGGTTTCGATGAATCGGGCAAGTTCTTCGTCTTGACGTCGACGAGCTGTCCGTTCTTTAGAAGATCGGAGACCGGGTGTCGTGCTGACCCCGATGACATGTTCGACGCGTTTCTCGCACGCGGCGAGTGTCAATCCGATTCGACCGCCGAGTGAATAACCGACGACTGTCCAAGGACGATCGTCTAAATCGAGTAGGCGTGAAAGATCCTTCACTTGTTGACTCATCGTCGAACGAGTGACGGGAGGGCGTTCCGTTGCGCCATGTTGCAATAATGAAGGTGACACGAGTCGAACCGGTAAGCTAGGGAATGAATCGACCCATTGAGCATTTCCCGTGAACCCGTGTAAAAATAATACTGGTTTTCCTTCTCCTCGAATGCATACTTCATAGTCGACACCTCGCAACTCGACGATCATGCCTCATTCTCCGTGACGAGACGAGCGCAGACAGACTGCGTCCATCCTCGGTGAGTCGTCACGTTTTGCTCCCGATCCGATGGGAACTCAATCAAATGAATGCCGTCTTCAATCGCTTCTTGAATCTCCTGTGGTTGCTCAATCAGACGATAGGACAACCCGTAAGTCTCGGCAAACCCACGAATGTTCAAATTAAGCGGTGTCCCAAACAAATCTTCGAAAAGTTGGGTATCGACGGAAGCTTGCGGTAAAAAGGAGAAAATCCCTCCACCATTATTATTCGAAATCACGACTGAAAACTTCCCAGGATGATGTTTTAACAGTTGTAGGGCATTGCTATCATGGTAGAATGCCAAATCACCAATTAGTAGAGCGGCATGCGACGTGTCAAAACAGCTCCCGAGTGCGCTCGAAAGAACACCGTCAATCCCGTTGGCGCCCCGATTTGCAAGAATTTGCACGCTCTTTCCGGCGGATAATGTCGTATCGACATCACGAATCGGCATACTGTTACTGACGAAGAGACGTTCGATTGACGTATCGAGCAACCGTTTCGTCAATTCGGCTTCTCCCTGGAGTGAAGGCTTCGCCGTTTCCGTGACATTCTCGAAGAAACGTAGTCGTTCGACGTAACGTGAATCATTTGTTGATTCTATAAGTGGTAAAAAGTCGAGTGCGTCTCCGTAACAGATGGTCGCACGGCTACTTGGGTCACGATAAGAGCCCGGCTCTTCAATCACAACTAGCTCCGTCGCAGTCATCCACTGATTGAGTCGTTTTGAAACGGGTGCGGCACCGAATCGGATGAACACTTCCGGTAACCAGTCGGCTTTATGTTCACTTGCGAGCCACGTGTCGTAGTTCGTCAAGACATCGTCGAAACGACGCATGCCGCTGAGTGGATCCGCAAAGATCGGGATATTATGCTCGGTCGCTGATTTGTAAATGGCTTTTTGCCATGACATCGGTGTGTAAGGGCCGACAACGAATGCAAGTTGCTTCTGACTCGTACGTTCCAAAAAGATTTCCCGATCGATGTTTGTCGGGCGAACACGCTGTCTTTCCGGTATAGCGGGTTCACCTCTCAGCATCAGCTTCAACTGTTCAAGGTCTGGGAGTAACGGTTCTCGGAACGGGACATTCAAGTGAACGGGTCCCATTGGTGCCTGCATGGCAAGATTCGTGAAGCGAGTGACTGTCTGCTGCATGAACGGCAGCGTTGCTTCTTCAGGTACAGGTAAGTCGAGACTCGTCTTTACTTGTTCACCGTATAATCGAACTTGATTGATCGCTTGTGGTGCCCCGACGTTCCGAAGTTCATGTGGTCGATCGGTCGTCAAGACGATGAGCGGCAATTGCGAAATGAATGCCTCCGTCACTGCCGAGTAGTAATTTGTCGCAGCCGTACCGCTCGTGCAAATGAGTGCGACAGGGCGAATCATCTCCGTCGATCGAGTCAATCCGAGAGCATAAAATGCAGCGGAACGCTCATCGACGATGATGTGATGGCGGATTTGCGGGTGTAAATATGCCGCTATCGCGAGTGGGGTCGAACGAGAACCCGGACTGATGACCACGTCGGTCACGCCAGATTCAACAAGTCGATTCACCATGGATGCTACCCAGTCGGTCAACATCTTATTCATGTAGGGTGCCTCCTTAGTCGTGCGAATCAAACTGTAAAGCTTGTTTGATTGGACTCATTTTCATTTCGGTTTCTTCAAGCTCTTGCTCGAGAACAGAGTCTTTGACAATCCCGCCTCCTGCGTAAAGTGCGACAAACTGATGCTGGACGAGTGCCGAGCGGATGGCGACGACAAACTCGCCATCCCCATCGTTATCGACCCAGCCAAATGGAGAACCGTACCATCCACGGTCGAACCGCTCGATTTCACGAAGTAATCGGACCGATGTCCGCTTCGGTGAGCCACCAAGGGCTGGGGTTGGATGGAGTGCTTCCGCTAACGACAACAAGGAAGCGTTTGTTTCGAGTGTCGCCTGGATTGGAGTGTGCAGGTGAAACACCGACCGATTCGCAAGAATTTGCGGTGTCTCGCTCGTGTGAATCGGCGCGGTATAAGGTGTCAAAGCTTGCTTAATATCTTTTACGACGATTTGATGTTCTTCACGATTTTTCGCATCATGTAACAGTTGTTCCTTCGCAAGGTCGCTTTCGATTTCAGTCTGAGGGCGCTTGATGGTTCCGGCGATGGCAGCTGTATTCAGTCGCATCCCTTCTTTTTGAATCAATCGTTCAGGTGTCGCTCCGAAGAAGCCGATGTCACGTTTAGGTTGATATAAGTAGATATAGCTCGACTCTTGATGTTCCGCCAAATGCTTCAAACTCTTCGCGAATGGAAAGGCATCGTCAGAACGTTGATAAATCTCTTCTCGCGCGATGACGATTTTTTCGACTCGCTCTTCCTCGATTAACTGCTTGGCTTGCTGAAAGCTTGATTTGTAATGTTCCACACCGTCTTTTACTTTCGAATAGGACGGTGTTGATTCCTCGGTCGGGCGAAGTGAACTGAATTGTGCCAATTGATCGGCTAATTGAATTAAATACTGCTCGACCGATTGTTTCGAAGAGACAAGAGTCGCGACTGTCAATGTATGTTGGTCTTTATAACGACGGTATAAAAATCTTGGAACGACGAGTGATGCCTCCCCAAAGGCATCCCACATGCTCTTTTGTGGACGCATGAACGTATCGAACGAAAAGCCAGCAAACGCATGGACGGTTGCGTCGACATCTCGCCGATGGAGACTCCAATCGTACTGGAGTCGCTGAAATCGTTCGGGGCCTGAGGCACTCAAGACGAGCGCATCTCCGCAACCGAGCATTTCAAGCGTACGGTCCGGTGTCATGAAGTAATAATGGGACGTATCCGTGTTTTGAATGATTTGAAACGCATCGAACGCCGAAATTTCCCACGTGTAGGATGCGAGGACAGGACGTTGCCAAGCTCGCGCCCGTTTGTGAGCTTGCTCGATTCGTTGTTTTATATGTGTTTGAGTATCTGGCATGAAAGAAAAGCCTCCTCAATCCGATAGAATTCTCACTCTTTAGTGTATCATGAGTTCGCAATTCACTTGTCTATGAAATGCTCGAGAAATTGTAAGAATCATGAGATGGATGGCTGACGTTGACAGATTTTTTCATCGAGACGTAAACTAACGAAGGGAGGGAACGAAATGAAACAGAAATCAAAAGGGGCATATTGGCGAATGATTCGCCCGCATACCCTGACAGCAAGTTTTATTCCGGTCTTGCTCGGGACGTTCATCGTCCTCGATCAAACCGAACTGAAGTGGGGGCTCTTTCTTGCGATGTTAGTCGCGTCAGTCCTCATTCAAATCGCAACGAACTTATTTAACGAGTACTATGACTATAAGCGAGGATTAGATCATGAAGGATCGATCGGGATTGGTGGGTCCATCGTGCGCGACGGGTTTACGCCAAATCAAATCCTGTCAATCGCCCTTGGCATGTATGCTGTCTCGGCGATACTCGGACTTTATATCGCAGCGTCAACGAGTTGGCACCTGCTTTGGGTCGGTGCGTTATCCATGCTCGTTGGATACTTGTACACGGGAGGCCCGTTACCGATTGCGTATACGCCGTTTGGTGAGATTGTTGCCGGTCTCTTCATGGGATATGTCATCATTGGAATCGCTGGCTATATTCAAATCAATACGGTAACGACGGAATTGTTGCTCGTGTCGTTCCCGATGGCCTTGTTGATTGGGGCAATCTTACTTGCGAACAATATTCGAGACTTAGATAACGATAAAGAGAACGGGCGAAAAACAATCGCGTGTCTAGTCGGTCATCGACGTGCCGTATATGTGCTCGCGGCATTCTTTATCGCCGCATTAGTCGGCATCATCGTCGCCGTCGTGTATTATGGAGTCACACCATGGGTCTTGCTATCACTATTCACCGTGCCGGTCATGGTTCGAGCGATTCAACGGTTTTGGCAAAAGGCTGAACCGGCCGAATTGATGCCTGCGATGGCGATGACGGCGAAGGTGAATACGTTGTTCGGGGCATGGATGGTCGTCGGACTCATTGTTTCAAGATTTGTGATGTGAGAAAAGGGGAGGCGTTAATGTGTCAGTCGTAAAAGAAATGCTTGAATTTAACAAACGTTTCGTAGAGGAAAAACAGTACGAGCCGTTCGTATCTGATAAATTTCCGGATAAGAAAATCGTGATTTTGACGTGTATGGATACACGTTTGACGGAACTGTTACCTCAAGCGCTAGGACTTAAGAACGGAGACGCTAAAATCATCAAAAATGCGGGGGCTGTATTGTCGCATCCATTTGGTTCAGCCATGCGTTCGATTTTAGTCGCGCTTTATGCGCTAGGCGCGGAGGAAGTTGTCGTGGTCGGTCATTACGATTGTGGGATGGCGGCAATCGAGCCGTCTGTTGTGATTGAAGAGATGGAACGACGAGGAATCGATCCTCAGACGTTGAAGACGTTGAAATCGTCAGGGATGGATTTGGAGCAATGGCTACATGGATTTGATTCGGTCGAAGAGAATGTCGTTCATTCAATCAACTTAATCAACAATCATCCATTATTACCACCAGGCACGAATGTCCACGGGTTCGTGATTGACCCGGCGACAGGACGTCTTGACCCAGTAGAGGCATAAGGAAGGAGCGCGTTCAACTCGAACGTGCTCCTTTTTGTATTAGCCGTACGTATTTGTTGGGATGTCTTCATAGTCATCCTCTTCTTGTTTTTGTTTCGCTTTCTTTTTGTTCTTCTTGAAGTCACGTTCATATTCTTGTTCACTTGGCGATTTAAAGAAACGCATCCACGTTGCGTTAATTTCAGACCCGATGAGGATGATCACTCCCGTCAATTGTAACCAAAGCAACGTGACGATGATTCCACCGAGCGATCCATAGGTCGAGTCGTAACTTCCGAAGTTTGAGACGTATAAGCTGAACCCAAAAGATACGAGCTGCCAACCGATGACACCGAAGATGGCTCCTGGTATCGTGCTCTTCCAGAATACGTGTTGCTGCGGTGAGACTTTATAAAAAATCGAAAGCGTCAAAATCAAGACGACTGTCGTCAAGACGTAGCGGAACACATTAATCATCATCTCTTCTGCCCCGGTAATGTTGACGGGTAAATATTCGGTGACGAACGAGATGATTTGCGCCCCAAACACGTTAGAGAGAATGAGAAGCAGCATCCCGATCCCGAGTAGAATCGTCAAACCAAGCGCTAATCCTTTTTTGACAAAGAAATTTCGTTCATTGTCCTCGCCATACGCGTGTAGGGAAGTCGTGATGAGTCGATCGACCCCTTTTGCGGCAGACCAAATGGCTAAAATCGCACCGAGCGATAAGAGACCGCCTCGGGGTTCCCCGATTGCGTCAAAGATACCCGTCAAAAACCCGGAAGCAGCGGATCCTGGTGCCAAGTCGTTCAATTGATTTTGAAACGAATCTTGTGAGATATCAAAAAATGATAAGAGTGCCAAAATGAAGATGATTCCGGGGAAAATCGATAAAAACCAAAAGAATGCGAGCGTGGCCCCGTAATCTTGTACATCATGCTCCTGAAAGCGTCGGAATAACTCTTTTCCAAACCCGAACCAATTCTTTTTTTCCTTTACTTCTGTCATTGCCATCATGAAACCCTCCTTACTCGGTCATTAAAAAAATGTTTCCCGAATTCGGTTGAGGATACACATGATTAATCCTCAGATAACGTCAAATCGTAAAAACGTGACTCATGCGAGGCGAGTTTTTCAGCGAGCGATGGAGGACGCACCGGAAGATGGGGTAACGCCGATCGCTTGATCCACATCGGGGTGTACGATCCGTTTGTCTGTTCTTCTTGGAATTCTTCACCCGTTCCGGTCCCGAATTCGCCACCCGTCATCTTCGCCCAATAGTAAGGGTTTAACTCGTTGTTAAAGGCAACATAGGCAGCAACCCCTTCTAACTCGACATGAACGCCGAGTTCTTCAAACGCTTCACGAACGGCTGTTTCTTCAGTCGTATGCCCATATTCTACTCCCCCTCCAGGGAATACATAATACAAGACATCTTCTTTTTCGCGGCGAATCAAAGCCACTTCATCTTGGTCATTCATGAGAATGATCGCACTTCTTAATTTCGTTCGAACCACTGAGATCGTTCCTTTCATTCCTATAATTTTGCACAAAACGCATCGACGATTCGCCGATGCGTTCAACTCATTTTTGCGTAGGTTGTTCTAATGAATCATACATGTCTTGCGTCAATCCGTTCTCGTGTGACGCGATGACTTTTCCTGCGACACGCATCCCGAGACGAAGCGCATCTTCGATTGGATGCTGTTTCATCAGTTCTGAGATGACAGCGGAGAAGAATGAGTCACCGGCCCCGGTAGAGTCGGCCACTTTTACTTTCGTTGTTGGGACGTGACCTTGTTCATTCGTACGAAGGTCGACATAAACAGCCCCGAGCTCGCTCATCGTAACGATTGTGAGGGGTGCACCTTTCATGGCGAGTACTTCGGCGACGCGTAGTGCGTCGTCCACCGTGACGATTGACATATCGGACAAGATTTCCGCTTCTTCGCGGCTACAGATGAAACCAGTGAAGCCTTGAAGTAAATGACGGTTCCGTTCGATGACAGAAAGGTGGCCACACACACCGTATAGTGGCAAGTCCATCTCACGGCAAAGTTCAATCGTTTCGTTTAAGACGTTAACAGACAAGTCTAAGTCGATTGCGACCGCATCGCTCTCTTTAAAGACTGTGTCGATTCGACGTAAAATCGCTTCTTCCATCCGCGCTTCGTCAGGTTGTTTCGAAATTGATGTTTGAAGGTCGCCATTGTTATCCATGACGGCGAGCCACATTCCCATTCCGTTATCGTCGAGCATATCGACACCATCGACATTGACCTGTAAACCACGTAACTCCTCGAGGACGCCGACCCCGATTTGGTCGTTCGTGACAGTTGAGACGAAGCGAACGTCATTACCGAGTACACCTAAGTTTTGAGCAACGTTCCGACCTGTTCCGCCATTAGAGAAAGTGATGTCGCCGACATTTTTCGCATCTTTATGAAGCGGTGCGAAAGATGTTCCTTTAATATCGACAAACACTTTGCCGATGACTGCAATCGTATTCATATCATGTACCACCTTTAGCCAATCTTTCGATCTGTTTCAGTCTATTTAGACACATTGTTTCAATTATAACGAAATCGACATATCGTTTCAATCATCGATTCGATTTTGTCGAATCGGTTATTCCCATGAAGAGGTGAGAAGACGAAGTCCATTCAAAATGACTAGAATGGTAGAACCCTCGTGTCCGACGACCGCAAACGGCATGATGAGCAGTTCGAAAATGTTTGTGGCAATAAGGACGAGAATGACACCGAGCGCAAAGACGACGTTTTGTAGGACGATTCGGTTCAGCTTGCGTGATTGACGAATAGCGTCGCTCAAACGCATGAGGTCGTTTTTCATCAAGACGACGTCGGCTGTTTCAAGAGCGGCATCGGTTCCTTCACCCATCGCGATTCCGACATCAGCGGTCGCGAGGGCAGGTGCGTCATTGATGCCGTCGCCTATCATTCCAATTGAACCGTACTCTTCACGTAACGCTTTGATTTGTGAAACTTTTTCTTCTGGTAAACATTCGGCAATATAACGTGTCAATCCAGCTTCGTTTGCGATGGCACGAGCAGTCGCTTCATTATCTCCCGTAATCATGATTGTCGCGATTCCGAGGTCATTCAGACGCTTGATTGCTACTTTAGCCTCGGCCCGCAACGTGTCTCGGAGAGCATAGGCGCCGATTGTACGAGAATCATCACTTATAAAGACGAGTGTGTGACCGGCTTCTTTCAACCGCTCTACATCTTCTTTGAAGAAGTCACCACTTCGGTCAGCGAACTTCTGTTTACCGACGCGATATGTCGTCCCGTCAATTGTCGCCTCGATTCCGGAACCGGTGATGTCTTTAAAGTGCGTCATCTCTCCGATATGTTTTCCGGTATAAGAGACAAGGGCCTCTGCGAGCGGATGCATCGAATGTTCTTCAATCAAACTGACGATTCGGTTGACTTCGACTTCCTGTAAATCAGGTGAGATGAGCGCTTCTTGGACGATTGGTTTCCCGATCGTGAGCGTTCCGGTTTTATCAAATGCGATTGCTTTCAACCGTCCCATGTTCTCGATATGAGCACCACCTTTGAACAGGATCCCGTGTTTCGCGGATGAGGCGATGGCTGCTAGGGCAGCAGGCGTGATGGCGGCAACAAGGGCACAAGGAGAAGCGACGACAAGTAAAATCATTCCGCGATAAATGCTCGTTTCGAGAGACCATGACGTGAAGAAGGGACCGAGCAGGATGATGGCTGCGACGGATAGAAGAACAACTTGTACATATCGCCCTTCGTAGCGGTCAATGAACTGCGCAGAAGGCGACTTTTCTTCCTGCGCTTGCTGGACCATTTGAATGATTTTTTGGAACAACGTCTCGGTCGCAAGCTTAGTCACTTCAATCGTCAAGACACCGTTTAAGTTGACGCTTGAGCCGAACACGTCATCTCCGACTTGTCGGTCAACCGGGACAGACTCTCCTGTGATAGCGGCTTCTTCGACAGATGCGCTTCCTTTCATGATTCGTCCGTCGACAGGGATGCGTTCGCCTGGGCGGACGTAAATGCGATCACCGACTTTCAAGTCGTCAATGTGCACAACTTCAAGTTCATCAGAAGCGGTTAAACGAGTTGCTTGTTCAGGTTGTAATTCCATCAATGATTCGAGTGCGCGCTCATTTTTATTCATCGTATACGTTTCGAGGGCACCAGATAGAGCAAAAATAAAGATTAAAATCGCACCTTCCATCCAATAGCCGATGGATGCGGCACCGATAGCGGCGATAATCATGAGTAGCTCTACGTTCAAGGATTTTGTCTCGATCGTGTCTGTGATTCCTTCTTTCGCTTTTGCGTATCCTCCGATGAAAAAAGCAGATAAGTAAAGCGTGACATGAATCCAAGGAGCTCCTTCTTGTGTTTCGGCGATATAAGCGAGTACAATCAATACACCGCTAATGAGCGCCATGATCAATTCGATATGTTCGTACCAGCTAGCCCGTTTGAAAACGTGGCTTTTTTCGTGTGTAACCGATTGGACGTTCATAGAATCCCTTCTTTCTAATTGAGAATAAATCTCGATTAAATGATAATGATTGATGATGATTATCATCTTCAATTGGCTTAATACAAGGTTTTAGTCTTTAATTGGCTCAATCCCTTTATTTATAATAATTATTATCTAGGTTCATTTTAACACGCTCATCAGTGACTCACAAATAAAAAGATTAAGGAGTTTTTGTGTCATGCAAAATATATTTCAACGCCCATGGACAGTGGCGTTTTTGGCGATTTTTAATACGTTGTTATGGGGCAGTGCCTTCCCGTTCATCAAACTGAGTTATGAGAAGTTGGATATTCAGTCGAACGAATATGGTCAACAGTTGTTGTTCGCAGGCGAGCGCTTCTTGCTTGCTGGGATCCTTCTGCTCATCATCAGTCAGACGGTATTGAAACGTTCGATTCGATTGACGCCTAAGAAGTTTAAAGCGTATGCGCATCTCGGTTCTTTTTTGACGTTCCTTCAATATTTGTTCTTTTATGTCGGACTCTCGATTTCGACTGGAGTTCAAGGGTCGATCATTGCCGGATCGACATCGTTCTTCCAAATGGCGCTTGCACATATCCGCTATGACGATGATAAATTGAATCGTTTGAAAGGACTTGCTTTGACGTTTGGCTTTTCTGGAATCGTGATTGCGAACTGGCCGGCGACTGGTACGGAGGTCGGTTTTGGATTGGGTGAGATCTTACTGATTTTAGCGATGGTCTCGGGTGCGTTTGGAAATTTGATTGCGAAGGATTATTCGAAAGAATATGATGTTGCCCCGATGACAGCTTGGGCGATGGTGATCGGTTCGATTGGATTGCTCGTCATCGGCTACTTGTTAGACCCAAGTGGGATCTCGATGCCATACACAGGACAGACGATTGCGTTCCTGTTCTACTTAGCGATGTTGTCAGCGATTGGATTTACACTCTGGAATACGTTGATGAAACATAATCCAGTCAGTCGGATTTCACTTTATATCTTCCTAGTTCCCTTATTTGGTGTCATGTTGTCAGGTATTTTACTCGGGGAGACCATACCGTGGAACGCGATTGTCGGACTCATTTTCGTTATCGTAGGGATTTATTTGTCTACTTATTTTCAAGGGAAGCGCGTGAAAAAACGAAGCGTGAGTCATTGAAAAAAGAGACGGAGTTGACGGAATTAAAATCCCATGACAAAATAAATTAAAAATTCTGAATTTTAAGCTCGGAAATCGGTCTTCGTTTGTAAAGACTTGCGTACGCAATCATTCAAAGGAAGGAGGAAAAACAATGACTAGAAATCGGATCGTCCGTAATATCCTCATCTCGCGTCAACCGAAAGATGAGTACGTCAAGTACGTGATGAAGTGCGTGAGTCAGAGTTTAAAAGAACGTCACGGTCCTGTGGCGACCCGCGCGACGAGACAAGGGGATGACATTCAGACGAGATGGCAGTTCGAAGACCGTGTCGTAGAGGTGACGTTGAAATCGGAAGTCCTCGCCTCGCTGGACACGGAGCCGTTCGCACTAGATGAAGTGTTCATCCAGGCGTTGCAGTTAAACGATGAAGAGATGGATCGAGTTGTAGAATGAAAGAGGCAGATGGTTCATGGGAACCATCTGCCTCTTTATATATTGATCGGTTTTGATTTAGAGGTGAAGAGTCGCAAGGCGAGAATGCCTAAAATCAACGTATACATGAAGAAGTAAACCTCTTTCGGAAGCGACAACCAATAGGCACCAATCATCGGTCCTGAAATCGAGCCGATACTGAATGAGATGCTATACAGCATGTTGCCAGTCGGGAGGAGGGAACGAGGGAGCACCTCTGTCATATGTGCTAGACCAAGTGAATACGTCGACCCTAACCCTGCGCCGGCAAGAGCGAACAACACGAGGAGACCGACATAGTGATCGACGACAACATTCGCTAAAGCGAAGACGAGTGTACCGAACGCCAAAACGATTTGCAAAATTCGTTTCTTCCCATACAAGTCAGCGAGTCGACCGAGAGGCAGTTGAACGACAATCGACATGACGATGAACGTCGTAATCAGCGTGCTTGTCTCTGTCAGGCTCATCCCGTTCCGTGACGTAAAGATTGGGAAGTTGGCATTTAAGCTCGCTTCCAGGAATCCGTATGTAAACGCAGGAAGAAGCGTGTATCCCGCACCGACTAAGATCAGTCGGATGCGTCCCTTCGAATCCGTCTTCACTTTCTCGACTTCAGGGAACTCATTCTCGACTTTAAAAACAAGCATCAATGAGGCAAGACAGAAAAAGACGATGATCAAAAACGGTAACCAAAACCATAGATCGACAAGTGGTGCGAGTAAAGGTCCGACAGCAAAACCTAGACTGAACGACATCCCATAGTACGCCATCGCGCGACCGAGACTACGCTTATCCGTAGAAGATGTCACCCACACTTGTGAACCGTAGTGGAGGGCAGAGTCACCAAATCCGATAAAGAAACGCATCATCGCCCACACGAGTAAAGACGGCCAGATGGGCAAAGCGAAAGTCGCGACTGCGGTTAACACAATGCCTAA
The DNA here is from genome assembly GCF_059821525.1 of Exiguobacterium sp. RM11. NCBI lineage: Bacteria > Bacillati > Bacillota > Bacilli > Caryophanales > Exiguobacterium > Exiguobacterium sp. RM11. The sequence goes on along the minus strand of NZ_CM187558.1, from coordinate 2,200,368 downwards.
GACGATCGTTGGACGAAATCCGTACTTTCGGACGAAGCGCTCAAGGAGCGGCGCAGAGACGATTACCCCGACATAGAGCATCGTCGCATTCAATCCGTTCACCCAAGCCGGAGCCCCGTCACGTTCAATCAACGTGGAGAGGAGGGGAATGAGTGCACCTTGAATCAAGCCGGATATAAAGACGATCAATAGTAAAATCATAAAACGAAAGCGGAGCATGGATTCACCTCATGAAGTCAAAGTAAAAAGCCGAGAAGGTTCTCAGCTTTTTGTGTCGTCAATCGGTTGTGGAGAGTGATTCAAGTGAAGCAATTCATCATCCCAACTGCCTTGACTAAACATTTCATCATGCTCTACTTTGTCTGAAACGAATGCGGCTGTCAATAAGATGCTAAGCACACCACCAAAAATAATAATGGCCATTACAGTGATCATCAATACATAAATCGCTGTCATCTATACACACCTCGATTCAGTTAATATACAGAACATTTCCCGAATCGAAATAATTAAAACGAGGTAGCTTTACGAGATTGGAAATCGACAGTCGGATAATAAGCTTGCTTGACGAGTGCGTTTGGTCCAAGACATTTCACGGCGGGACAATGACAAGAAAGCGTAGCATTCAACTGACTGTTCATCCATGTATCGTACGCTTCCTGGAATGGGGTGTCATATACGGTACCGAGTGTACCGAGCTCGTCACCAAAATCGGTCACAATGATCTGACCATCAAAGATATTCGTGTTAAGGCGTGAACGGCCGTCCGGATCGTTTCGGACCGTTACGTTTTTTGATTCATGAAGTCGTTTCAATAAAGCGCGATCTTCCGGCAAATCAGAACATGCATAGAATGGTAACGTGCCGAACAACATCCAGACGTTCTCGTCTCGGACATCGAGCAAGTCGTGAATCGCCTGTCGCGTATCCGCGAGTGACGCAGATTCGAGTGCGCTAGCGAAATCTGCGGGGTACATTGGGTGAACCTCATGCCTTTGGCAACCGAGCGATACAATTTCTTCATGGATTTCTTTCAAATGAGGAATCGTTCGTTTGTTAATCATCGTTTCTGCCGACACAATGACGCCTTCGGCCGTGAGCGCGCGTGCGTTATCTTTCATAGTCTGGAGCATTTTTAACCGGGCCTCTTCACTCGGTTTCCGGTCCATCATCGCGAATCCACCTTCAAGGAAATCGGCATCGGTGCCCCAGTTATGCGAAATGTGCAAAACGTCTAAGTAAGGGGTAATAAGATGATAGCGAGATAACGGTAACGTCAAGTTCGAGTTGATTTGCGTACGTGCCCCACGTTCTTTCGCATAACGTAACAGCGGGACGACATAGTTGCGGACTGATTTCATCGATAACATCGGTTCGCCACCTGTGATGGAGAAAGCGCGTAAATGTTCGATTTCGTCTAACCGTTGAATCAACAGCTCGAGCGGCACTTCCGGTTCTTCCGTTTGGTCGAGCATATAACCGACCGCACAATGCTCGCAGCGCATGTTACACAATTTTGTTGTGGTTACTTCGACGTTGGATAAGACGAGTCGACCATGTTCGACTTGGTCGAGATAGGCTTCCCAAGGGTCGAAGGTTGGGGAGATGTTTTGCATGTGGATTCCACCTTTTCATCAAGTTACACGAAATAGTATGCTATAATAGCAACTCTTTGTCACGAACCAAAGGAGCGATTACAAGATGGGTAAATCACGTACAGATACCGCCGGAAAGATGAACGTCCTAAAATCGAGAACGGAATTGCTATGTCTATCGGTCAATACGCTAGATGAGCATACGACACCTGAAGATTTACATCGCCTGTTAGCCGACATTGATTCGTTGCGCGCCAAAGTTGTGCGTTACGCCAAAGACCTAGAACAATCGTCTCGAAAGGATGAATCAGATTGAAATTAATTACAGGAGATTTTAAAGATGTCACAGTCGAACGACTTGGCATCAATGGAGAAGGCATTGCGACAATCAATCGCATGGTTATCTTCATTCCGAACTTATTGCCGGGAGAACGAGCAAAAGTTGAAATCACGCGTGTCGAAAAAAACTACGCGGAGGCACGTGTCGTCAAACGCGATAATGACTCAAAAGATCGCGTTAAAGCACCTTGTCCGATTTACGATGAGTGTGGTGGATGTCAAATCCAACATATGAGTTCACGTCTGCAGATGGAGTATAAGGAAGAAATCGTTCGAAACGCTTTCCGTCAAAAGACAAAACTCAACGTGGAAAAATCGGATATCCGTCCGACAATCGGTATGGATGATCCGTGGTATTACCGCAATAAATCACAGTTCCCGCTCGGTACACGCCGTGGGGAAATCGTGTCCGGTCTTTACAAGCCGAATTCGAACCATCTCGTACCAATCGAGCACTGTATGGTTCAACAACGTGACACGACAAACATCAACAATGCGATTGTCCGTATTTTAAACGAACTCGACATTCCCGTCTACGATGCACGTCGTGACACAGGTTATGCTCGGACGGTCGTCGTTCGCTCAGGTTACAAAACGAATGATGTACAAGTCGTTTTGGTCGTCGGACATGAAGATGTTCCGGATTTAGATGAATTAAGTGACCGAATCATGGAATTGCCAAACGTCGTCTCATTCCATATCAACATCAACGCGAATCGTTCAGGTGTGATTTTTGGTTATCGGACGGTTCATATCGCAGGACAAGAGAAGATGGATGAACAACTTGATGATGTGCATTATCATCTATCACCACGTGCATTCTTCCAATTGAATCCGGCACAAACTGAAAAAATGTATCGTGAAGTCGTTGAAGCGGCAGGGTTAACAGGTGAAGAACGTGTCATCGATGCCTATGCAGGTGTCGGTTCAATCGGTCTTTGGTTGGCACCTTATGCAAAAGAAATTCGCGGGATGGAAGTCGTACCGGAAGCGGTCGAAGATGCGAATGATCATATGCGTGAAAATGGCTATAACCATGTCACGTATGTCGAAGGACGTGCCGAGCACTGGATCCCACGTTGGGTGAAAGATGGCTGGATTCCAGATGTCGTGGTCGTCGATCCGCCACGAACAGGGATGGATCATCAATTAATCAACTCGATTATTTCATCGAAGACGAAACGAATCGTTTACGTATCATGTAACCCGCAAACGCTCGCGCGAGATGCCGATCAGTTGATGAAAGCGGGATACAAGGTCAATTACGTGCAACCGTATGATATGTTCCCGCAGACGTCTCACGTTGAATCGGTCGTCGTGTTCGAGAAAAAGAAAAAGAAAAAATATTGACGAGTCCGTGAAAACACTTGATGAGTAAGCGTTTTCACGTTATAGTTCAGATGTCAGACTTCTTCTCAAATTTAGAAGTGGAGGAACATCCAATGATTTCACAAGAACGCGTACAAGAACTCGTGCATAAAGCCATTGAAGCGCGCAAACGCGCCTATACACCGTATTCAAAATTTAACGTCGGAGCCGTCGTCATCGATGCATCTGGTAAAGAGATTACGGGATGTAACGTAGAGAACGCTTCGTACGGACTTTCGATGTGTGCCGAACGGACAGCCATCTTTAAAGCTGTCTCGGAAGGTAGTGACTCGATTGAGACGGTCGTTGTTGTCGGCGATACAGAAGGTCCGATTTCACCGTGTGGAGCGTGCCGTCAAGTCATCGCCGAATTCGCAGGAGAGGATTTTACCTTAATCCTTGCGAACTTGAACGGTGACACAAAAGTGATGACAAAAGAAGAAATGTTGCCTTACGGATTTTCACCGAAGGACTTAACGTAACAAGCTGCGGACGATTGTCCGCAGCTTGTTTATTCGTCTTTATATTTCTTTTCACTCGCCGATTCATTTTTGGAGTGACGTTTGTTCTTCTCATCCTTCACCCGTTCATTCAATTCCTCGACGGGAATCGGGTCGACGGTTTGCATGCCGTCCTCGTCAAAAATACTCTCTTTGTCCGTGTCGACAGCGTCTGGGTTATCAAACGGACGTTTCGACGTAGGTCGTTTCTTTTCCATCCAATCGCCTCCTTCTCACTACAGATTCCACTCCTTGAAAAGTTGTAAACGTTTTCGGTTTGGGTTTTAAGATGATCAAATGGTGGAATGAAGATTTCATAGTGAAGGAGGGGACAGGATGGATCGTAAAGTATTGATGGGGATTGTACTCGGTGTCGCAGGCGCAGCACTCGTTGCACCGAAAGTGGCGGCACTGCTTTCGCAACGTGAGGAAGAAGACACGTGGCAGAAGATGGACGAGCGGGAGAGTGTCGATGCGGATCAGGATGAAGCGGAGCAAGGTCTCACGCAACTTGATTCGAGTCACCGTGCCGAATGGCAAGCGAACGGATACCCGCAGACGCATGCAGAGCGAGAGCGACTCGAACAAGAGTCGGTCGATCAATATAAAGGGAAAGACATTTAAAAGGCAGCCGCGAGGCTGCCTTTTTACATATCGAACGCTTCTTCTGGTAAGAGAGGTAAGCCGACCGTAACCGTCGTCCCTTGCCCAACTTCTGAGCTGAAGTGAAGCGATCCTTCATGTCGTTCGATAATATGCTTCGCGATGGCGAGCCCGAGACCGGTGCCGCCATCTTTTCGTGTCCGTGATTTATTGACACGATAGAAACGCTCCGTCAATTTATCCAGATCTTCTTTCGGGATACCTCGACCTTCATCGCGTATTTCTGTGATCGCATAGTTTGTCTCGGCGAATGTCTTCACATAAATCGTTTTGCCCGCCTCGGTGTAGCGGAGTGCATTATCGAGAAGGTTACCGATGACTTGTTCGAGTCGGTCATGGTCGCCAAGAATGATCAAGTCGAAGTCTAAATCGGATTCGATTGTCACTCCTTTTGCCCGGGCAATCGGTTCGAGTCGATAAAGGACATCTTCAAGCACTTGCGAATACACGACGGGTTCTTTTGTCATCGGATACGAATCGCGCTCTAGCTGTGCGAGGTCGAGTAAGTCCGTGACGAGACGTTGAAGACGATTCGTCTCGTTTTCGATGATGTCGTAATATTGCGCCCGTGTTTTTTCATCCAACGTGTCATCTTGAAGCATCTCCGTGTACCCACGAATGTAGGAAAGTGGGGTACGGAGTTCGTGACTGACGTTCGCGAGAAACTCTTTTCGCTGTTCTTCGACGAGTCCGAGTGACTCCGCCATCGAGTTGAGCGTGTCCGCCAACTCGCCGATTTCATCATCATACACAATCGGGATGCGGTGTGAGAAATCGCCTTGCGCATACACTTGTGAGGCACGCTTCATCTGGATGAGCGGCTGAATGATCGTATCGATGATCTGTTTACCGAAAAGGAGCAAGTTCACGATCATGAGGACGAGTAAGAACGTGATCATGAGCCGAATCGGTTGGAACGGTTCGCTGATTTTACTGAGTTCCATATAGAGGATGAGCGCATTATCGAGTTCCCCGTCACGTATGAGCGGAAAAGCGGTCATTAATATATCAACGTCCTCGGTCGGATGCTTTCGCGTAACAGAAATGGCATACCCGTCTTGGAGACGTTCGAGGTCTTGTTGCCGTAGGAACGTCTTACCGGAGCCGAGTGTATCTTCTCGAACGGAGGAAAGGAATACTTTCGTTTCGGTCAGTTCGTTCGTATACGTCATACTGTCAGCAAACGCGTCAGAGAAACCGTCGGCCTTATAGATTGTGACGAGTTTCTCTCCGCGGTTGATGAGCAGTTCTTCTTGCGTTTGGATATAGAATTTGTCGTACAAATAGAACGTCATGATTAGAAACACGAACGCTGAGAAGAGGCTGGCTGTCCAGATGGTAATCCAAATCCGCTTCCGGATCGTGTATCGCTTCATCCGTTTGCCTCGAATTTATATCCGATGCCCCAAACGGTTTGAATGTAACCTCCAGCCTCCCCGAGCTTCAGGCGTAACGTCTTGATGTGTGTGTCGACCGTACGGAGGTTGCCGTGGTATTCGGTTCCCCAAATTTGGTCGAGCAACTGTTCACGAGAGAATACTTTTTCATCGTTCGTGATGAACAGGTAAAGTAAGTCGAACTCTTTTCGTGTCAGGTTGACCGTTTTCCCTTTCACGCTGACGGCGCGACCTTCGATATCGATGGAGAGAATGCCGACATCAAACGTCGCTTCTTGTTCTTTTGAAAAACTGTGTGTGCGACGGAGTGTCGCTTCGATACGAGCGAGTAGCTCGCGCGGGCTAAACGGTTTCGTGATGTAGTCATCGGCCCCGATTTTTAGTCCATGAATACGGTCGAGTTCTTCAGAGCGCGCCGTCAAGAGGATGATTGGAACGTTCGAAAACTCACGGATACGCATGCAAGCCGTCAATCCATCGAGTTCCGGCATCATCACGTCGAGTAAGACGAGATGGAACGTTTCTTCTTTTAAGCGTTCAATCGCTTCGAGACCGTTTGAGGCGGTGACCGTCTCATACCCTTCTTTTTCTAAATTTGATACAAGTAAATCTCGCATTTGTTCTTCGTCATCAGTTACGAGGATACGAAACATTGATTCTGACATATGTCATTCTCCTTTACGAAACGGTTAACGAGAGTTGTGATGAATCCCTCATACCTTTATCATACCTATCTCTTCGAATTAGAACAGATTTATTCGGCTCCGACAAGTTACCTCCATCAAATCCACACAAAAACGCCACAAAAAAGCCAATTCTTTGACAGAATTGGCTCATGCTTCGAGTTGTGCCTCGTAAGGGACTTCGTATTCCGGGATGTGAAGAGCGTGCAAGTAAAGTTGGAAGCTCGACTTGGATACTTCGTATAATACATATTCCACATCACCTTGGTTGATCTCAGCGAGCAGTTCAGAACGAAGCTCATTCGCGCAAAATGCGTACGGGAGTTTCTCTGCTGCAGCAATCGATCGTTCATTCGACTTACGAATCTTTAAGAACACACTTTCAATATCAAGCTCGAAGAACAGTTCTGAGAAGAACGCCTCTTTCGCAACTTGATTATAACCTTTGCCGTGATACGGCTTGCCAAGCCACGTGCCGAGGAATCCATAGCCGGATTCGACATCGAACAAGCTGATCGTCCCAATCGGGGTGCCATACTCGTTCGTGATGGTACGTGAGATGATATTTCCTTGCTCTTCTAGCTCGATGATTTGCTTCGTGCTAAATAAAAACTCGTCAAAGTGGACCGTCTTTTGACGGACATACGGAAAGACATCTGGGTGTTGCATCAGTTCGAACAACTCCGCGCAGTCGGTGAGCTCACGAAATTTGAGCACCTTTACATTCCTCCTCCTATTTCAGACCGCTGAAGAATAGTCGTAACGAAAGCATACTTCTGGCTTCGCTGTTCGAACCGCCTTGGCTGCTTTATGAAGTTACAAGATAATTTTATATAGTATTTTTAAAAAAGCAAGTAAATTGTGCGTAAAATGCTTATGAAAAATAATGAAAATTATTCGACCTCATGATGCGTTTCCGCACGGTCTGTTTTATAGACAACTTCACCATTAACAATCGTCATAATCGGCTTCGCTAAATAGTCGAGCGGGAAGTGATTCCAGAGCACGAGATCGGCGTCTTTTCCGACTTCTAGTGAGCCGATGCGGTCGTCAACACCGAGTGATTCAGCAGGGTTGATTGTGATCCCTCGTAGCGCAATATCGACAGGTAACCCTTCACGTGCAGCAAGACCAGCACATAAATTTAAATACTGCACCGGCGTGTACGGATGATCGGTCGTGATGGAAACAATCATGTCATGCTCATGGAGTATGCGATACGTTTCCCACGTCTTATTTTGAAGTTCGATTTTCGACTTTCGCGTAAAGGTCGGTCCGACGGTGACATGTTTCACACCGAGCTCTTGTAACTTTTCTGCGACGAGGTGACCTTCCGTACAATGTTCGATGCGGTAGTCGAGGTCGAACTCTTTTGCAAAACGGACGACCGAAAGAATATCGTCTGCACGGTGCGCATGCACGCGAATCGGCATGTCGCGGTCTAGGGCGAGTTGGATCATCTGACTCCCGAACGTGCCGATCGTTTTCGTTGAACCGACCGTACGAAATGCTTCACGGAGCAAGCCCATGATTCCCATCCGCGTCAGGTCGCCCGTTTTCCCCATACTATGAATTCGTTTCGGGTTTTCGCCGAGTGCCATCTTCAACCCCGCATGACGGCGGACAATCATATCATCAATATAGCGGCCGTGCGTTTTGATGACACTTGTCACACCACCGATGACGTTCATACTCCCGGGCATAACCTGGACAGCGGTCACGCCAGCCATCAATGCTTCCTGGAACCCTTCATCGAGTGGGTAGACACCGTCGATGGCACGAGCATGAGGCGTCATCGCTTCGACCGTTTCGTTGGCGTCGTTCCCAACAGAGCCTGTCCCCTCGTCATATAAACCAAGGTGAGTATGCGCATCGATAAAACCAGGGAATAAAAAGTTTCCTTCTGCTTCGATGACATTCTCGCCATCCATCGGTTCGAGCAATTCGGCCATTTCGACAATCTTTCCATCACGGACACGGACGTCTCCGTAAAAATGGGGGGCGGTAATCGGATAAATATGGGCGTTTCGAATAAGTAAGTGACTCACGATTCATTCTCCTTAAGCATCTTGTAATAGGTTTTTTAATGCGGGTTCTAATGTGTCATATCGGAAATCAAAGCCATGTTGGAGCGCTTTGGTCGGTACGACTTTTGCTCCTTCTAAAACGATGACACTCTTTTCACCGAGTGCGAGTTTCATCATTGGGGCGGGTGCCGGGATCCAGTGAGGACGATGCATCACCTTCGCGATCGTCTTCCCGAACTCATTCATCGTCACCGGTGAAGGGGCGGTTCCGTTTACAGGACCTTCGATTGTATCCGTTTCGATGATATGCACGAACAACCGCACGAGATCATCTAAATGAATCCATGGAACCCACTGCTTTCCGGATCCGATTTTACCACCGACTCCGAATTGATAGGGGAGTTTCATTAATGGGAACGCACCGCCATCATTGGATAAGACGACGCCTGTACGCATTGTCACGAGACGAACGCCCAAATCGCGAATCGGTTCAGCTTCTTGTTCCCAGAGGACACAAACATTCCCGAGGAAATTGGTTCGTGTCGGTAATGGGGTTTCTTCTGAATACGTGATGGAACGGTCTTCCCCGTATATGCCGATTGCCGAGCCGCTGATGACGACTTGAGGTTTATGTTTTAACTGTTGAATGATCCGGACGACTTCCTTTGTCCCTTCGATTCGACTTTGGAGGATGGCTTGCTTCTGTTTATGGGTCCAGCGTCCGTCGTTGATGGACGCGCCTGCCAAATGGATGAACGCGTCTGTTCCTTCGAGTTCTTCTTCTGGCTTGCTAGTTGGCGTTAGCCATTCGATGAACGACACCCCGCGATGGCGGGGACGTGGATGTCTTGTCAAGACGACGACATGGTGACCGGCGTCAGCCAGTGCGCGGACGAGCGGTTGACCGATCAACCCGGTTCCACCGGTGATTGCGATTTTCATGAAATTCCCTCCGATATCATGTGTTGTTTCTAAAATGGGTATAAGTCAGTATATCCAGATGAATACCCTTTCTTCTAACTTATCAAAAATCCTTTCCGATTCCTGAACGTGATATGTTAGAAACATGAAATGGAGGGGAGTCGTTGTGAAAATTGCGAAGTTCACGACCCAACAAAAGAATAAAGATCGATTGAACGTCTTCATCGAACGCGAAGGGAAAGAAGAGTTCGCATTCGCCATCGATGTTGACGTGTTCATCAAGTACGGGCTCACAAAAGGGATGGAGCTCGAAGACGACTTTGTGCAAGATGTGCTCGAGGCGGAAGAGGCACAGAAAGCCTATAAACTAGCCGTCAATTATTTATCGTACCGAATGCGTGCGATTTCAGAGGTGCAGGACTATCTCATGAAGAAGGAGTTAAGCGAAACTGCCATCAAACATGCCATCACGCGACTGAAAGAGCAGCGTTACTTGAATGATGCGGAATTTGCGAAAGCTTATGTCCAAACCAAATTCAATACGAGTCCAAGTGGACCGATCAAAATCAAACGTGAGCTCGAACAGCTCCGCATTCCACCGGACGTTGTTGAATCCGTATTAGCATCAATCACACACGAAGAACTCGTCGAAAAGGCCGGAAAGTTCGTAAAACGGAAACAATTGGAAACAAATCGTCGTTCTGCCACAGAAGTGCAACAAAGAATTCAACAAACCCTGATGCAAAGGGGGTTTACCTTTGATATTATTTCAGAGGCGATTCAAACTTTTTGGGAAGAAGAGGACGAAGATGTCGAGATTGCGGCATGTCTGAAGCAGGCTGAAAAGTTGAATCGGAAGTTCAGCGGGTATGATGCGTTCGAGCGCAAGCAGCGCATGAAGATGCAGCTTCGGCGCAAAGGATTTCCGTATGATGTGATTGAACGTACGTTAGAGAGACTCGTTGAAGAAGAATCGTGATGGGACATCTGTTTACGGTAGGGGAAAACACGAAAAGGTGGGTCTACATTGACGATTTTAGAATGGATTACAGCACTGACGCCGATTGTGGCCGTGCTCATCTTATTGGTAATTATGCGTTTACCTGCATCAGTAGCCATGCCCTTGTCACTCGTGACGACGGCGATTTTAGCGTTCTTCGTTTGGCAATTGGATGCGACTCGAATCATGGCGGCGACATTACAAGGACTCGTCATCGCCGTCACGACCGTATGGATCGTCTATGGTGCGATCGGGATGATGAATACGATGAAAGAAGGCGGCGGAATGAATGCGATTCGCTCTGGATTCGTCAACATCACACCCGATCCGCGTATTCAAGTTCTGATTGTCGGTTGGTTGTTCGTCTCATTCATTGAAGGGGCTTCAGGATTTGGTACACCGGCGACGGTTGCGGCACCGCTTTTAATTGCGCTCGGTTTTCCACCGATTGCTGCTGTCGTGATTGCGTTGTCTGCGGACGTATCAGCCGTCACGTTCGGTGCGGTTGGGACACCGGCACTCATCGGGATCGGGAATGGCCTTTCGCTAGACGTGAACCAACCTGAGTCGATTGCCTTTTTGACGGAAGTCGTCTTGCAAACCGTATTGATTGATATGGTCGTCGGTCTATTCATCCCATTCATTTTGATTTTGATGCTGACACGCTTCTTCAGTAAGGAGAAGTCAATCAAACCAGCCCTCGAAGTATTTCCGATTGCGATCGTGGCTGCGCTGTTATATAGCGTACCAGCCTACATTTGGACACTTGTCCTCGGATTTGAATTTGGTGGAATGCTTGGTGGACTAACAGGTCTCGTCATTCTCGTAGCCATGGCGCGCAAAGGGATTCTCATGCCGAAGCGCGTATGGACGTTCGATGGATATATGGATGAATTGGAACCATCTACCGAAAAAGTAAAGGTAACATCGAACAAGCGTGAACTACCGCAGTGGAAAGCGTGGGCACCTTATCTCATCTTGACGATATTCTTAGTCCTCACCCGTACGGTTCCGTTCTTGAATGAACTATCTCGGAGCGTTCGGATCAACCTGCCGAACATTTTGGGCGTAGAAGGAATCTCGACGTCTTGGGAGCCGTTCTATTCACCGGGATTCATGTTCATCTTGACGATCATCGCAACATTCTTCTTGCACAATATGAGTTGGTCGCAAGTGACGTCGGTCTTTAAAGCGACGACGTTTGGAATCGTCGGGACAGTCATCACGTTAGCAGCTTCTGTTCCAATGGTCCGTATTTTCATCCACTCTGAAAATGGGGGAGCTGGACTTGCATCGATGCCGGTCGAACTTGCGACGGCAGCTGCTGACACGTTCGGCGGGGTATGGCCACTTGTCGCACCGTGGATCGGGGCCCTCGGCGCATTCGTTTCGGGCTCGGCGACCTTCTCAAACATGATGTTTTCAAGTTTAACGACAAACGTAGCCGAGTCTGTCGGAATCAACGAGACGCTCGCCTTGTCGATGCAGATGGCAGGAGCGAACGCAGGGAACATGATCTGTGTGTTGAACGTCGTAGCGGTTGCTTCCGTTGCGGGACTACTCGGTAAAGAAGGGACCATCATTCGATACACGCTCATGCCGATGATTTATTACGTCACGGCAACAGGGGTCATTGGTCTCATTTTGGGCATGTTTTTCTTAAACTGAATCAAGTTACAATTTTTTTACAAAATAATATTGACAATTTTCAGAACAGTCTGCTAAGGTTTGAGTAGATTTTAAAACTATGAAACGAGAGGAGCCAGAATGATGAACAACATTGCACTCACAAACACACTCAAAACATCATATGGCTACTCGTATTTAACTGCGTGACTTTGGCAGCTGGATAGGGGTAGTGTCCTTTCCCTGACCATGCAAAAGATTGAAGACTACTTCAAGCGCGCTTCATTTGATTGGTTGCACAATCAGGTGGAGTGCGCTTTTTTGCGTGCTTAGGTGGATTGGACGGAAGGGGGAAATCAGTCATGAAGCTGATTAAACAATTAGATTGGTTTATTAAAAGACAGAAACGGACGTATTTGATTGCCATCATCTTACTCATCATCACGGGAGTTGTAGATATGTTGCCACCGTGGATTATTGGACAGGCAATCGATGCGATTCGTGAAGGAAGTTTGACGACAGAACGATTGATCCTCATTGTGTCATCACTTTTAGGCATCATGGTGTTGTCTTATGTGATGTCGTACTTGTGGATCGCCCGACTATTCGGGACAGCCTTTTTACTTGAAAAGAAATTGAGAGGTCGTTTTTTCGGTCACCTCCTCAAACAAACGCCACGCTTTTATCAACAACATCGTACGGGTGATTTGATGGCACTCGCGACAAATGACTTGAAAGCGGTTGAGCGGACAGCGGGATTTGGGGTTATGACATTGGTCGACTCGTTCAACATGACGCTCATCGCGTTGACAATCATGGGTGTATTCATCGATTGGAAGTTGACACTTGCTGCACTTTTACCGATGCCGATTCTCGCTTGGTCGATGAATAAACTCGGAAGCCAAATCCATACACGCTTCACAGCAGCCCAGGATTCATTTGGGGTAATGAACGACCAAGTCGTCGAGTCAATCTCAGGTCTTCGGGTCGTCCGTTCATTCGTTCAAGAAGAGGCGGACACGAAAAAGTTTGATGACATCACAGACGATGTCATGGCAAAAAACATGCACGTCGCTAAAATCGATGTATTGTTTGAACCAGTCATCAAACTTCTTGTCGGACTCAGTTATTTGATTGGGCTCTCGTTCGGGACGTATCTCGTCTTTACGAACGACATCACGCTCGGTCAACTCGTCTCGTTCAACATTTATTTAGGAATGCTCATTTGGCCGATGTATGCGTTCGGTGAACTGATCAACGTCGTACAACGGGGAACGGCGAGTTTGGAACGAATCGAATCGACAATGAACGAAGCTCCAGACGTTGCCTCTACGGGGACGGTCCAGATCGACGTTCCGGAGAAAATCACATTTAAATCGCTCTCATTCCGTTATCCGAATGCGAATCGTGATTCGTTAGAGGACATCGTCCTGCACGTTTCGCGTGGTGAGACGATTGGGGTCGTCGGACCGACTGGGGCCGGGAAGACGACGTTACTCCGTCAGTTACTTCGGGAGTATCCGATTGATGATTCACTTCTCGTGAACGGCGTGCCGATTTCGGACATCAAACTCGAAACCGTTCGTGGCTGGAGTGGTTATGTGTCACAAGAACATCTTCTCTTCTCGAAAACGGTTCGCGATAACATTCGTTTCGGAGTGGATGATGTCTCGGATGAGGCGCTAGAGACGGCAATTCATCTCGCGGCGTTTGATACAGATATCGAACATTTAGAGAACGGTTTAGATACGGTTGTCGGTGAGCAGGGTGTCATGCTGTCAGGCGGACAGAAACAACGTCTATCGATTGCACGAGCGTTGTTGAAGAATCCTGAGATTTTACTCCTTGACGATTCGCTCTCAGCGGTCGATGCGAAGACAGAATCACGCATCATCGATTCCGTTCGTACGAGCCGCGAAGCGAAAACGACATTTATCGTCGCACACCGTCTTTCTGCGGTGGCGCACGCTGATCAGATCCTCGTCCTTCAAGACGGGCGTGTCACAGAACGTGGCACACATGACCAACTGATGGAGCGCCACGGTTGGTACTATGAACAATTTATTCGACAAGGAGAGTCGGAGTAATCCGAGAAAGGGGGAATCTCTCATGATCGATCAATATGAATTAGATCCAGTTCGTCGGAAGAAAACGATTCGTTCACTCGTTGGGTACGCCAAACAAGTGAAACGCTCGATCTTCCTCGGATTGACATTACTCTTTTTAGCGGTCGGTGCAGAACTTGCCGGACCGTATATCGCCAAAATCATTATCGATGAGCATATCGTTGCCATTGAACGTGATTGGGTTCAAGTCGAGTCTGGCGGTAGCGTTTCCTTTGATGGGAACTCGTACGAGAAAGAAACAAGGCTTGACGGGCAAGACGTGGTTCAGCCTGTCTCCATCGTGCAAACGACGGACGGATACTATCTCGTCCCTGATGCTGTGATGAGCGGGGGGATTCGAGATGTCGAAGGAGACGTGCTGACAATTACACGAGGTGATGAGACGGCGACATATGACAATATCGTTTCACTCTCATCGACTGACGTGTTCCAGTTTTATCAGACAGATTTACGAGCAGTGCTCATGCTTTCTGGTCTCTATGTCGTCCTATTGCTACTCGCAGCTGGATTGAACTGGGGACAACAGATGCTTTTACAACGTTCGGCGCACAGTATCGTGAAGACGATGCGTCTCGACGTGATGAAGCATTTGCAAACAATCCCGGTACGTTATTTTGACCAGACGCCGATCGGGAAGATTGTCAGTCGTGTCACAAACGACACGGAAACGATTCGGGACCTGTATTTAGGAGTACTTGCCCGTGTCTTCCAAAGCGTCGTCATGATGATTGGGGTACTGATTGCGATGTTCTTCCTAGACGTACGTCTAGGCTTCGTCTCACTCATCATCATCCCGGTCGTCATCGTCTGGATCAAATTGTTCCAGCGCTTCTCGACGAAAAATAACTTCCGCGTCCGTGCGCTCGTCGCAGATATGAATGCACAGTTGAATGAAAGCATTCAGACGATGCCGATCATTCAATCGTACGTCCGCGAAGACCTCGTCTATGACGAGTTCAACGAGAAGAACAGTGACAACTTCCAAACGAGACGAAAACTGTTGAAGTTGGATGCATTGATGAGTCATAACTTGGTCAACTTCTTCCGAAACATGGCGCTCGCCTTACTCATCTGGTTCGTCGGGGCGCAAACACTCGGTGGGGGAAGCATCCTGACACTCGGGATCTTGTATGCCTATATCGATTACGTCTCACGGATTTTTGAGCCGGTGACACAAATCATGAACCAGTTATCACCGCTTCAACAAGCGCTCGTATCGGCCGACCGGATGTTCCAGTTGCTCGATGAAAAAGGAGAGCCGGTCTCATCGGAACGCATTCCACGATTTAAAGGGGAAGTTGTGTTTGATGACGTGACATTCAGTTATGAAGCTGGGAAACCAGTGTTACAACAGATTGAACTACACGCGGCTCCAGGCGAGACGATTGCCCTTGTTGGACATACGGGCAGTGGGAAGAGTTCGATCATGAACTTGCTTATGCGTTTTTATGACCCATCGAAAGGCGTTCTCCGCATCGATGGAATGGACGTGACGAAACTGCCGACTCAGGCAGTACGAGACCATCTCGGAATCGTCTTACAAGACCCGTTCCTGTTCACTGGAACGATTCGAACAAACATCACACTTGGAGATGAATCCATTACAGATGACCAAGTATGGAAAGCACTGACAGCCGTAGGAGCGGACCGTTTTGTGAAGCAGTTGCCAAAAGGAATCGATGAACCGGTGATTGAACGTGGTGCTTCCCTTTCGAGTGGGGAACGACAGTTGATCAGTTTCGCTCGCGCCCTCGTCTTTGACCCGGCCATCCTCGTCCTCGATGAGGCGACAGCGAGTGTCGACTCGGAGACCGAGGCGCTGATTCAAGAGGCACTCAAAACACTCACGTACGGTCGAACGACGTTTGTCATCGCGCACCGACTCTCGACGATTCGGGAAGCGGACCAAATCCTCGTTCTCGACCATGGTCGAATCATCGAGCGTGGGAATCATCAGTCGCTCATCGAATTCGGTGGTGTCTATGCTCGAATGCACGAATTACAAAGTAAGCAACAAGCGATCAGTTAAGGAGGTCACATGGAAATCACGGGGAAATATAACCGCGCTAAAGTATTCAATGAACGAATCGATGACATGACGCGGAATCAGATTCAAACCCTTCTTGACCAACCGTTCACAGAAGGAGCATCGATTCGCATCATGCCGGATATGCACGCCGGGAAAGGGTCAGTCGTTGGCACGACGATGACGATTCACGATAAAGTCGTACCGAACTTGGTCGGTGTCGATTTAGGATGTGGGATGCTTTGTACTGAAATCAAAGCAAAACGAATCGACTTTCAGCGACTCGATGACGTGATCCGCGAACTCGTACCGAGCGGGATGAACATTCGCGAGACGGTTCATCCGTACGCGTCTGAACTTCCACTTGAAGCGGTTCGAGCGCCGTATAAACTCGACCGTGCCTTGCGCTCGGTCGGGTCACTCGGCTCGGGGAACCATTTCATTGAAGTGAACCGGGATGGTCAGGGACGTACGTTTCTCGTCATTCATTCGGGTTCGCGCCATCTCGGGGTACAGATTGCCGATCATTATCAAGAGCGCGCGATTCAACACATGATGGAAACGAGAGATGTAAAAGAAGCAATCGAACGATTGAAGGATGCTGGACGGCAGGGAGAGATCTCGACGTATCTGGAAGCGGAACGTGAAGCGCGGAAACCATTCCGTGACCTGGCTTATGTCGAAGGGGAGGACATGGACGATTACATGCACGACGTGCGAATCGCCCAACAATACGCAGCAGCGAACCGTCGAGCGATGACAGATGTGATTGTGGAAGCGATGAAGTGGAACGTCGTCGATCAATTCGACACCGTTCACAACTATATCGACCATGACGCGATGATTCTTCGTAAAGGAGCCATCTCCGCGCAAGAAGGAGAGCGTGTCATCATTCCGATGAATATGCGAGACGGTTCGCTCATCTGTACGGGGAAAGGGAACCCAGACTGGAACTTCTCTGGTCCTCACGGAGCAGGTCGGATCATGTCCCGTTCAGCCGCGCGCAAACGCGTCGACTTCAAAGAATTTAAACGTACGATGGAAGGCGTTTGGTCGACTTCGGTTCGACCGTCTACAGTGGATGAGTCACCATTCGTCTACAAATCGATGAACGAGATCGTCCGTTATATCGAACCGGCGGTCAGCATCGACCAAGTCATCAAACCGTTGTACAACTTCAAGGCGAACTGAGTGGATTTCACTCAGTCTCGTCTTTTTCTTTTTTTCGCAAAATCTGATACGCTTACATCGAGGTGAACGAAATGGAAAAGCGGTTAAGTGATTTATCGAAATATGAGTTAGAGCAGGAGATTCAAGCCTTGCATGAGAGAAAACGGAAGGCTGAACAGATGGGCATGGTCAGCGAAATCGAAGTTGTCCTTCGACGGATTGCGATTGCCGAAAGCTATTTGGTCGACCCGACTTCGTTTCGTCCAGGTGAAACATATGTCGTCAACTACAACGACCAGCCGTTCCGCTTAAAATTCGTCAACGGTGTCATGGGTTGGGGTACGTTTGAAGGGGACATGACAGAACGGGCCATCCCGCTCTCTGAACTGTCGGAGGTGAAACGATGAACCGAAACGAACAATACGAGCGACTCGCGGCCATTCTAAAAGAGAAGAACGACGTGCTAAACGATTCGGAAGCCATCACATGGGTCGAAGTGCTATGGGAAGACTTTGAGACGTCGCTCGCCAAGGCAGGCGAACCGTATCCAGGAGAAGCGAAAGCGTTTCAATACGTCATTCAACAGATTGATGCATACGGCGCACAGCTCCATTTGTTCCAAACGAAGAACGAGAAGTTTAAGCACTTGATGTCAAAACGAAATTTACACTGAATCACGTCCGTTGTGGCGTGATTTTTTATTTGCAATTCTCATTCAGTTCGTTATAATGAAGGTCGCTAATAGTTTGCTTGTAAGTATAGTATAGATAAACTTTCTTTAGTTGAACTCATGTTTCACTAAACTAGAAGGAGGCGTTCAGTCGTTGGAAGTAGGTCAAAACATTAAGCGACTCCGGATTAAAAAAGGATTGACCCAAGAGGAGTTAGCGGAGCGTACGGATTTGAGTAAAGGATACATCTCTCAAATCGAACGTGATTTAAGCTCTCCTTCATTAGAGACGTTATTTGATTTGTTGAGCGTCCTTGGAAGTTCACCAAAAGAGTTCTTCGATGAAGACTTGAATCAAAAAGTCGTATACACCGTCGATGATCGCACCACGTATACGGATGAGGAACGAAAATATCGAACGGAGTGGCTTATTCCGGAATCGAATGAGAAAGAAATGGAGCCAATTCTCGTCACGTTTTGCAAGAATGGAGAATTCAAACAATATGAACCGTCCCGCTCAGAGACATTGGTATATGTCTTGTCCGGAAAAGTGGCTTTGAAGTTAGGTCATCACACCTACTTTGCCAAGGCGGGAGAAACGATGTATTATGTCGCCTCGGACTCACACCAACTCGTCAACGATCACGATGGCGAAAGTGAATGTCTCATCGTAGCGACTCATTCATATTTATAAGTCAATAGAGGAGGAAACAGCATGAATGCAGAGACAATTATTCGTTTTGACCACGTGTCAAAGCGTTACGACGACACCGTCGTCCTAGAAGATATCAGTTTTGAGATTGAGCGTGGGAAGTTTTATACGCTTCTCGGTCCATCGGGATGTGGGAAGACGACAATCCTACGTCTCATCGCTGGATTTACCGACGCGACTGAAGGTGATCTTCACTTCAGTGGGAAGCGAATCAACGATGTACCCGCCAACAAACGACAAGTAAACACCGTGTTTCAAGATTATGCGCTGTTTCCTCATTTGAACGTATTTGAAAATGTCGCGTTCGGTCTTCGTATTAAAAAGTTAAAAGAAGCAGACATCAAAGCAAAAGTGGAGCAGGCTCTCAAGTTTGTTAACTTAGAAGGATACGGCTCGCGCGAAATCGATGAGATGTCAGGTGGACAACGTCAACGTGTCGCGATCGCCCGCGCAATCGTGAACGAGCCAGAGGTCATCCTCCTCGATGAACCGTTGTCTGCCTTAGATTTGAAACTTCGTACAGAAATGCAATATGAATTACGTGAGTTGCAACAACGTCTCGGCATCACCTTCATCTTCGTCACACACGACCAAGAAGAGGCGCTCGCGATGTCCGATGAGATTTTCGTCATGAACAACGGGAAGATTGTTCAGAGTGGGACGCCGACTGATATTTACGACGAACCGATTAACCGCTTCGTCGCGGACTTCATCGGAGAATCGAATATCGTACCGGGTGTCATGCCAGAAGACAATGTCGTCACGTTCGCTGGCAAAACGTTCGATTGCGTCGACCAAGGGTTTGACCGTAACGAAAAAGTCGAGGTTATCATTCGTCCGGAAGACTTGGAGATGACATCCATCGATTCTGCGAAACTGATTGTCGATGTTGATTCACAACTGTTCCGCGGCGTTCACTATGAGATTTGCTGTTACGACCAAGAAGGGAACGAGTGGCTCGTTCACTCGACGAAGAAGTCGACCGTCGGATCAAAAATCGGATTGACGTTTGACGAGGAAGCGATTCACGTCATGCGATTAGGAGAGACAGAAGAAGAGTTCGACCGTCGTCTCGAATCCTATGAGGAGGTCCCTCATGAATCAAACTAACCAGACCGCAAAGACGGTATATTTGACGACATATTGGATTTGGATTGCCTTATTCGTCGTCGCGCCACTCGTCCTCGTCGTCTATTACTCGTTTTTTGATATCGACGGGAACTTGAGTTTAGAGAACTATCAGACGTTCTTCTCTTCGACGTACTTGTCGATGACGTTATCATCATTTTGGTACGCGTTCCTGATTACGTTCTTCTCGCTACTCGTCGGGTACCCGACGGCGTATTTGTTGACGAAGACGAAGCATAAACAGCTTTGGCTCTTGCTCATCTTGCTTCCGTCATGGATTAACTTGCTATTAAAAGCGTACGCGTTCCTCGGGATTTTTGGAACGTACGGCATCACGAATCAGTTTTTAGAGGCGATTGGGATTGGAACAAAGCAGATTCTTTTCACGGACTTCAGTTTCGTCTTCGTCTCGGTATACATTTTCATTCCGTTCATGATTTTGCCAATCTACAACGCGATTGAAAAATTACCACCATCTCTCGTCTATGCATCACGCGACTTAGGTGCATCGAACTGGACGACGTTCCGACGTGTCATCTTCCCGTTGACGCTTGACGGCGTCAAGTCAGGGATTCAAATTGTCTTTATTCCGGCGTTGTCACTCTTCATGATCACACGCCTGATCGCAGGAAACCGTGTCATCACGCTCGGTACGGCGATTGAACAACAATTCCTCGTTACGCAAAACTGGGGGATGGGATCTACGATTGCCGTCTTCTTGATCTTGGCGATGGTTCTCGTCATGGTCATCACGCGTGACTGGGGTGCGAAAGGAGCGGTCCGTCGATGAAACGTAAACGATTCAAACTATCAAACCTATACTTGGCGGCCGTGTTCTTCATTTTATACGCGCCAATCCTATACCTGGTCTTTTACTCGTTCAACAGTGGCGGGACGATGAGTAACTTTGAAGGATTCACCCTTGAGTGGTATAAGTCACTCTTCACGGACACGAGACTTCTCGTCATCGTCTTGAACACAATCGTCATCGCCCTACTATCGGCGACGATTTCGACCGTGCTTGGTGTTATTGGGGCACTCGCCATCTATACGGCGAAACAAAAGTATACAAAGACATCCCTCTTGTCTTTGAACAACGTCTTGATTGTTAGTCCGGACGTTATCATCGGAGCATCATTCTTGATTCTCTTCACGATGCTCGGGATTCAGTTAGGCTTCTATTCGGTTCTCTTGTCGCACATTGCGTTCTCGGTTCCGATTGTCGTCATCTTGGTGTTGCCGAAACTTCAAGAGATGAGTCCGACGTTGATCGATGCGTCACGTGATTTAGGTGCTAGTACATGGGATGTGTTGACGAAAGTCATTCTCCCTTATATCACACCAGGTGTGTTCGCCGGATTCTTCACAGCACTCACGTATTCGTTAGATGACTTTGCGGTCACGTTCTTCGTGACAGGGAACGGGTTCACGACACTTGCAGTAGAAGTCTACTCGCGGGCTCGTCAAGGAATCTCGCTTGAAATCAATGCGTTATCTGCGATTTTGTTCGTCTTCACCCTCATCCTTGTCATTGGATATTATGTGTTGGCGCAACGAGGAGCAAAGGAGGTTAGACGATGAAAAAATTAATCATCATGCTGGCTGTTCCGGTGATTGTCAGCTTCGGTCTCCTTCTTTGGATTCAGCAATTGAACGCTGCGCAAGGGTTTGGTGGCGACAATACGCTTGTCGTCTATAACTGGGGAGACTATATCGATGAGGATTTGATCGGTGAGTTCGAAGAACAGAGTGGACTAAAAGTTGTCTATCAGACGTTCGATTCGAACGAGGCGATGCTCACGAAAATTGAGCAAGGGGGTACGGCGTTCGATGTAGCCGTCCCGTCAGACTATGCGATTAGTAAAATGATTGAAGAGGATTTGTTGCTTCCAATCGACTACGAGAAGCTTGAGAATTTCGATAACATCGATCCACGCTTTCTCGACAAATCGTTCGACCCAGGTAACAAGTACTCGGTTCCTTACTTCTGGGGAACGGTCGGGATTGTCTATAATCCCGAAATGGTCGATGGTGAAATCACATCGTGGAACGACTTGTGGGAGATGCCGCTTGAAAATGACATCCTTCTTGCAGACGGAACACGAGAAGTGATGGGCTTCGGCTTGAACTCGCTCGGCTATTCGCTCAATACGACGAACAAAGATGAGTTGATTGAAGCGGAACAAAAGTTAGAAACGCTTTGGCCGAACATCAAAGCGATCGTCGGGGATGAGATTAAAATGTTGATGGCAAACCGTGAAGCAGCAGCGGCTGTCGTGTGGTCTGGAGATGCATCGGAAATCATGTACGAAAATGAAGAACTGACGTATGTCATTCCAGAAGAGGGGACGAATCTTTGGTTCGATAACCTCGTGATCCCGAGTACGGCACAAAATGTGGACGGTGCGCATCAATTCATCGACTTCATGCTAGATGCCGAGATTGCAGCCCGTAATACGGACTACGTCGGCTATTCGACTCCGAACGAAGCGGCACTCGAATTTTTAGATGAAGAAGTCACATCAGATGAGCGGTTCTACCCATCTCGCGACGTGACGCAAGAACTTGAAGTGTATGAAAACTTAGGGAAGCGGATGAACGCTTACTATAACGAATTGTATTTGCGCTTTAAAATGCAGAGTAAATGACAAGACATCCCTCACTCATTACGAGTGGGGGATGTTTTTTTACCGCTTATAAGCTGATTCGATGTCCTCGACATGTTTCATCATGATAGCTGCGTCGACTTGTGTGAAAGATAATAAGGTCTCATATAATTGTATTTGTTCATCTTGGTCGAAGACGAAATCTTGGTAGGTGGTCAACTGTTTAGCCCATTGTTGACGATTCAAAACGGGAACGTCTGATGACTCAATTTGTTTCAGTGTAGATCGATTGCTGAATACAATCCATGAATGGAGATGTGTTCGGTCGAGTCCGAGAACTTGCTCAATGGCTTTCAGGTGTAATTCATTTTGTTTGATTGGGTTGAAGAAGCGATGTTTTCTACGACGGGGAAGTGTCTGCGTCCAGTATTGGTCACGTGCACGCCCAAAAATCCATCCGCTATAATTTTTGGATTCAATGACATGGATTCCAGCCTGATTGATGAAGACGACATCAATTTCTGTTGTTCGATCTTTCTTTGAGGGATGAGGCAAATAAAGATTCGTCAATATGAGCGGTTGAGAGAATGTTGACTCGATGTCTGCCACACACAAATATTCACCATAAAGGCCTGTATCTTGAACGACTTTGACATATGAATGCCGTGTCTGTTCATAGTATTGACTTCGTTTGTAGCGTCTAACCTTATAGACGATGATGGATGCGAGTACGAGAAAAATCGGGGTGAAGATCACAAGCAACGTCACAAATATATTCTCTAATAATTCGGTGAGTAATGTAGTCATCGAATGCCTCCCTTTTTCTCCACTATACATAAGAAATCAATCATATATGTATATTTTTTACAATTGAGGAGAATCGTTTTTTTGAAATGAGAAAGGACCCATCGGAATGGGTCCTTTCTGTCATGCTTCATGTTTTAACGCGTCACGCTCTTCTTCTGTAAAGACTCGAGAACGTCCTAAAAATCGTTTCCCTTCGACACCCTCGAGGGAAAACATACCACCTCGACCATCGACCACATCGATAATGAGTTGTGTATGCTTCCAATAATCATATTGTTTCTCGTGGATATAGAATGGGGTGTCTCCGATTTCACCAAGGAGCACATCGTGATCGCCCACCATGAACTCGTCGCGTGGAAAGCACATGGGTGAACTTCCATCACAACATCCTCCCGATTGATGAAATAGAAGTGGGCCATGTTTCGATTTTAGACGTTCGATCAGTTCGAGCGCGGCGGGGGTGGCCTCGACTCGTTTCACCATCTTAGAAGAACCCGAGCTTCTGTTCGCTGTAGCTGACGAGCATGTTTTTCGTCCGTTGATAATGGCTAAGCATCATCTTATGGTTCTCGCGACCAATCCCAGACATTTTATACCCACCGAAAGCAGCATGTGCCGGGTATGAATGGTAGCAGTTGATCCAGACGCGACCTGCTTGGATTTCACGACCGAACCGGTAGGCACGGTTCATGTCACGTGTCCACACGCCTGCCCCAAGTCCGTAGAGCGTATCGTTCGCGATGGCGAGTGCTTCCGCATCATCTTTGAACGTCGTCACCGATAAGACCGGTCCGAAAATCTCTTCTTGGAAGATGCGCATTTTGTTATGACCTTTGAAGATGGTCGGTTGAATGTAATATCCATCCGCGAGGTCTCCATCCATCATGTTGCGTTCTCCACCGATGAGACATTCTGCACCTTCTTCTTTCCCGATTTCAAGGTAAGAGAGGATTTTCTCCATTTGTTCGTTCGATGCTTGTGCACCCATCATGACGTCCGAATCGAGCGGATTGCCGAGTTTAATTGCTTTGACGCGCTCGAGCACACGCTCCATGAATTTGTCATAGATGGATTCTTGGATCAATGCACGAGACGGACACGTACACACTTCACCTTGGTTTAAGGCGAACATGACGAGGCCTTCAATCGCTTTATCGAAGAAATCATCATCGGCTTCCATGATATCTGCGAAGAAGATGTTCGGAGATTTCCCACCAAGCTCGAGTGTGACCGGGATGATGTTTTGTGAAGCGTACTGCATGATTAAGCGTCCCGTCGTCGTTTCTCCTGTGAAGGCGACTTTATCGACACGATCACTCGATGCGAGCGGTTTACCTGCCTCAAGACCGAAACCGTTTACGATGTTGACGACACCGGGTGGCAATAAGTCTTCAATGAGTTCCATGAGGACCATGATCGAAGAAGGTGTTTGTTCGGCTGGTTTTAAGACGACACAGTTTCCAGCTGCGAGTGCCGGAGCAAGTTTCCATACCGCCATCAAGATTGGGAAGTTCCACGGAATGATTTGAGCGACGACGCCGAGCGGTTCATGGAAGTGATAGGCGACTGTATCGTTGTCGAGTTCACTGATTCCGCCTTCCTGTGAACGAATCACACCGGCGAAGTAACGGAAGTGATCAATGGCGAGCGGAAGGTCGGCATTGAGCGTTTCCCGAACTGCTTTACCATTCTCCCATGTTTCTGCATATGCGAGCATCTCGAGATTCTCTTCCATGCGATCAGCAATTTTATTCAAGATGACAGAACGTTCCGCGACGGACGTTTTGCCCCAATCCTCTTTTGCTGCATGCGCAGCGTCCAATGCGAGTTCAATATCCTCTTTCGTTGAGCGGGCGACTTCACATAATACTTTCCCATTTACAGGAGATGTGTTTTCAAAGTATTCCCCACCAGCCGGTGCGGTCCACTTTCCGTTAATAAAGTTCTCGTAACGGTCCTTAAACTGTACTTTCGTTCCTGCTGAGTTCGGTACTTCATAAATCATGTTCGTTCCTCCCTTTTCATACGAGATAGAGGAGTTATGTATGCGCTTACATTTTTAGGTAAGCGAACGACTCCCTTTTTTTATCGTAACGGTATGTTGTGATAAAAGTCAAAATTTTTCGACAATAATTTGTCAATCTTTTGTAAAAACGTTTTGAAGTCAAGGTTTTTGGTAATCAGTACATTGTGTACATCATTCAATTACCTATAAGGAGTGAACTAACATGGCAAAGACATATCAAGTTGACCCGGCGCACAGTTCCATCACCTTTACCGTTAAACATATGATGATTTCAAAGGTAAAAGGCGAATTTAAAGAGTTTGATATAGAAGCGAACGGAGACCCGAACGACTTGGCAAATGCGAGTGTAAAAGTTACGATTCAGGCAGCATCCGTGGATACAAACAATTCGGATCGAGACAATCACCTTCGTTCAGGAGACTTCTTCAATGCAGAAGAATATCCACATATCGTGTTTCAATCGACATCATTCCGCTCGAAAGGCGGCGGTGAGTTTGAGTTGACAGGGGATTTGACGATTCGAGGAACGACAAGGGAAGAAACGTTCGAAGTCGAGTATGAGGGAAGTGCAAAAGATCCATGGGGGAACATGAAACACGCGTTCTCCGGGGAAGGTTCTCTCAACCGAGAAGATTATGGATTGACATGGAACCAAGCGCTCGAAGCGGGAGGTGTCCTCGTCGATAAGAAAGTCAAATTTGAGTTCGAGCTGCAGTTCACTGAAGCTGAAGCATAAGAAAAGTCGCTCATCTGAGCGACTTTTTATTGTTCGTATACTAGTTTTTTCTGAAGGCTGTCTTCACTGAATACCCAACCAGTAAAGGAAGACAATACTTCGTTCGACTGTTCGTCTACGATGACGACAGCAACGAACGGATACATATTTTTCGAGAAATAACGTAGATTCGTGAAACGGTACTCGATCATGCCGTTATGGCGTGTCACGGTATATGTGTGAATTTTTGAAAACTCGAGGAACGCCTGCAGATCAGCATTTTTTCGAGCTTCGACGAAATGCAGATCTTCTTCCCCAGGCATCGGTTTGTCGCGGAAACGACCACACTCGATAACTTTCCCTTTTTTCACTTTCACGGCTCCGAGACCATCGCGGAAACGGACGGCGACGTGCCAATCATCCCAACCGATTCCTGGTGAGATGAATAATTCATGTGCACCTGCAAAGTGTCTTGCTACAGTAGCGAGCGCACGGTTACGCAATTTAAACTGAATTGCATAGTAACTAATGACAAGCGCAATGAGCAATGCAAAAATAGGGACAGTCGCACCGGTAATCATCCATAATGCATATGCACCGTAATAAGCAGAGAACAAGTACGGATCAAACGTTCCGATGACACCCCAGCCGATCCATTTTTTCGAAAATGGCTGTAGTGCTTGCGTCCCGTAAGCGTTGAACAAGTCGACCGTGACGTGTAACAACACAGCGATTTGTGCCATTACCCATAGGGAGGCGGGATTGACGCCAAGCACCGTACCGATGACGGCACTGACGATAATCGGCCAAGCAAGCAGTGCGGTGATTCCATGTGAACGACCGCGATGTTGGCGTAAATACGTACTATTTCCTTTTAACTTAAAGACGGTGTCGAAGTCTGGGGCATGCGAGCCGACGAGAGCCGTGGCTGTCATGGCCAGAAACATCTGTGCATCACCTGACACTTCCGGGCTGAGCGTCGCGATGGCACTTAAACCAAGTCCCATACCAATGTGTGTCGCAGTATCCAATGTGCTTCAGCACCTCCATCAATAAACACAATATAACGTCATCTATTCTTATTTATCATACAATATTTTTAAAACGAGGGGAAACACAATGCTTAATCTTGATAAATTGTTCACAAATTATAATATTCATCAATTCAATGAGGAATTGGTCACATGGTTCAATCGTGAAAAGCGTGATTTACCTTGGCGTCATGCGAAAAATCCATATCGTGTTTGGGTGAGTGAGGTCATGTTACAACAGACGAGAGTCGATACGGTCATTCCGTATTACAACCGTTTCATGGAACGCTTCCCGACACTTGAAGCGCTCGCTTCTGCTGAAATAGACGAAGTCGTTAAATATTGGGAAGGTCTCGGGTATTACTCACGCATCCGAAACTTACACGAGGCAGTCAAAGAAGTCGCTTCTGTTTATGATGGCATCGTCCCCGAAGAGAAGGAACGTTTCGAAAAATTGAAGGGAGTCGGCCCTTATACGACGGGAGCGGTGTTGTCGATTGCTTACAACCAACCGGAACCAGCAGTCGATGGGAACGTCATGCGCGTCATGTCGCGACAATTCGGGATCTATGACGATATCGCCGTACCGAAGACGCGTAAACTGTTTGAACAAGTCGTTCGTCGTTTGATGAACCCGACATATGCGTCCGATTTTAATGAGGGCGTCATGGAGTTAGGGGCGACGGTCTGTACACCGAAAAATCCGATGTGCTCGCTTTGTCCGGTCCAAGACACCTGTTATGCGTATGCCCACCACGTTCAAGATGAGCTGCCGGTGAAAACGAAAAAAGGAGCGGCACGTGTCGAAATGTATGACGCGCTATGTATCGAAAAAGATGGGAAAGTCGCCTATGAACAACGACCAGAAAAAGGACTGCTCGCTGGGATGTGGCAATATCCGCTTACCGAACGAGGAACGGGGGAACAGGTAAACGGAACTTATCTCGGGCAAGTGAAACACGTCTTCTCCCATATCGTTTGGTATATCGATTTATATCGAGTCGATACGCTCCCGACCGATGATGTCGTTTGGTTAGACGCCTCAGAGCGCGAGGTGAAGACGGTTTCTGTGGCTCAACAAAAACTAGAACGATTGGCAGGTGGTGAAAGTGAGACGATTTGATGTAGAGTCGACATACGATACGGCGGTTGATACGCTATGGGATCTATTACAGGATGCTTCGCTTTTGACGAAGCTGACAAAGTTTCCTAAAGTACGTCTAATGGGGGATGGTGCCTCGGTCGAAGGCAATGAAGTGAAGTTGTTAATAGGGGTCGGTCCAATAGAATTGCCCTGGAATAGTGCCATCACGATTTCAGGAAACAGGGCGTTCTGTGATCAAGGGAAGACACTGCCGTTTCCGTTCAAACGGTTCACGCACGTGCACCGAGTCGAGTCGCGTGACGGAAAGGCGGTCATGATTGACGAAGTGACGTTCGATAGCTATGTTCCGAACATACTCGTCGAATATTTCGTGCTTCGTCCGATGTTTCAGGAACGGGCACGGGCCTTCCAAAAAACACTAAATTCATGAAAATAAGAGATTTCCTTTTTCATTGGTTCTGAAAGTCGCTATAATTAAATATGAGAATTGTATAGCATCACAGCGGAAAGGAGGAGCTTATGAGCTTATTTCCCAAAGCAGGTAGCAAAATCGAGATACAGAGCTACAAGCACAACGGAACTTTGCATCGCGTTTGGGAAGAAACGCTCGTCCTTCAGTCGTCAAAAACGGATATGATCGGATTCAACGACCGCATCATGGTCAGTGAATCAGACGGTCGGCAATGGAGAACGCGTGAGCCGGCAATTTGCTACTTTTCATCTGAGTATTGGTTCAATGTCATCTGTATGATTCGCGAAGACGGGATTTACTACTACTGTAATCTAGGTTCGCCGACTACATTTGATGGGGATGAACGTGCCATCAAATACATCGATTACGATTTGGACATCAAGGTGTTCCCGGATATGTCGTATACGATTTTAGATGAAGATGAATATGAGCGGCATCGTCGCGAGATGAATTATCCGAAAGCGATTGATCGAATCTTGAAGCAGAACGTGCAAGAACTGATCAACTGGATTCGAGGACGGAAAGGGCCGTTCAACCCAACATTCGTCGATGAATGGTATCGCGAATACGAAGCACGTTACCGGAGATGATTCCTCATCTCCGCTTTTTTTCTTAATGAAGGAGGAACTATGGGTAGTATTAAACGTTATCTGCAATTTGTTAAGCCTTATAAAAAACAAATTGCCCTGACGATTTTCGTCGGGATTTTAAAGTTTTCCATCCCGCTCGGATTACCGTTACTTTATAAATATGTCATTGATAATTATTTAGGTGACGATGCGCCGAGACAGGACTATACGACGCTTGTCTGGTTATTCAGTATCGTCTTCTTCGTCTTCCTAGTTTTCAAGCCACCAATTGAATACTTGCGTCAATATTTGGCACAGTGGGCCGCGACCCGTGTCTTGTTCGATGTGCGGAACAGACTGTTCGATCACGTCCAGAAGTTGTCGCTTCGCTTTTATTCAAACAATAAGACGGGGCAAATCATTTCGCGGATCATCAACGACGTCGAACAGACGAAAGACTTCGTCATCACCGGCTTGATGAATATTTGGCTCGATATGATTACGATTTTCATCGCTATTGGAATCATGTACACGATTGATCCACAACTCACACTGATTGCCATCTTACCACTTCCGTTTTATGCATTTGCGGTCCGTTATTTCTATGGACGGTTGCGTCGTTTGACGCGTGAACGCTCGGCAGCGCTCGCTGATTTGCAGGGGCATTTGACGGAACGTGTGAACGGGATGGCGGTCATTCGGAGTTTTGCGCTAGAGCCTTATGAAAACAAGGCATTCGAACAACAGAACGGCGGTTTCTTGAATGCGGCGCTTAAACATACGAGTTGGAACGCCAAAACGTATGTCGTCGTTTCAACCATCACTGATATCGCGCCGATCCTCATCTTCACAACGGCGTCGTGGCTCGTTATTCAAGAACAGGTAACGCTCGGTACGCTCGTTGCGTTCATTGCTTATATTGACCGTCTCTATGCGCCGCTCGGACGTCTCGTCAACTCGGCGACGACACTCACGCAGTCGGTCGCTTCGATGGACCGTGTCTTTGAATTCTTGGATGAGACATATGATATCGAGGAGAAACCGAACGGATTCGTCCCACTGTCGACAGCGGGTAAAATCGATCTTGAGCATGTGAGCTTTTCATATGAGCAAGACGGAACACGAGCATTGAACGATGTGAACCTTCAAATTCGTTCTGGGGAACGCGTAGCATTCGTCGGGATGTCCGGTGGCGGAAAGTCCACACTGGTCAGTCTGATTCCACGCTTCTATGACGTGACGGATGGAAGTATCAAAATCGACGGGGTCGATGTACGTGATTTCAAATTGCGTGCGCTCCGTGACCAGATTGGAATGGTTATGCAGGACTCCGTCCTCTTCAGTGAATCGGTCGCGATGAACATCCGCATGGGGAATCCGGATGCGACGGATGAAGAAGTCATCGCAGCGGCGAAGGCGGCTAACGCCCATGAGTTTATCTCGAAACTGCAAGACGGATATGCGACACCGGTCGGGGAGAAAGGTGTCAAGCTCTCCGGGGGACAAAAGCAACGACTTGCAATCGCGCGTGTGTTCTTGAAGAACCCTCCGATTTTGATTCTAGATGAGGCGACGAGTGCGCTCGACTTAGAGAGTGAAGCGATGATTCAAGACTCGCTTGCTCGTCTGACGAAAGGGCGGACGACGTTAATCGTTGCCCATCGCTTGTCGACGATCACCGACGCCGATCAAATCGTCGTTGTCGAGAACGGACAAATCATGGAGACAGGAACACACGAAGAACTGATGCGTCGTCGTGGTGCCTATTATGATTTGTATATGATTCAAGATTTAGCCGTAGTTGAATAACGAAAAAGTCGAGTCCGTATAGGGCTCGACTTTTTTAGTGGTCTAAAAATCGTTTACGCACATCGGGGGAAGGGAGCGTGCACACTTCCTTCTTCCCGAATAGACGTGTTCGATGTTTGGCGAAGAGATCATATCCGCGATCACGAATCCATTTGGGTACGAATCGGATGAATCGGAGCAGGCGCCAACGGCCATCAAGGTGCTCGGCAATCCGAATCGCTGCGTCTGATTTCAAGTAAGGAACACCTTCTTCAATGTAGACGATACTGTCGACTGCTTCTGGGATTCGGTGTCGTGCTCGATACGAATGACCGACTTCGCTTTGGAGCGATGCAAAGTGAATCGAGGCATGTCGGTCGTGACGAATAATGAACTGGACACTGGCATCGCAAAAGTTACAGTCTCCATCGAATAACACAATCGCAGGCAAGTGCTTCGCCTCCTTCATCGTACTGTTTTACCGTTTTGTCTTCATGTTAAACGTCAAGCCGCGAGTTGGCGAGCGGGTTGCATCTTATATAGCGATACATAATACAAGTAAGCACCGAGGGCACCAAAGATAAAGATATACCCGCTCATGAAGATAGGACCGATGAACGCACCGACGACGATACCGGCTGCCGCGACGAGTTTGGCACCATGGAACGTCAGGCCACCGAATGCAAGATAAGAAGCGCGTCGCTCAGGGTCGAGCAAATCGACTTGTTTCACTTGTCGAATCGGAGAGTAAAGAAGTTCACCAAGCGTAAAGATGATCGCAAGTGCGGCGAGAACGATGAAGGAATTCATTGATGTGATGGCGGCATAGGCCGTCACGTACAACGATAATCCGACGAAGAAGACGGCTTTCTCTTTAAACCGCTTGACGAATGCGGTGACGGCGAACGTGATGGCGACGACGAGCAACGTGTTTTCAAGTTGCATAAAAGCCATCATGCGTACTCCGTCAAATGGTATTCCGAAAATTTGTCGACTTTCAAATGACTCGGCTAAATGGACACCGATGTAATTCGCCATATGAAACTCGGTCGAAAAGACGAGCATACTTCCGAGGACGAAGGTGATCCAACGACGATCGCGCAACGCGATTTTATAGTTTTCGATGACCCCGTGAATCGGATTTGACGGAGTCGAACGGTTCCCAGTATACGTATCGACCAAATAACGTTGAAGTACAATCGTCGTGATTGTAAGAACGATTGTCATGCCGATGAAGAGAGCGAAGCGATGGTCTCGATAAAAGGCACCTCCAAGCATGACGCCTCCTGCGATGGCCAAATTGACGAGCCAATAGTCATATACATAGATGGCTTTTCGATTCGACTCTTCCATGGAATCGATGACAATCGCCTCGAGTGCCGGATAGTTCAATCCGTTCGACACGGCATGCCCGAAGTAAAGGATGGCAACGACGAGTGCCCAGTTGTTCGATGGGTGAATGGCGACGGTCATACCAAGAAAACAGATGATTTGAATCACCTGACCAATTTGTAAGATAACTTTCCGATTGAAACGATCGGAGAAGTACCCACCGAATAGGCCGGTCAAGTAGCCGACGATCACGAATGACGTCATGATAATTCCAGCGGGCACTTTGCCAAGTTCTTCTGAAAAGTAGAGCGCCATGAATGGGAAAATGGCAGAGCCGACGATTCGAATGCAAAATCCACAAACGAGTCGCAAACGGACGTTTAATGGAAAATTCTTGAATTTCATATTATGAGCACCTCCTTGGTTCTACTGTAATGGGAGACGGTACTCAATAAAAAGAGACACTTTTGGTGAAGGTGTCCCCTTTTAGGCAATAAAAAAGAGATGCTCACGCATCTCTTTCTCACAACTGTGCAAACGAGCGGTTGACCGCTTCGATTGTCTCGTCGATATCTTGTTCCGTATGTTCTGTTGTGAGGAACCATGCCTCATATTTCGATGGGGCCAAGTTCACGCCGTTTTCAAGCATCAACTTGAAGAAGCGTCCGAACTTCTCACCGTCCGATTTTTCAGCACCCTCATAATCAGTGACGATTTCATCCGTGAAGTATACCGTGAGCGCTCCCTTCAAACGGTTGAGCGTGATGGTCACGTCATGTTTCTCTGCCGCTTCACGGATCCCTGCCTCAAGTCGTGCACCGAGCTTGTCTAACTTTTCATAAACGCCAGGTTGTTCAAGTACCTCGAGACACGCGATTCCTGTCGCCATCGAGGCCGGGTTTCCTGCCATTGTGCCGGCTTGATACGCAGGTCCGAGTGGTGCGACCGTCTCCATGATTTCGGCTTTTCCGCCATAAGCGCCAATTGGTAGACCACCACCAATAATCTTCCCAAGTGCCGTCATATCCGGTTCGATTCCGTATACTTGTTGGGCACTTCCATATGTGAAGCGGAATGCTGTGATGACTTCATCATAGATGACGAGAGCGCCATGTTCGTGCGTGATGTCATTAACAGCCTGGAGGAAACCTGGCTTCGGTTCTACGATTCCGAAGTTCCCGACAATCGGCTCGACGAGAACACATGCGACCTGGTCTCCCCATTCCTTCATCATCTCGCGATACGCTTCGATGTCGTTGAATGGGACGGTGATGACTTCTTTAGCTGTGGCTTTTGTCACACCTGCTGAGTCTGGAGAACCGAGTGTTGCTGGACCACTACCTGCTGCAATCAGCATGAGATCCGAATGTCCGTGGTAGCAACCGCTGAATTTCACAACGAGTTCACGACCGGTATAAGCACGGGCGACTCGAACTGTCGTCATCACGGCTTCTGTTCCAGAGTTGGTGAATCGTACCTTATCCATAGAAGGGATGGCTTGTTTTAGTTTCTTGGCAAACTCGACCTCGAGACGGTGAGGTGTTCCGTATAATAAACCCTTTGAAGAAGCGTTCATAAGCGCTTCATGAATGTGTGGATGGGCATGGCCGGTAATGATTGGACCGTATGCCGCCAAATAATCGATGTAACGGTTGCCGTCTACATCATAAAAATAGGCACCTTCGCCTCGTTCCATATAAACAGGGGCGCCGCCACCGACCGCTTTAAATGAACGGGATGGACTGTTGACACCTCCGACGATGTGAGTGAGTGCATCTTGGTATAATGCATCGGATGACTGACGATTTGATGAAGTAGTCATATGTATTGCCTCCTTATTCAAATTCGCACTTATTGTATCATAGCCGTCAACCGCATAAGCTCAGTGTTTGACGAGTAGTTGAGAAATCAGTACACTATTTATAAAGATTACTATGTAAGAAATAAGTTAATGTTCAAAACTATTTCGCATGAATTTTATAGAAGAAATGAGGGATTGACGTGGGAAGCGAAATGCTTGACCATGCTGTTCAGTCGCTCCGGGAACATGGAGTCAGAATGACGCCTCAGCGCCAGGCCATTTTGGAGTACCTCGTCACGGAGCACAGTCACCCGACAGCGGATGACATTTATAAGGCACTTGCCGCACGGTTTCCAAACATGAGTGTGGCCACTGTATATAACAACTTGCGCGTCTTTAAAGAAGTGGGTCTCGTTCAAGAGATGAACTATGGGGACGCCTCTAGTCGCTTTGATTTTGTGACGTCGAAACACTATCACATCATTTGTGACACGTGTGGAAAAGTCGTCGACTTCAACTATCCAGTGTTAGATGAAATCGAATCGGTCGCATCTCAATTGACTGGGTTCAAAGTCGATCGTCACCGCCTTGAAGTGTACGGAACGTGCCCGTCTTGCCAATCTGAGCAATCACAAACACATTAAAAACCACATCCGAATATTCGGATGTGGTTTTTTGTATCAGTCAGTTTGTTGCGACTGACGCTTGTTATATTTTTCATCAAACTCTTTACCTTCAAGTGAGCGGTCAATTGTGAGCGGTTCATCACAATGCATACATAAGTCGACGCGCCCGAGCATTTTCGTCTCTTTCTCACAGTTCGGACACGTGACGATGATTGCTTTTGTCGAGGCCATCCCGACGATGAAGTAAAGGGCAGAGCTTGCGAGCACCATGATAAATCCAAGGAGCATAAAAATAATCATGAGCCAAGTAATGGATTTGGCGAGAAGTCCGAGATACATGACACCGATTCCGCCAAAAATCAGGAGTAACGCTATATTACGTGCACGGTTGATTTTGTTCCCCCGTTTTTTCATAAGTGAATCCCTCCAATAGTCTGTCTCTATCATAGCTCATCTTCAAACGGGTGAGAAGTTCCTGCACTTTTTCGGCAGGAGTTTTTTGAAAAGAGGGCGAATCTTGTTCGTATCGAAAATGACAA